>JAYMNP010000001.1:1251666-1877500 GCA_036941025.1 Lachnospiraceae bacterium JLR.KK002
GGCGCAGAATATTTTTTACTTCATTTTGAATCTGTATATCGCTGTTTTTCAGGTGCCTGTTCTCTTTCGGTTCCCGGTAATCCACCTGAATATCCACGCTCAGCCCGCAGCGTTCACAGATGATTTTTTCCAGAATCTCCACAATTTCTTCTGATTTCTGTCTTGCAATCACAGAATCCTCAAAAATAAGGCGCATCCTCTGTTCTTCCGGAAATTCTGTTTGTGCCATACGCAGTACATTGTATTCCAGCAGGCTGTAAGCGCGAAATTCTTCCAGGATACTTTCCCGGTAAACCTCCATCAGCGTTCGGGGACTGTACTGGCCGGAAAGACGGAATTTTTCAATGATTTTTATGGAAAGCTCATGGTTGGGAAAAAGCTGTTTTCGGATATCCGATTCCAGACGGTAAATATTGGATTTTCCAATCAGTCTGCTGCTGAGCAGATAAACCCGGAGCCGGTCTCTCTGACGATTGGAGGAAACTTTTGTAACCTCCACCTCTGTCATGAGTTTTTCCATTTCTGAGGGAACCTTTAAATCCGGAAATACATCAAAAAACAGCTTGCTCATGTTTATTCACTCCAATGCAGTAATTCATCCCGGAGAGCCAAAAGCAGCTCCTCTTCTTTTACTTTTTTAATGACTTCTCCATGTTTGATAATAAGACCTTCTCCAATCCCTCCGGCAATTCCGATATCTGCCTCTCTGGCCTCGCCAGGTCCGTTTACCACGCAGCCCATGACTGCCACTTTCAAATTCAGAGGGATATCGCTGACCATATCTTCCACCTGATTTGCCAGTGATATCAAATCAATCTGCGTCCGTCCGCAGGTAGGGCAGGAAACCACTTCAATGCCGCCTTTTTGCAGTCCCAGGGTACGCAGAATAATTTTGGCAGATTTGATTTCCTCCAGCGGGTCTCCGGTAAGAGATACCCGAATGGTGTCGCCGATTCCCTGGCTTAAGATCAGACCCAGACCCAGTGCAGATTTGATATTTCCGCTGGTTATGGTGCCGGATTCGGTAATTCCCACATGAAGGGGATAATCGGTTTCTTCTGCAATCAGTTCATGGGCCCGGACGCACATCAGTACGTCGGAAGACTTGATACTGATGACCAGATTGTCGTATCCCAGGTCTTCTACCAGATGTACTTTGTCCAGTGCGCTTTCCACAAGGCCTTCTGCTGTCACGCCATGGTATTTTTCCACCAGCTCTTTTTCCAGAGAACCGCTGTTGACTCCGATACGGATGGGGATGTTTCGCTCTTTTGCCCTGTCAATCACAGCCTGAATCCGTTCCCTGGAGCCGATATTTCCCGGATTGATACGGATTTTATCGGCTCCGTGCTCCATGGCGGCAATGGCCAGCCGGTAATCAAAATGTATGTCAGCCACCAGAGGGATGGTGATTCCCTTTTTGATTTCAACAAGAGCTTCTGCAGCCTCCATGGTGGGCACCGCACATCGGATAATATCGCATCCGGCCGCTGTAAGATGCTGAATCTGTGCAATGGTTCCTTTGACATCTTCTGTTCTGGTATTTGTCATGGACTGAATCAGAATGGGATTTTCCCCTCCGATTATCCGATTGCCAATGGTAATTTCTCTTGTGTGTTTCCGCATAATTGTCTCTTTCATAACCAGTTCTCCTCTGACGTCCGGCAAGTACAGGGAATACAAAAATTCCCGTACTATAAAATATTTTTAATGTCGTTGAACATGACGAATATCATCAGTGCCATCAGTGCCATCAGTCCTACAAAGTGTACCATACCTTCTTTTTCCGGAGATATTTTCTTCCGGCGGATGGCTTCGATCAGCAGAAATACCAGTCGTCCTCCGTCCAGGGCCGGTATGGGCAGAAGGTTCATGATTCCCAGGTTCGCGGACAGGAAAATAGAGAAATTCACCATGCTTAAAATGGCCTGCCCGGTTCCGCCGCTGGTCTGGTTATTATCATAAGTATCTCCCATTATTTTTACAAGGCCTACCGGGCCGGATAAATCTTTCATGCCCACCTTTCCGGTAAACAGCATACGAAGGCTTTCCAGTGTATTCCAGATCCAGTACCGCACCTCATAAAAACTGTTCTGAATTACCTGGAATACCGTTCCCTTTTCCCGGTCCAGGGGACGGCCGCTGAGACCAATCAGCTCCCTGCCTGATTCCTCATCCAGTTTGGGGGACAAAGTTACTTCATGGCGTTCCCCGTCCCGCTCATAGACCAAATCCACGGTTTCTCCCGGATGGAAGCCGGAATAGAGACTGACTTCCCGGTAAAAATGGGTGCGGTGGCCGTTCATGGAGATAATTTCGTCTCCGGCCTGAAGCCCTGCTTCTTCTGCGGGAAATCCTTCCATGACTCCGGACAGTACCGGCCGGTCATATCCTATGATTCCTACCACAATTAACGCGAAAATCCATGCCATGATAAAGTTAAAAACGGGTCCTGCGGCCACCACGCTGATTCGGGCCCAGACGGATTTGCTGTTGAAAGATTTCTCATCCTGGCTCTCTCCGTCTTCTCCCTCCATCATGCAGGCGCCGCCAAAAGGCAGCAGCTTCAGAGAGTATTTTGTCTCTCCTCTGGTGAATCCCACCAGTGTGGGCCCCATGCCCAGACAGAATTCATTGACTTTGATACCGTTCCATTTGGCCAGCAGGAAGTGGCCCAGTTCATGGAATAAAATAATAATACTGAAAATAATAATTGCGATTATAATATTCATATTACCACCTGCTCTCTATCAGCGCATACGCTTCTGCTTCCGTTGCAAGAATTTCTTCCACAGAGGGATTTTCCGCAAAATTACATTGTTCCATACAGGTACTTATGAGTTCCGGAATTTCCGGAAAAGAAATTTTTCGCTCCAGAAACAGAGCCACGGCCTTTTCATTTGCCGCATTATAGGCGGTGGGCAGATTGCCGCCCCGCTCCATGGCTTGGTAAGCCAGTTTCAGGCCGGGAAAGGTCTCCATATCCGGTTTTTCAAAAGTGAGTCCGGAAAGCTGGTAAAAATCAAGATGTTTTCCCGATAAATTCCTTCGTTCCGGGTAATATAATGCATACTGAATGGGCAGACGCATATCCGGGGTGCCAAGCTGCGCCAGTACCGCACCGTCCTTATATTCCACCATGGAATGAATAATACTCTGGGGGTGCACCACCACCTGAATCTGTTCCGGCTTCACGTCGAACAGCCATTTTGCCTCCATAACCTCCAGCCCTTTGTTTACCATGGTGGCAGAGTCAATGGTAATCTTTTTTCCCATGGACCAGTTGGGATGCTTTAATGCATCTTCCACCTGCACCTTCTCCAAATCCTTTTGCTTTTTGCCCCGAAAGGGTCCGCCGGAAGCGGTAAGAAGTATTTTCTGAATCTCATTTCCATGTTCCCGTTCTCCGTGCATGGACTGGAAAATGGCACTGTGCTCACTGTCTACCGGAAGAATGGAAACATGGTTTTCTCTGGCCAGCGGCATGATAATGTGACCGGCTGTTACCAGTGTTTCTTTGTTGGCCAGAGCAATGGTTTTTCCGGCTTCAATAGCCGCAATGGTTGGCCGGATTCCCAGCATTCCAACAATGGCTGTGACCAGAATTTCCGTTCCGGGCATTGCAGCTATTTCCAGAAGCCCTTCCATACCGGATACAATCCTGACCGGAAGATCTTTTACCAGTTCCCTTAAGGATTGGGCGTCTTCTTCCTCCCAGAGCGCGGCTACTTCCGGAGAAAACTTCCGAATCTGCATTTCCAGACGCCGGATATTTTTCCCGGCGGCCAGAGCTGTTACCTGAATATCTTTCTGCTCCCGGACAATTTCAAGGGTCTGCGTCCCTATGGAACCGGTGGATCCTAATATTGCAATTTTTTTCATAACCTACCTCTTTCGCCTGGCTATCCTGATATCAGAAACCGTGCCATATAATAAATGACTGGTGCGGTAAAAATTACGCTGTCAAAACGGTCCAGAATACCTCCGTGACCAGGAATCAGTGTTCCATAATCTTTAATCTCATAATTACGCTTAATGGCGGACGCCGCCAGGTCTCCAATCATGGAAATAACGCCGCCCGCTGCGGTAATTCCGGCCAGAATAAAAATATGTCCGGTAGAAAGGTTCATCTGCTTCTGAAATACCGTACCATATAAGAGCGTAAGGAGGATGGTACCCACTATACCGCCCACTGCACCCTCCACGGATTTTTTGGGACTCAGTTTCGGAGCCATCTTATGTTTTCCAGTCAGCACCCCCACACAGTAGGCGCAGGTATCGCATCCCCAGGAACAGAGAAAAATCAGCCAGACAATATAAGCGCCTGCCGGAAGCACTCTTGTCTGATAAATGCAGGATAACATGACTCCCACATAAAATACGCCGACAAATCCGGCAAATACCTGATTTGCCTGGTATTTTGGAAAGGAGAATACATAAACGGCCATCAGCAGAATCAGCAGACCCAGGACAAATACGCCGAATTCCGGAAAAAAGGGGAAACCCAAATCCAGATAACAGAGAAGCACAGCTCCGTATCCCACCAGTCCCGGCAGAGATTTTTCCATATGGAATACCCGGTAAAGTTCGTATAATCCAATCACGGAAATAACTGCCAGGCACGAAAGCAATACAAATCCTCCTGTCGTAATAAGAACAAGTGCGGCAATTACCAGGATAATACCACTCAACAACCGTGTTTTAAACACTTTCTGCTCCTCCTTTATCTGCTTTTGCCTCTTCTGCTTCCGTTTCTGCAACTCCGCCGAAACGTCTGTCTCTTTTATTATAGTCCTGAACAGCTTTTTCTAATTCCTTTTTTGTAAAATCAGGCCAGGCAACATCCGTAAAATAGAGTTCACTGTATGCGAGCTGCCAGAGAAGATAATTGGACAGACGCAATTCCCCGCTGGTGCGAATCAGCAAATCCGGAGCGGGAATATCCCTGGTGTCCAGATAGTTCTCGAACATTTTTTCATCCAGTTCCTCCAGTTCAAATTTCCCTTCCCGATAGTCTGACAGCATCTGCTTCATACCCCGCAGCATTTCGTCCCGGCTGCCGTAATTGATGGCAATCTGAAAATTCAGACCATCCTGGTTTTTGGAGAATTCTTCCAGCCTGCGGATACTCTCCTGTAAATCCGGCTCCAGCCTGGAAATATCTCCAATAACTCTTACCCGCATATGATTTTTTTCTGCGGTTTTCATGCAGTTTTTCATGTAATTGCGCAGCAGCTTCATCAGAGCGCTGACTTCATCCCTGGGACGACTCCAGTTTTCCGTGGAAAAAGCATAAACAGTCAGATATTTTATTCCCATATTCCAGGCTTCCCGGCAGATGGTTTCCACATTTTTGGCCCCCTGGGTATGTCCGTAATTTCTCGGCATACCATGCTGCCTGGCCCATCTTCCGTTTCCATCCAGAATAATTGCTACATGTTGTGGAACTTCCATAGCTACCTCCTTGAGTTGTGGCAACAAAGTGGGCCTGCCCACTTTGACGCGCCGAGTGCGGATTTGTCCTAAGGGGTACCAGGCTTGCCTGGGGGATGCCTTAGGACGGTCACGTAGTGACACCTTCCGTTCGCACGAGTGCGCATCTTAATTTTTATCTTAGGTCTTTCCTGTAAGATAAAAAAGAGTTCGCCTGCGAACTCTCTCGCAGGCGGATTTATACTGTAAGAATTTCCTTTGATTTTTCTTCTACTGCCTTATCAATATCAGCCACATATTTGTCTGTCAGTTTCTGCACCTTTTCTTCCAGTTCTTTCACTTCGTCTTCGGAAATATCACTGGATTTCCCCAGTTTCTTCAGAAAATCGTTAGCGTCTCTTCGGATATTGCGGACAGCAACTTTTGCAGACTCGCCCTTTTTCTTTATATCCTTTGCCAGTTCTTTTCTCCGTTCCTCTGTCAGCTCCGGAAATGTAAGGCGAATCACCTTTCCGTCATTGGTAGGGTTGATTCCAAGGTCAGACGTAAGAATTGCTTTTTCTATCACGCGTACCATACTTGCTTCCCAGGGCTGAATCAGAAGCATTCTTGGTTCCGGTACGGAAATATTTGCCACCTGCTGAAGCCCGGTAGGCGTTCCATAGTAATCCACCTTCAGTTTATCCAGCACATGGGGATTGGCGCGTCCTGCACGAACAGAGCCAAATTCCGCCAGCAGATTATCAAAAGATTTCTGCATTTTGTTATCATATTGCTGTAATCTTTCATCCATATAAGAACCCTCCCGATTTTATGCTATACTGTAACTTTTGTTCCGGAAAACTCCCCGCTGATTGCTTTCACAATACTGTTTTCCTCGTTTAAACTGAAGATATACATGGGCATTTTATTCTCCATACACATGATGGACGCCGTCAAATCTATCACTGCAAGCTGGCGGTCAATCACTTCCTGAATGGAAATCTCATCGTATTTTACAGCCGCAGGATTGATTTTGGGGTCACTGTCATATACGCCGTCAATAGCCTTTGCAAGGAAAATACCTTCTGCCTCAATTTCCACGGCACGGAGCACCGTAGCTGTATCCGTTGAAAAATAAGGATGTCCGGTTCCTCCTGCAAAAAAGCATACCATCCCTCCGGAAAGATATTTGTCAGCTCTGTCTTTGGAGAACAGTTTTGTAAAAGCGCCGCAGGTAAAAGGCGTCAGAACCTGAGTCATCATTCCCGCAGAGCGGAATATTTCAGACACATAAATACAGTTCATCACCGTGGCCAGCATACCAATCTGGTCTGCTTTGGTACGGTCAATATTTTCACTGGTTCTTCCCCGCCAGAAATTACCGCCGCCAATTACAATTCCAACTTCCGTACCGGCGTCCACCAGCTGTTTTACCTGTTTTGCCACTATCATAACGGTAGCTTCATCAAAACCGGTATGTTTTTCACCGGCCAGCGCTTCCCCGCTTAACTTCAATAATATTCTTTTCATTGGATGCCTTCCTTATTTCTTTTCAAAAAAAGTCTCCATATCCACATCTGCATAACACTGAGAGCAGAAACCTTCGATGACTGCACCGTTGTTAATCTGTACGGAACGTGATTTGATATTTCCCATTACAACTGCGGAAGTATCTACCACAACAGGACCCTGTACGTCGATATCCCCTTTGATTGCCCCTGCAATGACTGCGCTGCTTGCGGTAATATTTCCGACTACCACAGAGCCAAGGCCAATCTTAACGGTTCCGGTGGTGGAAATTTCTCCTTCTACTTTTGCAGCATCTGCGAAGAATTCAGATGCTTCTGCATTTCCCTGGAGACTTCCGGTAATTGTCACTTTTCCGTTGCAGCGGACATTTCCGTCAATTTTTCCTCTCAGTTCAAAAGAGCCGATAGATTCCAGATCACCTTTCAGAGATGTTCCTTCTGTAATAACTGTTACTTCGTCTGACACTTCGTCTGACAGTGTGCCTATGCCCTTTGTCTCTGCAATTACTTCTTCCGCTCCGGTACCCTCATTTACTACATTTTCTTCTTTCACAGCTTCTGTACTCACAATTGTTTCCTCCTTATGTTCCGGCTTCTCTGCTGCTGCAGGTTTCTGCTTTACGGTTTCTTTCTGTTTTTCCTGAATTGCTTCCTGGATGGTTGGCTTTGGCTCCTCGACGTGCTTCTCCACTGCAGGAACAACCGGCTTTTCTGCACGTCTGGCTGCAGTCTCGTCCACTTTTTCAAACAGGCCCTCTAATTTTTTCAATTCAGACTGCACGTCTACTTCCTGTTCCAGAGTATTTACCACCAGATCCGGCTGTTCGGGAGTGGCTGCTTTTAACTCTTCTTCCCCAGGAAGCAGTTCGTTTACTGCCTGAGATAAGTCATCTTTAAATTCCTTAAAAAAGCTCATATATGTACCTCCATAAATTATTGTTAATCAACACTGTCAGCGGGTATCTGCTGTATGGGCGTTGTATTTTCGTCAATGGGGAGCAGTTCGGCACCCATTTCCCGCAGCTGGTCGATCATCGGCGCCAGCGCCTCTACGGTACCTGATTTCGCAGATGAGTCATGCATCAGTACAATGGATGTCTCATATCTTCCCACATCATTCATAACATTCTGCACCAGTTCTTCCGGTGTATAAGCATGACTGGTAGCATCTCCGCTGGCTACGTTCCAGTCATAGTAGGTAATGCCCTTTTCTTTCAGGAAACGGATAAATTCTTTCATGTCCGTATTACTCACCTGATTGCTGCTTCCTCCCGGAAACCGCAGAATCTCCGGTGTAACTCCCGTCACTTCCGCCAGATAGGACTGCAAATGTGCCATATCTTCTGAAAATGCCTCCAGAGATTCATAAATTACATTATATTTATGTGAAAAAGAATGCATTCCAAGCGTGTGCCCCTCAGCCACAATCCGCTGGTACAGTTCTTTGGATTCCGCATCTTCCTGTCCGATTACAAAAAAAGTCGCTTTTACATTTTTCTCTTTCAGAATGTCCAGGATTCGGGACGTACTTTCGCTTGGGCCGTCATCAAAGGTCAGATAGACTTTCTGCGTCTGGCCTTCCTTCAGAAGATTATCTTCTTCCGTCCCGTTTTTTACCGTGTCCAGAGTTTCCGCAGTTTCTTTTGGAGATGCTGCACTCTTTTCCTGCTGGTTTTCCACTACCTGTTCAACGGAAATCACAGACTTTGCAAGCTCGTCCAGTCTGTTTTCCATATGAAGCAGCTTTACAAACAGGGTAACCGTCAATATGCTCGTTGTTAAAATCCAGATTACGATTCCTGCAACAATCGTAGACTTCATTTTTTTAATTCGTTTTCGTCTTAACTGCTGCTCGCGTAATCCACTGGCTGCATTCTCTTCCATGTACGGACCTCCCCGGTATTTTAAGCATCGCTATAAGTTATTGTAACACATTTTTCGAAAATTACATTAAAAATATGCGAAAAAATAGAAGTTTTTTTTTGTATATTTTATATGATATCCAGAATATACAACTTATATTCTGTTCATTTTCAGAAAAAATATAAATTTGCCTGAAATTTAAAAACCACTTTTTTTCATGCACATACTTTCCGGCGGGGATAGCCACTCCTTCAATGTTTCCATTAATTGCCGAATATCCAGAGGCTTTGCCAGATGTGCGTTCATGCCTGCTTCTTTTGATTTCTGGATATCTTCCATAAAAGCATTGGCAGTCATGGCAACGATGGGAACGCTCCGGTTCCGCTGCTTTTCCAGCTCACGAATTGTCCTTGTGGCTTCATATCCGTCCATAACCGGCATCTGGATATCCATAAAGATAAGGTCATAATATCCTTCCGGTCTGGAACTTACCAGGTCTGCCGCTTCTTTTCCGTTTTCAGCGCTCTCAATTGCCACGCCCGTTGTCCCGATGATTTCTTCTGCAATTTCCCGGTTCAGCTCATTGTCTTCCACCAGAAGAATCCTTTTTTCCTCAAAGTGGATTTGCTCTGTCTCTCCGGTATTGTCTTCTTCCTCATTGCCCGGAAGGAATTTTTTCAGGGCGTATACCAGTCTGGAGCGGAACAGAGGCTTTGAAATAAATCCGTTTACGCCTGCCTCCCTGGCTTCCGCCTCGATTTCGGACCAGTCGTATGCAGAGAGAATGATGACCGGAACTTCAGGCCCAACCAGGCTCCGGATGGCCCGCGTCGTTTCAATTCCATCCATACCCGGCATTTTCCAGTCCATAATTACTGCAAAATAATCGTCGTTTCGCAGATGGGCTTTTTCCACGCGCTGCAGCGCATCCGTACCGGAATAAACGCTTTCTCCGTGCATACCGATATTTTCCAGCATAACGCAGGTATGTTCGCAGATGTCCGCATCGTCATCCACCACCAGTATGGATAAATCCTCCAGTTCCGCAACAGATTCCAGTTCCCTGTCCTGAAGTCTGAGAAAAATGGTGACGGTAATGCGGGTACCCCGGTTCAGTTCGCTTTCCACCTGAATGGTGCCGTTCATCATATGTACGATACTCTGGGTAATCGCCATGCCGAGACCGGTACCCTGTACTTTGCTGACTCTGGAGTCTTCGGCCCGTTCAAAAGGCTCGAACAGCTTCGGAATAAATTCCGGCGCCATACCGATTCCCGTATCTTCAAAAATAAATTCATAACAGCCCGCACTGCTTACCGTAGATTTCCGCTCACGGATATGCAGTGACACCAGACCGCCTTCCGGTGTGTATTTTATGGCATTGGAAAGCAGGTTCATAAATACCTGCTGCAGCCGCAGGGTGTCTCCCACTACTTCCTCATGCTGCAGAGAACGGATATCCACTTTGATTTCCTGGGATTTTTCTGCCAGATTGGGTTTTACCACTTCCAGAATATTCTGGATAATATCGGAGAGATTAAATTCTTCCTCATTCAAAGAAATATTGCCGTTTTCCACCTTTGACATATCCAGCACTTCATTAATCAGATTCAGAAGAAGTTTGCCGGAAGATGAAATTTTGCCCAGACAATCCTGAATCCTGTCCGTATCGTCCAGATGAGTTCCCGCAATAGCTGTCATTCCGATAATCGCATTCAGAGGAGTGCGGATATCATGGGACATTCTGGACAGAAACTGGCTCTTGGCCTCATTGGCACGGTTTGCTGCCTCATAGGCCTCCATAATGGCTTCCCGGCTTTTCTGCTCCCGCTCCAGGGCTTCCAGTTCTTTCCTCTTGCGGGCGTCCACATTTTTGGTAAACAGAAGCATCCTTCTGCTGTTATCTCTGGTTACCGTACGCAGAGTCAGAGAAATCCATTCATATCCTCCTTCCCCGTTCTGCATCAGCAGTTCACTGTAATTTTCATCGGTCTGGGCGCGCAGACGTTCCAGATTCATCATCCGGAGATATTCTTCTCTGGAATCCGGATGTACAAGATTTTGCAGATTTTCCTGTATCATCTCCGTAAAGTGTCTGGTATATTTTTTACGTGAAACTTCTTTTCCGTCAAAAATTACCCGGTAAATGGTGTCGTGATCCAGTCCAATCTCAAAAATGGAATCATAGGAATCGGAAATGGCATACCCAAGGAGGGCATTATCATACTGTCGTTTCAGCGCTCTGCGTTTTTCACCGGTGATATCCAGAAAATTGATGGTGACATATTCCGGTATATTGTTTTTACAGGAAACCAGATTGATTTCCAGGCGGTTCCACACCGGATGATTCTGTTCCTTTCTGACACAGCGGTATTCTGTCTCAATATG
The DNA here is from genome assembly GCA_036941025.1 of Lachnospiraceae bacterium JLR.KK002. Lineage (NCBI taxonomy): Bacteria > Bacillati > Bacillota > Clostridia > Lachnospirales > Lachnospiraceae > Lachnospiraceae bacterium JLR.KK002. The sequence continues at coordinate 1,262,862 of JAYMNP010000001.1, forward strand.
GCTGTTTCCGGGGCTTAGCCGCTGTATCAGATATTCCGGATCCACAAATTTGCTCACTTTTCCCCTGTCTTCAAAGGCCACCTGCGTTTCAATATAGTGATAAATCACATCCGTGTAATCGCCACGTTTTGGAATCATGCTTCTTAAATGTCCCGGTATCCGGACTGCATAGTAAGTGTTTGAATGGAGATTTACATAATGAATGCCCGTGTAGGAATTGCTCAGGGAATTGATGGCCAGACGGTTGATTCTCAGTTCTTCCAGATTGTTCTGGTTTTCCCTCTGCACTTCTTTTACCTCATGAATGTCGTGCATGGTGCCTACAATTCTGACAGCCTGGCCGTTTTCAAATACTTTCTTGCCGGATACCCGGTACCAGCGGACGCCTTCTTCTGTTTTGAGCTGAACCTCCATGTTATCTTCCATACTGCCCACAAAGAGTTTTTTCAGTTTGGAAACATCTTCTGCCCGAACGGCTTCTCCGGCAATTACCTTGTTCCGGTAATCTGCAATAATTTCCCGTCTGGTATGCTTTGTTCCGTTTTTATCCGTGTAAGGCATATACATGATCAGACAGTCGTCTTTCATATCATATTCATACAGAATATCCGCACTGCTTTCCAGAGCCAGCTGATAGACCTCCCGCTCCTGCCGAAGCTGCAGTTCCAGCGTCTTTTTTTCTGTAATATCCGTCATGGTACGCTGAATGACCGGATTCTGATTTTTATCCAGTTTCAGGAACTGGGAACTGGCAGAAATCCAACGGGTATCCCCGAATTTACTTTTTGCCTGATATTCAAATTTTACCATATCTCCCGGCTTTTGCAGCGATTTTGTCAGAGATATGATTTTGGGCTTGTCCTCTTCTGACACATGGCTTGCCACCCCGTAAAAACCATCGTCAGCACATTCCTGCATTGTCTCATAATCCAGCATATGTAATGCCGCCTGATTCATGGACAATATTTCATAATCATCCTCGCTTTTTACCACATATCGTATAATACCGAATTCAATGGTGTTATAAATACTTTCCAGTAACATTTCCTGTTCCTGGATTTTGTTTTCATATGCCCTGTCGTCCATAAAACTGCTCCTCTGTTCAGCTAAATCTGCGGCATGTCCTTTTCTGCCTGCGCTGTGCTTTTTAATATTTTTTTCTATTATAACTCTTTCAACGACAGAAAAGCAATAAAAGAATCCGGTAAGACCGGATTCTTTTATTGCTCTGGCAACAGTTACTGCTTTGCAGCAAGATGATAATTTTCAGAATTTCTTCTGTATTTATAGATACCTGTTACGTTGTCTTATCACTTTTCTGTCTGACAGCGTCAGTTCCGGTGGTTTTTGGCCTTCCTCTGCCTGTGTGTCGTTTCTTTTTCAGTGCTTCCATCCGTTCCCTGCGGTTTTCATCCACAAGACGCCTGATACCGGCGAGACGTTCTGCTTCTGCCCGTTCCAGTTCTTCCCGTTTCTTCCGGGCCAGTTTCTGACATTCCTTCTGCAGATTTCTGTCTTCCAGCACAAGGAATTTTTCAAAAGCAATGGGAAAAGCAAAAATTTTCGGCTGCTCTGTCCCGGAAAACTGCACCCGGATTTTGAGGTCAGTTTCTTCCACAATTGTTCCTGCGCCGAATTTGTCATGGGAAACGGTTTCGTTGACTAATGATTTCATCCTGTTCACCCCTTGCCTGATTTATGATCTGTTACCATATGTCAGAGTCTTATAGTACTATATTACCATTTTATCTGTTTTTTGTCAGGGATTTTCTGGAAAAAATTTATTTTTGTCAAAAAGTACAAGGAGCTGCCTGCCTGTTTTTGTGCATTTTTAACTATGAAAGTAACTGCTTTCATGGCAGGGATGTACACAGGGGCGTGAAAACACGAGCAGGCCAGGATAACGGGGGGATGATACAGGTTATTGTTTACCGGATGGAAATTACTTTATAATCTTTTTCTTCCACTGCTTTTGTCAGGGCTTCGTCAGAAACGACTCCATTCAGTGTTATCACTGCGGTGCCTGCCTCATGGCTGACCTTTGCCTCTGTTACTTCCGGAAATGCCTCCAGGCATTTCTTTACTGCCGCTTCACAGTGTCCGCACATCATTCCTTCGATTTTCATTGTTTTTTCCATATTCTGTTCCTCCTTTATATTACAGGTTCTGTTGTTGCATTCTGTTTCTTTCCCGTTTTGGGCCGGGATGTGGTGTTCGGACTCTTTTTGTCCCGTTTTCCTGAGGGGTCTGTCTTTTCCGGAGTCGTGAATCCGCAGCATGTTCAGACGCAGTGCGTTGGTTACCACACAGAAACTGGACAGGCTCATGGCCGCCGCCCCGAACATGGGATTGAGCTGCCATCCGAATACGGGAATCCAGACGCCTGCAGCAAGGGGAATTCCGATTATGTTATAAATGAATGCCCAGAACAGGTTTTCCCGGATGTTTTTTAAGGTTGCCCGGCTTAAACGTATGGCGGCCGGAACATCTCTGAGCCTGCTTTTCATCAGAACAATATCTGCCGCGTCGATGGCAATATCCGTTCCTGCGCCGATGGCGATTCCCATATCTGCTCTGGTCAGAGCCGGAGCGTCGTTGATACCGTCTCCCACCATGGCCACCTTTCCCTTTTCCTGAAGGCTGCGGATGACAGCTTCCTTCCCGTCGGGAAGAACTCCGGCAATCACTTCGTCTACTCCTGCCTGACGGCCGATGGCCTGAGCAGTGCGCTGATTATCTCCGGTCAGCATTACCACATGTATGCCCATGGCTTTCAGTTCCCGGATGGCCTGAGGGCTGTCTTCCTTCATCACGTCCGCAACGGCAATCATGCCGATTGTCTGCTCGTTTTCGGCAAAAAAGAGAGGTGTTTTCCCGGCTTCCGCCAGTTCTTCGGACTGTTGCTTTAACGTGTCTGAAATTGCAGCCTGACTGCTGACAAAACTGTAATTTCCTCCACAGATAACATTTCCCTGCCAGGCGCCGGACAGGCCGTTTCCGGGCAATGCCTGAAAATCCGATACTTCCGGAAACGGAATTCCCTGTTCCTTTCCATATTCCAGTACAGCTCTGGCCAGAGGATGCTCGCTTTTCTGCTCCAGTCCGCAGGCAGCCCTGAGAAGTTCCTGTTCTGAAATGCCGTCGGCAGGTATTACATCTGTTACTTTCGGCTCTCCGCTGGTAATAGTTCCAGTTTTATCCAGTGCCACAATTTCCATTTTCCCGGTTTCTTCCAGAGATACGGCTGTCTTAAACATAATGCCGTTTTTTGCACCCATTCCATTGCCCACCATAATAGCTACCGGCGTGGCCAGCCCCAGTGCGCAGGGGCAGCTTATTACCAGCACGGAAATGCTTCTGGCCAGTGCAAAGCCCACCGTTTCTCCTGCCAGCAGCCATACCAGCAGGGTGAGAACTGCAATTCCAATCACTGTCGGTACAAATACATAAGATACTTTATCGGCTATTTTGGCAATGGGGGCCTTGGTGGCAGCCGCATCGCTTACCATCTGAATAATCTGTGACAGGGTGGTATCTTCTCCCACTCTGGAAGCCTGGCATTTCAGAAATCCGGACTGATTGGCGGTGGCAGCCGATACGGTGTCTCCGACAGTTTTGTCGCAGGGAATACTTTCTCCGGTCAGGGCAGCTTCATTTACAGCACTGCTGCCTTCCAGCACAATGCCATCTACCGGAATATTTTCACCGGGACGCACCACAAAAATATCGCCCTTTTTCACCTGCTCAATGGAAACTTCCGTTTCCTTTCCGTCCTTAAGAACGGTGGCTGTTCTGGGCGCCAGCTTCATCAGGCTCTTTAATGCATCTGTGGTCTTTCCTTTGGATTGGGCTTCCAGCATTTTTCCCACGGTAATCAATGTCAGAATCATGGCTGCCGATTCAAAGTAAAATTCATGCATATAAGTCATTACTCCTGCCATGTCTCCCTTCTGCTGAGCCGCGGTCATGGCAAACAGGGCCCAGGTACTGTATCCAAAGGCTGCCGCGGCTCCCAGGGCCACCAGTGTGTCCATATTGGGGGATTTGTGAAGCAGGCTTTTGAATCCGCTGATAAAAAATTTCTGATTGATTACCATAATAATCACGGTAAGTAAAAGCTGCATAAGGCCAAGAGCCACATGGTTTTCGGCCAGAGATGCCGGCAGCGGCCAGTTCCACATCATATGTCCCATGGACAGATACATCAGTACCAGTAAAAAACCCAGGGAGGCCAGCAGCCGCTGTTTCAACAGGGGCGTCTCCCGGTCTTTCAGCAGTTCTTCTCCGGAACGGCTTTTGCTTTGTTCTGTCCCGGATGGGGCTCCTTTCCGGGCCGCACCGTATCCCGCGTCCACCACTGCTTTTACAATGTCCTGTTCCAGAGCTGTTCCTTCCACGCCCATGGAACTGGTTAAAAGGCTGACCGAACAGGAACTGACGCCAGGTACCTTTGAAACTGCCTTTTCCACCCTGGCGCTGCAGGCAGCACAGCTCATTCCCGTTACTGTATACTGTTCCATATTTATCACCTCTGTTCTTCCTGTCTGACCAGGATTTATTTCATCAGTTTCTGCAGGGTTGCCAGCAGCTCATCCACAGTTTCCTTCCGCCCTTCCCGGATATCCCTGGTAACGCATGTCTTAATATGATTTGCCAGCAGGACTTTATTGAAACTGTTTAAGGCCGCATTGGCAGCCGCCACCTGAATCAGAATATCAGGGCAGTAAGCGTCTTTTTCCACCATTCCTTTGATTCCCCGAATCTGCCCCTCGATTCGGTTTAACCGGTTAATTAAATCTTTATATTCTTTTTCAGAACGTTCTTTCGTTCTGCGGCAGCTGCATAATTCTTTCTCATCTTCCATTATCGTTCCCTCCTTTCCAATGACATTATATACCCTGTAGGGGTATATTGCAAGAAGAATTTTATGCAGCCAGAGCATTGATATTTCGTTACAGAAATAATATAATAAATCTGATATACAAAACGTAAAAATGAGGAGGAGAAAAATGAATCAGGAAATAAGGTTTACATTTTCATTTACCGGTTCCCATGCAAACGAGATTATGGAAGCATTTGCCGCCTATTTCCAGGACGCGGCCTTGACCAGCATCTGGAACAGGATTTTCCGGAACCCCATGGGCTTGACTGTGACGATTTTGAATTTATTGCATTGGATCATGTCAGGGTTAATACGGACCATGCCATTCTCTGAAAAGCATGTTCATCCATGCGAAAAAAAGCCGCAGAACTGCAAACTGCTTTGCCGGTTTACGGTCCTGCGGCTTTTTCTTTACAGATAATATAAACTTCCTGGGCCCTGCTTTTTATATTTCTTATCTTCGCAGGGACATGTTCTGTAAAATTTCTTTCTCCGTCGGCATTACCCGCAAAGCCCCTTTCCTGGTTGTAATCAGAGAAGCGGCGCTGTTTGCCAGGGTAAGCATTTCCGTCAAATCTGTTTTCGTTAATTTATCCAGCCCATGTTCCAGGATATAATGCAGGACACACCCGCAAAACGCATCCCCCGCACCTGTGGTTTCAATGGTATTTTCCTGCAAAAACGGCGCCGATTCCACCATTTCCCCTTTGTAATAAGCCCGGCTCCCCGCTTTGCCCATGGAAACCAGAATCAGCGGAATCCGGACATGCCCTTCTATCCGGTTCACTCCCTCCGTATAATTCTCTCTCCCCGTCAGCCACTGGATTTCATTATCTGAAATCTTTAAGATATCGCATTGTTCCAGCCCGTACATCACCTGAGTTCTGGCATCCTCCAGGTTCTCCCACAGAGGCGGCCGCAGATTTGGGTCGAAGGAAATCAGTGCGCCGGACTCCTTTGCAATACGGATTGCTTTTTTCGTTGCCCTCCGCACGCCTTCATGGGTCATGGACAATGTCCCAAAATGGAAAATTTTCGAATCCCGTATAACATGTTCCGGCACTTCTGATTCTGTTAGCATCATGTCAGCTCCGGGATTCCGGTAAAAGGAAAAATCTCTGTCCCCATCAGAAAAAGTATGTACCATTGCCAGAGTGGTATGTACCCTGTCGTCCAGATATAAGTGTTCTGCATTGATTCCCACATCCTGAATCACGTCTTTTAACCAGCTTCCAAAAGAATCCTTACCCACTTTTCCGATAAAAGACACGGAATGGCCAAGCCTGGCAAGCATTGCCAGCACATTGCAGGGCGCTCCTCCCGGATTTGCTTCAAATATGGGATTTCCCTGACAGTTCGCATCATTCTGAATAAAATCTATCAGCAGTTCTCCCAACGCCGTCACATCCGTTTTTTTCATTTCATTTCCTCCGTCTGCAAATCATATTTCACCACATCCATGGTGACCACGCCGTCAGCAAGGAAAGAAATACCGTCCGCTTCTTTTGTTGTATACATGGTTGTCGTCATCACATGTTCTCCGTCATTGATAAACACTTCCGCACTGAACATATCTAGGATAATCCGCAGTTTGATTTCTCCGTTCCTGCTGTTTATCCGGCTGCGCCGCTGATGGATGATCGCCCTCCTGCTTCCGGAAAATTTCCGGTCTATTTTTACAATGGATTCCAGGGGCCGGAAGCTGACAGCAGTATGATAAATCTCATTCTGTGAAAACCGGACTGCAAATTTCCGGTACATATTTTCCTCATCCAGAGGACGGACGGACAGTTCCATGTCAATTTTCCTGCCCTGAATACCTTCCAGTTTTGTAAGTCCGGAAAAAATAATATTTTCATACTTTATTTCTTCCCCATGCAGGTTTTCCAATTCCCGTACCGGTTTCTGAATCAGTCTTCCGTTCACTACGGAAAGTTCTCTGGGCAGGCTCATCTGGCCAAACCAGGGCTGTTCCGGGGAATGAAGGTTACAGGTATCCCAGTTCTGCATCCAGCCAATCATAATCCTTCTTCCATCCGGTGCGGAAAGGGTCTGGGGCGCATAAAAATCAATGCCGTAATCAATGGCCTGATTCTGTTCCTCATTGAAAATTTCTTCCTGTTCATCATAAGTTCCAATCAGACAGAGAGTTCCGTTGCCATTGTGATACTCCAGTCCCTGAGGGAGCATATCCATGGGGCTTGTAAGCAGCACATGCTTTCCGTCCAGTTCAAAGAAATCAGGGCATTCCCAGGCTTTTCCAAATCGGCCCCGGTTAGCGGCCAGAACCTTTTCGTACTTCCAGTCCAGGCCATCTCTGCTGCTGAAAAGAAGAATCTGCCCATCTCTTTCCGGTGCGCAGTTTCCAACCACACACCGGAAAGTTCCGTCTTTTGCCCTCCACATTTTCGGGTCTCTGAAATCATATTTGCTGCCCCCGTCCGGAAGGTCCTTTTCATTCAGGACCGGGTTATACTGATACTTCTCATAATCTCTTCCGTCTCCAATGGCCAGGCACTGGGTCTGTACATCACGCTGCTCTCCATCTTTCTGAATTTCCTTATGCACCCCGGTATACATCAGAAGCTGCCTGCCGTCTGAAAGTTCCACGGCGCTGCCGGAAAAGCATCCTGCTTCGTCATATACGGTATCCGGGGCCAGAGCTGCCGGAAGATATTCCCAATGCAGCAAATCTTTGCTGACTGCATGGCCCCAGTGCATGGGACCCCAGTGTGAATTATAAGGATGATACTGGTAAAACAGATGATACTTTCCCTGATAAAAGGAAAATCCATTGGGGTCGTTCATCCATCCTGTTCTTGCCGATAAATGAAATCCCGGTTTTTCCACTTCCCTGTTTTTCCGTTCCGTTATTTTTTCATACCTGCGTGCATCACGTAAAATCTGGCTCATACCTTCGAAACCCTCCTGTATTTATTCTTTTTCCTCGCTCTCAACGCCGGCATACCGGTCGTATGCGTCCTGATATACTTTCAGAAGTTTATCCATACCACATTTTTTCTTTAATTTTTCCACATAGGCTTCCCATTCTGCGTCCGTGGGCCCGCCGTTTTTCAGCCACAACCCCTCCTGCTCAGATACTGCGCTTTCAAAATCAGCTTTGTACCAGTCAATGTCGTCCAGCTCCTCCCCTGTAAATACACAGTCTACCGGATAGGTTACGGCACTGTCTACGAAGGGCATCCAGAATTCATTCAAATCTGTCAGTCGCTCAATGGCCCGGTCTTCCATTTTAAAAGTAGTGAGATAATAATTGCTGAGAATCAGTTTTGGCCCGTATACTTCCTGTTCCCCTCGCAGTTCTCCGGTTCCCTTTCCGAATTTCTCCTGAGATTCCTCGTCGGTGATGCTCAGCCATACGCCATTTTCATCCTGCTCTGTAAAATACGTCCCTATGGGGCCATAGTGAAGCTGCATTACATTTTCCGGCTCATACCATTTATCGAAAAATTTCAGCAGGTTTGCAGGACTTTTGCAGGCTTTGGTAATATTCAGATTTCCGCTGCTGGTGGGGCCTCCGGTGCGCACCGTTACATTGTGAGTGCCATCCGGCCCGTCCAGAATAGGAAGGAACACATAATCTTTCGCATAATCGCCCATCAGTTCCTCGATATACCACCAGGTGGAGACGCCTACATAACCCTGGGAACATTTGGAAATCAACTGGGTGTCATCCTGACTGAACATTTCCACATCCATCAGGCCTTCCGCATACCAGTCATGGAAATAAGTCAGAGCATCCCTGTATTTGTCCGAGGTGCAGATAAATTCCACTTTTCCGTCGTCATTCAGCACAAGATCGTTGCACACGTCATTGGGCCAGTTGGTAAAGCCAAAGCCCGCATAGAAAATATTCTGCCCCCAGCACCACTGGTCGAATCCTGTGCTCATGGGAATGGTGCTGCCCGGATCATTTCCATAATATCTGGCGCTCATATCATTATCTTTAAAGGCTTTTAAAGCCGTATGAAGTTCATCCAGAGTGGTAGGCACTTCCAGACCCAGATCATCCAGCCACGCTTTGTTTATCATGGAAAACTGGGGAATCGTGTAGATACTGTAATCTTCTTTTGCCCCAATTCCTGCAGTACCCATGCGCTCTCCGGAGGGGAGGCCATAGATATATCCGTCGTCCATGGTGATTGCCCGGCGGATATCCGGATTTTCCTCCAGAATCTTACACAGATTGGGCATATATTCTTCCGTCAGGTAGGGTGACAAATCAATAAAGGTTCCGTCGTCTCCGTAACGGGAAATATCATAGTTATTGAATCCGACCCCTATAAACGCATCCGGCAGATCTCCGCCTGCAATCCGGATATTAACCTGTTCTGACAGAGATTCGCTCATGGTGTTCCATTCGATATGAATTCCAGCTTCTTCCTGAAGCTGATTCAGCACCGGCTTCTTATCATAGCTGGTACTCAGAGCGCCCATCCCTCCCATAATATAAAAATCTGTCTGGGATGTGTCCGTATTGGCAACCCCTTTCTCGTGATTTCCGTAATCATTGCCGCATGATACCATGGACAGTCCAATTCCAGTCATCAGCATACAGGATAAAAACTTTTTCCGCAATCCTTTTTTTCTCATAATATGGCTTCCTTTCTACTTGATACCAGTCATACGAATTCATTCCGTATTCCCCAATCAGCCTTTTACTGCCCCTGCCATAAAACCTTTTTCAAAATACTTCTGTACAAACGGATAAATCATCAGCATGGGGGCCGCTGCAATAATGATGGATGAAAATTTAATCATTTCTGTCATTTTGTTCAGTTCGGCATAACCGCCGGATATGGTGCTTGCCTGGCTTGCACTGGCAGAGCTTTTAATCAGAATATTCCGAAGTACCAGCGGCAGCGGCGCTTTTTCCGGGGAAGGAAGATAAATCATGGACGTAAACCAGTCGTTCCAGTAAGTAACCATGGAAAATACTACCATAACTGCCATAATCGAACGACTCAGAGGCACAACAATGCGGATAAAGGTCGTCCATTTGGAAGCACCGTCAATTTCTGCTGCTTCAATCATTTCTCTGGGAATACTGTTCTCAAAGAAGTTCCGCATGATAATCATATTTCCCACCGCAACGCCTCCCGGCAGGAACAGCGCCCACATGTTGTTAATCAGCCCTGTTTCCTTTACAATCAGGTAGGTAGGAACCAGGCCTCCGCCGAAGTACATGGTAATAATAAAGAAAATGCTGAAAAATTTTCTGCCGGGCAGGTTCTTCACACTGAGGGGATATGCGGTCAGATACAGCATTACCACAGAAAATACCGTGCCGATAATGGTGTACTTAAAGCTGTTTAACAGTCCCGTCAGGATATTGGGGTCTGCAAATACTGCTTTGTATCCATCTAATGTAAATTTGCTGGGCAAAAGAAATGTTTTTCCTGCATATACATCATAAGGATCTGACACTGACGCTACCAGCACGTAATACAGAGGATAAGCAACAATCAACAAAATAATGACACATATCACCACCAGAATAATATCGCTGGTTCGTTCTGAAAACCCGGATAATTTTCCTGTTTTTGTTTTCGCTTTCATCTCGCACCTCCTATACAAAACTTGTATCTTCGGACAATTTGCCCGCAATCTTATTGACTGCAATCAGAAGAATAATATTGACCACCGTGTTAAACAGCCCTACTGCAGTGGAATAACTGTACTTGGCGTTTTCAATACCCTGCTGGTACACATACACAGCAATTACATCGCTGGTAGCCTTGTTCAAATCTGTCTGCAGAAGCCATACCTTTTCGAATCCCACATTCATCAGATTTCCGGCGCTCATAATCAGATTCAGCACCATGATGGACTTCAGCTCCGGGATATCAATATGGATAATTCTCTGAAACAGGGAAGCACCGTCTACTTTTGCCGCCTCATACAGGGATGTATCAATATTGGAAAAGGTAGCCATATAAACGATAATCCCCCATCCTGCATCCTGCCAGATACCGGAAGCAATATAAATAGTACGAAAGGCGGAAGATTCTGTCAGAAAATCAACGCTGCTTCCGAGAATCAGATTTAAAAGTCCGCCGGAGGGACTTAAAAAGATGCGGATCATACCGCAGATTACCATGGTGGAAATAAAATGAGGTGCATAAAGCACTGTCTGAGTGGTTCGTTTAAACCGCTGAAACCTTACCTGATTCAGCATCAATGCCAGAAAAATGGGAATCGGAAAACTCCATAACAGGCTGTAAAGACTCAGCAGCAGAGTATTGGAAAGCATTCTTACACAGGTAGGAGCGGAAAAGAACCGCTGGAACCATTTCAGACCTACCCATTCGCTTCCGAACATTCCCTGGCTGGCCTTGTAATCCCGAAAGGCAATCTGGATTCCATACATGGGTATGTACTTATAAATAATGGTCAGTACCACAGGAATCAGGAGCATTGCATACAACTGCCAGTTGTCCATAATTCGCTTTTTCAACGGTTTTCCATTTAAAGGAACCGCCGAAACTGCTGCCATATCCGGCTTTAATTTTTTCATAATTTACTCTCTCCTTTCTGTTTCAGATGGTTTGTTTCATGAAATTGAATTCAAATTTTCTTTTTTATGCGCACCGTATTCGTGAAACGTTATTCAATCTGTATTTGAAATATATTATTTTGCGTTGCGTTAGTCAATCTTTTTTTCTCTATTTCATTGTGAATATCTATAATTTTAGTGATTAATTACAGTTTTTTTATAGCTCTTTTGTATACATTTACAGTTTTAATAATATATGTAACGTTTCATGAAATTTTCTGCAAATGCACTTTACAAACAGAAAAATATCCATTATAATATCATCATAAAAGAAACACTTGTTTTATTAACATCCAGAAACATATCAAAGGAGGCTCTTATGAAAAAAGAAAATCCCGTTCCCACCATGAAAGATGTAGCCAGAGAAGCCGGCGTTGCTCTGGGTACCGTTTCCAAAGTAGTCAACGGACTGCCGGTGGGTGAATCCTACCGCGTTCGCGTGGAGGCGGCTATCCGGAAACTGAACTATCAGGTCAACAGTTATGCACAGGGACTGAAAGCAAGCAGGACATATACTGTTGCTCTTCTGATTCCCAATACCCGGAATCCATTTTTTGCTTCTCTGGTTTACCATATTAATCTTGCATTGCTGAAACGCAATTACCGGATGTTACTCTGCACTACTGATTTTGATTTAAATCTGGAGCAGGAATACATTGCCATGGCCCGGCAAAACAAAGTGGATGGTATTATCGGCCTTACCTATAATCCGAATCTTACTGTAGATGAAACCATTCCCTTTGTATCTGTCGACCGTTCCATGGGACATGGAATTCCCTGTGTGGCCAGTGACAATTTTGCAGGAGGCCAGCTTGCTGCCGAAAAACTTGCAGATTTTGGCTGCAGACATGTGGCATTTCTGCGGATTGGTTCTTCCCTGAGCAATGAGCCAAATAAACGGAAATCCGGATTTGAAAACGGCTGTCTGGCCCGCGGCCTTTCATACGAAGCAAAAATTTTAAATGACGGGGATTCTCTGGAAGGTTTCGAACAGTTTCTGAAAGACCATATTACAGACGGAAAACTGGCCTTTGACGGAATCTTCTGCGTTACCGACAATTTGGCCTGGTCTGTGCTGAAAATCCTGCGCAGGCTGAACCAGAAAGTTCCTGAAGACGTGCAGGTGATTGGTTATGACGGAATACGCATGTTTGGTGATAAGGAATACGTCTGCTCTACTATCGTACAGCCGCTTCCCGATATTGCTGAAATGTGTGTGGAACTGCTGCTGCAGGAAAACAGAATGTTCCGGCCTCCTCTTGTCTGTCTTCCCGTTACGTATGCCGAAGGCGGAACAACGCGTGAGATTGCCGGAACCAAATCTGGCGAACAGGAGGTGGATTCATGAAATTACGTTATTTTGCTGTTCTGTGTTTTCTGGCTTTTCTGCTGGCAGGCTGTGCCAGCCCTCTCCCTGAAAAAGAACCTGTGGAAAATCTGAAGCATCTTACGGTGGGTCACAGTCTTGAAGTGGAAAATACAGATGACCGTTTTGTTCTTGTGGATGACAACAGTACTCTGGCTGCCGGAAGGAACCGGACAGAGGCTGACCGGATTACCGCGGTTTCAGGAACTGTTAAGCCGGGATGGCAGACGCTTTTTTCTGGCAAACCTTCTGACTATTCTGGGATTTCTACCGTTTATGCTTGGAGTCCTGCTGTCTTTGCTTTCATCCAGTATTTTAATTCTGATTCCGGCCTGTATACTCGGCGGCGCCTTTGCCGGCCCTGCTCTGTCCTGTATGCATGACGCTCTGCTGCGAAGCCTGCGGGATGCGCCCGGCAAATGGACGGACAATTACAGACGCGCCCTGAGACAGAACTGGCGTCAGTCCATAATTCCCGGTATTCTGTTCTGCCTGCTGCTGGGTTTTTATATTTTTATGCTGGCTACATTCTTCTGGGCTTCCCGGTTTCCGGGATTCGGGACCCTTGCGGTGTACTTTGTGGGCCTGACACTGATTATCATGTTTTTTTCTCTGTACTGGCCTCAGATTGCATTATTTGAACAGAGCGGAAAACAGCGGTTCCAGAACAGCCTGCTGTTTATGATTCGTTTTTTCCGGAAAACTCTGGGCTGCGCATTGCTTCAGATTCTCTACTGGACTGTTATTGGACTGCTGCTTCCCTGGTCTGTTATTTTATTTCCGTTCCTGGGGATATGGTTCATTCTGTTTGCTTCAGATTTCCTGCTCTATCCCGCCATGGATGAATCTTTTCATATTGAAGAACTGATTGCGCGGAATTTTCCGGAACAGACGCCTTTTTATGAAAACGATGAAGACTGGCTCAGACGGAAACAGGAAAAACAGTAATAAGAACGCACCCTTACATAATATTTTTTTCCTGTTTTCAGCTTTGAAATAGTCTGGGAAACGGTCTTATAATTGCCCTCCCATCTTTTTTTAGCTTACTGTCAGTTTTTTTCCCTTTTTGGTTCTGAGTGATTTTAATGTCTGCCTGGCAGGACTGACCTTTACTGTCACTTTTACTTCTGCTGCATAATAGTTTTCTGTTTCTGCCGCCTTTACTGTGATAATGGCAATTCCCGTTCCTTTAATGGTTATTCTTCCTTTGTTATTTACTGCTGCATTTTTTTACTGGAACTTGTGCAGGTAAGTGTTCCATCCCCTTTCGTCAGTTCAATATTCAATGAGAACGCACCGTATGACTGAACTCAAAATTCCGTATCAGCGCTTCTGTCTGCAACTGCTCTGAATGGGCAGAAGAAATCTGCAGCGGTTCCACGCCAGCCAGCGGTAGAAGTTTGTCATGGCTGTCATTGCCCTGTGCGTATCTTCGGTCAGTTTTCCGGCATCGTATGGATTTTTCAGGGAATACATCGACTCATACCAGGAAGATTCTTTTGTATTTTCATAACGCTCCCCTGCATAAAGGGCTTCTCCGTATTTCTGTCCCACTTCTTCCTTTGTACGGGTAGAAAAAGTTGCAGATTCTGCCGCATCATAGACAATGGTGTCCGCTGTTTCCGCATTTATCGTGTTACAGCCCTTGACGCTTCAAATTTCATTTCATGTTCTTCTGCATATTTCTGTGCCGGGGACCCTTCATAGCAGACCAGCGTTACATGTTTTTGCCAGCCGCTGCCATGGTCAAAGGCGTACTCCGCAATGTTATGCACAGTATCCGGAACCGTAATGCGGACTTCTTCCAGCTTAATCTTTGCTTTTGGGCAGAACAGCAGAATGGTTTTTCCCTTATCATACAGAATACCATCTTCCGAAGAATAATTCCTGTTTGCTTCTGCTACATGAATGGCAGACAGGTTTATGCATTCTCCAAATACGTCATTCCCCAGCTCCGTAACACTTGCAGGAATGGTATCTGTTTCACTTTGCCTGTAATCGTGACGTCTGTCAGATATTTGCAGAACTGAACCACTACCGGCTAAAGCCGGTAGGTTCAACATGCTGCTAAAGCAGCCTAAAGTTGTGCATGCTGCAAGTTATCGGTATCCCATTACTTTTATCCTATCTCAAAGTTATCAGAATTGCTCCTCTCTTGCAGATCTTGATTCTTGATATACTCCTTGATGATTTCATCTGTTACATTTCCACTGCTTGCTACAAAATAGCCTCTTGCCCACAAGTGTTGACCCCAGAATTGCTTATTTAATTCTTTATATTCCATCTGCAATTTTCGCGACGTATTCCCTTTTATATACTGTACCAACTTACTCGCTGACAAATGCGGCGGAACGGATACCAACAGATGGATATGGTCATTTCCAACATGTCCTGCCAGTATTTCTACTTCATTGCTCTGGCAGATGATTCTGATGAGTTCTCTTGTTCTTATCGCTATTTTTCCTGTTATCACTGGTTTTCGATATTTTGTTATCCAGACTAAATGGTACTTGATATCGTATGTGCAATGTGCTGACTTTCTGTAATTTTCCATTTCTTTCACCTCAAGTTTAGTATCTCTGTTTTCACCTTTTCTAAACTTGAAGCTATGGGGTTTACCTAAAGGTTTCGCCTAAAGGCGAGGGTTTTAACCCCATTATACAGACAATAAAATGCGTCATCTCCTACTTGTTCTACAGTTTCAGGGATTGTAAAAGCTCCGTTTTTTCCTCCCGGACAACACAGTAAAACGGTTTTGTTCTTATTGCTGTTCTTCCTGGAAACATCGGATTACCTTACAGGGACTTCCTGCTGCCACGCAATTGGCAGGAACCGGGCGGGTCACCACACTTCCGGCGCCGATGACACTGTTTTCCCCAATGGTTACTCCCGGAAGAATAATACTTCCTCCTCCAATCCAGACATTGTCTCCGATTTCCACAGGACGGGCATAGGTCCTGAAAAAAGTGGCACCTGTTTTTTCCCAGTCCGGATGGAACCTTTCAGCAGGCAGGACTGGATGAGAAGAAGTATAAATCTGCACATTGGAAGCAATCAGCACCTGACTGCCGATTCGTATGGGTTTATTATCCACAAAGGTACAGTTCATATTTATGATAACATTATCACCCGGAAAAATATTTTTCCCATAATCACAGTGAAAGGGTGTGTCAATGGCTACATTCTTCCCCATACCTCCCAGTAATTCCTGTAAAATTTCCTGTCTCTTTTGTACGTCATCGTAGTCAGAAAAATACGGCTGTTTCCAGAAAGTCTCCTGTTTCGTAATACATATAAATTCTCCTTCTTTGCTGTTGCGTCATATCAATGGTTACAGTCTGATGATAAAGGAAAATTCCAAAATTATCTATCCCGTTTCAGACATTTACCTGCAGAATTCTGCCAGTCTGTTACCGGTGGTTCTGTCTGTTCCGGCACTTTAAGTTCTTTCTGTATTCCGCCGGGGTACAATTTGCATATTCACGGAAAATTTTACTGAAATAACTGCCTGTTCCCAGCCCGCAGGCCTGACCGATATCCGTGATGGATTCCTGACCTTCTGCAAGCATCTGGCAGGCTGCCTGCAAACGGTAATTTCTGATATATTCTGCAGGAGTCATATGAAGGTAATTGCGAAACAGCCGAAAACATTCCCGTTCGCTCAGATATACGCGGCTGCCAGCTCAGAAACAGAAATTTTCTCCTGGTAATGTTCATGGATGTAAATCATCATTTTTTTCAGACGTTCATCGTTTCTGTCTGACGTGATATCCGTTTCCGCTTCCGGTTGTTCCTGGAATAATTCACAGATAATAAGCCAGATTTCTGATAAGGATTCCCTGATTTTTATTTCATAGCCAATCTCACAGTCAGAAAAAGCAAAGGCCTTCCGTATCTTTTCCAGCACCTCTGCATGGACTGGAATATCCGGACGGAAAAGAAAAAACGCCATCTTCTGCGAGGCTGTGACAGGCAGGACATAATTCTGTTCAATTCTGCTTCCCGGAGTTCCTGAGATGAAAGACGAATCAAAAATATGGAGAAGCTGGGTATTTTTCTCCTTTCGGGACAGAGGTCTGGTCATATGGAGTACATTGGAATTGACAAATCCTCCGAATCCGGCGGGAACTGTCACTTTCCCGTTCGGAGTATGATATTCTACCGCTCCTGTTTCCATATAAAAGAGCTCCACTGCTCTGTGCCAGGGAACATAGCCGCATGGATAGTTATCCAGTTTTGCACAGGACGCAATATAAGGAAAATCAGCTGCAAAACCAAGCAGCAGTTCTTCTTTATTCCCGCGAGCAATGAGCCAAGCAGCCGCGCTAGCGCGGATATTTGGCGAATGCCGCGAGGGTCAAATACCCCGCCCCTTGGGGCGAACTTGCCAGAAACAAGCTAAGGCATACCCCGTCAGCTTGCTGCGGGGTATTTGATTTTCCGTACGGAATTTCAGTTCTGTAATATGATTCATAGACATTCTCCTGACAGACTCTTTTTTGTTCCTCAGCATCCGGACAGGGAATCCTTCGGATTCTCGTCTTCAAAATCAAAGATACATTTCTCAAATGCATTGATGATATGAGTGTCTTCATATTTGTCATAACGTTTATGGTTTCCGCCGTAGGACAGATGCACATGGCCGTGGAGAAAAAACCTGGGCCTGTATTTTTCCAGCAGATTCCGGAAAACCTGGAACCCCTGATGGGTCAGATCCCGTCCGTCGTTGAGCTGATAGGCGGGAGCATGGGTTACCAGAATGTCAAAACCCCGTTTCCGGAAAATCTGGAACCGCAGTTTTGCCACCCGCTGCTTCATCTGTCGTTCAGTATACTGGTGTTTTCCGGCGTTGTAACGCATGGAACCTCCCAGCCCCAGAATCCGTATGCCCTTGTGGACGTAAATCTGGTCCTCGATACAGATACAGCCGTCCGGCGGAACCCGGTCGTACCTGTCATCGTGGTTTCCATGTACATAAAGTACCGGCACAGAAGAAAGAGTCGTCAGAAAGGACAGGTAATGGGGGTCCAGATCTCCGCAGGAAATAATCAGCTCCACATCTTCCAGTTTACTCTTATCGTAATATTCCCATAAACTCTTTGACTCTTCATCTGCGATTGCCAGTATCTTCATTCTGAGATTAACCTTCTTTCTTTTTTACACCCTGCTGTTTCATCACCGGCTCTGCCTGGTCTTTCAGTTCCTCTTTTTTGGGTATGGAGCCGATTACGTTATCCGCCAGCCAGTCCATGGTCATGATTTCCTCCGGAGAAAGGCTTCCCTCCGGGTCATTCAATACCGTACCTGTCTGGGAGTATAAAATACCGGAAAAGGGATTGAATACTTCCGAACAGATTGCGGATTTTAACAGGTCTGCCAGACGCTTCAGCTCATTGGGCAGATATTTGGAAAATACCACATCCACCACCCCTTCTTCCATGCCCCACCAGTAATTGATGGCTTTCTTGGTGGAAGGGTCATCGTCGTATTTCCAGGTTCCGTCCATAATGGCCCATATAAGCTGCTCATAGAAATTCCCCCAGTGCCACAGGGGCATGGCAAAATTCCTGGGATAACCGTTGTTTATATGGTAAAGGCCGAAAAATCTGGAAGCCTCCTCCGGTATTACCATATCCCGCCCGGAAACACAGGTGGAACCGCTTTCCCGTATGCGTTCTTCAATATCCATATCTTTTTTGGCTGACCACTCCAGGTACACTTTTGCCCAGGGATTGGTCATTTTCGCTCCGATGGCAAAGGCATTGATATTTGCTATGGAGCCGTAAATGGGGTAATCCGCAATATACATCAGCCGGTTGTTCTCAGCCATTGCTCCGGCAATGGCGCCCATCAGAAATTTTGCCTCATACATCCTTGCATAATACGTGCGGATATACCGATGGGATGTATTCAGAGAACAATTCAGAATCCGCACTTTGGGATTGTCAATGGCGGCTTTCACACTGGCCGAAGCAAAGGGCGGCGTGGTGGTGAAAATCAAATCGCAGCCTTCCTCCATGGCCTCATTCAGCAGGCGGTCAATATTTTCCGTAGTTCCGTTTTCATAACAGATGGTCTGTACTTCTTCCGGGAATGTCTGTTCCAGATGCAGTTTACCCAGTTCATGGGCGTACGTCCAGGCAGAGGTCCCCGGCGTTTTTTCGTAGATAAAGGCAATTTTTAACTTCCCAGGAGCCAGTGAAGGCAGATGAAGCAGATCAAACAGTGATTTTTTCTTCTGATTGGGTTTCATCTTCAAATCTATCTCGGATTCTTCTCCCAGGAGTACAAATTCTTCCCAGCTCTTTGCCACCAGTTCCTGCATTTCACTGGTGGTTTTATTCTCAATGACGTCATAGCCATAGAGGGTAATAAATGACAGAAATGCATCTCCCGGTGAATTTCTCAGCTTAGTTCCACCTTTTGCCTGGTATTCAGCCGTAAATCTGGTATAAATAGAGCTGAATTTCAGCAGATCTTCTTCGCTCCAGACTTCATCCGGCCCTTTTCCTACTGCTTCCTGCAGCTTTGCATATCCGCCCTCCTGGGTAAACCAGATATAGTTAATGGGGGCTAACCGGTAGAAATCCAGAAATTCATAATAAATTCTATTTTCTTTTTCTTCACTGCGTTTTGGGATAATCCTGGTTACATTTCCCAGAATAGAGACAGCGCCGGAATATTTCATTACGCTGACCCGTTTATTTCCCTCTACCACATAAAATTTATACATGTATTCATAAACCTTGATTGGCTCACGGATACCTTCCTCCACATGAGAATCAAGTAATTTTATCCATTTTGCCGCAAATTCTGTGTCTTCCCGCAGAATAGGCATAAAATTTCCTGCAAAAGAGCTGCTCCTTCCGAATGTCTTCGTCCCTTCAATCTGTTCTATGGGAACCTGCACCAGACCAAGAGGCGTCTCAGAATAAGACCCCCGTTCCGGCAGAAAATCATCCAGCACCTTTAAAATCGGTTTTTCCCCACGGAGCAGCCTGGCCTGATAATCTTTCTTTCCCGCTTTCAGTGCTTTTCTGTAATCTTCTTTTCCCATAATGTCCTCCCATGCTCGTACTGCGCTGTAAATGTTATATTTACATTCATTGTTATGATTTCTCTTTCTTTCTGTTTTCATTCGGCTTTATCTTACCATAGATTACCAGGATAATCTACATTCTTTTTGAACAGTTCTTCTGGCCTTATGAGATAATATTCCGGCAATAAGAACAAAGAATATTTTTATACAAAAAAACAGTCATTCTTCATAGTTAAAAGAAAAATGACTGTTTGCACAGGAATTATTTATGTTTCGGAACATCTTTTATGGAGAAGCTGATTCTTCCCATTTTATCTTTTCCAAGGCAGACTACTTTTACCATATCTCCCAGCGTCAGTACATCTTCTACTCGGTTAATCCGCTCTCTGGAAATTTTGGAAATGTGAACCATTCCTTCTTTTCCGGGGGCGAACTCCAGAAATGCGCCGAATTCTTTGATACTGATAACTTTTCCCACGAAAATCTGTCCGGCCTCAAAGTCTGTGGTGATAATTTCAATCAGTTTCACCGCCTTATCCATCATATCCCGGTCCGTGCCGCAGATGGATACGGCACCTTCGTCGCTGATGTCGATTTTTACGCCGGTCTGCTCAATAATGGCATTAATGGTTTTTCCTCTCTGGCCAACCACATCGCCGATTTTTGCCGGGTCAATCTGAACCTGGACAATCTTGGGCGCATATTCTCCCACCTCTTTCCGGGGCTCGGAAATGGCTTTGGACATTACCTCATCCATAATGTAGAGTCTTGCTTCTCTGGTTCTGCGGATGGCTTCTTCCACGATGGGCCTGGTCAGTCCGTGAATCTTGATATCCATCTGGATGGCTGTGATACCTTCATGGGTTCCCGTTACCTTAAAGTCCATATCGCCGAAAAAGTCTTCCAGACCCTGAATGTCTGTGAGTACAATATAGTCGTCGTCGGTATCCCCGGTTACCAGACCGCAGGAAATGCCTGCCACCATTTTCTTAATGGGTACTCCTGCAGCCATCAATGCCATACAGGAAGCGCAGGTGGAAGCCATGGAGGTGGAACCGTTGGATTCAAAAGTCTCTGACACTGCCCGGATTGCATAGGGGAATTCTTCTTCTGTGGGAAGTACCGGTATCAGGGCACGTTCTGCCAGTGCGCCATGGCCGATTTCCCGGCGTCCCGGCCCTCTGCCGGGTTTTGTCTCTCCTACGGAATAGGAAGGGAAGTTATAGTGATGCATGTAACGCTTGTTTACTTCATTTTCATCCAGCCCGTCAATGCGCTGCATATCGGACAGCGGGGCAAGGGTTACCACATCGCAGATCTGGGTCTGGCCGCGGGTAAACATGGCGGAACCATGTACTCTGGGAATCAGGTCTGTTTCTGCCGCCAGAGGACGAATCTGGTCGATGGCCCGTCCGTCCGGACGTTTGTGGTCTTTTAAAATCATTTTGCGGACTGTCTTTTTCTGATACTGGTAAATTGCCTCGCCCAGAACCTCCAGCCATTCTTCCTTTTCTGCAAATGCCTCTTCTAACTGCTCGGTAATCTTCCGGATATTTTCTTCCCGTGCCTGTTTTTCATCGGTGAAAACAGCCTCTTCCATCTTTTCCGGAGGTACCAGTTCCCGGATGGCGGAAAACAGTTCTTCCGGTACCGCGCAGCTTGTATACTCATGTTTTGCTTTTCCAACCTCTGCCACTATCTCGTTGATAAAGGCGATAATGGTCTGATTGATTTCATGGGCTTTGTAGATTGCCTCAATCATTTTGTCTTCGGGAATCTCATTGGCCCCGGCTTCAATCATAATGACTTTCTCACTGGTGGAGGCAACCGTCAGGTTCAAATCTCCGTTCTTCCACTGTTCCTGAGATGGATTTATCACAAATTCTCCGTCTATCATACCAATCTGTGTGGTTGCACAGGGACCTGCAAAAGGAATATCGGAAATGCTGGTTGCGATGGCAGAACCCAGCATGGCCACCAGTTCCGGCCGGCACTGAGGATCCACGCTCATAACCAGATTATTCAGTGTCACATCATTCCGGTAATCTTTGGGAAATAAGGGGCGCATGGGGCGGTCAATTACACGGGAGGTCAGGATTGCATTTTCCGAGGCCTTCCCTTCACGTTTGTTGAATCCTCCCGGAATTTTTCCGACAGAATACAGTTTTTCTTCATATTCCACACTTAAGGGAAAGAAATCAATTCCTTCTCTGGGTTTGTCTGAGGCGGTTGCAGTACACAGTACAACGGTATCACCGTAATGCATAAAGGCTGCGCCGTTTGCCTGGGCTGCAACTCGTCCGATATCTACGCGCAGGGTTCTTCCTGCCAAATCCATGGTAAACTGTTTATACATATTTTTCTCCTTTAATTTAGCATAAGATAAAATAGAGCGGATAACCGCTCTATCTTGAAAAGGAATTACTTTCTGATTCCCAGACGTTCAATTAAATTACGGTATCTTTCAATATCTGTCTTTTTCAGATAGCTGAGCATACCACGTCTCTGACCTACCATTTTTAAAAGTCCGCGTCTGGAATGATGATCCTTGGGATTCTCTTTCAAATGGTCTGTTAATTCCTGAATTCTTGCTGTCAGAATTGCAACCTGAACCTCAGGTGAACCGGTGTCTCCCGGTGTTCTTGCGTATTCTGCAATAATTGCCTGTTTCTTTTCTTTTGCTATCATCTTATGATAACCTCCTCAACTATTATTATCGCCCTTTCCGGTTCTGAACATTCAAAATTCCGTATCTGAGATATTAAGTAAGGGTCGGAGTCATCCGGTTACTGAATATGGGCTGTCTCAAAGTTCCGGCGGGCTTTCAGAACCCGCCGGAAAATATTATAGCACAGTTACCCGTGCCTGTAAAGCAAATTACGCTACTTTGCTTTTGGCCAGTTCTGCCAGAGTTGCAAATCCTTCTGCGTCGTTTACTGCCAGCTCTGCCAGCATTTTACGGTTTACATCCACGCCTGCCAGCTTCAGTCCGTGCATAAACTGGCTGTAGGAAATTCCATTGATTCTGGCTGCGGCATTAATTCGTGCAATCCAGAGACGGCGGAACTGTCTCTTTCTTTCTTTTCTTCCTGCATAAGAACTCGCCAGGGCTCTCATGACAGACTGTTTTGCTATACGATACTGTTTGGAGCGAGCCCCTCTGTATCCTTTTGCCAGTTTTAATACTCTGTTATGTTTTTTTCTGGCGTTTAAACCGCCTTTAATTCTTGCCATGTCTGCTTCCTCCTTAACTCATTCTTACAAATACGGTAAAATCTTTTTCATATTCTTAACATTAGCTGCGTCTGTAATAGCTGATTTTCTCAGATTTCTCTTTCTCTTGGGAGATTTCTTCGTTAAGATATGGCTCTTATAGGCTTTATTTCTTTTTAATTTTCCACTTCCTGTCTTTTTAAACCGTTTTGCTGCTGCTCTGCTTGTTTTCATTTTTGGCATTTTAACTTCCTCCTTAATATCCGGTTATTTCTTTTCTGTCAGTACCATACTAATGCTGCGTCCTTCCAGTTTTGGTGCTTTTTCCACTGTAGCAATTTCTGCTAAATGTTCTGCAAAGTCGTCCAGAATATGTCTGCTGCTCTGCATATGTGCCATCTCCCTGCCGCGGAACCGCAGAGTGATTTTTACTTTATTACCTTTTGAAATAAATTTTCTGGCTGCATTAATTTTTGTATTCAGATCGTTTGTCTCAATATTGGGTGACAGACGGATTTCCTTTATTTCAACAGTCTTCTGTTTCTTCCGGGCTTCTTTTTCTTTTCTTACCAGCTCGTATCTGTACTTGCCGTAGTCGATAATCTTACATACGGGCGGTTTGGCAGTCGGGGCAATCTTTACCAGATCAAGCTCTGCTTCCTGAGCAATCTTCATGGCTTCCCTGACCGGCATAATGCCAAGCTGTTCTCCGTCTTCTCCGATTAGACGAATCTCCTTATCTTTGATTTGTTCATTAATCATTAATTCACTAATGGCCGCGCACCTCCAAAAATTAATTTACATACTAAAAAAGTGGACAGACAGACTATCCACTTCAATTATATTCAGACACCACAGCCACTGAACATACATGACTGATTATCAGATATAGACCATTAGTCACCCAATTGTGCTAAGGTGAGAGCGGATACTCTACTTTCTTCTTACAACTCTGTAACTTTACCACGTTTTGGTGATTCCGTCAAGCGTTTTTTCAATTTTTCCAGTATTTCATAAGGAATACAAAGATTACCCCTTCCGGTGCCCAGATGAATATAAGGCTTGTTGCTGCCATGGAAATCGGAACCGCCGCTGATTAAAAGGTCATATTCAGCAGCAAGTTTTCGCAGATTGCGCTCATCTCCCGGTTCATTCATGGAATAAACAGCCTCGATGCCCGACAGTCCGGCTTCTTTCAGTTTCCGGATAAAGTACCGCAGTCTGTCATGATTCATATGACACAGAACAGGATGGGCGAAAAACGCAAGTCCCCCTCCTGTCTGAATCAGACGGACAGCCTCAAAAGGAGTAATTTTCTCACGGGGTACATAACAGCGGCAGTTATCTCCCAGGTATTTGCGGAATACGGTTTCCCGGTCTTTGACAAAGCCATGTTCTACCAGGTACCTGGCAAAATGAGCCCGTGTAATTACACTGCCGGGATTTTCCCGATAAAGTTCCTTCATGGTAATGTTAAAGCCTTCCTTCTGCAGGAACGCTGTCATTTTCTCATTCCGGCTGTCCCGGCTGTCCACGAATTCCCGGAGCTTTGCAGAGAACTCCGGATTGTTTTCATCAATATAATAGCCCAGAATGTGCACTTCTGTGCCGGAATAATCAGTGGAGAGTTCTATATCCGGCACCAGTTCAATGCCAAGTTCTTCAGCCAGAGGACGGGCTCTGGCAATACCGTCTGTAGTATCATGGTCTGTAAGCGCAATGGCGGTAAGCCCTGTTTCTTTTGCATGTTCCATCAGTTCTTCCGGCGTAAGGGTTCCGTCCGATTCTGTGGAATGGGTATGCAGGTCAATCCTGCCGGCAGAATATTCGGCCATATTGATGTTTCCTCCTGTAAATATTTCAGTTTTTCCGGTACATGGCTTTTCCGCTCATTCCCTTCGATTTGAACAGTTTCCGGTAAGCAGACAGTTTCTTTCCGGGAACCCGGACAGTAACTTTGCTGTTTGTACCTTTAAATGCTTTTGCACCCACATTTTTAGTGGTAAGTTTTGTGGATTTTACTGTGATTTTCTTTAATTTTTTATCTCCGTAAAAAGCCGAGGCTCCGATTTTATTTACTTTGGATGGAATCACAATACTGCCAAGGGATGTACATTTGTAAAATCCTCTGTCCCCTATGGCGGTAAGTTTTGTCGGGAGTGTGACGGTTTTTAATCCGGAACAGTCCGAAAATGCCTGTTTCCCTATGATTTCCACATTGCTCCCGATGGTGACTTTTGTGATTTTTTTCTTTCCTTTCAAAGCACTGTCGCCGATTTTTATGACTTTGTATTTCATTCCGTCAATGGTAACTGTCTTTGGAATGGACACAGTGCCGGAAGTCACAGAGGTCTTTTTAAATTCTGCAGTTTTCTTTTTTGTGCTGATAATCCTGCATGTAATCTTTCCTGTGGTTACCAGCTCCCCGTCTTTTCGCTTTTTCTGTTCGGGAGAATCTTCGCCAGTATCTTCGTCTTCGCCAGGTTCCTGCTCACCGTTATCGGTTTCTTCCGGTTCCTGTTCCGTAACCGTCACTTCACAGGAAGCAGTCAGCCCCAGCCCACTTACGGTAATCACCGCTTTTCCTTTTCCCGCTGCACTGACAACGCCTTCCGGTGATACTGCCGCTGCCTGTGGATGGGAAGACGTCCATGTAAAGGGTACTCCGGTAATTCCCGAAGGATTGCAGGCTGCGTGCAGAGTAAGGCTGGTCCCCTTTTCCAGAGTAAGGCTGGTCCTGTCCAGTGTAATCCTTTCCAGTACCTGTGTCATTTCAATGAGATATGTGGTCTGAATACCTGTCGTATCAGCAAGAATAAAAGACCAGGTTCTGCCGTCGTCCCCGGAAACAGGAGGAGAAAGGATAAGACCTTCCGCACGGTCCGTATGGACCTGAATTTCCGCTGCTGCGGGCAGGGAGGCTGATGACATAAGCTGTGAAATGGAAAAATTAGTTTCTCCGTTGCCGGAAGGGGCCTGAGCTTCCATACCTCTTACCGTAATTCTGGGATACAGGGGATTTCTCACCACTGTGAATTCCGTCCGGGGCTGTCCTTCTTTCCGTCCCACCAGATATCCTCCGGAGGAATCGCACAGCAGAAGATACTCACAGTTCAGAATAAAATCACCTTTTTTATCTACTGCCCCTTTCAGGCCTTCGGAATTCTCCACTACCAGCAGCCCTTCCCGAAAATTGCGGGAGGAATTGTCTTCTGCATTCAGACCGGCGGGAGATTTCATGGTCCATTTCGTTGCAGTTCCATCTCCATTACTTCTGGTAAATGCCCAGTTGCCGACAGTATCCCCTTCCCTGTAGCGGGTCATGCCTCCTGCTGCCGCCAGCCTCTCGCTGTAAGCATGGGATGCGCTGTTATATTCTTCTTCCGTAATCCGCTGGCCCGTACAGTCATAGTATTCCGTTGGGATACTGGCCCCGGAATTCATGCCGGCGGGAGCTACAAGGCGGATTACCGTATCTTTTACTTCTGCATTGTAAAACACCCCCGGCGTAAGACGGATAATATATTCTCCCTTTTCGTTCACGTAATAGGGCTGATTCCCCACCCATACTTTCCCGAAATGGTTGCTCTCAAAATCCTGTGCATTGGTAAACTGGAACGGAATCACCAGATTCAGATTTCGATCCGCAAATCCCCACAGGCCATTTCGCTTTACTGCCAGCAGGCCCTGATAATCCCAGTTTGTCCTTCTGTTCAGAGCACTGTCTTCCAGGGTTCCGGCTACAGACTCGCCCACAGTCCCGGACGGGCTGGTAACCGGATCCGGCCAGTCTTTGTCAGGTACTGCATCGCTGCCGCCTCCGCTGCCTGCTGCCAGTACGGTAACATTCCAGCTTTCGGTTTTGCGCCGGGGTACAAAGTCTCCCGTAATATTGCCCCATATATCCGCTTTGCTGCTGTCCCATTCCAGTTTGGAATAAGTCACTGTTACGGTGACTGTTCCGGCCTGCAGTCCTGTAAATTTACAGAACTGTCTGCCGTTTTCTCCCAGGGCGAGCACTGCTGTATCGCTGACCTGCCACTGATAGGTGGAACTGCTGCTGCCAGCCCTTAAGGTAATCTGCTCACCAGCCCTTAAAGTTTTACTTCCTGCTGCGTGCACCGGAATCCCCATACGCAGAAACAGCAGGCCCAAAAGCAGGAAAAGTCCTGCCGATGCTGTCATGTTCCTTTTGAAAAGTCTCATTCCAATCCCCCTTTACCGGATTATGCAGACTCGTTCAGGATGAATTTTTCAATGATTTCAGCAATAGCTCCATGCTCATTGTCATACTCTGTCACATAATCCGCCGCACCTTTCAGTTCTTCATGGCCGTTTTTCACCGCAACGCCCACATGAGCTGCCTGAATCATGGGAATATCGTTGCGTTCGTCTCCCACTGCCACCGTATGTTCAATAGGAACATTCAGGAATTTGCTGATATACTTCAGGCCGCTGCCTTTATCGGTATCTTTGGGGCAGTATTCCAGATATTCATTGTAGGAGAAAAAGCAGTTGCTCCGTTCTCTGAGTTCCGGATGGTCTGTCTGAAATTGCTGAAGCCTTTCCGGGTGGTCCACATCAATCAGCATTACCTTATGGGGTTCCTGCTCCAGACTTACGAAAATATTGTCCACCAGACGGTATCTCATTCTGGCGTTCCGCAGGTAGAAATCAAGTTCTTTGCCATGGTGTTCTGCCAGAATGGTGTCCTGTTCATACGTCTGTACATAAATATCGGATTTTTTTCCGGCCAGAATGATTTCTTTTGCCACTTCCATGGGCAGGGTGCGCTCTGCCAGCACCCGGTCCGCCACACAGTCATAAACTACCGCTCCGTTGTAAGCGACCATATAACATCTGGGAAAGGACAGGTTCAGTTCTTTCACTGCCAGCCGTCCTGTGGCAATGGGACGCCCCGTCATCAGCACAAAATCATGGCCCAGTTCCAGCATTCTGGCAATGGCGGCCCGGTTTTCTTTTGAAATGCTCTTGTCATGATTTAATAATGTTTCATCCAGATCTGTAAACAAAATTTTGTGTTCCATAAGATCTCCTCCACTCTCTTTTTGAATTTATTCTTTCGAACAATGAGCCGGAAATAAAACGTCGTATTGCTTTTTATTCCATTGGTTCTGCCGGAATAAACACTCTTTCCTGATAAACATTTACTGTTTTCGGAAGGGCTTTTTTTGCCTCCTCACAAAACTGCTGCTGTGAATTTACCAGCTTTTTCCCTCGCTTGTCTATTTTCTCATATCTGCCGTCGGGCTGTAAAATATGGGATTTCATATTGTCTGCAAGCTGGAGTTCCAGAATATGGCGTATCTGCTCCATCAGTGTTTCATTTTCCACCGGAAACAGAATCTCCACTCTTCGGTCCAGATTCCGGGGCATCCAGTCGGCGCTGCCCATATAGATTTCTTCCTGCCCGTCGTTGTGGAACCAGAAAATCCGGCTGTGTTCCAGGAAATTTCCCACAATGGAGCGCACAGTGATATTTTCGCTGATTCCCGGAATACCCACTTTCAGGCAGCAGATGCCGCGCACTACCAGATCTATTTTCACTCCGGCTGCGGAGGCTTCGTACAGTGCCCCGATGACGTCCCGGTCGCAGAGGGAATTCATTTTCGCCCGGATAAATGCTTCTCTGCCTGCCTGTGCATGTTTGATTTCACGTTTAATCAGTTTGAGAAAACGCTTGCGCAGCCAGATGGGGGCTACTGCCAGTTTATTCCAGGAAGGGGGCTCGGAATATCCTGACAGCATGTTAAACACGGCTGTGGCGTCCTCTCCGATGGCTTCGGAACAGGTGAACATGCCAAGATCCGTATATAATTTGGCAGTAGAATCGTTGTAGTTTCCTGTTCCCAGATGGATATACCTGCGGATTCCGTCTTCCTCTTTCCGTACCACCAGCGCAATTTTACTGTGGGTTTTCAGGCCCACCAGCCCGTAAATTACGTGGCAGCCTGCTTTTTCCAGTTTCTTTGCCCATACAATATTATTTTCCTCATCAAACCGGGCCTTTAATTCCACCAGCACGGATACCTGTTTCCCGTTTTCCGCAGCCTGAGCCAGAGAGGCAATAATTGGGGAATTTCCGCTGACCCGGTACAGGGTCTGTTTGATGGCCAGCACGTCCGGGTCCAGAGAAGCCTGTTTTATAAAATCCACCACCGGGTCAAAAGTCTGGTAGGGATGGTGCAGCAGAATATCTCCCTTCCGGATGGCGGCAAAAATATCTTCTCCCGGCACAATCTGAGGCACGCGCTGAGGCTGGTAAGGCTCATAACGCAGATCATCCGCTCCTTCGATTCCGTACATCTTCATCAGAAAGGTCAGATCCAGCGGACCGTTTATCTTAAAGATGTCCTCCTGGGCAATATGAAGGTCTTCTTTCAGTATTCCCAGAAGACGTTTATCTATTTTATCTTCCACTTCCAGACGGATGACTTCTCCCCACTGGCGCTTTTTTAACTGTTTCTGAATTTCCTGCAGCAAATCCTCCGCCTCGTCCTCGTCAATGGTAAGGTCTGCATTCCGCATAATCCGGTAAGGCCAGGCACATACCACATGGTAATTCAGAAACAGCCGGTGAATATTGCGCTCGATAATCTGTTCCAGCAGAATGAAAGTTTTACTGCCTTCATCCTGAGAGGGAATCTGCACGATTCTGGAAAGTACCGAGGGCACCTGTACGGTGGCAAATTCCAGTTCTTCTTTTTTATCTCCCTTTTTGTTCAGAAGGGCGGCGATATTTAAAGACTTGTTGCGAATCAGCGGAAAAGGCCGGGAGGCGTCTACGGCCATGGGCGTCAGCACCGGATATACCGTTTCCTCAAAATAGCGGTCCACATATTCTCCCTGAACTTCATCCAGTTCTTCGTAAGCGGAAATAATCTCAATCCCATGATTGTGAAGCAGCGGAACCAGAGAACGGTTATAGGTGCTGTACTGCATTTCCACCAGGGAACGGGTATCTTTGTTGATGGCTTCAAGCTGCTCTTTTGCAGTCATTCCTGCAATATCGGTCTTTTTATATCCTGCATGAACCATATCTTTCAGGGAAGCCACCCGGACCATGAAAAATTCATCCAGATTCGATGAGGTAATACTTACAAATTTTAACCGTTCCAGCAGGGGAATATTTTTATCTCTGGCTTCGTTCAACACTCTGTAATTAAATTTCAGCCAGCTCAGTTCCCGGTTTTCGTAATATTCCGGTTTCAGATAATCCTTTTCTTTGTCCATTTCCATATCCTCCCTTAAAACACTTTCTTTTCTCGTATCCTTGGTTTTACACTGAAAACTTCTTCAAAAGAATTTGCATAAGCGGAAAAGAGGCCCTTTTCCAGCACAATACTCTCCGAGGATTCCACTGTTATCACCAGTTCCCGGTCCTGTAAAGCAGCTTTGATATTCCGGAACTTCTGTTTATGGCTCCGGTCCATGGCATTGGCAATTTTGAGAATAGCTGTCAGCTTGGACACGGTCATATAGCCTTTCTGGTCCATTTTATCGCTTACGCTGCTGTAAGGCTGCAGGGGCTGAGAATTGTATTTTACGGTACCTGCCACAATTTCCCGCTCCATATGGGTCATGCCGATAATCTCGGTGGCCATGATAATCTGATAAGAACACTCGGCCTGATTTACCAGGCTGATATAGCGGCCGCAATCGTGAAGAATTGCCGCCACCTGCAGCAGCAGCCGCTCCCTTTTGCCCATGCCGTGCACTTTTTTCATGGCGTCAAAAATGGCAACTGTCATGGCAAGGACTGCCTCCGTGTGGCTGGAATAGCCCTGATAGCGTTCCGCCAGATTCCGGGCGGCGGCCAGCACATCTTCTTCAAAATCGTGCTCAAAATAAATCATGCGCTTTTTCTCCGCATAGGCGCAGACGATTCCGTCGCTGATATTTACTCCGGGCACCCAGATATATTTTGCATTCAGTTCTTCACTGAGGCGTTTGTACAGCACCACCGAGGGGATAATCAGGGGATCGTGTTCGTTGGCCAGATTCAAATCCAGAGAAATTTCCTCGGTGGATTTCCGGTACCATTTATTCAGCATTTTAATAAAGCGTTCGGTTTCTATGGTGCCGTCCTCTTCCTTTTTGGAAAATCCCTTTGTCATTTCTTCGATGTAATCTCCCATAATAATTACATATTTCATTTCCCGGTCTTTCAGGTAAATCCGTTTGAAAATTTCCAGCTCTTTGTCAATCAGCTCCTGAATCTGGGTTTCATAATGGGAAACCAGATTTTCAATTTTGGACAGCTTTTCCCGAATCCGCATAATGCCCAGTTCAATATGCTGGGTGGTAATGGCTGTCCCCTTGCGGAACAGGGTAATCTGCATACTGCCGCCCCCTACATTGACCACTGCCGCCCCTTTCTGAATCATTTTTTCAAATTTGGGCAGGATGGCCAGAGATTTATAATCCATCAGCCTGTGTTCGGAATTGCTGAGAACTGTCACTTCGATTCTGGTGCGGAGACGAATCTGATCCAGTATAAAGGGTGCGTTGCTCACATTCCGGAATACGTTTCCCGCACATGCCTCATAATCGTCTACCTTATATCCATCCATAATGGTATGGAACTCCTTTAAAATCTGACAGAGTTCCTCTACCAGTTCATACCCGATAACGCCTTTTCCAAAGGCGTCCCGTCCCAGTTCCACATGGCTGCGCACATAATCAATGGAACGTATTTTCCGATTTGCGGAAATCTCAAATATTTTCAGACTCACTTCATATGAGCCAATGTAAATTGCTGCAAATGTGGTAATCTTCATATCTGTTCCTTTCTGCCGGGCCTCCGGGGCCGCGGCTTCTGACTTACTGCTTTCCCAGCAGGTAATCAACAAACTGCCGGGCGGTTCTGCCGGAAAGCCCTCCGTGGCTCAGCTCCCACTTATTTGCTTCTGCCAGCAGTTCTTCCTCGGCCATGGGAATCTGATGTTTCCGGGCCAGACTTCTTACAATTTTCTGAAATTCTTTTTTATCCGGTTTTCCGAAATAAATGGTAACGCCGAATCTGGAAGCCAGAGACAGCTTTTCCTGTACCGTATCGTTTGTGTGCAGTTCATCGTCCCGCTCCGCTTTATCACTGAATTTCTCTCTCACCAGATGTCTCCGGTTAGAGGTGGCGTAAATCAGAACGTTGTCCGGTTTTTTCTCCAGACCTCCTTCGATGACTGCCTTCAGATATTTGTATTCGATTTCAAATTCTTCAAAAGACAGGTCATCCATATATATGATAAATTTATAATTTCGATTCTTAATCCGGGCAATTACATCGTTTAAATCCTGAAACTGGTGTTTGTATATTTCAATCATCCGGAGGCCCTGGTCGTAATACTGGTTGATAATTGCTTTTATACTGGTGGATTTGCCCGTTCCGGCATCTCCGAACAGCAGGCAGTTATTGGCCCTCCTGCCTTTCACAAAAGCCTCCGTATTATCAATGAGCTTCTGTTTCGGAACCTCATACCCCACCAGATCGTCCAGATGGACATGGGCAATATTGGCAATGGGTACAATCTTTACCTGACGGTCTTCATGTTCCACACGAAATGCTTTATGTAATCCCAGTTTGCCCACACCGAATTCCCGGTAAAATTCCGTCACTTCATCCTTAAATTCTTCTACTGTGCCTGTCTGCTTCAGACGGATGCTCAGTGCGCAGATCCTGTCCCGGATTCTGTGGTTGAACACCTTTCCGTCCCGGTCGGCTCTTTTATAATTCTGCAGAATGGCAAATTCCGGAATTTCCAGTTCTTTCTGAAGTTCCTGCAAATCAAAGTCGAACAGTTCCTTGAAGACTGCAAAATCATGGAGGGCCAGTTCGTTAATGCTGCCGGTAATCCTGCCTTTGATTTCACAGGAAGTACTGTAGGCATTTTCATGATTTACCAGCAGGAAAGTCAGGTAATTCTGCCAGAGATTTCCCTCGAATCCATGGCTGGCGGAAAGCTCAGTGAGACGATGCATACATTCATAACACAAAGCCCGTAATTCTTCTCCGGAACAGGTATCCTCCCGGTAATGCTCCATAATCCAGGTAAAATCCTCCAGAATCTTACCCTGTTCAAATCCCCGGTACAAAATCAGTTTTTCCGTATGTTTCATTTCTCATCCCTCTGTCTCTTTAATAATTCCCAAGTACTTTAATGGAAAGGGCTCCTTCCTGCAGTCCTTTCAGCGCATTCTGTACGGCGCCGTCCCTGAGATTTCCTTCCATATCCACAAAAAAGCGGTACTCGAAGCTCTTATCCTTAATGGGCCTGGATTCAATTTTTACCATGTTCAGGTTGTTGAAGATCATATGGGAAAGCATGTGGTAAAGGGAGCCGCTTTCATGAGATATTTCAAAACAGATACTGATTTTATCCGCTCCTTTCCGACAGATTTTTCTGCCGGAAACAATGATAAATCTGGTGCTGTTTTCCTCACTGTAATTGATATGGTCTTTCAGAATTTCCAGTCCGTAAATATCCGCTGTCACCGCACTTGCTATGGCCGCCTGGTCTTTTCGGCCGTCTTCCAGAATCTTTTTGGCCGCCATTGCCGTATTCTTTGCTTTTATCCGTTTCCAGTCCTTATGCTCGTCCAGAAAGTCCACGCTCTGCATAAGGGCCTGGGGATGGGAATACACACAGGTAATATCAGAAAGGCTGCTGCCGGGAAGCCCCAGCAGCGCGTGTTCTACTTTGATGGTCTGTTCCGCTACAATGAAGTTGCCGTATTCCACCAGTAAATCAAAATTCTCTCCTACAATTCCGGCAGAGGAATTTTCAATGGGCAGGACTGCATAATCTGCTTCTCCACTGCTTATGGCTTCCATGGCGTCACGCCAGGTATCCACATGGTAACCGTACGTCTCCTCTCCGAAATAAGCCTTCATGGCAATCTGGCTGTAGGCCCCCTCGGTTCCCTGATATACCACCTTATGGCTGGTAAAGGGCAGTCTGTCCACCGGAACAAAACCGGTCTCCTGGCCCTGTCCGTGCTGTATCAGCATCTGGTACTGGCGCTTCCGGCTGAGAGCCATAATCTGCTCAAACAGTTCTCCCACATCGTAGCAGTTTTCTTCTGTCTGAACCAGTTCTTTTACTCTGGCCAGCTTCTCCCTTTCCCGTGTTTTGTCCAGCACCGGTTTTCCGGTGGATATTTTGTATTCTGCCACCTCTGTGGTCAGTTTCATCCGTTCTTCATACAGAGCCACAATCCGGCGGTCAATTTCATCTATTTCTTTCCGAATTTCACTTAAATCTTTCATATGCCACATCCTTATTAAAGTATATATTTATCATATAACAACTGGGCCTCAAAGGCAAGTTTGTATCTGTATTTTCATGGAAAAAGAGGCTGCCGCAAAATAGTTTTATATTTTGCGGCAGCCTCTTTTATACGTTTTATTCCGGCATGTAAATATAGTTGCATCGCAGCACATCGGAAACCATTCCATATTTGTCTACCAGAATCAGGGACAGCACATTATTGCCTTCCGGTATATGAATGGGTTCTCTGTACTGCTGAGATTCCTGTGTGGGCACCGTATCATCCCAGGTATAGTATACCCTGCAGCCCTCCGGTACCTGTACCACGATGGTTTCCGGCGTATAGAAACTCCCACCATAAGGAGCCACCTGAGGAGGATTGGGCTTCTGTTTCTTTATCTGATATTCTTCTTCCAGTTCCTGGCTGCAGAGGCCGAACTGATTGCGGGCAACGGCCCGGAGCCTGATATTTTTCCCCGGCTCCATCAGAATGGGCGTGTGATATTTCCTGCCCTGTTCCGGATCTGTGTCGTCTGTGGTATAATAGATTTCACAACCATTTTCTGCGGTGAGTTCCACAAAGATTTCTCCCTGGAAAATGCCTCCTTCCGGATCAGCCTGAGGAGGCTCCGGCAGATATTCCGCAAACAGCTCACGTATTTCCCCATCTGTTACTTTATCGCCCAAACTCTGGATGGCCTTATAATCTTTCTGTTCCGCGTAAATCTGAATTAACTGTTCATATGCTTCCAGGCAGTCTTCATCCAGTTTCAGCACTTCCAGCAGAAGTTTCCGTGCACTGTCATTCTGTTCCTGTGCCTGGCAGACTTCTGCCAGACGCATACGCGCATCCAGGCTGTCTGTCTGGAGCTGTAAAGCCCGCCGCAGGTATTTTTCCGCCTTGCGGTAATCACTTCTGCTCTGGTAATCTTCTGCTTTTTTCATCTGATATTCATAGGAATTACTTCGGGCATAAGTCATCAGCAGCACAATTCCCGCCACCAGAACTGCCAGAATCACCAGTGCAAGAATCGCCCATGTGGGATATTTCTTTCTGTGTCCGGATCTGCCTTTCCCGGAAGCGCCGGTTTTGCCTTTGCCTGCTGTTTTCTTCTTTCCTTTTCCGGAAGATTTATGGCCTGCTATCTTTTTCTTTTTTTCCTGCAGCAGTCCCCGCAGAAAATCATCTTCCAGAAGATTGTAATCCGATACAATCTGGGCTTCTGCCCCGCACACGGAACAATATACACATCCGGTTTTCAGTTCTGCTCCGCAATTTGCACATTTCATTCTTTCTGCCCCGCTTCTATGCTCTGTACGCAGTTACTCATAAGCATTGCAATGGTCATGGGGCCCACGCCTCCCGGCACTGGGGTAATGGCAGAAGCAACGGGTTCCACTTCCTCAAATTTCACATCTCCGCATAATTTATTATGTTCATCACGATGAATGCCCACGTCAATCACAACTGCACCTTCCTTTACATATTCCGCACCGATCAGCCGCGGTTTTCCCACCGCCACAATCAGAATGTCTGCCTGTCTGCAGAGTTTTGGAAGATTCCTGGTTCTGGAATGGGCAATGGTTACGGTGGCGTTTTCCCGCAGCATCAGAAGGGCCATGGGTTTTCCCACAATATTGCTTCTTCCGATGACCACGCAGTGTTTCCCCTCTGCTTCCACACCGGAGCGTTTCAGAAGCTGAATAATTCCGGCCGGGGTACAGGAGACGAATCCCGGTTCTCCAATGGTGAGTTTTCCCACATTCTGCGGATGAAAACCGTCCACATCTTTCTCCGGGCTGATGGCCTGTATCACCTTGTCCTCGCAGATATGGCCGGGAAGGGGAAGCTGCACCAGGATACCCTTTACTTCTTTCTTATGATTTAATTCATCAATCAGCTTCAGCAGTTCTTCTTCCCCGGTTTCTTCCGGAAGCTCATAAGCCAGAGAATCAATGCCGATATAAGCGCAGGCATTTTTCTTATTCCGCACATAGACGGCGGAAGCAGGATCCGCACCTACCTGAATGACTGCAAGAGATCCTGTTTTCCCTTCCGCCTGCAGCCGTTCCACCTTTTCTTTTAATTCATCTTTTATCTGCTGAGAAATCTTTTTTCCATCTATAATTACTGCCATGCTTCTTCCTTTCTTTCACTGCCGTACCATTGAAACTGCCTCCTGGGAAACGCTGATTAAATCAGCGTTTTCTCAGAACAATCCGGTAATAACTCCCTGGTCATCCACATCAATCTGATATGCCGCCGGGGTTTTTCCAAGTCCCGGCATGGTCATAATGGCGCCGGTAACTGCCACTACGAATCCGGCTCCGGCAGATACATATACTTCCCGGACATTTACGGTAAATCCTGTGGGCCTTCCCAGCTTCGTCTGGTCGTCAGACAGGGAATACTGAGTCTTTGCCATACATACCGGGAAATTACCCATGCCCAGTTCTTCAATTCGTTTTAATTCTTTTTCCGCTGCCGGGGCGTAAGTAACTCCGTCCGCACCGTAAATTTCTCTGGCAACAGTTTCTATTTTCTCTTTCAGAGAAAGGCTGTCCTCGTACAGAGGATGGAACCGGCTCTCTTTTGTTTCCAGGGTTTCCAGCACTTTTTCTGCCAGAGCAATTCCGCCTTCTCCGCCTTTTTCCCATACTTCCGACAGGGCGAATTCACAACCCCGCTCCTTGCAGAACTGCTCCACAAATTCTGTTTCCGCTTCAGAATCTGTAACGAAAGAATTCAGTGTTACGACTACGGGTACTTCATATTTCTGTAAATTCTCAATGTGTTTTTCCAGATTTACAATTCCTTTTTTCAGTGCCTCCAGGTTCTCCTCAGAAAGCTGAGCCTTCGGTACGCCGCCATTGTATTTCAATGCCCGCACCGTTGCCACCAGTACTACGGCATCCGGTTTCAGACCTGCCATACGACATTTAATGTCCAGAAATTTTTCTGCCCCCAAATCGGCTCCGAAGCCTGCTTCTGTCACCACATAGTCGGCCAGTTTCAGAGCTGTCTTTGTAGCGCGGACACTGTTGCAGCCATGAGCGATATTGGCAAAAGGTCCTCCGTGCACAATGGCCGGCGTATGTTCCAGTGTCTGGATGAGGTTGGGTTTTAAAGCGTCCTTTAACAGGGCTGCCATGGAACCGGTAGCC
This sequence comes from Lachnospiraceae bacterium JLR.KK002, assembly GCA_036941025.1. NCBI lineage: Bacteria > Bacillati > Bacillota > Clostridia > Lachnospirales > Lachnospiraceae > Lachnospiraceae bacterium JLR.KK002. The sequence continues at coordinate 1,300,392 of JAYMNP010000001.1, forward strand.
TGAATATCATCTGCTGTCACAGGTTTTCCTTCAAATGTATAGGCCACAATCATTCTGCCCAGACGTTTTTTCAAATCAGCCATATCCTCTGCAAGACACAATACTGCCATAATCTCAGAGGCCACGGTAATTACAAAATGGTCTTCCCGCACCATCCCGTCCATTTTCGTTCCGAGACCTACCACAATATTGCGCAATACACGGTCATTCATGTCCAGGCAGCGCTTCCATACTACCTGCCGGGGGTCGATATTCAGAGGATTTCCCTGCTGGATATGGTTGTCCAGCAAAGCCGCAAGAAGATTATTGGCAGAAGTAATGGCATGGAAGTCTCCGGTAAAATGCAGATTCAGGTCTTCCATGGGGACTACCTGCGCATAACCGCCGCCCGCTGCTCCGCCCTTAATGCCAAAACAGGGTCCCAGGGAAGGTTCACGCAGTGCCAGAACTGCTTTTTTCCCCATTTTGCCAAATGCCTGGCCCAGGCCTATACTGGTAGTGGTTTTGCCTTCTCCTGCCGGAGTGGGGTTGATAGCCGTCACAAGAATTAATTTTCCGTCTTTTTTATTCTTTACTTTTTCGATTAATTCATTCGACAGCTTGGCCTTATATTTTCCATATAATTCCAAATCATCTTCCGGAATATCCAGTCTGGCCGCCACATCTCTGATGTGAATCATTTCTGCTTCCTGTGCAATCTGAATATCTGTTTTCATGTTTTCCTCCTGTAATTTCTATACATGTTCTTCCACATATGTCTCAAATTCTGACATGGTCATCTGTACTTTCCTTGGTTTTGTGCCTTCTTCCGGCCCTACCACTCCTGCTTCTTCAAGCTGGTCCATAATTCTTGCCGCCCGGTTAAAACCGACTTTGAACATTCTCTGGAGCATTCCGATGGAGCCCTTTTCTTTTTCAATTACAAATTTTCCGGCTTCCACGAAATAAGCGTCCCTTTCGTTCCCGCCTCCCGGACCGGCTCCTGATCCTGCGGAAACCGTATTCATTTTTGCCTCCACTTCCGGATTATATGCCACAGTGCCCTGCTTTTTCAGGAAATCCACCACTTCTTCCACTTCAGAGTCCGACACAAAGGGCCCCTGGACACGTAAGGGCTTCTGGTAACCCTGGGGATAAAACAGCATATCTCCGTTACCCAGCAGTTTTTCCGCTCCGTTCATGTCCAGTATGGTTCGGGAATCCACACCGGAAGATACGGAAAAAGCGATTCGGGAAGGCATGTTGGCCTTAATCAGACCAGTGATAACGTCCACCGAGGGCCGCTGGGTAGCGATAATCAGATGAATGCCGGCCGCTCTTGCAAGCTGTGCCAGCCGGCAGATTGCATCCTCCACATCTCCCGGCGCCACCATCATAAGGTCTGCCAGCTCATCCACAATCACTACAATCTGAGGCAGCTTTGTGGGTTTGGTCTCATCTTCCACATGTTCCAGTGCAGCTATTTTCTGGTTATAGCCCTTCAAATCCCTTACCTGACAGTCTGCAAATTTCTGATATCGGTCCATCATTTCCGCTACTGCCCAGTGAAGGGCTCCGGCCGCTTTTTTCGGGTCTGTGACCACGGGAATCAGCAGATGGGGAATTCCGTTATATACGCTTAATTCCACCACTTTGGGGTCAATCAGAATCAGCTTCACATCATCCGGATCCGCTTTATAGAGAATACTCATAATTATGGTGTTGATACATACGGATTTTCCGGAACCGGTGGCTCCTGCAATCAGCAGATGGGGCATTTTGGCAATATCCGCCACCACTGCCTGTCCGCCGATATCTTTTCCCGCAGTAAAACAGATACCGGAGGGATGATTCTGAAATTCTTCTGTCTCTACCATATCCCGGAACCGCACCATGACATTTTCTTTGTTGGGCACCTCTATACCAACTGCCGCTTTTCCGGGAATGGGGGCTTCGATACGGATATCCGCCGCTGCCAGATTTAACTTGATATCGTCTGCCAGATTTACAATTTTGCTGACTTTCACACCCATTTCCGGCTGCATTTCATAACGGGTCACACTGGGCCCGCAGCTTACGTCGGTAATGGTCACATTGACGCCGAAATTCTTCAGAGTCTGCTGCAGTTTCAGGGCCGTCTCCTGTAAATGCTTCCTGGAATCTCCCTGGCTTCCGGTTCCTTTTTTCAGCAGAGAAACCGGAGGAAATATATATTCCTGTTTGGGAGGCGGCAAAAGAGACTCTTTGGCCGGAGAAGCCATTTCCTGCGGCTGCGCGGCCGGTTTCGATATTTCCGGTTCATTCGGCACAGCTTCCGGTTCCGGTACTTCCGGTTCCGGTACTTCCGGTTCATCCGGTACAGATGCCGGGATAACCTCCGATTCCGGCGCCGTCAGTTCTTCCGCCCGGACATCTTCAGATGTCTGAGAAGCTCCTGATATAATGGCAGATTCCAGCCCTGCAAACATCTCATCTGTAAAAGCGGATGTATCATTCAGTCCTGCAAACATCTCATCCGTAGAAGCGGATGCATCATTTAACCCTGCAGACATCTCATCTGCAGAAGCGGATGCATCATTCACTTCTGTAAACATCTCTTCTGCAAAAGACGGTTCGGAATTGATTACCAGCGGTTCTTCTCCCGTCAGAAGTATCTCTCCGGCTGACGTATCTGTCCGGGTATTCTGCTCCATGGCCTCTGATAATTCCGGTATTTCAGATATTTTTCTGCTTCTTCTGGGGCTTCGGTGAATCTTCTCTACCACTACCGGTTCTGAGAAAAGTTCCTGGGGATGATTCGTTTCTCTTTTTACAGGCATTTCCAGAATAGACGCCGTGGAGGGAGCTTCCGGTGAATCCCATCCCACCACATTTCTGACCGGACTGCTGTGAACTTCTTCATCCAGGGGCATATGGTTCTGAAAGCTGTTCCCCTGCAATACGGAATAAGATGTGGCTTTTCCCTGTTTTTCCTTTCCTCTGTCAGAAAACAGTTTCTCTTTTAATTCTCTGGAAAATGCCTCTGTTTCCACCGGCAGTTTCAGTTCGCTGATATTATCAGAGCGTTCCGGAGACACCGGAAGAATCCTGGTATCCAGAGCAACGCCTTCTACTTTTCGGTCTGTCCGCCTCTGATTCTGTTCTTCCCGGCGCAGTTCTTTCTGCTCTCTGCGCCTTGCCGCATCCTCTCTGGCGGTATCATATACTTTCCTGCTCCCTTTTTTCACGCCGCCCAGGAATGAGCGTTCCGTAAGCAGCACCAGGGCAATAATTAATCCGATAACATCTGCAATATAAGCGCCTGGTTTTCCGATGGCAGGACAGAGCAACATAGCCAGAAGCCCGCCCAGTGCTCCGCCTCCGTTTTTATGTTCCGCCGCATACTGAAAAGACTTCTGTACCTGGTATTCGCCGGATTCTCCTGCAATCAGCTCCATAAACAGGCATAAAAATAAAATAAATACCACGCCTGCCACAAGTTTTATGACAGCAACTCTGTTATTTCGGTTAGACACAAAAAAGGCTGCTCCCACAAAAAGACATACCGGGAACAGATAAGCCATCATTCCGAACAGGCCGAAACAGAAAGCGCTTACCTTTGCTCCAATGAAACCGCCGATTCCAAAGTTGCTGATAAACAATATGATGCAGACAGCCAACAGAACCAGAAGGACCACTTCACTTCCAAATGATACCTCCTGGCTGCTGTTTTTCTTTCCTGCCGCAGTCTTTCCGCCTGTTTTTCTTTTTGTCGTATTTTCTGGTCTTGACGCCATATGACTTCCTCCCAAACTGTCGTTCTTTATAGTCTATCACATCCGGAATGAAATGTCATTACCTCTTTTGTATCTGATATTCTTCATAAGCTTTGTTGAGTTCTGCACATACCAGCAGAATGTATACGCCGAAATACAGCCACAGCATTAACAGGATAATGGTGGTCAGGCTGCCGTACATGGAAAATCCGTTAAAATAGTCCACATAAACGGAGATACCGAAAGACAGCAGGGACCAGCCCACTGCACCCAGCAGACTGCCCGGAAGCTGATTTCTGACTTCTGTTTTCCGATTGGGAAGCATTTTAAACAGCATTGCAAAAAACAGCATCAGAACAGCAAGAAGGATCAGGGAGCGGAGTTTTAAAATCCCCTGTGTAATATCCGCCACAATGGGCAGATACTTCACAATCAGATGCTGCAGGCTGTTACCGAATACCATCAGTGTCAGAGACGCCACAATGGCAACCACCAGCATAAGGGTATAAAGAATCGCACGAAACCGCAACAGAAGCCAGTTTCTGGTTTCTTCAATATCATATACGCTGTTCAGCCCATTGGTCAGGCACTGAAGTCCTTTGGCCGCAGACCATACCGCCATCACTGCCGCAGCAGATACAATTCCCACGGAATTACTGTATACCTCATGGATAATTCCAATCAGAAACGGTGCGATATAATCGGGCATCAGCCGGTTTATGGTCTCCATCACCATGCTTTCCGTTACCGGAGTATACTGTATCAGAGATATAAACAGCATGACAAAGGGAATCAGAGACATGATAATAAAAAATGCCGACTGTGCTGCATATGCGCTGATATTATCTTTTCTGCATTCCTCCAGAAAGGCTTTTACTCCTGCTACTATTTTCCAAAACATCTCTATTCCTCATTATATATGTTTTCTATGGTAATATTCTGATAAAACTTCATTAGAATCTCAATATAACTCATACCCTCTTTTGCCATTCCGTTGGCGCCGTTCTGGCTCATACCAATTCCATGGCCATATCCTCCGCCGTACAGCACATATCCGTCCTGAACCGGAGTGAGGGTACAGTAAGCACTGGGCAGAAGCTGCATATCCAGAGTCTCTCCGGCCTGATTCTTTAAATTTACGGCAGCAGCTCCCAGTACGCAGCGTATATTATATTCTGTCAGCAGATTTACGGTTCCTTTTTCATAGGACACGCACAGGGTCCGGATTCCTCCTCCGGCGCCCCGCTCTGCCACGGAAAGCTCTTTTACCCCGCCGAAGCCCGGAAGTTCCGCAACGGTTCCCTCCGAACCGTCCTGTTTCAGAATCTGTACATTTCCCGGACTGGCCTGGGCCCGCTCTGCTACTGCTTTATTTATAGCTTCTGCGCTTTTACTCAGAAATACTTCTGCCTGCCAGCGAAAATAGGGGCTGTCTTTGTCGTAGGCGTTTACTTCGCTGCTTTTAATAAATTCCGCAAAATTTTCTTCTCCCTCAAGACCTGGCTCACTGTCGTCTGTCAGCAGAGAAATTCCCTGCAGATATCCGTATTTCCCGCCTTCTTCCGTATTCCACAGTCCCATATTTCCCGTATGTCCGCAGGAAGTGGAAAAAAAGTAGGCCTCTGCAATTTCTCCCTGATATTTTATCACTTCTCCGACGGTGTCGTCCACTGCAAGTTTTGTCTGTTCATTGCCTTCCTGCTTATTATATACCTGATAACTGGTACTGTCATCCACATGGGCGCCCAGTGCGGCATAATCGCCTTTCATAAGCTGAATACATGCATAACTTCTGGCACAGACTGCCTGAACGCACAATGCTTCCCTCTCATAGGAAGAAGGCATCTCGCTGGGCACTACTCCGTACAGGTATTGTTCCAGAGACAGTTCATTGACGGTTCCGTATCCTTCCGGATATTTCCGGATTTCCATAGTACCCTGATACCCCAGGGAAGTATGAGTGCCGGATGCATCGGAAAAATAGATGCGTCCATTTTCATTTTCCAGTGCGATTTTCAGATAATCGGAATCTTTTTCAAAAAATTCGGCTGCTTTTACCGGCTGTCCTGATTCGATTGGCTGAGTTCTGTCTCCAATGGTAAGGGTACCGCCCGCATCTGTCACAAATACAGGATCTTCGTGGTAGGGGGTTCCTTCTTCATTCAGCAGCAGAACCCGGACAATTTCAATAGAAGCAGGTTCTTTCAGAATAATACCGCACACCTGTTTATCAGCCACCACAAAATCTGCCTTCAGATTTCCGATTACCAGCTTGGATTCATCCAGTTCCTCTACTGTACCATACGTTTTGTATATTTTCAATGCACCGTTATGCTCCAGTGTTCCATAACCGGAAATCTCAATCTGTTCCTCGTTAAAGCTCAGGACTTTGCCGGAAATCAAATCTTCTTTTTTATAGATTGACGTCACCCTGCCGTCTGTCCATTCCAGATCACAGATGGTATTTGTGATGTTCTCTGTCAGTCCGGCAATGTCCAGAGAAATTTTCTGATGTTCAAACAACAGCTCTGCTTTTTCCTCACCGCTGGTATGTACAAATACATTTTTCAGCATCAGCGGCCCTTTGCATTCACTGCTGATTCCAATCATCCGGTTTCCCATCACATAGACCTGATACATGTCGTATGCATGGAAATAATTGATGCCCTCTGCCACCTCATAATAGCCTTTCTGCGTCAGCCTCCGGGAACTTCCGTCCTCATTCTGTTCTTCTTTTTCATCCATCAGAAATACCAGGTTTTTTGCAGATACACGCCCTTCCGTATCCAGTAAATCCAGTATCTGTTCATATACGCCGTTCCACTCGGAACGTGACACCTGCTTCCAGAAAAATCCCTTCGGACAGGTCACATACTCCTGTACGGAAAGCTGCTCCAGCAGCTTTTCCAGCTTTCCGAAAGTGAGCTTCCCATTCAGGTTCTTTCCCCCGTTTATTTCTTTTATTTTATCCTTCCATTCTGCTTCTTCATAATATGTAAAACTCAACTGGGAAGGCAGTTCCGCCATTGCCACATATTCGCTGCTGTATTCCGGAATCACTTTTTCACCCACAGCAAACCGGATAAAAATAATTGCCAGCATCAGAATTACCACCGCCAGAGCCGCTTTCCTGAGACTTTTTTTATTTACAGAATATCTCTTTTCCATGTAACATTCCTGTCCCTTTTAAAATTCCAAAATGACTGCCTGTCTTCAAGCGAAAAGGCTGCCTTTCTTCAAAGCAGCCCTTCCTCTTTTGTACTTTTTATCTTTCGTACCTCAGGAATCTTTTGTTATTTTCTGTCCTTCGTACTTCCCAACAGCCACTTCCGCAAAAGTGAGCATGTTTTCTTTTGAAACTTATGCGCTTATCCGCTTTTGTAAAATTCTTTTGTACATTCAAATTTTTTCTGAAAGTACCCCAAAATGCCGTTTCCTGCAATTTTGACTCCTAGCAAAGCCAGGTGGGTAACCGCAGCCTCTCTTCTGCCTTCCGCTGCTCAATGACGGCCTGACATCCAATTGGCAATATAAGAATCCCATAAAAGTAAATGTAGGTTCAAAATAGCAGGGTATCGAACATTCCAGGAAATACTCTCAAATCTAAACTGATTATACCTTATTATGTCCTGATTCGCAACTAAAAATTAATGTTAATTTCATGTTTCCTTCACAAAATTTTCCATAAAGTTACATTTCAGCTTCAGGTTCTGCCCCTGCCGGGGATTCATCTGCAGTTCCTGACCCCGCCGGAACTGTATTTTCATCTTCCGGCTGTTCCGATTCAGGCTGAATTTCATCCCTTGGCTGTTCCGGTTCAGGCTGAGTTTCATCCTGCGGTTCTTTCGGTTCAGGCTGAACTTCTTCCTGCTCAGGCTCCAGACTGGCGGGTGCTGTCTGAGGAGCTGTATCCGCTGCAGGTGCAGTTACCGTAAGGGTAAGCTGAGCGGTTCCCAGTTTTGCAGGATTATTCGGATTTGCCACAGTATAGGTAATCGTATAGGTTCCAGGTGCGGCAAATACTGCCATTCCTGCTCCATCAATGATATTGAGCACCTGACCGCTGGCGTCGATAATCTGAGCTGTCACACCGGAAATGGCTGTCTGGCCCAGAACCGCTCCGACGCCCTCATATACATTGTAAGCTGCATTGGCTTCAATGGTTTTGAGCTTATTGGCATCAATGTTGATAACTGGAGTCCGGTTGTCTGTAACCGTAATACGTTTTACGGCCTGTACGGCAGCCTGGCTGTTAGCCGGATTTGCCACTGTATATACTACCGTGTAAGTTCCCGCCTGTTCAAAAGTATAGTCTGTTCCGGTAAATTCACTGGAAACACCTGCCGGAGTGGTCACGTTCAGCCGAATTCCTGCCGTTACATCCTGACCTGATATCAAAGCTGCCGTCACGCCTGCCCGCAGATTCAGAGCAGTTCCGATTTCCGCGTTCTGGTCCGTAACTCCGGAAATAACAGGAGCCGCAGTGTCAACTACTGTTACGGTCATTTCTTTTACTGCAACGGCTTTCTTGTTGTTTGGATTTTTTACGGTATATCTTACCGTATAAATGCCTGTCTGAGTAAATCTGTAATTCGTATACTGACTGCTGCTCAGCTTCTTAAATTTCTCTTTGTTGGGTGCTTTCACTCTGACTTCCACTTTTGAGGTCATATTCTTACCGGAAACCAGTTTTGCTTTGACACCGGATTTCAGATTCAGTACGGAGCCGTATTCCACAGTTTTCGCAGAAACAATGCCGCTGTACTTCGGTTTCTTTGTATCTCTCACCTTAACGGTGGAAGTTACTTTCGTCACCTGTTTGTTATCCGGATGGGTTACATAATAATTAATCTTATATGTTCCCAGCTTTGTCAGTTTCAGAGTACTCTTCTTATATGTTTTCTCTTTTTTGCTGCCCGGATAAATCACCTTAATCTTAATCTGCTTTGTCAGATTCTTTCCGGATGCAGTAGTTGCCTTCACATTTTTCTTTAATTTCAGGGTTGATTTATATTCTTTGGTCTGAGTTTTCTTCACACCGGAAATTTTAGCCTTTCCGGTATCGGCAACGGTATACACCACGTCTGCATAAGCGTTTCTTCCCAGGGCGTCTGTGACCCGGTAGGTGATTTTATAGTCGCCCAGCTTTTTGGTATTTACTTTTCCGGCATAAGCCAGATTACCGCTGATATCATTTCCAAGGGAGTCTCTTGCCACAATTCCTGTCAGTGGATTAAAATTACTTCCATAGGATACTGTTCTGGAGGCGCCGCTGGTATCAATAGAAGGCATTGCGGAGCTGTAGGGGTTGCCTGCCATGGGGTCCGTGGGGTCCCAGCCGGTTCCTGTATTGGGTACTTTAATGGATGCCGGTTTCCCCAGGGGGTCATTGGCAGAGGAACCGTAGATAATCCTGACTTCAGTTCCCAGCGGGCAGTTATCATAAATCCATTTTGCATCCGCTACGGTCAGACGGACACAGCCGTGAGAGGCTGTTGAACCCAGTTTATTGTACTGCACATAAGACTGGGATGCATAATCACCGTTCCGGTAATACCACACGGAATGAAACAGAATGCCGTTCACAATACGGGTACAATACTGTCCATAGGAAGGCCCGTCCAGTTCATGCCATCTGTATTTATTGGGGGTATAAAAAGTTCCAAGGGGTGTGGCAGTTCCCACAGAACATACAAATGCCCGCTCCGGAGTTCCGTCTTTCCGGTATACAGTTACCACATTTGTTCCCTTGTTCACCTGTAATATGTAATTTCCTGCTCCTGCCGCCTGAGCCTCACCGGTATTCACATGAAAGAGTGAAACAGCCAGCAGAAAGCAAAGCATAATCGAAATGATTCTCTTACTTTTTTTCATTCTCATTCTCCAACACATTTCTGAATCGTTACATTTTCTTTACAGTTTACATACATTTCTTCTAATACACACTCTCCCACAGGAAATAATATCCTGTGGGAGTTAAAAAAACATTCTGATTTTATAAAGTATTTGCCTCGTCTACCACTTTCTTAATTGCGGCAGCAGCGTCTTCCGGCAGCTTGTTAAATCCGCCTTCTGCTTCGTCAAGGTTTGTCACATAATTCAGTCTGTCCTGCATACGTGCTTTTAACTGCTCAATATAATCTTTGTCAGACAGATTCGGAACAAATCCTTCCCATTCAAAGATTTCAATATCGGAGAACGGTCCCCATGGTTTGAAATCTGCTTTCTTTTCAACGATAGCTTCCAGAACACCCAGGGTATCCTTCGGCTGAACTTTCTTGCCCATAAATTCACCGGTATTGATAATGTAGCAGTCTACATTCTTGGTTTCCACCAGAGATTTGAACTTCTCATAATCGTTTACCAGCGGATAAGTACGGAATGGGTTCGCATAAGGCTCTACCACCAGTGCGTTGGGGTCTACGCCTGCTGCAAGTCTCTCGGCAGTGGACCGCTTGGTTGCAAGGGTTGCACCCATAACGGAAGCAAGGGAAGCTCCCTTTAATTTTACTACCGGCGGAATGGTGGGGTCTTTCATAATCCAGAAGATTGCATTTACCGGAGCTTCAATCTTATCCACACGGTTCGGTGACCATAATTTGGACTTGATGGCACGTCCGTTACCGTTACGTACATCTTCTGTTACCAGAACGACCTTTCCGTCCTCATCCAGAGTTGCGGAACAGTTCTGAGCTGTCAGCAGGAATTTGTTGTCCTCACATGCAGTGGGATAATCTGCGGTCTTGTCAAAGTAAGTAGGCTCTAATGCCACGGAAGAACATGTCTCTGCATTGATGATAAATGCATCGTCGTGAAGCACTTTGATAGACGGATATTTGTTGTTGTGTTTTGCATGTGTCAGAGTAGATTTGCCGGAACCGGATAATCCGAATACTGCGGCAACATACTTGGAGCCATCTTCCAGTGTATATTCCTTCTGTCCGCCATGGCAGGAAGCGTAACCGTTTCTGTTCGCAAGGGCCCATGCCAGTGTCAGTGTTCCTTTCTTATGCTCTCCGAAATATCTCATACCCAGGATTCCTGCGCAGTTGGTATCCGTATTGAAATAGCACAGGCAGTTGGGGTCTGAAATGTCAGTCTTATCTGTTCCAACCCACTGAGGATCAGAGAAAATGTAAATATCCGGCTCGTTCTCATACAGTTTGGATGATTTGTACATCTTTACATAATTGTCAGACATATACTGGAAGTTCAGCATCCAGGAGTAAAGGAGGTTCTCTTCTCCTTCCGGAATCAGCAGATGTGCCTTTACCATAAATTCCGGATCAAGACCGATAAATACTTCCGCATGATACATGGTTTTCCATCTGGTATCATAAACTGCATCCATCAGAATCTTATCCAGTTCCGTGGTATTAACACCCGGCTTGCCGGTAATTCTTCTAGCAGGCGCATAACGTCCTGTGATAGAACCGTCATTGAACAGCAATACCTTCGCATCCGGCTCAAGACCAAATTCTTCGCCTCTGTATACAGGCATGTCTGTTACAACAGTTCCCGGAGAATTCTTCGCAAGCTCATATGCTTCCTTCAGGGTATTTACCTTCACTACATTGTTGCCGTAAAATGCGGCTTCAATAATAGAACGGGTCTTTGAAAAACCAACCTTATTGGGCCCGATCTCTGTTCTTGGATAATATGCCTTTGTTGCCATTGTTTCATTTCCTCCTTAAATTTAAACTTCACTACTATATAGCATATCCCTTTGTCATTTCCCTGTCAATCTTTTTTTGTCTTTCCGTGTAAAAAAATGTTATTTATGCCGGTTCGCATGGCTTCAGGTCTTCTTTCCGGAAAGGGCCCGGAAACAGTTCACCCAGAGTCATGACGCGGTAATCCTCCTCATCATTGGCCAGAATCACCGAAAATGTGTCGAAATCGCAGAACTCTGCCAGAACCTGTCTGCAGATTCCGCAGGGAGCCAGATAATCATGATTGTCTCCATTGATAACAATGGCCTCAAATTCCCGTTCCCCTTCGGATACCGCCTTGAATATGGCAGTGCGCTCCGCACAGTTTGTAGCCGAAAAACTCACGTTCTCAATATTGCAGCCTGTATAAATTCTGCCGCTTTTTGCAAGCAGCGCGGCACCCACACGGAAATTTGAATAGGGTGCATAGGCAGATTCTTTCGCGGCAGCCGCCTGAACAATCAGTTCCCGATACTTCATTCTGCTCTCCTTCCCGTCCATGCCGGACTATCCCCATTCTAAACTATTTTTACCGTAAAATCCATAAAAACCTGCTAACAAAAGTCAAGACTTTTTAGCAGGTTTTTAAATATATTTTTCGTATGAATTTTTCCTACGACAATTAGACCGGTGGAAAATCCGGTCTGCCGTATCCGCTGTTTTAGTTCTTTTTACTTCTGGTATACTTCCATCACACGTGCATAATAAATCCTAAGGAATTTATTTAATCCCGCTATTTTTGCTGCACGTTTTGACTTTCCTTCTTTTTCTTTCTTCAAAATAAATCTATACACTGCTGCGTCTGCTGGCTCTTTATGGGTTTTCAGACATCTCATCACTTCATATCCAATCTTTCGCAGGCTGGAAGAACCTCTCTTGGATATTTTCCTCTCTGTCCCCATAAACTGCCCTGACTGATAGGGCGGCGCGTCGATTCCTGCGTGGGCTATCAGGGCTTTTCCGCTATGGAATCTTCTCACATCCCCAATCTCTGCAATCAATTTAGGCGCAAGGACATTTCCAACACCTCCCATTGCCCTGACAACCGGATATTCCGGCAGACTCTTGGCTAATGCCTGCATCTGTGTTAGAATGGTCATCAGAGTGTTATCGACTTCTCGTAACACCCGTACTGCCTCCTGTACCAGCATTTTGGTCGATGGGGTATCGGAGGGTACTGTGGGGATGCCTTCTTTTGCCAGTGCATAGATCTTGACGGCTTTATCCTGGCTCTGATGGTATCCCTTCTCTTTTGCCCATTTCAGATAGCTCTCTATAAACTGTTCCTCCGGTTTCTTCGTGATATTGTCATAATGCCAGTATTCTTCCGCAAAATCCCCCAGCTTATCTTTCCCATTTGTTTCATTCCAGCCTTTCAGCAGCGTTTTGATCCCAGGCATCGTATAGTCCAGAAGATGAGTCAGTTCCAACACGCTCTCCACACGCATCCGCATATAGTGACGGTACTGCCTTCCCAAAAGCTTCAGCTCCGCATAGACGCTTTCTTCTGCCTCATAGTCCTTCAGCCTGTACCAATGGTCAATCCCATAGTTAGAGATTGTAATGGCATCCTGCTTATCCGTTTTCACACGTCTTAACCCCTGACAGCGGTATTCCTTCATCTCAAATGGATTAATCACTGCCACAAACAGCCCTTTTTCTTTCAGATAGCTTAATACAGGCAGATGGTAGATCCCAGTAGCTTCCATGACCACACGGATGTCATCATTCAGACGCAGCAGCATGGAAGTCAGTTCGGACAGTTCTTTCTCCACATGACAGACTTCAAAAGGCCTGCTCACAACCTCACCATAAGGCTTTAAGATACATACGGTACTTTTTTCTTTTGACACATCAATTCCTACACTTATCATCTGTAACCTCCAAAATAAATCTGTAATTGTCCCATCCACACTTATTACCACTCATTTTAGTTCGTTACACGAAAGCACCTTACGGGTTTCAACCTGCTTAAACGACTGCTTATAATAAGGGATGGTTGACGGTTTTTATGACGGATGTGGTTAATCCAAAAATCGCTTCGCCAGACCAATTACTCCCTTATCATAAAAAAATAAGTGCAGAAGGTAAAGCACTATTGATATGCCTTATCTCTTACACTTATATGGTACTAAAAACCGCAAAAATAAATAAATTTTTATTTTAAACTATGAATTTTTCGTAAAATTGCATGATTTTTCTTGTGTCAATGTGAAAATATATGATATGATAATATAATACTTTTTAACATACCATACAAAGGGGGCTTTTATGAACACAAACAAATTTTGCGAAATCACACCGGAAATCCTCCGTCTGGCCGAATTAAGCCAGCAGGCTGCCACTATTAATCCGGATCTTTTTTCGGAATATGATGTAAAGAGAGGTCTGAGGGATTTAAACGGAAAAGGCGTTCTGGTAGGGCTTACGGAAATTTCAGACGTATGTTCCACCAGAATGGAAAACGGGAAATCTGTCCCGGCACCCGGAGAACTGTATTACCGCGGATACAATGTGAAGGATATCATCCGGGGACTTTCCGACAATGCTCATTTCGGTTTTGAGGAGAGCACTTATCTCCTTTTATTCGGAAAACTTCCGTCTCAGCAGGAACTGGCAGATTTCTGCACACTCCTTGCAACCTACCGCTCTCTTCCCACCAGTTTCGTCAGAGACATTATTATGAAAGCTCCCAGCCAGGATATGATGAATACCCTTGCCCGAAGCGTTCTGACTCTGTATTCCTATGATGACCGGGCAGACGATATTTCCATACCAAATGTTCTGCGCCAGTGTCTGGAGCTGATCAGCCTGTTTCCGCTTCTTTCCGTATACGGTTATCAGGCTTACCGCCATTACCACGACGGCGCCAGCCTTTTCATCCACACACCGGGACCGGAACTGTCCACAGCGGAAACCATTCTGCATATTCTGCGGCCGGACAGCAAATATACGCCCCTGGAAGCAAAACTGCTGGATATCTCCCTGATTCTCCATATGGAGCATGGCGGCGGAAACAATTCCACCTTTACCACCCATCTGGTATCTTCTTCCGGTACGGATACCTATTCTGCCATTGCCGCTTCTCTTGGTTCCCTGAAAGGCCCCAGACACGGAGGCGCCAATATCAAGGTGGTAAAAATGTTTGAAGATATGAAAGAACATATCCATGACTGGAAAGACGAAGAGGAAATCGCGGCTTATCTGACAGCGCTCCTTCATAAAGAAGCATTCGACCATGCAGGCCTGATTTACGGTATGGGCCATGCGGTATATTCCCTGTCAGACCCCCGTGCGGAGCTGTTCCGTACCTTCGTGGAACGCCTCTCCAGAGAAAAGGGCCGCGATGAGGAATTTGATCTCTATTCCACAGTGGAACGCCTGGCTCCCCGGATTATTGCCAGAGAGCGGAAAATCTACAAAGGCGTAAGCCCCAACGTGGACTTTTTCTCCGGCTTTGCCTACAGTATGCTGAATCTGCCTCTGGAGCTTTATACGCCTATTTTTGCCATTGCAAGGATTTCCGGCTGGAGCGCCCATCGTCTGGAAGAACTGAACTACAACGGCAAAATCATGCGTCCTGCCTATAAAAACGTACAGGAACACCGGGAATACATTCCCATGGGTGAACGCTGACTACCAGAATCTGCGTTTTGCACGGTTTATGGAAATATAAAACCAGATACATACTGTCAGAAACAGCAGAATCATGGCACGCATTACAGCGGGAACAGGTGTTACACAGTCATTTACGAATCCTGCAAGACCAAACAGTGACGCCATTGCCCCCATAACGATGGTTCTTCCGTAAATGTAATCTATGTATCCCTTTTCGTCCCGAATGGCGGAAACAGCCGTTCCGCCGGTAAACCAGCTGCTGAGTTTCCCTGTCTGTTTCATATTGACAGCAGAATAAACCGTATAAACTCCATAAATGAAAATGACTGCATCAAATAGTACCAACATGGTATAATTCCTTTCTTTATTGTTGCTTTTCCCTTCTTATCAGTATATAATGGTAATAATAAAATATTATATACGCTGTCGAAAAGGATTGCAAACGGTATTTATTAAAAGAAAAGATTGAAACTTACCATCAGTTGGTGTAGAATCATAATATATAAATCAATCAGCAAGGAGCGATTCGAATGGAAAATGTAAAAATATTAATCTGCGATGATTCCGTTCTGGCACGAAAACAGTTAAAGGATATCATCAAAAAATGCGGCTATGACAATTTTATAGAGGCTTCTAACGGACAGGAGGCATTTGACCGGTATAAGGAAGAACAGCCGGATCTGGCATTTCTGGATATTGTTATGCCTGTAAAAGACGGCGTGGAAGCGATTCGCGACATTCGCGGTTTTGATCCCAAAGCCTATATTGTGGTTGTTTCCTCTGTGGGTACTCAGACCCAGCTGAAAAATGCTATTTTAGAAGGAGCACGTGATTTTGTACAGAAGCCTTTCTCTTCTTCTGCGATTGCAGAAATTTTAAAAGGGCGTTTTGAAGGGAGATAAGAGTTATGCATACGCAGTTTTTTGGTAATTTTTTGCTTAATAAAGGGGTTATCACTCCTGAACAGCTGATAGAGGCTTTGAAAATTCAGTCCTCTACTCACAAAAAATTCGGTACACTGGCAATTCATTCCGGATATATGTCAGCAAGTGAAGTCGCAGACGTCTATATTACACAGACCCATTACGATAAACGTTTTGGAGAACTTGCCATGGAACTGGGTTATCTTACTCCGGAACAGGTGGACAAACTGCTGACCATTCAACTCCCGAATTATATGTTGCTGGGACAGATTCTGGTAGATCAGAAGATACTGACGCATATAGAACTGGAAAATCTGATTACAGAGTATAAATCTGAATATGAAATTTATGAACTGGATATGATGGAAGAACAGAAAAACCTGGTGGATAAACTTCTTTCCAGCCTTTATCTTCCTGAGGAGCTGCCAAACACACAGAATATTATTTCTTATCTTACGCTCCTTTTTAATAATCTGGTACGCTTTATCGGGGAAGATTTCACACCTTTGAATATTATGACTTTACCTGAAGTTCCCACCAGCTTCTGTGTTTCACAGATGGTAGACGGTTCTTTTGCTTTTATGTCCGCGCTGGATATGGACCCGGAAACAGCAATTGCATTTGCCAGCAGATACGTGGACGAAGAATTTAATGAATTTGATGAATATGTCAGTGCTTCCATGGAGGATTTTTTGAATTTACATAACGGTCTTTTTTCTGTAAATATGTCAAATGATTATACACTGGAATTACATTTACAGCCCCCTGCTGCCCATGAGAATACGGTACTTGCAACAGAATCTCCCTGTTATCTGCTGCCGGTCATCTATTCTTTTGGAACCGTTAATTTTATTTTCTCTGTAACATCATAATATTGTGCATAAAAAGAATCCTGCTTTGCAGGATTCTTTTTTATCTTACAGGAAATAGCTTAAACGCGATACGTTCAGCATACTGCGTATGCTCTGACGCACCGCAAATACCAAATACCCTTCTGTTCCGTATTATATATTCAGGAACTCTTTTACCACAGACTCCATCTCTTCCACTTCGCAGACTGTTTTATGTCTGACCGGGGCAGTCCGAATATCCTCAATAGCCTGGGGGACTTTTACTCCGGATACCGTTTCCAGCTCGTCAATCAGCTCAAAATCCGGCCTGCCTTCATATGAACTGTCAATGGCTGTCATAACGCTTCTTGCGAATTTATAGGGACTTGCAGTGGATGCAATCACTGTTTTTGCAGTGTCTCCTGTCTCTGATTTGTATTTCTGATATACGGCTGCCGCTACTGCTGTGTGCGTGTCGATAATGTATCCTGTATTCTGATATATTTCCCGAATCGCTGCTGCTGTTTCCTGCTCACTGGCATAATTTCCATAAAATGCCGCAAGCAGTTCTTTCATTTCCTCTGTAATCTCATAAGTTCCGGTTTCCTGCAGTTCTTTCATCAGGGCGCGGTTTTTCTCCGCATCGTTTCCTGCAATGCGGTAAATCAGACGTTCCAGATTGCTGGAAATCAGAATATCCATGGAGGGGGAAGAAGTCAGGATAAATTCCCGGTTTCTGTCATATGTACCCGTACGGAAAAAATCATACAGTACTTTATTCTCATTGGAAGCACAAATCAGCTTTCCAATGGGGAGTCCCATATTTCTGGCATAGAACGCAGCCAGGATATTTCCGAAATTTCCGGTGGGAACCACCACGTTTATCAACTCTCCGTTTTTGACTTCCCCTGATTTTACCATTCTGGCACAGGCATACACATAATACACAATCTGGGGGACCAGACGTCCGATATTGATGGAGTTGGCGGAAGAAAACTGGTAGCCGGCTTCTGCCATAACTTTTCCCAGCTCCCTGTCAGAAAACATCTGTTTCACACCGGTCTGGGCCTGGTCAAAGTTCCCATTAATACCAACCACAAAGGTGTTGTCTCCCTTCTGGGTAACCATCTGTCTCTGCTGTACCGGGCTGACGCCGTCTTTGGGATAAAATACAATGATTTTCGTCCCTTTTACTTCCGCGAATCCTGCCAGAGCAGCTTTGCCTGTATCGCCGGAGGTGGCGGTCAGAATCACAATATCATTTTTCACCTGATTCTTCCGGGCTGACGTTATCATCAGATGAGGCAGAATGGAAAGGGCCATATCCTTAAATGCAATGGTGGCTCCATGAAATAATTCCAGGTAACTGACATCCTGGGCTTTTACCAGCGGTACAATTTCTTCCGTATCAAATTTTTCATCATAGGCATTCTGTATACAGGTTTTCAGTTCTTCCTCCGTAAAATCTGTAAGAAACAGCTTCATTACTTCATATGCGGTCTCCTGATACGTCATTTCTGTCAGTTTTTCCATCGGAATATCCAATGCGGGAATCTGCTCCGGCACAAATAATCCTCCATCTTCTGCCAGACCTTTTAAAATTGCCTGTGAAGGAGATACTTTTTCATCGTTATTTCTTGTACTTACATATAACATGCTCTTTCCATCCTTTATCATTCTTTATTGTCATCAACAGTTCAGGGGCGCCCCGGCAATTCCGGGACACCCCTCATTATAAAAGTTTTCCTCTGCTCTGTCAATCTCTGCCTGAAAGTTCAGGGAAGCGTATAGAATTCATGTCCTCCATACTGAAACAGCCAGGTCAGATTATTGTCAAACCAAGCCATATCATAGGGATTTGCTTTTCTGCGGGCAGAAAAAAACAATGCCCCCTGGGAAAAATCTTCTCCATATATGGCTTTCTCCACAGCATCCACCGTAGTCTGTGTTACTTCCACGGAATAGTATCTTCCGTCAGCGGTAGGTGCAAACTGAGGACTTCCGCCGCTTCGCTCAAAAATCACTTCATAGACGGAAGATTCAAATTCTTCTGCAAGAACCCGGTTCAGAATCACTTCAGCCACCAGAATCCTCCCCTGCTCATCTTCTCCTCCTGCTTCTGCCTGTACAATCCGAAGGAGAGCGTCATAGTCTTCTTCTGTAAGAATAATATCTCCATAAGGATTCACCGGCACCTGCTGTATTTCATTGTGAACCGGCTGGATACTGGCGCATACTGCCATTACCTCGCGTTTCTCAATGCGTGCTTTCTGTGCATCCTTTATTTTACTCTGTTCTGATTCCACTGCCCGTTTGCAGGAAGCTGCAAAATTTCCTGTTGTTACAGGCTCAGCCTCCCCGGAATTGCCATTCCCGGCAGACACGCCGGTTTCATCCGTATTTTCTGCCTGCAGCAACAATTCCGGTTCCTGAAGATTTTCTGTCTGAGTTTCCTCCTCCGGCCCCTTTATGCTGCTGCATTCCACCGCGCTCCTGCTTTTACCTGCACCGCCAAATCCATGGGCATTCAGAGAAATCATTGCAAATACCGAAAATCCGGAAACAAGAACTGCACAATTCCGATAGGACTTTTTGGATATATTTCGAATACAACAATATACGTTCTTTAGTAAGTTTTGAATTGTCAACATAATCGTTCCTCTTTTCCATTTGACTGTTCCATAATTTACCATTATTTTCCAGCATCCCAAAAACTTGCGTTTCTGCATTTTTGTGATATACTTATTTTGTATTTTTTACCGAAAAAAATACATGGAAATATGATTTATGGAGGGTATTATGCTGCCAGGTGTCTATATTGCTTACAAAAAAAACGGAACTGCTTACTATCGCGCCAGTATCACTTATCATGGCAAGCATATATCTCTGGGCAGCTTTGATACCGAGGAGAAAGCAAATCTTGCCTACTGCGAAGCATCCGGTCTTCTGCAGGACACTTCTGTCTCTTTCGAAGACGCTTTCTCACTACCAACTATTTTAAGTTTTGATAAAGTGATTTCTTTGTTGAATTTTCGGGATAATCTCATTTATTTTAAAAATCCTGTTTATTTGAGGAATAATTATTTCATTTACTATATTTCCAGATGGGACGAATTAAAATTCGATATTGACGATTTGTTTTATTATTCCAGCCACAAAATCATGCGCCGTCAGGGACATCTTTTTGTGAGCGACTATGGAATGCAGGTGAATATTCTTTCCCGGTACGGCATTAAAAATTATGCTGTGGCGGGACGGGATTACTATTTTGCCAATGGGGATGCCACAGATTACCGCTATTCCAATATTATTGTAATCAATAAATATTACGGTGTGACAAAAATTGCCGCCTCCGGAGAGGAATGTTATAAAGTACAGATACATATCAATGGAAATTATATGGTAGGAATCTACCA
The DNA here is from genome assembly GCA_036941025.1 of Lachnospiraceae bacterium JLR.KK002. NCBI lineage: Bacteria > Bacillati > Bacillota > Clostridia > Lachnospirales > Lachnospiraceae > Lachnospiraceae bacterium JLR.KK002. The sequence goes on from JAYMNP010000001.1 coordinate 1,320,625, forward strand.
CAATGAAGAAAAAGCTGCAATTGCTTACAATAAAGCTGTGGATCTTGCAAAAAAATACGGAATTTCCAGAAATTTCCAGACCAATTATCTCGAGCACTATTCCCCCCGTGAATATGCTGAAGTCTACAGCCAGACGGAAATTTCTGAAAAGTATATCCGGTATCTGGAACAAAGTGGGCAAGCCCGCTTCAACTCCCCTGCCCCTCAATCCTGAGGGGCGCTGGACATCCTGTGGATGTCCGTTTAGCGCGGACCGAAGCGGAGCGTAGACCTGCACATGCTGACGGGCCGGAATTTTACTCCGTAATCTGTTCCGGCCCATGTCTGTAACTGATTTCATCCGATGAGAAAGCCGCTTTCTATGCTTTCTGATTGATGTAGTTAATCAGCCCTTCCGCTTTGATAATTTTTTGCATAAATTCAGGAAACGCCTGTCCCTGGAAGGTAGTTCCTTTTGTTTTATCGGTAATGATTCCGCTGTCGAAATCAACCTCTACCTCATCTCCCGCTTCAATTCCCTGTGCTGCCTGCGGGCATTCAATAATGGGAAGACCGATATTAATGGCGTTCCGATAAAAAATTCTTGCAAATGTTTCCGCAATCACGCAGCTCACACCTGCAGCTTTGATGGCAATGGGGGCATGTTCTCTGGAAGAACCGCATCCGAAATTTTTATCTGCCACAATCAAATCTCCCTGCCGGACTTTGTTTACAAAGTCTTTGTCAATGTCTTCCATACAGTGGGTGGCCAGTTCTTTCGGGTCTGAAGAATTCAGGTATCTTGCCGGAATAATCACGTCCGTATCCACATTGTCTCCATATTTAAATACTGTTCCGCTGGCTTTCATTTTATTTTCCCTCCTGTTTTGCTGGTGCTGAAATGTTACCGGTTACCGCACTGGCTGCGGCTACTGCCGGACTTGCAAGATATATTTCGGAATCCACATGTCCCATACGTCCTACGAAATTGCGGTTGGTGGTGGACACACAGCGTTCTCCCTCTGCCAGAATGCCCATGTAACCTCCAAGACACGGTCCGCAGGTAGGTGTGCTTACAATGGCGCCGGATTCTATAAACGTTCGGATAAGTCCTTCTTCCATTGCATCCAGATAAATCCGCTGGGTGGCCGGAATTACGATACAGCGCACTCCCTTTGCCACTTTCTTTCCCTTTAATATTTCCGCCGCTGTGCGCAGATCATCCAGCCGTCCGTTGGTACAGGAGCCAATCACAACCTGGTCAATGGCAATGTCTCCCACCTGGTCAATGGTTTTTGTATTTTCCGGTAAATGGGGAAATGCCACGGTAGGTTTCAGGGTACTTAAATCAATGGTATATGTTTCTTCGTATTCCGCATCCTCATCTGCCTCGTATATCCTGAATTCCCTGTCAGAATGTTCTTTCATATAGGCAACTGCTTTCTCATCCACCGGGAAAATGCCGTTCTTTCCTCCTGCTTCAATAGCCATATTTGCAATGGTAAACCGGTCGTCCATGGACAGGCTGCCAATACCGTCTCCGGTGAATTCCATGGATTTATATAAAGCTCCGTCTACGCCAATCATACCGATAATATGCAGAATCACGTCTTTTCCGCTGACCCATCGGGGCAGCTTGCCGGTAAGGTTGAATTTAATGGCGGAAGGAACCTTGAACCATGCCTTTCCGGTAGCCATTCCCGCTGCCATGTCCGTACTTCCCACTCCTGTGGAAAAGGCGCCCAGCGCCCCATAGGTACAGGTGTGAGAATCTGCGCCGATAATCACGTCCCCTGCCACAGTAAGTCCCTGTTCAGGAAGAAGGGCGTGCTCAATTCCCATTTCTCCCACATCAAAATAATTGGTAATATCATGTTTGCAGGCAAATTCCCGGACACATTTACAGTGCTGTGCGGATTTGATATCCTTATTGGGCACAAAATGGTCCATAACCAGAGCAATCCTGTCTTTATGAAATACACCTTCTGTTGTAAACTTATCCATTTCATGAATCGCCACCGGTGCGGTAATGTCATTTCCCAGCACCAGATCCAGTTCCGCTTCTATCAGCTGCCCTGCCTTTACTTCCGGAAGGCCCGCTGCTGCTGCCAGAATTTTCTGCGTCATCGTCATTCCCATATTTCAATCCTCCTGTTCCTTTCTTTCTGCTTGCTATTTTAGCATATTCCGTAGTATAATAGAAATACATATTAAGTATAATCATTATAATGTACAGTTATGGCAAAACAGAGGGGACCTGTCCCATCAGATCAAAGAACAGGAAAGGACTGACATTCATGGAACAGAATCTTTCATCTTACCGTATTTTTTATGCTGTTGCCAATACCGGCAATATTTCCAAAGCGGCAAAAGAGCTCTATATCAGCCAGCCGGCTATCAGCAAATCCATACAGAAACTGGAGGAAAATATCGGGGTAAAGCTGTTTGAGCGCAGTTCCAGAGGAGTTCTCCTGACCCCGGAAGGGGAACTTTTGTATACCCATGTAAAATCAGCCTTTGAGACCCTCACTCTGGGAGAAGACAAGTTGCGCCGCTCTATTGCCCTTGGGGTGGGAAATCTGACCATCGGCGTGAGCTCTACCTTATGCAAATATATCCTGCTTCCTTATCTGAAGGATTTTATCAAAAAATATCCTCATATCAATATTTCCATTGCCTGCCATTCCACCAATCAGACGCTGAAACTTCTGGAAGACGGAAGGCTGGACATTGGTCTTATTGGCAAGCCTGAATTTTTGAAAAACATGAATTTCTATCCAATCCGGGAAATCGAAGATATTTTTGTGGCCACCAGAGATTATCTGCACAACCTGAAAACCCGCGGCGTGGAAAAGCCTTTTCTTCTGCAGAGTTCCACCCTTCTGCTTCTGGACAGGGAAAATATGACCCGTCAGTATATTGACGACTATTTTCAGAACAGCCATATGCTGATTCAGGATATAATCGAGGTCTCCAATATGGACCTTCTGATTGAAATGTCCAAAATCAGTCTTGGCATCGGCTGCGTCATCCGGGATTTCGTCCAGAATGAACTGAAAACCGGAGCACTTGTGGAAATTCCCCTTGGCGCTGCCATTCCCAGGAGGTTTGTGGGCTTTGCCTATAAGAAAGACGCCAGAATTTCAAAGTCCCTGGAACATTTTATTGATTTTTATGAAGGCTATCATTTAGAATCGAACAAAGTGTAGAAGACCCTGTAAGATGAAAAAATGAGCTGCCGCAATATGCAGCTTATATACAGGATACGGATGAGGCCATGTACGGTCTGAATGGCATGTCCTGTATACAGCGGCTTTGCGGCAGCCCTTTTTACAAAAGTATATATTCCTGTTTAATTGTTAATCAGTTTATCATCTTCGTTGTTCCAGCTATAGAGTTTACGCACTTCCTTGCCTACTGCCTCAGCGGGATGTTCTGCTGCCAGCTTACGCATTGCCTTGAAGTGAACCTGGCGTCCTGCCGGAGACATATCCAGCAGGAAATCTTTTGCAAACGTTCCATCCTGAATATCTGACAGGATTTTCTTCATGGCCTTTTTGGTATCTTCTGTGATAATCTTCGGCCCTGTAATGTAATCACCATATTCGGCAGTATTGGAAATGGAATATCTCATTCCTTCAAATCCGGACTGGTAAATCAAATCCACAATCAGCTTCATCTCATGAATACATTCAAAATATGCATTTCTCGCATCGTATCCTGCTTCCACCAGCGTTTCAAAACCTGCCTGCATCAGCGCGCAGACACCGCCGCACAGCACTGCCTGTTCACCAAACAGGTCTGTCTCTGTTTCCGTACGGAAAGTCGTCTCAAGAACTCCGGCCCTTGCTCCGCCGATTCCCAGTGCATATGCCAGCGCAAGATCCTGTGCTTTTCCGGTAGCATCCTGTTCCACTGCAACCAGACAGGGAACGCCTTTTCCTTCCTGATACTCGCTTCTTACGGTATGTCCGGGCCCCTTCGGTGCAACCATGGTAACATCCACATCTTTCGGAGGTACAATTGCTCCGAAATGGATATTAAATCCATGGGCAAACATCAGCATATTGCCTGCTTCCAGATTGGGCTCGATATCTCTCTTATACATATCAGCCTGCAGTTCATCGTTAATGAGAATCATAATGATATCTGCTTTCTTCGCTGCCTCGTCTGCGGTAAGTACCTCAAAGCCCTGTGCCTCTGCTTTTGCCCAGGATTTGCTTCCCTTATACAGTCCGATAATCACGTTGCATCCGGATTCCTTTAAATTTAATGCATGGGCATGTCCCTGGCTGCCATACCCGATAATCGCAATTGTCTTTCCTTCCAGTAAAGAAAGGTTACAGTCTTCCTGATAAAATATTTTTGCCATTTTCTCATCCTCCTGAAATAATTTATAATATCGTATCTGCTCCATACCATGTATTTCACAGACGCGGATAATATCTGCTGCCCTGTATCAGTCAAACATTTTGACATCCGAAGAACCTCTTGTCAGTCCGGTGATTCCCGTTCTGGCCAGTTCCAGGATTTCATATCCTTCCAGCAATTCCAGAAAAGCCTCCAGCTTGCTCTGGCTTCCAATCAGTTCAATCATCATGGAATCATTGGTTACGTCCACAATTTTTGTCTTGAAAATTTCCGCCAGGGAAATCACTGCCTGCCGCTCCGTGCTTTTTACACGGATTTTAATCAGAATCAGCTCCCGGCATACGGAACTGCCGCTTTCCAGCTTTTTAATATCCACCACATCTTCCAGTTTGGCCAGTTGCTTTTCTATCTGTTCCAGTATCAGCTCATCGCCGCTTGAAACAATGGTTATTCTGGTAAATCTGGGATCTGCCGTTACCCCGGCAGATATGCTGTCTATATTATATCCTCTCCGGCTGAATAAACCGGATACATGGCTGAGTACATTGGGTGTATTCTCAACCAGAATTGATAATGCCTGTGTTTCCATGTACAAAACCTGCCTTTTCCTTTCCGCGCTGTCTCTGTTCACAGATATTTTGAGGTGGTTTCTTTCACCTGCGCGATTACTAATAAGTTTAGCATATTAAATCGGTTTGTCAATAGATTCCGCCCGTTGTTTTCCCGGCAGCCATACGAATTATTTTTGATATGTATTCCTTCAGGTTATATCTACGCGTTTTTTCATAACCAGTTATTACAGATTTGTAAAGACATCCGTTTCTTTCTGCAATTCTCCCACAATTTCCTGATTGATGTCCATGCGGCTGGTAATAGTTTCCATATCCTGCACCAGTGCCTGAGTGCTCCTTGCCACTCCGCTGATTCCCGTAACACCTTCATCAATTGCTCTGGTAATGGTGGCGATGGAGTCAGCAATTTCCACCATGGCGGTCAGCAGTTTATCTGTCTTTTCGTTAAAATCATCCATGTTATGTTTGATATAATCCGCGTCACTTTTATACTGCTTGCCGGAATTTACAAATTCACGGAATTCCACCAGAATGGATTCATTCATGTAATTTACCAGATTCTGTGCATGTTCAGACAGGTTATGTACCGCATGGATGACTATGCCGTTGATTTCCTGAATATGATTTGCCGTTTCCCTGCTGGAATCTGCAAGCTGGCGGATTTCATCTGCCACCACCCCAAATCCTCTGCCAGCCTCTCCGGCTCTGGCTGCTTCAATGGAGGCATTCAGTGCCAGCAGATTGGTCTGGGCGGAAATTTCCAGAATATCGTTGGTCAGGCTGTTTACCTGGTCTACGCTTTTGCTCTCCTTAATGGCTTCATTTAATACTTCCAGAATTTCCTTTACTTTTGCTCCGGTGGTATTCATATTTGTCTGAGCAGAATGTTCCATGGTATCTGCCCGTTCTTTCATTTTCATGGAGTATTCATTGATTTCATTACATTCTTCCGCCATTTCCGTGACATCGCGTTTCATTTCTTCCGCACTGGCATTGATTAGCGACGCATTGTTTGCCACCTGCTGTATGGTGGCTGACAGTTCTTCTGCAAGAGCTGACAAATCCGTGGCGCTGGCATTGGAAGTTCTGGTCCGTTCCAGTACTTCCCCTGTCACATCATCAATTTTCCTGGAACTGCCCTGTATTACATGGAGGATATTCTGCAGCTTTTCCATAAACGTATTAATTCCCATCCCAAGGGCTGAAATTTCATCGTTAGACACAATGGTAATACGTCTGGTCAGGTCTCCCTGAGCAGTGTCAATATCACGGATGATATCAGAAATTTCTTTTTCCGCATGGGTAATGGGAGTTACCACTCTCCGCACAATTACAACAACTGTCGTCAGTATCAGCAGGATACAGATAGTGACGGAAATCACGCTGATCAGCATGGATGTTTTATATACGGACTCCAGCTGCTTTCTGGCCAGAGCAGTCCGCTGGTTGACAGACTGATTCAGTTCATTCACATTTTCTTCCATGGCGGTTCCAAAAGCTGCCACATCGCCGTTCGCACAGCCATAGGCTTCCGCCGTTTTTCTGTCGGCGCTGGCACATACAAGAAGTACCAGTGCATGTTTGAAAGAATCATAATTTTCCAGCAGGTTCTGATAAGCAGTGTTATCATTTTCCGTCACATATTCACTGTATTGTTCCAGCTTCCCGTCCAGCGCGGCTTCTTTTTCTTTTATCTGACTGACCACAGTAATCATGGTCTGATAATCGGTGGCCACAATATGGGACAATGCCAGCCGGTGTATGGTCTGCACATCCTGGTGGATTTCTTCCAGAGCAGACTTTCCCATCATATAATTATCAGAAATGTCTGCAGCATTATTGTTCACATTCCTGATGTTGTTTACTGCCAGTGCATTGGATATAACTGCCACAATTCCAAGCAGTGCAACGGGCAGCATTAAAAGATATTTAATACTGAGCGTTTTCTTCATTCGACTCTCCTTTGACCATACCTTATTGGGCAGTGATTCCTTCCACCATTTTATCCAGCAATGTCTGTAAATCTTCTCCCTGCGGATTCCCCTCAGCCAGTTTCCCGGCAAATTCGGTTACCGGCTCCCAGTAATTGCCGCCAATCCGCTGCAGGCAGGAAAATTCTGACTGTTCCAGCAGGGCGGTAATTGCCGGTGAAGCATGAATTTCCTCTGATTCCGCCACTTTTATATTGGAAGGGCCCTGTCCCCGCTTTTCAAAACGGATTCTCTGGTTCTCCTCTCTGGTAATCCACTCCGCCAGTTTTTCTGCCCAGTCATGATGTCTGGAATAAGCATTGACCCCGGCCAGTTTATATCCGGAAAAAGAGGCCATCTGAATCTGCGTTTCTCCGCAGTTATAGACCGGAAGTTTTGCGGCTCCGTAATCATTTCCCCAGGCTTTTTCCACGCCTACCGCATTCCATACGCCATTAATCCCTGCTATTACGCTGCCGTTCTGCACACCTGTCATAAAATCACTGTCGCTCAGCAGCGCAAATCCCGGATGGGCTGCCAGGTCTGCCATTGCCTTTGCAACGTCCACACCTTTCACAGGGCCTTCTGTTCCGTTCCAGGTACAGTAATTGGTAATCCCGTCTTCGTTCAGCCCTACCTCCAGCCCCGTATTTCCAAAGAAAGTATATACATACCAGGCAGAGGACCAGTCCATGGTAATCTTCTTATTATTTGCCGCTGCAATTTCCAGCATTTTATCCAGGGAAGCCACGTCCTCCGGAGAAAAATATTTTTTGTTATAATAAAAAAAATACCCGTTATCCGCTGTCATGGGATATGCATACAGGGTATCGCCCACTGAGGCTGCCGCCACCGATTCCGGGGAGTTCGCCGCCTTTATCTGTTCTGCCTGTTCCACAGGCTCCAATGCTCCGGCAGCTACCAGTGTGTTCAGCTGATCATCTGCAAAGGCAAATACATCTGCCCCTTCTTCCAGATCTTTCATCAGAGTATCTTTACAGGTTGATTCACTTTCCGCTACGAAAGTAATTTCAAATTCTGCCTGGTCTTTGTATGCCTCCTGAAAGTCTGTAAACATTTCCTGTAAGAGTGCTTCGTCTTCTTCTCCTCCCCATACAAGCAGGTCTACGACGCCTTCCTGCTTTGTATCGGTGGTTTCCTGCCGGTTGTCAGAAGTTTCTGTTTTCCTGCTGCCGGAGGATTTGTTCTGACATCCACCGGTCAGTGCTGCCAGAATAATTATGGCAGCCGTCATAATCCATTTTTTCTTCATATGTTACTCCCATCTCACTGCAATTCTGAAGGACGGTTCCAGTTCTCATCAATTCCGTGAGCTTTCCACTGGTTGTCTTCTTCCAGATAACCTTCTACCGCCAGATACTGAAATCTGCTGACTGTTTTCAATGCATCATAAATATAGCGAAGGGGAATTCTGGAACGATTATTTTCTGGATTTCCCGGCTCCGCCAGAAATACCGTATCATCTTCTTCCTGATACAGCCAGATATTCACATAATGTCCGGGGGTATTCTGCCAGTAAGTGTCATCCTCTGCACTGGTAATCAGCACTACCGCTGATTTTAATGTTTTCATCTGTTCCTGGAACATTTCATAGGTTTCCGGTTTTCGGTACAGCTTACATCTCACGCCGCATTTTCGCAGAACATGCCGCATTTCTTTCCAGTCTATGGCCCCATACCTTCCATCCGGCGCATAAGAGGAAGATGAGACTGCATATTCAAACATATCCCAGGGGGAAACTTCATAGGGAGATAAGGTATTATAGATATTGGCCATGCAGCACAGGCCGCACCCGAATCCTCCAAAAGGGTTTCCTTCTACACTGAACTGGCACCATTCTCCTGACCAGGGAATTCCTTCGCTCCAGGACTTCGGCCCCTGCAGAAACGTATGAACTTTCTGTTCATAAATGGTAAATGCCCGTACCATTGCCTGCCTGTCTTCCTCAGATAAATTCTGCTCCAGCCAGTTTGCCGAACCTGCATACAGACTTTTCTTATCTGTATAGATATTTACCGTTTCCCTCACCTCAGGCTGTTCTTTCTCTTTTTTGAGCCAGATTGCCAGAAAGCCCAGCAGACATATCACCAGTAATGTTCCGGCCGCAGGCAGGTATTTTTTTATACGCTCTTTCATTTTGCATCCTTTAACAGCAATCCCAGTTGTACAGGACTTTGCTGAAATCCTTCTTTTTCAAATCTTCCCGGTTAATAAAGAAATTGGCCACCCCTGCGTCTCCCCATAAAATATAATCCTCATCCCCGCCGTAATCGGAATCCATCTGGAACAGCAGGGTATCGTAATAGCGATACCTTTCCTCATACTCTCTTGGGTCTGTCTGGGTAAAATAAGGATAGCCCAGCAGCCAGTGATTTTCGTTTGAAAATTCTTCCCATACTTTTTTCCGGGCCTCACCGTCCAGAATCTGATACAGGGACTGGCCTTCACACTGTTTTCCGAATTTTTCCTGAGCAATATCCCGAAAGAGCGTGACAAACCGATAATCTTCTCCTCCCATAAACACCTGTTCTCCGGTTATTTTCAGAGCCACTTCCCTGAAGATGGGCGAAAATTCATCCGGATTATCATCTGTACATGACGGAATTCCCAGACTTCTGACCTGTTCTTCCGTCACCTGTTCATTTACGGTCTCATGATAAACCACCCTGAAATTCTTCTGGGCATCCTGTTCATCAAAATCCATCCCGTATACATCATCCAATGCGATAAAAAACTGCAGCATTCCCGTTTCCGGGAGCAGCTCGTCCCCCTCCGGATTCCAAAACATCTGCTCCAGATTAATCTGGGCCAGGAGCATCAGTTTCCTGCCTTCGCTGTCTGTGGGATATTCTTTCTCCATATCCCACCAGGGCAGGCCGCCGAACTTACTGTCCGACAAATCCGGTTTCGTTTCGGGGTCAATGACCAGGGAATATGCATAAGTCCTGGTTCTCTTTTTTAATTCTTCTATGATTTCTCTGGCTTCTTCCCAGTTCATACTGTTTTCCTCCATCAGTCTCAGGAAATATTTTCAGCGAAAAACTTATCAGTGAAAGAGTCAGCGTTCCGGCATTTACCGCTATTCTGAAGCAAGGGTAAACTGTTCTACCAGTTCTTTCAGACAGGCAGCCTCAGCGGAAAGCTGTTCACTGGCGGCTGCTCCTTCCTCGGCGGTAGCACTGTTGCTCTGTACAACAACCGAAATCTGATTGATACCTTCGGAAACCTGCTCAACCGACTCTGACTGCTCATTGGATACGATTGCAATATGGTCTATGGAATCAACCACAGACTGAATACTGTTTACGACGCCCAGCAGGACATTTGCTGTATTTTGAGCAATTTCCGTACCGATATGTACCGCATCCGTAGAATTGGCAATAAGTTCCGATGTATTTTTAGCCGCCTGCGCAGATTTACCGGCAAGACTGCGTACTTCCTCGGCAACAACAGAAAATCCCTTTCCCGCACTTCCCGCTCTGGCTGCCTCCACTGCTGCATTCAGCGCAAGTATATTGGTCTGGAATGCAATATCGTCTATTGTCTTAAGAATCTTTTCAATTTCCTCGGAACTGCTCTGAATCTTTTCCATGGCATCTACCAGATTCTGCATTTTCTGATTACACAGGAATACTTCTTCGCCGGTCTGATGGGTCTGGCCTCTCACATCCAGCGCTCCGCTGGCTGTATTTTTAACTTCTTCAGAAATCACGCTGACCCGCGCTGCCAGTTCCTGTACCGAGCTGGCCTGTTCCGTAGTTCCCTGGCTGAGTGTCTGCGCACTTGAGGATAACTGGTTGCTGGCATTCGCCACCTCCTCGGCAGAATGGTTTACCTGACGCATGGCGCCGCTCAGTTCCACTCTCATATTCCGCATGGAGAGCAGAATATTCCGAAAACTGCCCACATATACTTCTTCATGTTCCGTATGGACATCCAGATTCTGGTTTGCCATCTCGTTGAGCAGATAACTGATATCGTTGATAACCGTGCACAGCCCTTCTACCAGGGCTTCGGTGGATTTCACAAGCACGCCTGTTTCATCTCTGTTGTTAATCCTGGGCATTGGCGTGTCCAAATCGCCCTCTACCAGGAGCTTCATGCGGTTTACACAGGCTTTCATCGGTTTACCGATATTGAGTGCCAGGGTCAGAGCAACAATAACGGAAAGCAGTATGGAAACCACGATTACTGCAATGTTGATAACCATTGCATCCCGCGTGGACGCCAGATAATTAAGCTGAGGTGCGGTCACTGCAATACTCCAGCCGTCCGTATCCAGCACAGGGGCATAGGCCGCAAACATCTTATCTTCTCCGCTTGTATATTCTCCGCTTGTATATTCTCCGAATCCGTTTTTCCCCTGGCGCATTTCGGCATGAATCGCTGCCAGTTCCTTCAGTGAAGAGTCGTTCTGTGCCTCCGCTTCTATATTCTGAACCGTAATGGTATCAAGCGTAATATCTGCAATTGTGTTGCCGGATTTATTAATCATGTAAGCTCTGCTGTTTTCACCAAGCTGAATAGCGGATACAATATCGTTCAGAAAAGTCTCGTGGGGAACAAAATATACGACGCCCACAATGGATTCTCCATAATTTCCTCCGTCATATAAAGGCGCTGCCACCATAATGGACAGTTCACCTGTAATCTTGCTGATTAAAGGCTCTGACACAAAAATATTCCCGTCCATGGCCTGCCGCACATATTCACGGTCTGAGTAATCATTTCCATCAAAGATACTGATACCATCCGCGCCCACAATGTTTCCTCTCTGAAAACCATGCATGGAAACGCGCTCGTCGATAATGGCCTGTTTTTCTTCCACCGGCACTTCCGGGTCTGATAGCTGCGGAATACACCCGACTTCCATGACCACGTTCTTATATGCCGCCAGCTCCTGCTGCGCCCGTCCTGCCGCCAGAACTGCAGTCTGGCTCATCATATGTTCCACTGTGGACATGGTATTGTTATAGTTCAGCATGATGCTTGAAGTTCCGGATGTAACCAGCCCAATCAGAACCGTCAGAATAAGACTTAAAGTGATTTTGGTTCGAATGCTTTTCATTTCAATGTACCCCCTGCTTGCATAGTTGAAATATGAGATGTCTCAGTCTGCATATTCAACCCTTTTTCCTGATGTTACAAATATTACACCACTTTACAACTATTATAAATAGCGCTCCTTTTGCTGAACAAGGTATTTTAAGGCTCTCATAAGGGCAGATGATTTTATTATACTTTCGCTCTTTTTCACGAAAGTGGCAAAAAATACCTCCTGCCTGATCCGCTCGCTGAGCACAAACCTGAAATCCTGTGCGCTTTCCCTACGGTACTTTGAAAATGCTTCATCCTGATATGGCAGCAGTTTCATCGCACAATAAGCTATGTTGATCAGATTAACCAGCATTTCAATCCCTTTCCGGCTGCGCACCATATAGCTGCATAGTGACCAGAAGGTTTTCTGTTCGTAATAGCTGACTTCTATCTTCCATCTGAATGAGTACAGGAACAAGGGGATGTAATCCATCCATGCACTCCCCGTCTGGTTCAGGGGGGTCTTTTCCTGCCATGCACAAAAAATCTGCAGCTGTGTGGGGAAAACCGTACTGAAGAACAGGCGCCTGGAACCGCCTTCCTTCTCTGTGGCTGTCACATAGGCAAAAACTTCCCTTGTGCCGAAAATATTTGTAAGGACACGGCGCATCCCAATATAATAACCGCCTATTTTTTCATCCGAAAGTGTAAAATCTTTTTCCGCCGAAAGACGTTTCCCATGTTTTGCAGGCCTGCCCCTTTTTCCGGTCGGCTGCGGGGCAAGGTCATAAAGGACAGAGTCATACCTTGCATTTCCGATTAGGCCAAGGTTTGGGTATTCATCCACGACAGAAACCAGATCCCCTTTTGTATACCAGCTGTCGCATAGGATAATGACATTCGCCTTTTCCTGTAATTCAGGCATGGCCTGGCGTACCATGGAAGCAGCCAGCTTTAATTTTGACTCTTCTTTCTGCCACATACGGTAGGAAAGCGGAAACGCCTGGTAAACAATCTTGCCTTTATCCCACATTGGCACACAGAGCATGACACTTACAAAGCAGTGCCCATTCAGGTAGCCGCTGCCGTTGTGCGCGGAATGGTCAAAGAGTTTTGAGACATCCTCAAATTTCTTTCCATATTTGGGAACAATGGTATCATCCATGCATAAAAAAACGGGCTGCGTCTCTAAGGATTTCGGGATTAGTTTCAATGCCATAGATGCTGTTGCATTCATAAACCTGGAATAATCCACTTTGGCATAGGAGCAGGCATAGTAAAAGGCATTCAGGGATTTATCTGTTAGCTTTGACAGGAAATGTCTGTAAAGGAAACGGATGGAATCCGCTGACTCCAGTGTCAGTATGGACAGCAGGAGCAGGACCAATGTCTCGGCTGTAGGAATGGAACAAGCCTCAAAATAAATGTAAAAATAATGATAAAGTCTACCAATTATAGTTTTTTCGTTGTATAATAAGTCTGTCGTACAGGATCACTTTCTTTCGTATTTTTTTGTTTGCAAACTTATTATACATCAGAAAGTCCTGTATGACATTTTTTTTATGGAAAAGTTGTAAAGTGGTGAAATATTATATAAGTTACTGTTCCCGCTTGTCAACCACTATCCGGACAGTCATCAAAAACTGCCTGTTATGAACCGGAAATTCTCATTTTCTGCAAATTGTATTGCTGAGAATGAGAATTATAACGACGTCGGTAATAATAACGCCAATTAAGACATATACAAAACTCGCCGGCAGCACATTTTCAAACAAACCAGAAGTAAGAATGCAAAAAGCTATTACAGCCATTCCGGTTCCCATTGTTCTGCACAGGCGTTTTTCGTTATATTTTGCTTTTTCTTCTTTTGTGGCTACATTATAACCGGAAATCAGTCCGCTTCCATGTCCCGAAATTAAGACTGCGGAAAGTATTGCAAATACGATGAATGCAGCCCATACAATCCAGTCCGGCCCATGTGATATATCCGCTAACTTCATTATTCTGACACCTCCATAATTCTCAGGTTCTCTGTTTCCTTTATGATACCATAAATTTTTACATCTGACACCAGTTATATAAAAAAAGAGAACGATACGGTCCACTTTCAGGGCGCTGGACATCCGGTGGATGTCCGTTTAGCGCGGACTGAAGCAGACCGTAGACCTGGATACTTTGACGCGCCGGGCATGGTCCCTTTAACGACATCATTCCATTCATGCGAGTGCGCATAATTATTCTGTCTCACAGGAAATACTTTCATGCGTTAGCGTGACACGGTATTTCCTGTAAGACAAAAGAAAAGCACCTCCAGAAGAGATGCCTTCCCATACAGAATCAATCCGCTCCGCACCTGTCTCATACTTCACAGTCATTGCCAAATCCAGAGCCGACTGCGTATCAGCAATTACCACCTCGTCACCGGAAACGACTGCAATATCAACTCCCTTATCCTTCAAATGTTCAATATTCATAATATCCTCCAGACTAAACCTGCAGTACAAATCCCGGTTAATGATTGATTTTACAGAACAACATGTAAATTGTCAGGCACTGTCATGCCCGTTCTCTGACCGTCACCAGAACCCTGTCCCCCGGCTGCTTTCCTATCCGGAAACGAATATCCTTACGCACGCCGATAATATAGCACACACTCCCGTCAGCGTTCTTTACCCCCATATTTACAACACTGCCATCATAGGGTTCCCCGTCAAACGTGGCATGTACCTTCACCCTTCCCCGTCCAAACTCTTTCCTGATATCATAGGGAAAAATGACATAAGCGCCCCTTTCTTCTCCGCTTCATAAATCAGTGACTCATACTCATACACTCTGTTGTTCAATGCCTGCACCTCATCTCATTCCTGTTATTAATTGTCGCAAATATCTTTTACAGTCTCATTCGCAATAAACCAGTTTGCAATCCCAAAAAGTCTTCCCTGTCCCGGTCGCATATCCCTGGAACTATATAATGGCAGCCAGCCAAATGCACAGGACGTCCAACAGAATCCCTGTCATGGCGGCCACCGCCCATTTCAGCTTCATATATGCCCCTCTCCCGTTTCTTTCGTCTTTATCTATCCACTCTATCGGAAAATAATCGGTTTTATGCTATTATTGCATCCATAATTTCTTTGCCAATATTCATCATTGACGACAATCCTGCCATATGTAAGCTGCAGCATTTGCCATGGCCGGCAGAATAAAATAAGTATCAAATTCTGAAAAAGAGTTTATTCTTCTTCCGGATACTTAAATCCCCATTCATTTCTAAAAGCTGTCATCATATCCATCACATCTTTGGTATATTCAAGATGCATACATTCCGCATCTCCTGAGATGGCCCTCTCCATATCTGCCAGCTCGTATGCTAAAGCGTCTGCATTTTCGCCTTCCCTGAGCACTTCTGTCTCTCCAGACTCTACATAGGTAATCGTCGCCTCCCACGCTCTGGGATATTCCATAATTTCAATGTAGCCCTTTTCACAGGAAATTATTCCGCGCTTTGGCTGTTTTGAATGAAGCGACAGCATAACCGACGCCATCTGTCCTTCTCCGTTCATAAGCAACAATCCAGCCTGTTCATCCACTCCTGTTGGCGCAGACTTTACCTGCGATAAAAGTCTCGTTGGCTTTTCGTCCATAAACCATCGAATAAATGAAAGTGCATAAACCCCAATATCAAGCATTGCACCTCCCGCAAGATTTCTATTGAAAAACCGATTGCTCATATCGTATTCCTTGAAACTTCCAAAATTCATTGTTATCAGGTTGACTTTTCCTAATTTATCAGAATCAAGTATTTCTTTCAATTTCTTATATACTGGCATATGATAAATAGTCATGGCTTCACCAATGATAACGCCCTTTTCATTTGCCAATGTAATTACTTCATCCAGCTCACTGCTGTTTAATGTAATCGACTTCTCAACAAGCATATGTTTCCCATTGGCAATAGCTTTTTTCATAAATCCTGCATGAGTATTATGTGGAGTGGTAATATAAATCACATCAATCTCCGGATCTGAAAACATATCGTTATAATCTTCATACACTTTTTCAATTCCATATTTGTCTGCAAAGGCAACTGCTTTGTTATAAGTTCTATTTCCAATGGCATAAATGTTTTTCCCGTTTTTCCTAAGTGCAACCGCCATTTCATTTGCAATTACACCTGTGCCTAAAACTGCCCATTTAATCTCCTGCATAAAGTTTGTCCTCCTTAAATCTGGCTCTGAACTTTAAATCATATGCCATATCCATATTTCCACTTTTGTACGCCGGCTATTTTCCCTTAATCTCAATCCTGTCCAAAATTCCCTGTACGCTTATATTCTGATGCGTCAGATACATTCTCGCCACATCCTCCACAAATGATTTGTCCGCTCCCGTCGCCCTGTCAATATCCAAAAGCGTATAACCCTTGTCTATGTATTTCATAATCTTTTTTACAAGCTGAAACATATCTTTGGAATGCCCGGATTCTTTTTTCGGCATCCCTCGCTCCCCGCTTAACTTTGCCGCTTTCGCATGGCCGTAGTACACCCTGACAGGCTTTTTTGCCAGCAATTTATCCCAACTCTCCTCAATCTGAGTCCCCTTGTGAATCTCCAACTCATACAGGGGATTCAGGTCGCCTACAAAGAACGCCCCTTCATCCAGGCATAAGGAAATGCTGTCTTCGCTATGCCCCGGCGTATGCACCACTTCTCCTGCAATCCCGCATTCCTTCAAAAGAAGACGGCTTTCCCCACAGGAAATGACGCGTACATCCTCATCCACAATCGGCCGGTAAAGGCGGTTCCCTTCCTTTGCAAATACCCTGTCCGCGTCATGGATATGCGCCCGCTGCACGTCAGCCGCCACGATTTTCACGCCGCAGCCGGCAATTTCCTGCGCGATTCCCATGTGGTCCGGGTGGAAATGGGAAATAAACAAATACCGAATTTCCTGCACTGTCGCCCCCGCCTCGCCAAGCACCCTGCAAAACTGTGGAAAAGAACCTGCCCACCCTGCATCAAAAAGGATGCTGCCATCCGTTCCCCGGACAAGATATGTGTTTGTGCCGGAATACTTTAATTCGATTACCATCTTACCACTCCATTTTACAAAAGGTTCATCTGCTTCGACATGATAACACCGCTAAGCCTACGCTATCGAAAAAAGTGTCATGCGAAAGCCTTCCTGGGAAAGCCGCATCCCTGCACAGATGAACCATAATTATTTTAACATTTTTTACGTTTGTACGCCACCCTTATTTTCCTTGAGTTTCCGCAGTTCTATCCACAAAAGTCCAATTATCCACATATCACCATCTACAATTTTTGTAAAATGCCTAAAATATAAGGAATCTTCTTCCTTTTTGATGTAAAATAAAGTCGCCACAACAATTATCCACTAAACAAAAAAGAGGAGGATTCCTTATGGCTCATTTTACATCAAATACCTACACTTTGAAACGGGAAATTTTAACTTTTTCTAATAAAATTTCCAAAAAGCTTTCAAAACCGGACAAAAAGTTTATTGCCGATATGACTTACGGCATCCTCGCTTCCGGAAGTTGCCTGTTGACCGACATCGTAGACCAGCTCCACGAACGTTCCAAAAAAGTCAATTCCGTAGAGCGGCTCACCAGGCATTTGAATAAAGGGATTCCTGGAAAAGCGCAGAAATCATACCTTTACACCATCCGCAAATGGATTCCGGATGAACCTGTCGTCCATATCGATGACAGCGATATCGTGAAACCGGATGGCCGCAAGTTTGAATCCCCTGGCCTCGTCAGGGATGGCTCCAAAAGCACGGACACAAAGAACGTCTATGAAAAAGGCTACCATGTCACAGAAGCCTGCGCCCTTACGAAGAATGGCCATCCCGTCAGTATCCTCTCTAAGGTCCATTCTTCGAAAGAGAAAGACTTCACATCCATCAATGATGTGACTTTTTCAGCAATGGAACAGGCAGCCTCCCTGTTCGGAAAGGCCACTTTCGTCATGGACAGGGGATACGATGACAACAAGATGTTCCTGAAACTCCATGGGCTGGAACAGGACTACGTCATCCGCCTTACGACAAAGCGCAAACTCCTTTTCCATGGGAAATGGATCCCGGCGACACATCTTCGGGAACAGCGCAAGGGCAAGATCAAAATGCCGCTTTATTATAAAGGCAAAAACCATGATGCCTATCTTTCCCATGTGAAAGTGCAGATCACGGCTTCCAGAAAGGACATCTACCTTGTCCTGGTCTACGGTATCACGGAGCATCCCATGATGCTGGCTACAAATAAAAAAATCAGTTCCAGGGAAGATGTCATCCGGATTGCAAAGCTCTACTTTTCCAGATGGCGCATTGAGGAGTATTTCCGCTGCAAAAAACAGGTATTTCGCTTTGAGCATTTCAGGGTACGGAGACTCAAAGCCATCAACGCTTTAAATTTTTATATCACCTTATGCATGGCATTCCTGGCACACCTGTCCATGAAGCCGGAGACGAATGCCCTTAAAGTCTCCATCATAAAAACGGCTGCTCCCATAAAGGAGAAAGTGGGCTTCAGCTATTACCGGCTGGCAAAAGGCATCATCGGCATACTCTCGTATGCGAAAGAGGGCATCAGGCTCTGGTTTCGGACGAAGCGTCCGGCTTACCGTCAGCTTTGCCTTAAGCTGGCCGTCTGAATAGAGAAAAGAATAGTTCTCCCACAGTCCGGTTCCGGCGGGGCTTATTTCCGGTACCTCTACTCGCAGATGCTGCCTCTCGACTGCATTCAAAAAATGGCAGATTGGTACTTTTAATAGGCATATTCATTTTTTCAGTGCAGTTTGCGGAAACTCAAGATATCTGAATACTTTTAAAGCACTTGTTACTGACCGAGAAAAACGGTTAAGCGGCAGGTGCTTTTACTTTTTCAAAAAATCAGAATACCATGTCTAAAAATATATCCCCCTGCGGGCTGTTGGGTGAGAGGTCAAAACCTCCCGCCCTTTTTTATTACCGCAAAATGACAGCGATAGATTTGCTCCTTGAAAATTCCATAGCAGCCGCCAGAGGGATACCTGCCGCAACGGACAGCAGAGCCACGATATGAGCCTGCCCGTTGCTCAATCCGTGCATAGCACTGACAGAGAAAACGCCGCTTTAGGGAAAGCGTGGAACTGTATGGACTGGCTGTGCTACATACCCTTGCTTCATTGCAGGGGTAAATCTATTCAAGGAGGTCACGCCTATGTGCAGTAAAACCAAACGAAAACGCCGAAAGGAGGAAGCCCATGCAGAAGCTGAATCTGGTGGAAGCGGAAACGCTCCTTTACGAGCCGCTTGAAAAGCCGTCCTTTGTGGTGGACGGTCTTATCCCCACGGGCTTGTCGCTGTTCTGCGGCTCACAGAAAATCGGCAAGAGCTGGCTCATGCTCAAGCTCTGTCTTTGCGTGTCGCAGGGGCTTCCCCTTTGGGACATGCCCACAAAGGCGGGGGATGTGCTGTACCTCTGTCTGGAGGATACCTTTTTCCGCATACAGGACAGATTATTCCGTCTGACCGATGAAGCCAACAGGAAGCTCCATTTCGCCGTGGCGAGCTGTAAGCTCTCGGACGGTCTGATGGTGCAGCTTGAGGACTATCTGAAAGTATATTTTGACATTCTAAAAAGACATTCCTGTAAAAAGCAAGCCCTTCTTGTTTTGGTTCCTTTTCATCCCCGTTTGGGAACAGCCTGCTCCAATTAATGGACATTCGGAAACATTTAAAACCCATTTCACCATACAGGGCAATATCTTCTTTATAACGATGGTAAAAATCTACCGCCTCATGGCTTGGATAATGGTACTTAGGAAGTATGCCGTCTGTCACATGCCGGGGAGTTGTTTTTGTCCCGCCTGTCATAACGTCCGGAACAGAAAGCCCCTTCCCTCCTTCCTGGATTCCTCCTTCAAACTGATTGGCAGCCGTAGCGCCGCCCCATAAAAAATTCTCTGGAAACCTGCCCATAATAACCTCCTATTTTTTCAACTGTATGATCTTTGTTCCTGCCACTACTGTCCCTTCCGCCACAAGTTCTGCCGCTGTATAATCATCCGCATTCAACACAATCACTACCACGACATCAGGGTGTCCGGCATCCGCCACTGCCTTCCGGTCAAAAACAAGCAGCTCCTGTCCAGCATTTACTTCATCCCCTTCTTTTACCTTCGGATCAAATCCCATGCCGCGTATCAACGCCGACATGTATCAGAAGTTCCATGCCATCGTTTCCTTCAAGGCCGATTGCATGGCCAGTATCTGACACTTGCACTATTTTCCCAGTAAAAGGCGCCCGCACAATGCCATCTTCTGGATAAATCCCCATTGTCCATCCCAAAACCCCTTCTGAAAATGTCGGGTCTGGAATATCCCCCATTTCAACTATCTTTCCATTTACCGGGGCGTATACCGTATTTTTTCTTCATTTTCAATGGCTGCTGTTTCCTGTGCCTGTATTTCCACACTCTTTTCAAATTTTAACGAAAGAATAAATGTAATGGCTGCCGTAGATACTGCCGTAATCAAAAGCGAAATGATGATATTCCAAAAAAAGCTCATGGTATCATCACCGATATAAAGGAGCACTGCCGGAATCCCGGAAGAGCCTGTCGCAAAACGGTGTGTATGTGTAACTCCGGCATACAGACCGCCTAAGCCCCCGCCTATCATTGCCGAAATAAGAGGATATTTCTTCGGCAGGTTCAATCCATACAATACTGGCTCTGTAATTCCCATCAGCGCCGTAACGCCGGCAGACAAGCCAAGCTGCCTTGTTTTGGATTCTCTTGTACGCAAACCGACAACCAGCGCGGCAACTCCCTGTGCAATGTTAGAGCATACGCATCCCGGCCCAAAAATACTGTCAAAGCCAAGGCTTGCCATCTGCATACTTCCAAGCGGCGCAACCGCATGGTGAATGCCAAACATAACCATAACAGGGAACAGTCCCCCAATCAGCGCAGCAGGCGCCCAACTCGCATTTGTACTCAGCCAGTCAAAAACCAGCGCAAGGCCTTCGCCAACATAATCTCCTACCGGCCCTAAAACCAACAGCGCCAGCGTTCCCATAATAAGAAATGTAAACATCGGAACGAATACAAGGTTTACTGCCTTTGGGATCACTTTATTCAGCCATTTCTCTACAAAAGACTGTACAATAATAACGAGGATAACCGGGATAACGGTTGATGTATAAGATACCAGATAGAACGGTATCACACCAAAAAATTTTACCGGTTCATCTGCGGCTACTAATGCCATCCAATTTGCATGGCACATAATGCCTGCCACAGACATAGCCAGAATTGCGCTGCATTTCATCCTTTTTGCCGTTGTATAGGCCAGAAGGATTGGAGAAACGCAAAGGTTGCGTCTGCAAAGAAATTTAATATGTAATAAGTCTGCGAATCTGAATTTACCAGATGGAATACGGTAAGCAATGCCATCAGCGCTTTCAGCATACCGGCTCCGGAAAGCGCTGGGACAATCGGCTGGAATACACTGGACACAAAATCAATCACATAGTCTACCGGCGACATTTTTTGCCATTCCCTTTGTCCGGTTCTTCCTGCCCTTCCCTGTTCGGAACCAGTTTTTCTACTTCCTCAAACACCTCTGCCACATGCATACCTATGACAACCTGAAACATACCGCCGCTCTCTACTACCTGCGCCACCCCATCCAGGTTCCCGATACCCTCTTTATCCGCTTTTTCGGTATCTCTCAGAGTGAAACGGAGCCTTGTCTGGCAATGGCGCACGGCGCTGATATTCCCGCTGCCGCCCACTTTTTCCACAATCGTCCCTGCAAGGCTTTCATACTTTTTGCTCATTTGGATGACCTCCTTCTCTTATTATGTTTCCATCATACAAAACTTTTTTGACTATGTCTAATACCTATACTGAATTTTCAGAAATGCCTGTTTTGAATGACAGAACCATAGCATAAAAACCTGCTAACAAAAGTCAAGACTTTTTAGCAGGTTTTTAAATATATTTTTCGTATGAATTTTTCCTACGACAATTAGACCGGTGGAAAATCCGGTCTGCCGTATCCGCTGTTTTAGTTCTTTTTACTTCTGGTATACTTCCATCACACGTGCATAATAAATCCTAAGGAATTTATTTAATCCCGCTATTTTTGCTGCACGTTTTGACTTTCCTTCTTTTTCTTTCTTCAAACTGAACCACTACCGGCTAAAGCCGGTAGGTTCAACATGCTGCTAAAGCAGCCTAAAGTTGTGCATGCTGCAAGTTATCGGTATCCCATTACTTTTATCCTATCTCAAAGTTATCAGAATTGCTCCTCTCTTGCAGATCTTGATTCTTGATATACTCCTTGATGATTTCATCTGTTACATTTCCACTGCTTGCTACAAAATAGCCTCTTGCCCACAAGTGTTGACCCCAGAATTGCTTATTTAATTCTTTATATTCCATCTGCAATTTTCGCGACGTATTCCCTTTTATATACTGTACCAACTTACTCGCTGACAAATGCGGCGGAACGGATACCAACAGATGGATATGGTCATTTCCAACATGTCCTGCCAGTATTTCTACTTCATTGCTCTGGCAGATGATTCTGATGAGTTCTCTTGTTCTTATCGCTATTTTTCCTGTTATCACTGGTTTTCGATATTTTGTTATCCAGACTAAATGGTACTTGATATCGTATGTGCAATGTGCTGACTTTCTGTAATTTTCCATTTTTTTCACCTCAAGTTTAGTATCTCTGTTTTCACCTTTTCTAAACTTGAAGCTATGGGGTTTACCTAAAGGTTTCGCCTAAAGGCGAGGGTTTTAACCCCATTATACAGACAATAAATCTATACACTGCTGCGTCTGCTGGCTCTTTATGGGTTTTCAGACATCTCATCACTTCATATCCAATCTTTCGCAGGCTGGAAGAACCTCTCTTGGATATTTTCCTCTCTGTCCCCATAAACTGCCCTGACTGATAGGGCGGCGCGTCGATTCCTGCGTGGGCTATCAGGGCTTTTCCGCTATGGAATCTTCTCACATCCCCAATCTCTGCAATCAATTTAGGCGCAAGGACATTTCCAACACCTCCCATTGCCCTGACAACCGGATATTCCGGCAGACTCTTGGCTAATGCCTGCATCTGTGTTAGAATGGTCATCAGAGTGTTATCGACTTCTCGTAACACCCGTACTGCCTCCTGTACCAGCATTTTGGTCGATGGGGTATCGGAGGGTACTGTGGGGATGCCTTCTTTTGCCAGTGCATAGATCTTGACGGCTTTATCCTGGCTCTGATGGTATCCCTTCTCTTTTGCCCATTTCAGATAGCTCTCTATAAACTGTTCCTCCGGTTTCTTCGTGATATTGTCATAATGCCAGTATTCTTCCGCAAAATCCCCCAGCTTATCTTTCCCATTTGTTTCATTCCAGCCTTTCAGCAGCGTTTTGATCCCAGGCATCGTATAGTCCAGAAGATGAGTCAGTTCCAACACGCTCTCCACACGCATCCGCATATAGTGACGGTACTGCCTTCCCAAAAGCTTCAGCTCCGCATAGACGCTTTCTTCTGCCTCATAGTCCTTCAGCCTGTACCAATGGTCAATCCCATAGTTAGAGATTGTAATGGCATCCTGCTTATCCGTTTTCACACGTCTTAACCCCTGACAGCGGTATTCCTTCATCTCAAATGGATTAATCACTGCCACAAACAGCCCTTTTTCTTTCAGATAGCTTAATACAGGCAGATGGTAGATCCCAGTAGCTTCCATGACCACACGGATGTCATCATTCAGACGCAGCAGCATGGAAGTCAGTTCGGACAGTTCTTTCTCCACATGACAGACTTCAAAAGGCCTGCTCACAACCTCACCATAAGGCTTTAAGATACATACGGTACTTTTTTCTTTTGACACATCAATTCCTACACTTATCATCTGTAACCTCCAAAATAAATCTGTAATTGTCCCATCCACACTTATTACCACTCATTTTAGTTCGTTACACGAAAGCACCTTACGGGTTTCAACCTGCTTAAACGACTGCTTATAATAAGGGATGGTTGACGGTTTTTATGACGGATGTGGTTAATCCAAAAATCGCTTCGCCAGACCAATTACTCCCTTATCATAAAAAAATAAGTGCAGAAGGTAAAGCACTATTGATATGCCTTATCTCTTACACTTATATGGTACTAAAAAGAACTGTAATTTTTCCTTACAGTCCTTTACCGGCCCAACGATTGTCACACCGAAAAATATTTTTTCACATATCCAATAAACCGTGCCATTGCGGGAGAAAGTGTCTGGTTCTTTTTCCAGACTAATACGCATCCGCTGACAATCTCTGGCTCCAGCGGCCTTAAGCACAGGCTCTCATGGTCGCAAGTATACTCCATCATCAAAGCCAGTCCCATTCCTCCCTCTACCATCAGAGATTCATTATTATGGGAAAGATTACATGTCGATGCCACCCGGATTTTTTCTGCCGCATCACCAAACCAGTTTTCCAGTAAATTGCGTACCGACTGCCGCTTTGCAATAATGAGCGGCATACCTGCCAGATCAGGCGGCGTTATCTTTTCTTTCTCTGCCAGCGGACAGTCCCGGCGCATAAGGACATGCCATTTTTCCTGCAGGGGCATCCTTACAAAATGATACCTGCTGATTTCTACCGGTTCCAATAAAAGTCCCATGTCCAGGATGCCGTTTTCCAATCGTTCTGTCACATCATCTGCAATGGCAGTGTACATATGGAACACCACCTCTGGATATTCTTCCTGAAAAGAAGAAATCATCTCCGCTAACGGTTTCATATTCTGTGTTTCACCACAGCCAATGGATATTTCCCCGGACACTGTTTCTTCACCATGCACCAGTTCTTTTTCTGTCTTTTCCGTCAAGTCCACAATTTCCTGCGCCCTGCGCCTAAGCAGCATCCCTTCCTCCGTCAGCAATACATTATGCCTGCCCCTGCGGAAAAGCTTGATCCCAAGTTCTTCCTCAAGCTGCATCATCTGTCTGGAAAGCGTAGGCTGGGTGATATGCAAAAGATTTGCGGCCTTTGTAATATTTTCCTCCCTTGCCACAGCTAAAAAATATTTTAAAACACGCAGTTCCATAGCCATCCCCATTTCTTATAATGAAATACAATTCCTATCCATTATATTAACATGCTTCCAGCCTGAAATCAATGAACCCCAAGCCTTAAATCAGCCGGAATTGTTTCCATTTTCCTTTTTGAAAGCGAATGTAAAAAACCACAGCGCGGACGCACCAGTCCATGCACATTGCCCATGCAATGCCAATCACGCCCATATCCATAACAATGGCAAATAACAGCGAAAAAATAAGCCTTGCGCCAATCGTTGTAATTAATGACACCGCCATTGTAAATTTCACATCCCCGGCTGCGCGCATTCCTTTCCCCAACGGATCCGCAAAGGGAAAGGCAGCACAGTTAAAAATATTATGGATCAAAACCAGCATGACCGTCAGCGTTTTGGTTTCCTCAGCCACATCATAAAACTTCATGACAAAAGGCGTAAGGGCAAACACGGCCGCATTCCACACAACAGACATCAGAATTGTTATCTTTGAAAGTTTTCGGAAATAATACTCTGCCTGCTCCGTGTCCCTGCTTCCCATGCATTGTCCAATTACCGTAATAAACACCGGCCCCATCGTCACACAAACTAGGGCAGCCAAAGACCAGATGCTCTGTGCAATTCCATTCGCAGCAATTTGTGATGTGCCAAACAGCGCCACGACACTGCTCAGAGCCACCTTGACAAACTGGAAAATCCCCTGTTCCACGCCATTTGGCACAGCAATCCTTAATATTTTTTTTAACAGCCCGAAATTAAAACAGCCAATCCACCTCCATCTGTAACGGACACTGTTTTCTTTCCAAAAACAAAGGATTGTCACTGCCACTGCTGAAAATGTCCTTGCAATCAGGGAGGGATATGCTACCCCCGCCACTCCCGCATGAAGGACAAATACACCGAAAATATTTCCAATGATATTAATCAGGTTAGAAATAACTGCAAGATACATCGTCACAGTTGTTTTGCCAATGCTCCGAAAAAGCGCTGCGCCGGCATTATAAACGGCAAGAGCCGGATAAGAATAGGCAGAAATCCGCAGGTACACCAGGCAGGCTTCCATCACATCCTGTTCCACTTTTCCGAACAGAAACCTCATCAGCGGATACCCAAAAAGCAGGACGGCAGCCATAATCCCCAAT
Organism: Lachnospiraceae bacterium JLR.KK002; assembly: GCA_036941025.1. Lineage (NCBI taxonomy): Bacteria > Bacillati > Bacillota > Clostridia > Lachnospirales > Lachnospiraceae > Lachnospiraceae bacterium JLR.KK002. Next base: position 1,346,820 of record JAYMNP010000001.1, read on the forward strand.
GAAAAAAGAATGGAAGCCATGAAAAGCTGGCTGGCAGACTCTCCCGCCATTTCCCGCTTTTTCCCGCCAATATACTGGCTGACAATAACAGCTCCACCCGAAGCCAACGCCGTAAACAGGAAAATAAAAATCGTGTTAAAGGAATTGACCAAAGATACCCCCGACACCGCAGACTCCCCGGCAAAACTAATCACAAAAGTATCTGCCAGGCCAACCAATATTACCAGAAGCTGTTCCAGAAACAACGGGACAATCATCCTCTTTAAATCCTTATTGCTAAACATCATTCTTCACCTCTTTATCCATTGCCCATATTTTGCACAAGCCACATGATCCACTGTTTCCAATGAAGGGTACTTTCCAGACCTCTGTTCGTTTTTCCTATTATCATATTATAATTTCCCGTAAATGTCTAATGCTTATATCAAATTATCAGAAATGCGTAAAAAGCATATATACCCACTCCTTCCTTTCAACTAGATTTTAGATTTCATCATATATCAAATCAATTTACACATTAACAGATTTATATTATTACATTCCACCTTCATAACATAATATCCCGTCCTGCTTTTCGTTCCTATTTCAAAGAGTTATCCCGTATCGGGATAACCAGAGCAAGATTCGCCTGAGTTACTCAAAACCCACTTCGTGGATTTTGCTTACTCGGCAAACTTGATGGGGATTCCGTCTACGCTCCGCTCCGGTCTGCGCTAAACGGATGTCCACCGGACATCCAGCGCCCCCATGCCCTCGGTTCTGGCATATTTTCCAAATATGCAGGTTGGCTCCTATTAAAAATAGTCGCAGCGTGATTGTACCAATCACGGAGAAATCTAAACATTTCTATAAAAAATCCTTTTTTCGTTTCCCATTGGCGTTCCCTAATCGGCTTATTTTATAGGAACTCTTTTTAGTCCCTATAATTAGGAAAGAAATATCATTCTTACAATTTTCACAGAAAGGAACTATGCAATGGCAAGACCAAAGAAAGACAAGGAATTACAACACAAACACCAAATCATGCTCCGCCTTACCGATACGGAATATGACATCGTCTATGAAAGTGCTAAAGCTGCGCACCTTCCACTGGCTGAATATGTCCGAAAACAAATTATGAAGCAGAAGGTCACAGCGAAATATGAGATTGTGGCAGACCTGCCGGAGTTGAAAAAGCTGGTTGCTGAATTTGGGAAAATCGGCAGCAACTTAAACCAGATTGCAAGGCACTTTAACAGCGGCGGCATCCATTCACAGGAAATGCGTAAGGCAATAGACCAGAGTGTGGCCAGAATCTATGAAATGAAATATGAAGTTTTGAAGATGGCGGGAGATTTCCAGGCGGTTTCTGGAGGGCATTCTCATGGCAATCCTGAAACACATAGCGAGTAAAAATGCCAGTTATGCAGAGATACAGCGTTATCTCATGTTTGAACACGATGAAGATACCAACAAACCGATATTTGATGAAAATGGTGAATTGATCCCACGTAAGGAATATATCATGGACGGCCTAAACTGTGATCCGTTCACATTCGACATGGAGTGCAGGGAACTAAATGCCCTATACCACAAAAACGAATCCTATGATGAAATCAAATCCCACCATTATATCATCAGTTTCGATCCAAAGGATGTAACAGAAAATGGATTGACCGGGGAACAGGCACAGCAGATCGGAATGGAATATGAAAAGAAGAACTTCCCCGGACATCAGGCTCTTGTCTGTACCCACATGGACGGGCATAATGAGAGCGGCAACATCCATGTGCATATCGTAATCAACAGCCTGCGTAAATTTGATGTGGAACGTCAGGACTTCATGGAACGCCCATGCGATTCCCGTGCCGGGTATAAGCATCATGTTACCAAAGATTACCTGATCCACTTAAAGCAGTCGCTCATGGATATATGCCGCCGGGAACGTCTGCACCAAGTGGATCTGCTTGCCCCGGCAGGGAAGAAAATCACAGACCGGGAATACCATGCAGGACGCAGAGGGCAAAAAAACTGGATGAACGTAACAGACAGCTCCGTGCAGACGGACTTGCGCCGCGAAAAACGATATTCCAGACGCAGAAAGATTTCCTACGGTCTGCAATCGAAGATACCGCAGCCGTTTCCTGCAACCAGGAAGATTTTCAGACATTGCTTTTGGAAAAATATAATATCCGGCTGAAGGTCAGCCGTGGCAGGTTCAGCTACCTTCACCCGGAGCGAAACAAGTATATCACCGGAAGGATGCTCGGCACACATTATGAAGAAGATTACCTCTGGGAGCTGTTTAAGGAAAATGCAGAGAGTAAAGAAAACAAAAAGAAAACAGTTGATACGGAAAAATATAATACAAAACCGAAAGAAGATGCAAATCAGCCATCCAATCTACTGTATGAGGAATCTCTATCAATCCTTTTTATCAAGTCAGATTTGCGGCTGGTGGTTGATCTGCAGGATTGCGTAAAGGCACAGCAGAATGCCGCCTACGCTAACAATGTGAAACTTTCCAACCTGAAAGAGATGGCTAAAACTGTCGCTTATATATAGGAGAATGGGTATGATACAAGGGATTCCCTGGAAGATTCTTTTTCAGAAATTAAAAACCATGCTTCCACTTCCCGAAAAGATTTGAAGTCTGTGGAAGACAATCTCCGGAAGGTAAATGAGCAGATCCATTACACAGGCCAATACCTTGCCAATAAACCTGTCTACCAAAAGTTTGTGAAAACAAAGAATAAAGGGCAATTCCGGCAGGAGCATCCGACGGAAATCGCACTCTATGAAGCGGCACGAAAATTTTTAAAAGAGCAGTCCGCAGACAGGAAACTCCCCTCCATGAAGCTATTGAAAGCAGAAAAGGACAAGCTGCTCCAACAGAAAAAAGAGGCACTGAAAACCTACCATTACTACCGGGATTACCAAAAAGAATTGAATACTGTCTGCTCCAATGTTGATAAGATTTTGGGACATCCGAACACCAGACAGCCGGAAAAACAAAAAAGCGCTGACATTTCTTAACCGTTCTGAACAGAAAAACAGCCGCAGGATTACAAAGAATTTTGCGGCTGTCTTTTTCCCAACGAAATGAATATAATTAAAAAATATCTTCATTCACTTTAGGGATTATTCCGTCAAGGCTTTCACTTTTTTCTCTCATTATATGAAGCATTTCATCCAATTTTTTCTCCACATATTTCCTCATTTCCTCCCGTGCCGCTTCTGTCGGCTCAAAAGAAAAATAGAGCGGCTTTTTCCATCCCTCCCGGAACGGATAAGGGAAAACATATAATTTCTTCACTTCCGGCATATCTGTAAACAACTGGAAAATCTCATAGGTCAGGATTTCCCCACATATCAGGACAGAGCCTGTATCTGCATAATAAATCTGTCCCTGATACGTCGGCATACCCAAGGATGAAAGTTGCTTCAATGCATTCATCCGTATCAGTTCTATCTGTGTTCCTTGCCCCACATGCCATTTTGTCTGCGGGGCAAGCTCCCTGTAAATTCGTCCGGCTTCTTCGTCCTCCCTGATATTACCGTCATAGTCATATCTGTAATTTTCTACCTGTACCCGGCCGTATGCAATCAGGCTTGTGAAAAGTGCAAGGGAATCCAGGTCAACATACACGAACATATGCCCCCTGCCCTGGTAGGAGCATAAAATATCCTCTAAAGCATCCATGATTTTCTTCATGGTTTCATATTTTTTGTCAGATTCTTTTTCCATTCCTTCTCCCCGGTTTTACGCCCCGCTTCTGCTGTCTGAAATATTTACCGGCATATCTTGTGTCTTATCCGATATTTCAGCCTGGTTTGCAGCTGCCGCTTTCTCCATCTTTTCTTTCTTCAACTGCCCTGTCCGTCCTAAATCCACATAGTGTGTCGCGTATGCTTTTTCAATCTCCGGATTTCCGCTTTTGCTGAACCGTAAGGGTATTACCGGCTTATGCCCATGCTTTTTCTTCACGCCCCACCGCTTGTAATAGCAGAATGACGGTTTCAGATCCGTTTTCTTTGCATAGGAACGGATCTGTTTCATAATAAAAGAAAGTTTCTTTAAATTACACGTACACACCGCTTCCAGATACCGTACTTTCCCGGATCTCCAGTCCTCATATTTCTGCTTAGGCAGGACTCCTATATCAACCAGCACATCTGCAGGAGCAGCATATCCCCTTTGCTGGCACTGGTGATAGACCGCAGAATGTACTTTTCCTATCAGTTCTGATTCTTTCACTTTGCCCTCCATATGAATAACCCCGGCTGTATTCATTTGCAGCCGGGGATTCTATATATTCTTTCTTTTGTGTCTGTTGGCCGACAGATATTAGATTGTTTGAAACAATTCTTTTTCAATTTCCTGAATATCCCTCGCTGAAAGATCGGTAAAATATTCAGCAACTTCATCTACCGTTATTTTCCCGGCCTTCAACATCTTTACCGCCGCTTTCCTTGCTGTTTCTTTCTTTTCGCTCGCAACATGGGTACGCATGATCCTTTCTTCATCAAATAAAGCCATCATAATAGATATAACCTCCTTTTCCCTGCCTGCCAAAAACTCACGGAGCACATCCCTGTCCTTACAGATGCGGATGGTTTCCGTGACAGCTTCCCGGCTCCTCCCATACTGTTTCACCTGTTCATTATATACTTTTGTAAAATTTACATACTGGCTGATAATGTCATTCCCTTTGCCACCGTAAAGCACTTTCACCTTTACTTCAATGGCACATTCCTTCCCGCCGAAAAATTCTTTGGAAAGTGAGATCATTTCCGGCCTGCTGGCACGCTCTCCTGTAAAAATCATGTATAACTCCGGTTCTGGGACATGAACCTTCTTGTTCCCGTATAAGTCTGCACCCTGTTCCTCAAAGTAATCATGGTAAATCTGCACTAAATACATCAGCACTCGTATAATGATATTCATCGTCCATGAAGATTGATGCTCAATCAGAAACATGATTTTATCCCCAACCCTGAAAGCCAGGTCATTATAGAGTCCATTCGTGAGTACATTCCTTATTGTAATGTCCGTAAGCGCATCTTCCGTCGTCTCCGCATCCTCTGGGTGGAGCGCACGGTATAGCTGCATCAGGTACTTCTTATCCCGGAAAAGCGTTGAAAAAACACTGTCTTTCGCCGTATATTTTGCAAACGCCTCCTTTTTCTCTGCTGTTTTTTCTTCTGGTTCTTCCTGTAATGTTTCACCCTGCATAATATCACCCCAGTTCTGGTTTTTGCCAATTGGCCTGGCAAATCGGCTATGCCCTGCCTGCTATGGTTTTATTATACAGAGAAAATCCCTATTGTTCAAGACATAAAAAGAGAGAAGCATCCGGCAGCGTTCGCCAGACACTTCTCCATTCCTTACTTCCGTCTGCGCTCTATATCCTCTGCCATTGCCATCTGCTGCACAGGTTTTCCATACCGCTTTGCGATCTCCGCCTGTTTGCGGCGCAGCTTTTCCAGGACGGACGCCCTGCCATTCTTCCCTCTGGGGGACATATTGTTCCGTCTGCCGTCAATCATGTTGTAGTTCTGTTCTTCCTCTATCTCAGAACTGCGGAGATACTCCCCATTCTCCATATATCTCTGCCAGTTTTCAAGCAGCGGCTTATCCATTGCATTGCCAGATTGCGTCTGGATATTCCCATCGGGTATTTCCTGTTTTTGCAGCTCTGCGGTAAGCTGCGGCGGATTGTGGTAATCCTTAATCTGCTGTAAGGCCGTCTGGTCAAAGCCCTGATATGTATGGTCTACAATTATTTTTCCTTCTTCATCCAGCACAACCCATGCCACCTCTTTTCCATAGGTTTCATGCTCCATCAGGAAGAACTGCCTGCCGTCTATGGTAATGCTGTCAAAAGCGTGCCAGCTCCCTTCTTTCCCTTCGATATGGAAATCTGACGTATCAACCGACACAAGTGCGCCGGATGAACCCATCCGGATAAATCCGGCTATAACGGTAAACCCATCTTTCTCAACATAGTAGGAAGTCACAACACCGTCCTTATTCAACACAAGCACATCGCTGACACTGATCGAATGCCCATGAAATGTCCGTGGCAGTTTCTCATTGAAACGCCTGCGGATCTGTTCCGGTTCGTCTCCCGGCTGCATCCGTGCCAGGTACTCCTGCTCATAGTTCTTATACTGTATCTGGATTCCCTTTTCCTGCAGTATACTGTAAGGACGGAACCGTATCTGCCTGTTTTCCAGGATGTTTTTAAGCTGGTAGAGTGCAAATTGGTTCACATCCATCATTCATCCTCCACCGGTTCCTCTTTGTACGGTTCCAAATCCATGTTTAAAAATGCTTCATCCGTAAGGAACCACAGCTTTTCCAGTGTGCTGTTAATAAGTGCAAGCATTTCTTCATCCCTGCCGATGTAGGGGATCACGTTATGTATTTCCTCTATAGTTGCCTGCCTGCTTTCCTTTTGGAACATTGCTATCAGGAAATATTCATTTTCCTCAAACCTCACCATCATAATTCCGGTTCTCCTTTCCTCTTTGCCTGTGCTTTCTGCCCCTGTTTTTCCTGCCCCGGCTTTTCCTTCTCCCACACTTTCATCCTTGCCTGCCGTTCCCGGAGGGCATTTAGGACGGACTGTTTCTTACTGACGCCGGATATGTCCCTGTCTGTTTTGGGGGCATTTTCAGCCGCTTTTTTCAGTTCTGCAGGCTGCTTTTCCGATACCTCTGTATCTCCAACAGATTTCCGTACCTCTGTGGCTGGATTCCTGTTTTCTTCCATCTGAACAGCTTTTCCTTCCTTTACCTCTGGCATTGTCTGTTGCGGAAGCGCTGCTTTCTCTTCCGGAGCTGATACTTCCTGCCCCGTCCTTTGTTCCAAAAGCATTGCTTCCATATCCGCAATCGCTTTCTGCACCAGCGAGCTTTCTCTGTAATGAGGAATTTCATTGATAAATTCTGTCTGAATTTCTCCCGCCACCATAAGGTCATAAGTCGTGCCATCATAAATGCTGTCATCCTCCAGGCAAAATCCGATACTTTTTATGCCATTTATCCGCTCTGCCGGAATTTTCTCATATAATTCCATAGCTTCCTGCAATGTCTCCAGACGCTCATGAAATTCCCCCAATATATGAAATTCTGAACACTCTGCCACATAAAATGTTATAGACTGTTTCCGGTCTGCCCGCCCATTACTTTCAGGAATCTCCATATAGCCTTGCTTTTCATCCAGATATTTCTCCGCATTTTCCAGATATTCCTCCAATGTCCCCGTCTTTTCCGTAGAGATTGGATTGATGTCAACCGGGATTCCTGCTATCTTTAATCCATCCTCATGGAGCGCACTGAAAAAAGCATCCTCCTTCAGATTGCCGCTGTAAGACACCACAACATCTATATCCGAGCCTTCATGGTACAGCCCTTCTCTGGTTCGGCTCCCATATACCCTTGCACCAAGCAGCTCCACTTCCTCCGACAGCCCCATTTCATCAATCTGCGCCTGGGCATAACAGAGTACGGTTTCCTCAGTCCCTGCCCGGCTCTGACTGTTTAATGCAGGCTCCGGCTCTGTCATATCAGAAACCAGCGGCAGCTTCCCCTTCTCCGTTTCTTTCGCCTGTGCCTTCTGCAGATCTTCCTGTGCGGCTGCTTCTGCCTTCTCCTGCAATTCCTCATAATCCATAACCTTACATGCCGTCATGGAGATTCCTTCATCAGAAAGGATTGCTTCCATCGCTTCACCGATGGATATATCTGGGTTATCATACACGCCTCCGTCAATCTCCCGGAAATCTTTGCCATAAATCGTATAATCATAGCCGTCTGAAACCGTCTGGATGGAAAAATAGCCTTTTCCTGTCTGGTATGCAATTTCAGCATCATAATTGTCGAGATATTCTTTTGCTTTCTGTAATGCCGACATCGTTTCCTCACGCACCCATTTTCCACTCAGGGAATATTTTTCTATGTCTGTGAGTGTTTCGATTCCATTCCTGCACTCAATCAGGGACATCCTGGAGGGCGGCTGCTCGCTGCTCTCCATGCCAAGCCGCTTGTCCACATGGTTTGGAATCTCATGATAAGCAGTAACTGCCGTATCCATATCTGAAAAATACTGATATGCCCTTTCCGCTTTGCCGCCCTCGGCATTCTGTATGACATAGTATTGTGCAATGAATGGCGGTTCCGGCTTCATCTCTATTCCTTTTTCCGAAAAATACTCGCCAATGGCTTCCATTGCCCCCTGGTCAAATCCATGCTCCAAGTCCTCTGCCACCAGCTCCCCATTCTGATTGACGATAATAGAGGCAACGGAATCCCCATATTCCTCATGCTCCATCCGGTAAAACAGCTCGCCGCTGATCTCCTTTGCTTCTACCGTATGCCATGTGCCGAAATGCCCGGTTGCAATAAACCCTTTCGTTTCCTCATTAATCTGCACGTTTTCTTCCATCACTAATTCCTGTTCCCTTATCGCATCCCTTGCCAGCCCGATAAACCCGTCCAGTACCGCCGGGTGGCTGTTTACCACATAGTCAGCGTTCATGTCCATCCCCCGGTTTATGTTTTCCGGTATCCCATATCCCTTTGCCCATGCCTTATTCCCAATAGAAAACCGCCCGTCATATTCCAAATGCTGTACGGTGTTGGCAAGGATGAATACCACACGTTCTGCGCCATATTCCTCCAAGACTCCCTTAGCGGCATCATGCGCCAAGTGCATCCCGTCAAAGTTCTCCCGGATTGCGTCCTCAACCGCTTTTTTGCAGTCCAGATTCAGCTTTCTTGATTCCAGGTAATCATCCGCTCGCCTATGCTCCATTGCGTAGGTAATTGTATGCGTATAAAGCGGCGGATAAACTTTTTCATGCGGTTTGTTTAAATCACTGTTTTGCGGCTCCTGCAGGCCGCTTTCCTGTGGTTCTGCTCCTATTTCCTGCTCTATGGTTTTCTCCTTCTGATGAAAAAATTCCGGCAGTTCCGTATACCCAAAGGAATCCACATAATGCGCCGTAACCTCCCCGTCCCTTTTTATGGCCACTACATCACTGACGGAAAGGGAATGGCCTTTAAAATCCAACGGACGCCCGATGTTGAATTTTTCATACAGGGAATCCAGCGTTTCATTTTCCCCAAGCACATCACTGTAAACCATTTGGTAATCTTCATATTCTACCGAAAAGCCTTGCCCTTTCAGATATTCCGTACCCATAAACAGGTATTCTCTGCCTTTGCCGTCGTCCCTGATCTGGTAGATGGCGTAGCGGTCCTGGCTGTCGCTGAACAGCAAATCTTCGTCCAAATGCCCCTGCCCTGCATGTTCCTCACGCACAGACTCCATTACCTGGTAACTCTCCCACGCCCTTGCGTCAATACCGAACATGCCATCTTCCCCTGTTTCACTAATATCATCTTCTGTATTCATCAGAATGGAACTCCCATCTTTCTGCAGGCTGTAGATATGCAGCCCTGCATTGTGCAGCGCAACAGCCCTTTCCATCGTAAGCGGCAGGACGGAATCATTGCGGTAGCCAAATTCATGCATCTGCATAAGTCCGACCTGATTGTCGGGCAGGAAGTCAATCTCGGCTTGTGCGTCCTCCATGATTTCCCGGATATTATGCGCTTCTGGATGTTCCACAGCCTCCGCAAGTTTATTCACCAGCTCCCTTGTATCCCTTGGATTGTCCAGCTTATAGGCATATAAGACAGCCAGGTTATGCGCTTCCTTCCCCAAAGCGGTATGCCCGTACTCCGCACGGCTGATCATCATCTCCACCTGCACCAAAATAGAAAACTCTGCCGCATCCACGATATGGCCTGCATCCGTATACAGGGCATCATAAAAGTCCGGCATCTTCTGGTTTTTCCCCGTATCTTCCGAATCCCGCCACAAATCCATGTGTACCCCATGAGCTTTTAAGAACTGCTCCGGGTTTCTACTCCCCCCATTCTGGTCAGCAAAGTCATGTAACAGCCTTAGAAAATCCACCCGCCCGACATTATCTACAAGGTAGAATTTTTTTATATCCTCTCCAAGAGGGGCAAACTGGAATACGAAATCATCTTCTGCCAGTTCCCGTTCTGTCGCTTTTTCTTTCTGCAGCATCTGGATGTTCTCCACCATGCCGTCAATAAATGTTCCTGCCGTTTTCCGGATAAAATCCATAGAAGTGCGCAGTTCCTTCATCTCCACGCTGCTGGCCCATCCCGCCAAATATGGGAATGATGTGGTATAAAAAAAGTTGACAGCCCATTCTCAAGGATTTGAGATATAATCAAGAGGATAAGGAGTGAACAAAAATGGCAGAAAACAGGCAATACGACCATGAATACAAAGTACAGGCAGTGAAACTGGCAAAGGAAATCGGACAAGCAAAGGCCGCTAAAGAACTGGGGGTTCCAAAGAATACCATGTATGGCTGGGTACGGGCCAACCGCCCTGGCAGCCTCGACCTTGGGGCAGGTTCACAAACTCCGCAAAGCGCCATGACCCTTAACCAGGAACTTCTTCAGCTCCGCCAGCTGGTTAAGGAACAGGAAAAAGAAATCCGCCGTTTGAAGAAGGAAAATGACTTTCTGGAGGAAGCCAGCGCTTTTTTCGCCGCGAGCCGTCTGAGGTCAGCAAAAACGAAAGAATGAAGTTCATTGCTCTTAAAACCAAAGACGGCAAATTAAAAGGGGATATCTTCTTTTACTGTAGAACCCTTCATGTCAGCAGGCAGGGATTCTACCAGTACCTTGCAAATAAAGACCGCCCATGGAAGTATCAGCCCCTGGCAGACGCCATGATGGAAATCCTTGAGGAAGATGATTGTAATGACACCTACGGCCGGATCCGTATGTATCAGGCATTAATGTTAAAACAGCCTGAAAATGTGGATATTCCCAGCGAACGTACTGTTTACCGTGTCATGGAGGATATCGGCATCAGCCACCATCCCAGGCGCAAACCAAACGGAATCACGAAAGCGGATCGGCAAGCCCGGAAATCAGAAGATCTGTTAAAACGTGATTTTAAGTCAGAGAAGCCGCTGGTCAAGTGTGTAACAGACATAACAGAGATCAAAGCCAGCGATGGAAAGCTGTATGTTTCGGCTGTTTTTGACTGCTTCGATTCCAGCGTGGTTGGACTGGCGATGGATACTAATATGAAAGCTCCATTATGTGCGCGGACACTGGAAAACGCGGCGAAGACATATCCGGACATCCATGGGGCAATTATCCACAGTGACAGGGGAAGCCAGTACACGAGCCAGCTTTACCGGGATGTAATCCGGAAGTATGGCATACGGCAGAGCATGAACAGTGCAGGCGGCAGATGCCATGATAACGCCCGCTGCGAGAGCATGTGGGCCAGAATGAAATCTGAACTACTCTATGACCGTTACGATACAGAGAAGATGAGCACGGATGAACTGAAAACCCTGATCTGGAGATATTTCATCAGCTATTGGAATAACCGGAGGATCTGTTCCTCTAATGGAGGCCTTCCTCCCATGATAAAACGGCAGCGATACTATGATTCCCTGAAAGAAGCAGCATAGGATACAAAATCCCTGAGGAAAATGTGTCAACTAATCTTGACAAAATCAATACGCTCCATGACCTTATCCTCGTAAAGAGAAGAAAACAGCCTGTCAAGTTCCGCAAGGCGTTTGTTCAGCTTCTTTTGCTCTTTCTCCATTGCCTTTGCCTTGCTCTGGTCTGTTTCCGTGAGCCGCTTCTCAATCGCCCTCACCGCCCGCTCGTCATTCACCGCCATATCCGCAAAACGGTTAATTTCTGCAAGCACGGCGTTGAATAAGTCCCTCGCTTCAATGGCGTGTGCGGTACACATGACGTTGCCGTACCTGCCATAATTATTACAGGTGTATTGTACGCAGTCGATGATATCGGGGCGTTTCCTCCTGTTTGCGCTCATAGCCCGCAAAGCATATCCGCAGTCCGCACACTTGATAACGCCTGAAAAAATATTCTCAAAGCCACCCTTATTCTTTTCCCGCCTGCGGCTCGTCATAAGCTGTTGGACAGTATCAAATTCCTCCTGCGTGACTATCCCCTCATGGGTGTCTGGTATCACTTCCCATTCTTCGGGCAGCTTAGAGGGGCGTTTCTTGCTTTTCATATTGGCGGCAATCCGCTTGTAGCCTGCAAGATTTCCTGCATATATCGGGCTTCTTAAAATATTCCTTACGCTGTTCTCGCTCCATATATAGCGGTTTTCCTCATTATCCTCAAAATGCCGTTCATAGCCTGTTTCCCCACGCTCCGCCGCATAAGCGGCAGGGCGTAAGACGTGCTGTTTATTGATGTGTTTACGGATTTTTGCAAGTCCGTTTCCCGCTAATGCAAGGTCGAATATCTCCCTTACAACGTGCGCCACCTTATCGTCAATCAGCAGATGATTGTGGTCAGCAGGGTCTTTGATATACCCATAGGGCGCATACGTCCCCATGAATTTCCCCTGCTGAAACCTCGCTCGGTATGCCGATTTTATCTTGACCGACACATCGGCAGAGTACATTTCGTTTAGGATATTGCGGAATGGCGTGATGTCCATAGCAGATTTATTCAAGGTATCCACGCCGTCATTGACCGCTATATACCGCACGTTATTTTCGGGAAAAAAGACTTCCAGATACAGCCCGCAGTCAAGATAATTTCTCCCTAACCTTGATAAATCCTTTGTAATCACGCAATTTATCAGCCCGTTTTCAATGTCCTTAATCATACTCTGAAAGCTCGGTCTTTGGAAATTCGTACCAGAATAACCGTCGTCTATGTAAACGCTGTCTTTGATACAATTTGATTTTTCCTTAAACCCCATGATTTTTTACCGATACCCCGCGATTTTTTATCATACTCCATGATTTTTCCTATACCCCGTGATTTTTCCCCATACTCCACGATTTTTCCTATACTCCGTGATTTTTCCCATAAAAAATCAAAAGCTTTGGAAATATCCTGGCATCCGTGGTATAATTGCTTCATTGAACACTTAAGGAGGCACACGGAATGGACGTATACCATGATAACAATATATGGGGGAAAGGCTCGCCTGAAACCAAGCTGACAGCCCTCCCTGTCAATCACTCTTTTCTTTGGGGAGAACAGGAAATACTTATCCCAGCAGTCTATGTAGGCAAAGCAGGCGCCGCCCTCGATGTATGCGCAAAAATCCCGATAGAAGATATGGCGGCATTCCTGAAAAAATGGGATTATGAGCGGCGGATGTCCCTAAAAACCCCAGAAGAATTTGAGCAGATAGATGCGGACAACCCCGGAAGCAGGGAATTTGCCGTAGAAATATGCCTTGATGGTACGCCACTGGTGCGCCACATGAGCAGCAGCCTGAGATGGTATCCGGAAAATGTAATTCAGATGGGGAATGTACCTGCCAGCGAAGACGGTTTTGAAAATAACAAAACTGCGGAGGAATGGATGGATGCTTATGCCTGCGACAGGGAATGCTGCTGGTATTTTGAACGGCTTTGCTATGACTGGGACGGAGAACCGATACTGTCCCCTCAGAAAATATCACTTGCTTTCCAGGCAAACTTAATCTCCATCACTGCGGGGCATTTTTCCTCTGGCGTTTCCTGCGATAGCAAAACGGTAAAGACAGCCCATCCCATAACCGGTCAGGAATACACTCTGACACTACATGGCTGCGAACAGATCAGGAACAGCTTCGCAGAAATTGGAGCGAAAGGTGTGGTTTACCCAGAATACTGCCAGATACTCTCTTACAGCATTGCACCAGAAATAGACCGCAGCCTTTTTTGCATCCGCGACTGCGCAGAAGGTGACCACCCAAGAATGGGTGATGCCCAAGGGCCGCCGGGCGGGCCAGACGGCCCCACAGCAGTTTTTATGGCCGGGAAAAATGCCGCTCCTGACAAACGGATGGCAGCTTCCTCCCTGCATTTTGAGCCTGTGTCAGAAGTGCAGTGGCGGATGGTATTCCAGATAAAGCCAAAGAATGATGCAGAAATCAGCTTTCCCATCAAAGCATGATCCCACACAAATAGCAGCATAAACATTAACCACACAGAATCCCCCGGAGCCGTTTTCTTCCCTGCTCCGGGGGACTATATTCTCATGCCTTTATCTCCATCCCGTTCTTGAAAGTGAAGCGGATGTCCTCCCTGCTGTACACCGTGGCGTACTCCACAAGGCTGTACCAGTCGTCCTCGTTAAATTCCGTGAGCGGGCCGTCCCGCTTTTCCAGGGCGGAAACAAACCTCCCGATCTTCTCCCGCTTCGCCTGCCGCTCCGTGATGGCCTGGCTGACTTCCGAAAGCCGCCCCTTCGCCCTGTTGAACCGCCCCGCCAGCCCGTCATACTTTTTCTGGTACTCCGTCTGGTCAAGGGCGACGCGGGCATTCTCCGCCACGCACTGTTCAATCAGCTCCGCCACCACGTTCATCTCCTCTTGCAGCCGCAGGCGCTCCGTCTCCAGCTCCGCGGTGCCGAAAAGCGTGTCTTTTATGGAATCGTAATCCTCCCGCACCCCGTCCTTTTCTGCAAAGATGGCATTGGCCGCTTTCAGGAAAAGCTGTTTGATGGTTTCCTCGTCAAGGTGGGGCGTGCCGCATTTCTCCCCGCCGTCAAACTTGTGGTTGCACTGCCAGATGGTCTTGCGGTACTTGCTGTTGGAATGCCACACCTTGGAGCCATACCAGCCCCCGCAGTCCGCACATTTTATCCGGCCGGAGAATACGCCCATGCTGCCCGCCCGGTTCTTCCCGGAATGCCTGGCCGCCATCTGGTGCTGCGCCCCCTCGAACACGGAGGGGCTGATGATGGCCTGGTGGTTGTTCTCCACATAATACTGCGGCACCTCGCCCTCGTTTACCTTCTTCTGCTTGGTGAGGAAGTCCACCGTGTACACCTTCTGCAGGAGAGCGTCGCCTTTATATTTTTCGTTGGTAAGAATGCTTTTGACCGTGCTGGAAGACCATGCCTCCTTGCCACCGGGCGATGGGATGCCCTCCGCCGTCAGCAGCTTTGCGATTGCGTGGGGCGAGCGCCCCTGCAGGAAGAGGCCGTAAATCCTGCGGACGGTCTCCGCCTGTTCCTCGTTGATGACGAGGTTTCCATCTTCGCCCCGGTCGTAACCCAGGAACCGCTTGAACGGCACCGTGACCTTGCCGTCCGCGAACCGCTTCCTCTGCCCCCAGGTGCAGTTCTCCGAGATGCTCCGGCTCTCCTCCTGCGCCAGCGAGGACATGATGGTAAGGAGCAGCTCGCCCTTGCCGTCGAACGTCCAGATGTTCTCTTTCTCGAAGTAGCACTCCACCCTGTTCTCCTTCAGCTTCCGGATGGTCGTGAGGCTGTCCACCGTGTTCCTTGCGAAGCGGGAGACGCTCTTGGTGATGATGAGGTCGATGGCGCCGGAAAGCGCGTCCTCCACCATTTTGTTGAAACCGTCGCGCTTTTTCGTGTTACAGCCGGTTATGCCTTCGTCCGCATATACAGATACGAATTCCCAATCCTCGCGCCCGTTGATGTAGTTCGTGTAATAGTCCACCTGCGCCTCGTAGCTGCTCTGCTGCTCCTCATGGTCGGTAGAAACACGGGCATAAGCCGCAACCCTGCGCTTTTTGTAGCTGCCTATCGGCGCCGCCGTGTGCCTGTTCACCGTGGCCGGTATCGTGATCACGCTCTTTGCCATCGCTCTTTCCTCCCTCCATAAAAATTGAATTCCAGGCTGCCATCCGGAAATACCGTGATTTCCTCTATCTGCTTTTCAAACTCCGCTTCGTCAAATTCCTCCAGCCCCATCATGTGCGCGGAAACCTGCCTCAGCTTGTAATCGGTGTAGTTCGGGTTATGGCACTCCACATTCTTCCTTTTCTTGCCGATGCAGTACCAGTACACCCACTTCCCCGCGCCGTTCACCCGGTGGTATGTATTCCCGCAGGCGGCGCACCGTATCTTCCCCTGGAAGCAGTCCGTGACCGTGGCGATGTGCCTGGGCGGGTCCAGGTGCAGGTTCTTCCAGACTTTCGTCTCCCCGCCGGTGAGATGGAATTCCAGGTCCCCGTTTTCCATGACGGTGATGCCCCGGACAGCCTTTTCAAACACAGCCCCGTCAAACTCATCCATTCCAAGCGTCCGCGCCGAAATCCGCTCCAGCTCTTCCTCGCTGAAATTCACGCTGGTGCAGCTCATGCCCGTCTCCTTTTTGGAGCGGCATATCCAGTGTACATAGGTCTTCCCCCTTATGGTCCCTTTCTTCCGTGTGAACGGCTGCCCGCAGACGCCGCATTTCATCTTCCCTGTAAAAGGGTAGGCGGGATTGACAAGCCCCGCCCGCCGTTCCATCTCCGCCTGGACCTTTGCGTAGGTTTCCCGGTCAATGATGGCTTCATGGCAGTCTGCCATGTAATACTGCGGCAGCTCCCCGCCGTTCTTTACCTTTGCCTTGGTGATGGGGTCCGCCATGTAGCATTTCTGCCGCCGGATGTCGCCGGCATAGACCTCGTTGAAAATGAGCTGCCGCACCGAGGCTTCCTGGAAATCGTTGCCAAGAGTGGTGCGGATGCCCACCCTGTTCATGTTCTCCGCAATCCGGCGGAAGGAAACGCCGTCAATGTACATCTGGAACATCCAGCGGACTGCTTCCGCCTCTTCCGGTATGATGACATATTTTTTCTCATCCTCATCATATCGGTATCCGAGGATGTGCTTGTTCGCCGTCCCGATCTCGCCGGACTGGAACCGCCGCCTGACTCCCCACTTCACGTTTTCCGAGATGCTCCGGCTCTCCTCCTGTGCAAAGGACGCCAGGAGCGAGAGCATCAGCTCCCCATCCTCTGAAAGCGAATTGATGTGTTCCTTCTCGAACCGCACCTCGATGCCGAGGGACTTCAAATGCCTGACCGTCTCCAGAAGGTCGACCGTGTTCCTTGCGAAGCGGCTGATGGATTTCGTCAGGATGATGTTGATCCTGCCCGCCTCGCAGTCGGCGAGCATCCTTAAGAATTCGCCGCGCCTGGCCGTCCCTGTCCCGGATATCCCGCAGTCCGCGTACACCCCTGCGTATTCCCATTCCGGATTGTTCTGGATGAGCGCGCTGTAATGGCTTATCTGTGCAGAAACGGAATTCATGAGCCGCTCCGTGTCCCTCGAAACACGGGCATAGGCGGCCACCTTTTTCCGCCCTGCCAGTGCGGGGAGGGCCGGCTCGATTTTTCTGATTTTCTTCAATAGAAACCACTCCTTTCCGCTACCATTCATCACTCCAGACCGCACTTATTGCAAGGTTTTTCCGGCTAATAATGTACCCAGAATTGGCCGGTGTTTCTGCAAAAGTATTGTATCAATTTCCGAATATTCCTCTTTGGTGATGGCGCCTTCTTCGAGCATCGCCCGCGCCACGGCAAGCGACATCCGGTAGCGCATCTCCGCGCGGAATTCCCCCTCACTCATCTGCGCCGCCTCCCCCGAACCTGGCTTTTATATAGCACCCGTGGGAGCAGTATTTCCTCCTGGAATCCCCATAGACGTCAAACTGCTCCCCGCACCCGGCGCAGGTGAAGGAATACACCGCCCTCTGCCTTATCTGCTCCGGATGCCCGTGCCACCACTTCTCCCGGCACTCCCTGGAGCAGAACGCCCGCCGCTTCACGCCCGCCGTCTGCTGCAGCGGCTTCCCGCATTCCCGGCAGATGCCTTCCTGCGCCTGGGCGTCCTCCTGCCCGTCCTGCGCCGCCTGCCCCGCCAGGCCGTTCCTCCTGCAGAAGCTGCGCACCGCGTCCCTGGACACGCCCGCCAGCCTTGCCGTCTCCGTATATCCCATGTCTGCCCGCCGCAGGTCTGAAACCTTCCTTTTCTGTTCCTCCGTCATGAAAAACACACCTCCTGCCATATGCCACCGCAGGGACGGGAATCGGACGGTTGCATCGGCATTTTTTCTGCGCCTCCCGCCGTGCGGAAAAATAGCTTTCACATATAGGCCACGGAAACGGGGGAACTGAACCCCCTGAAATCAAAAAATGGCCCACGACATTTTATGTGCCGCGGGCTTGTCACTATTCGCGCCGGGCTTTACGCCATGGCGCGCCTCCCGTTTAGCTGCCACACATCGTGGCTCTTGATCTGCCGGACGGCGGAGGATACCGTGCTGGCATGGCCGTGCCTATGGTAGTAGGCCGTCCCCTTCGTGTGCTTGTGGTAGATGCGGACCGGATACCGGTCATAGGAAAGTTTCTGGACGATCCAGCAGTGTTTGGTGCATCTGGACTGGACCTCAAAGAAGTCATCCGTCTGGCGGATGAGCCGGAAGTAAGGGGAAGTGAGAAGTGTGCGTTCTTTCGCAGTGAACATCAGCATCCCTCCTTCCGCCGCCCCCTGCGTGGCAGGCGGGCTGTTTCCATAAACTGTTTTTTCATAGGCGTGTGCCTCCTTTATTTTTCTGCCGCCGTTCCCGGCAGCGCCCTTTGGGGTAGTGCCATGTTAAATCAGATTCCGCAGATTATCCACTCATATCTGCGCCATAAGATGCACAAACTTTCCATCCGTTTCCTGTGTAGTTTACACCCACTAAAAAACGGGCCCGCGGCACATGGGAAAATGCCGCGGGCCCTGCTGTCTGTATTTATATCCGGCTGGCGTGATCGAGCGAAATCCATCCGTTTCTCTTTTCCCGGTAGGATTTCAGCAGCCCCCACCGGGATGCGCCTTTCCCGTCCGCTTCCTCAACAATGGTAAATACACCCATACCAGTCACCTTCCCGGTCTTGGGCTTATCCGTCCCAGGCGCTTCCCGGATGTTCAGGTCGGGGATGGACACCCGCACAAGGTACGGCTGGAATGCCGCCGCCCTGGTATACACCGCCTTCCCCGATTCATCAAACACGGAATGCCCCGGATTTTCGTCCGCACACTTCTTGGCGTTCCCCAGCGACTTGAACGCCCCTTTCTGCGAGGATGCGTCCGCCCACGACTTCCGGACGCGGTACCAGGCTTCGGTCTCTGCGGGAGCAGGCTTTGGTGAGCCTCCCGCCGTGCCAAGGATGCCTTTCAGGATGGAGAGGATTTTCTCCCCATAGCCAGCTCCCGCCGCCCATCCTTTCCCGGCCGGATTTTCTTTCTGCCCAAGCCACTCCACATGATATGGTATAAAAAAAGTTGACAGCCCATTCTCAAGGATTTGAGATATAATCAAGAGAATAAGGAGTGAACAAAAATGGCAGAAAACAGGCAATACGACCATGAATACAAAGTACAGGCAGTGAAACTCGCAAAGGAAATCGGACAAGCAAAAGCCGCCAAAGAACTGGGGGTACCAAAGAATACTATGTATGGCTGGGTACGGGCCAACCGCCCTGGCAGCCTCGACCTTGGGGCAGGTTCACAGACCCCGCAAAGCGCCATGACGCTTAATGAGGAACTCTTAAAGCTCCGACAGCAGGTTAAGGAACAGGAAAAAGAAATCCGCCGTTTGAAAAAGGAAAATGACTTTCTTGAGGAAGCCAGCGCTTTTTTCGCCGCGAGCCGTCTGAGGTCAGCAAAAACGAAAGAATGAAGTTTATTGCGTTTAAAACCAAAGACGGCGAATTAAAAGGAAATCTTTCTTTTTACTGCAGAGCCCTTCGTGTCAGCAGGCAGGGATTTTACCGGTACCTTGCAAATAAAGACCGCCCATGGAAGTACCAGGCTCTGGCAGATGCCATGATGGAGATCCTTGAGGAAGACGATTGTAATGACACCTACGGCCGGATCCGCATGTATCAGGCATTAATGTTAAAACAGCCTGAAAATGTGGATATTCCCAGCGAACGTACTGTTTACCGTGTCATGGAGGATATTGGAATCAGCCATCATCCCAGGCGTAAACCAAACGGAATCACGAAAGCAGACCGGGAAGCCCGGAAATCAGAAGATCTGTTAAAACGTGATTTCAAGTCAGAGGAACCGCTGTCCAAGTGCGTAACAGACATAACAGAGATCAAAGCCAGCGATGGAAAGCTGTATGTTTCCGCTGTTTTCGACTGCTTCGATTCCAGCGTGGTTGGCCTGGCAATGGATACAAACATGAAAGCTCCGTTATGTGTGCGGACATTGAAAAACGCGGCGGAAGCGTATCCAGGCATCCGCGGAGCAATTATCCACAGTGACAGGGGAAGCCAGTACACCAGCCGGCTTTATCGGGACGCAATCAATCAATATGGCATCCGACAAAGCATGAACAGCGCGGGTGGAAGATGCCATGATAATGCCCGCTGTGAAAGCATGTGGGCCAGAATGAAATCAGAACTGTTATATGACCGCTATGATACTGAGAAGATGAGCACAGATGAACTGAAAACCCTGATCTGGAGATATTTCATCAGCTATTGGAATAACCGGAGGATCTGTTCTGCTAATGGAGGGCTTCCTCCCATCATCAAACGACAGCGATACTATGATTCTCTGGAAGAAGCAGCATAGAATACAAAACCCTTGAGAAAAATGTGTCAACTAATCTTGACAAAATCAAAAGAATACCATGTATGGCTGGGTACGGGCCAACCGCCCTGGCAGCCTCGACCTTGGGGCAGGTTCACAAACTCCGCAAAGCGCCATGACCCTTAACCAGGAACTTCTTCAGCTCCGCCAGCTGGTTAAGGAACAGGAAAAAGAAATCCGCCGTTTGAAGAAGGAAAATGACTTTCTGGAGGAAGCCAGCGCTTTTTTCGCCGCGAGCCGTCTGAGGTCAGCAAAAACGAAAGAATGAAGTTCATTGCTCTTAAAACCAAAGACGGCAAATTAAAAGGGGATATCTTCTTTTACTGTAGAACCCTTCATGTCAGCAGGCAGGGATTCTACCAGTACCTTGCAAATAAAGACCGCCCATGGAAGTATCAGCCCCTGGCAGACGCCATGATGGAAATCCTTGAGGAAGATGATTGTAATGACACCTACGGCCGGATCCGTATGTATCAGGCATTAATGTTAAAACAGCCTGAAAATGTGGATATTCCCAGCGAACGTACTGTTTACCGTGTCATGGAGGATATCGGCATCAGCCACCATCCCAGGCGCAAACCAAACGGAATCACGAAAGCGGATCGGCAAGCCCGGAAATCAGAAGATCTGTTAAAACGTGATTTTAAGTCAGAGAAGCCGCTGGTCAAGTGTGTAACAGACATAACAGAGATCAAAGCCAGCGATGGAAAGCTGTATGTTTCGGCTGTTTTTGACTGCTTCGATTCCAGCGTGGTTGGACTGGCGATGGATACTAATATGAAAGCTCCATTATGTGCGCGGACACTGGAAAACGCGGCGAAGACATATCCGGACATCCATGGGGCAATTATCCACAGTGACAGGGGAAGCCAGTACACGAGCCAGCTTTACCGGGATGTAATCCGGAAGTATGGCATACGGCAGAGCATGAACAGTGCAGGCGGCAGATGCCATGATAACGCCCGCTGCGAGAGCATGTGGGCCAGAATGAAATCTGAACTACTCTATGACCGTTACGATACAGAGAAGATGAGCACGGATGAACTGAAAACCCTGATCTGGAGATATTTCATCAGCTATTGGAATAACCGGAGGATCTGTTCCTCTAATGGAGGCCTTCCTCCCATGATAAAACGGCAGCGATACTATGATTCCCTGAAAGAAGCAGCATAGGATACAAAATCCTTGAGGAAAATGTGTCAACTAATCTTGACAAAATCAATATTCTGTTCATTCCCTTTGTATCAAATAAGCGGTCTACATTTCCACATACGTTTTTGCTAAGTGCCAGCCCTGCTTTTTCACATAATCCGTGAGGATGGATTTCTGTGTGGCAATGCTCGCACTCTCATTTTCCGTGCCATCGTCTTTAGACAAGCGGCAGTAAATGCCGACATTATAAATCATATTTCCCGTTCTTATCCCTGCCATACTGTGAAACCTCCTTCTTTGCTCTACTAAATTTCATGTTCCATTGCGTACATTCTAAGCGTATAACCCGTCATTGTCGAAGGTGTCATTTCCCGTAATGCTCTTTCGGATGTCCTCGGAGATAATCGGGATAAATGCTTCGGCAACGGTCTGTGTGCCGACATATTCACGGCTGACAATCATCTGCACTGGCTGTCTTGCCACAATGCGCTTTCTCTTTTTGTTTGCTTTCTTATCCTCGCCCATACTCAAATCTTCCTTTCCAGACAGGGCAGGGGAGTATATAAAAATACTCCCGCCCTGCCTATCAGATACAATCAATCCCCGCTGTTCAATTCTTCCTGCAATGCTTTAAGGAGCGTAACCGCTTCATCAGCAGTCAAGGTAATTCCCTTTCCGCACTTCTCACGATTGGGGGAAAAGCTGCGGATGTCATACTTCGGCTCTTTCCCATTCCATGAGATTAAATTGATTTCCTTTGTGTAGCCGCTGTCGCTTGCCGACAACACGGCGATTTCCTTTACCATCTTGTACTGGATTTCTTGTAAGCGCTCAATAATCCTACGAATGGACAAAATAAAACAGCCCCTACATAATGGACTGTAGGAACTGCAAGCATTTTACTCTACATTGTACCAGAACATCTGCCAATAACCTCCGGATTCCATGGGGCCAGCCTGGATAGTTCGCTGTCCGCCATCCTGGTCTCCGGCAGATGCTCAGGCAGATATTTCAGATATTTATAAATATTCAGGTTATGGGCTTTGGCCATCTCAACCATGGTATAAACCATGGCACTGGCATCCGCACCTTTGGGGGTATCGCTGAACAGCCAGTTGCGGCGGCCTGCCGTGAACGGACGGATTGAATTCTCACTCAGATTGTTAGAAAAGCTGCACCTGCCGTCCTCAAGGTATGTCATGAACTGCTCTCTGTGATTTTGGGCATAGTTCACCGCTTTCTCAAAGCGCGTCCCTTTTTTCGGGGACTGCTGTGAGACCCATTCCCAGAAAGCGTCCGGCACTGGCATCTCTTTCTGGATCCGGTATTCTTTCCGCTGCTCGTGGCTGTGTCCTTTCTCATGGGACTGACGTTCATACTCGAACAGCTTGTTGCAGTACTGCACCCCCTGGGCGGCAGGATTGCCGTAATCCAGCTCCTTCCCTTTCGGAACTGCCTCCACAAAGTACCTGCGCAGGTGCGCCCAGCAGCAGCACCGCTTCACATCCGGCAGGCCATTGTAGCCCTGGTAGCAGTCCGTCTCCAGATAGCCCTTGAAACCTTTTAAGAAGTCTGCCGCATTCAACCCTGCCCTGGTCTGCGTATACCGGTAGAGGATGATGGGCGGCAGGCCGTCCTCCCCGGTCCGGAACAGCCACATGAACGAGTCTGTCTCCGCATTCCGCTCCGGTTCCTTCAGCACCTGGACTCTTGTCTCATCTGCCATCAGGAACTGCCTCTTTATAAGTTCCCGGCGGAAATAGCCATACAGCAGAGAAAAATAATTCCCGGCGCAGTACAGGATCCAGTTTGCAAGCGTCGCCCTGCTCAGGATGACGCCCATCTGTTTCCAGTCCTGCTCCTGGCGGTACAGGGGCATGGAATTGGCATATTTCTGGTACATCGTCCATGCAACGACGGATGCGGACGCATAGCTGTGGGGGATCAGCGCCTCCGGCACATGAGCCCTGGCGAACCTTACGGCTTCCGCCATTGCCGGGGCCGTGGAACATACCGGACACTTTGCCGTCTCCCGGTAGATATTGACTACTTCGCCCCTGGCAGGGGTGAAACGGAATTCCCGACGGACAAACTCCTTCCCGATGGCTTCCATTTCCGCTCCGCATTCCGCACAGTATCTCTGTTTTTCGGAAAGGGGGATGACCTCATCCCTCGCAGGCACACCCTTAAAGATATCCGCATGGGTGCTCTTTGCCCTGCGGGCATGTTCTCTGACAATGCCTTCTTCCGCCTGTTCCCCTGCGGGGGATGCCTCCTGTTCAGCCTCATTGAAAAGGCTGAGCTGTCCTTCCACATTTTCAGACTTTTCACTGGATGTGCCGAAGAGTTTTTTCGTAAGATAATCGACCTTTTCATTCAGGACCGCCATTGCTTCATTATCAGAAGCAATGGTCTGGCGCAGGGAATCGATAAGCTCATTCTGGCTTCTGATTGTCATATTCAGTTGGCTGATCGTGTCCTTATACTCCATGATTCTGGAGTCCTTCGGGTCTTTTGCCATCTATCCCTGCCTCCTCTTCTGATGCTTTTATTGTACCATGGAAAGCATCTGGAGTGAAGCCTGGCAGACCTTGTTTTTCGGGATATTCAGCTTTTTTTGAGAAACCCGCCGGTGCTGTCAGGAGGCTTTGGGCGGAGGGATATCCCGCTCATTTTCAGGCGGCCTGAACGCTTTGGGCTGTTCTATCTCCAGTCCTGACATGAGCCAGTCGAACTGCTTCCAGGAAATGCCCCTTGCCTCCTGGGAGTCCCTGGGCCACCGGAAGCGCCCCTGCGCCTCCATCCTCTTATAAAGGAGCAGGAACCCGTCACCTTCCCATAAAAGGGCCTTGATCCTGTCACAGCGTTTCCCGCAGAAAAGGTACAGGGCGCTGCGGCGGGGATCCATGTGGAGCTTTTCCTGCACGATCCCGCAGAGGCCGTCGATGGAACGCCTCATATCCGTGTAGCCGCAGACGATATAGATTTCGTCCGCAGCTGAAATGTCTCCTGACATGATCCGCCTCCGATCAGGCGGACGGTTTCTCTCAGCAGCGCCGGATCTGTCCCGTTGGGGATGCGCAGTACCATACCGGCTACGGATAGTTCCATGGCCGGAACCGGGAATGCCGGATACGCAGTCTCCAAAAGGGGCGGGGAGACATCCCGGCCCTGCCGGATGTCAGGCTCTATCCTGACGATTTCCTGTTTTGTGCTTACACGCTGGCTGTGAACTGGCTCCGGTATGTCCTGATATCCTTTCTGGCGGAGCCTGCGCACCCAGCCGTAGAATGTGCCTGGGCAGATGCCTTTCTCCCTGCACCACTGGTGGTCCGTCAGGCCGCTGGAGCGGCATTCCATGACCAGACGGTACTGCTCTTTCGCTTTGACTGGCTTTGCTGGCATATATTGAACCTCCATAGGTATAGTGAAATGCTTGCGTTTGCAGAACTCTGGCACAATGCATAGGGTAAGATGCCTGCATTTCCACTATCCATTATGAAGCCGAATTAGTGTCTGCTGATTAAGCAAATATTTGCAACTTCCAACTCTTACATCTGCTCCAGTTACACCAAAATCGGATCAGATACAAAAGAGCATAAAGTATTCGCCTCTGAATCTTGAATAGATTCATCACAAATACAGATAATGCGACAGAAGTTAACTGCGTTTCCTCCAGCTTGGTGGTAATACAGTCCATGCCATAGCAGCGTTTGCTTAAGCTAAAAGTACGTTCCACTTCGATTCTGTCAGTATTATCCTGATACTCTTGTTTTTTATCAACTTTTACTGCAGCACTTGGTCTGCCCAGTTTTGGTCCTGACAGACGGATCCCATGCTCTTTGCAATAACTCCTGTTTTCTCTGGTCCGGTATATCTGATCTGCCAGCACACGTTTCGGATAATAACCGGTGCGTTCCTTGAAGCGTTCTACCGCTTCAATCAGGCAGGTGCTCTCGTTATATGCTTCAAACGATATTTTTTCGATGCGTCCGTATCCTTCACTGTCAAGGCTTAGATCAAACTTTGCACCAAATTCAACTGGGGCTTTTACTTTCCCCCTGACAATAGGACGAAGCCATGGCTGCGAGATGCTTACGATACGATGTTCCACTGAGTGTACTTTGTTATCGTACATGTACTTCTGCTGCTCGTACAGCGTGATGATAGTCAGATACAAACTAATTTCTTTATCTGTCATCGCATATCCGTCGCTCATGAACTTTTCCAGATATCCGATGTCTCTTGCAACGTAACCAAGCTGTTTGCGCAGTGCCTTCCTGATTTTCTTTGCACTATGTTTTTTACTTTTGGCAAATGAAAGATAATCTTTTCTGGCACGTCTTCTATAGCGTCTTGGCAGTGGAAGACCATAGGATTTGCAAAAACGGTAAATGATGGTTTCCAGTTTCTCCCTTGCTTCGTTCAGGAGTGAAATATCCTGGGGATAACGGATGTCTGCCGGTGCACAGGTTGCGTCCAGTGTCAGTGTTCCTTTGTTTGTGTCTTCTTTCAAAGCGTCATTATCGCCGGAGTTTCCGGAAGATGGTGGTGTATTGTTGTCATCATCTTTGTGAGCAAGAAGATACTCATTTACTTCCATCAGCATTTCAGCAGAAATGCGTTTGCGAAAAAGAACCAGTGTGCTTGCATCAAACGGAGCTTCTTCCTGATAGCCGGGAAGTCCGATAAAGTACTGCAGATATGGATTCTCTGTGATCTGTTCCACGAGTTCACGATCAGAATACTGGAACTTGGTCTGGATGATCAGGGCTCCTAACGCCATCCGAAATGGCTTGGCAACATTACCCGTACCACTCGGGAACAGTCTGGCATATTTTACTTCAAATTCATCCCATGGGATTCGGTCAGCCAGTTTGATCCAGCGGTTATCCGAGTTCATGTGGAGTCCCATAGGCTGGTTGAAATCGAGAAACGAGTGGTGTAACTTGTTAATAGGTTTGTACATTGATTTAGCCCCTTTATACATAAAATATGCAGAATAACTGCAAGAAAAACGGTTTGATTTTATCAAAATCCTTGCAGGTATTATACCATAAAATGCGGTAAAAGTCGGTAAAATCAAGTGTTTTAAACCTAATCAGCAGACACTAATTAAACCCTTGTCACTCCGTCAGGATATTTTGCGCTTACTATAGATTTATTAAAAGCACCAGGCTTTCTATCAAAATCTATAGGAGATCCTATATAAAATCAAATATCAAAGACCACTAGTACAGCGTTTTTTTGATGCTCATATACTATCAAGGCTGTTTTTAACCAGCATATTTCCAGTTAAATGCTTTGGCTGTTAAATTGTATTGTTTAATAAAATTAAGGATGCTTTGAGCCATTTCCTCTACGGATTTATAGCTGCCTTTTTTCAAAAGCTTCCGATTGATGATACCAAACCAGATTTCTATCTGGTTCACCCAGGAACTGTGCTTCGGCGTATATACAAAACGAATCCTGTGGCTTTCATCCATAAGGAAAGTTTCCCTGCTTTTCATGCTCTCCAGTATGCCTTTCTTTCCCTTAATACCAGGATCAACCGTAATGGAACATTTCTGTGCAACCAACTTTACAGGTCCTTCGGATTTATGGGTATTAAGACCATCACAGATAATGATATAGTTTTTATCTGCATCCTCTGATATAAGCTGCCCCACAGCATTGCAGAAATCTTCCTCATTTCGTGTGCTGTTCAGATACGGTGACTGGATCCTGCCATCTGCAACACGCAGGAATGTGATCAGACTTATAGTGCCATGACGGATGTATTCAAACTCATGCAGCGCCGGGCTGCCCGGGCGTACCGGCTTGTCCGGATATTTGCGCTCCAATGCCTGGATCCCGGTCATTTCATCCGTGGAATATACTTCCGTACCGCATTCAGCAAGTTCCGAAGCCTGAAGATAGATGCCGCAGATTGTTTCAATTTTTTTTAAAGGATTCCGGGTTATCGTGCCTTTCCGGGGAGTTGAGCCAGTAACGGTTTTTCCATGGTGCGATACCCGCAAATTTAAGGAACCTCTGTACACTTGCGACAGAAATGGATCCCACGATACCCTGCCTGACAGCTTCTTTCGCAAGGGATGCAAGATTCCAGCAGCTCAGCTCACAGCCAAAGTCTTTTGGGTTTTTACACGCCAGTTCATTGATGAGCATGATCTGTTCCGGGGTGAATACAGGCTCTTTTCCGGGTCTTTGTTTATCTGAAAGCACAGACTTTATGACATCAGACAGCTTTTTATCACCATCCGGTCCGTCATACTCCTCCGTCTGGGCAATAAGGTCTATGTTGTTATAAAAACGATTCCGCCATATGCTGACAGTCGAATAGGTGGTTCCAAGCGCTTCTGCGATCTGGGTATTGTTTTTCTCCTCCGCGGCCATCAATATAATTTTGGATCGGGTCACAATACATGATGGCAGGGAATAGCTGGTGCTGAAATTTTTTAATATTGTTTCTGCCTTATCAGACAAAGTAAAAGAAGCAGCTTGAAAACCACGCATAATATTCCCTCCAATTTGAACCAATTCCTGTTAAGATATTATTGCATATTTTATAAAAAAATGGAAGAAAAAAGCATATGGTTATCAAAGAAACATTGTACTAGATGTTGTGGTGGCTCTCAAGCATTAGAATACCAAAATCAAATGGCTCTCAAGCGATAAAACGGTGGCTCCGAAGCGTTAGAATATTCAGAACGCAAAAAACCCCTGAAAATGCCCATTCTATGGGATTTTCAGGGGTTCGTGAATCATTTTCATTCAGAAGTTTACTGATTCATCTGTTTTGCGAAGTTTGAAAAACAGGTTATATATTTTTATCTAAAATCCCTATTTTTCAAGCACTATCTGCATTTGAATCACTGCACACGCACTGATTCATACTAAAATTACTCAATTTTCTTGAGTAGAGAATCTTCCTATATAATACCTACCAAACTCTCATACTCAACCGTTTCCTTATTGTTATTATTCTGCAGGAAATCCCCTACACGCAAGGCTTCTTTTGCTTTTATGTCATCCAACACATGGGTATATGAAACCGTTGTATTATAATTTGCGTGTCCCATAATTTCCTGTACCGTTCTTGGTGTCATTCCCTTTTCAAAACATCTGGTTGCAAAAGTGTGACGTAAAGCATGTGGGTGTATACGCTCAAAAGTTTTTTGTACAGCAGATCCATACAGTGCCTCCATACGGTACATATCATTTATCTGGCTTGTAATATACCTCATATCACTCTCTACGCTGTAACGCCCAATCGGTGAACCCATAGATGTCAGGAATACCAGATTTCCAAATTCCTCCGGTTGACGCCATCGCTCACCCAAATCCTCTCGTTTCCTTTTAATTTTTTCCATCTGTCTTTCAAGAATACTTTTTGTTTCTCCAAAGAACGGAATTTTTCTGACAGAATTTTCTGTCTTTGGTGAAGTCATTCTCATTGTCTTTTTCCCATCTGCATAGTCATAAGACAATGTTCTTTTTACATAGATAAACTTTCCGGCAAAATCAATATCCTCCCAGCGAAGACCACCGATCTCACCTACCCGCATACCCGTTAGAAGCATGAATTTATACATTTCCTCATACCAACTTTTCGTTCGTTCAAGGTACTCTAAGAAAATTTCCTGTTCCTCTACAGAAAGTACCCTGCGCTCGACTTTCTCACACTTAGGTATTATCACACCAACTACTGGATTTAATCTCATCAATCCGTTTGCGATAGCAGCTTCAATACAATTCTGCAAAATTCCTGTTGCTTCTCTGACGGACTTAGTTGAGCGCCCTGCTTCCAGCATATCCGCAATCGCAGTCTGAACATGGAGTTGTCTAATATCCGCCAAAGGTTTTGTACCAATACGCACTCCATAGTAATTCAAAAATTTTCGCTTGTAGGAAGGTGAACCACCATTTTTCAAAGTTGGTGCCTTGTATTTAGAATACCATTCTTCAAACCATTCACTTAAAGTAACCTTTTTGCCATCCATATCCGGCATCAAATTACTCCGTTTGGCTTCATCAATGGCTATTGCAAGATTCTTTTTTAATTCTTTTATCTTCCAATCATATAATACAATTGACTTTCCTTCCACCTGCGCTCTACCCATATATCTTCCGTCTGGTCTTTGGGACAGCCCTCTACCTAACTCTTTGCCCTTTAAGTCTTTACCCATAATTCTCATCCTCTCGCAATCGTTCATTCACAATCTCGAAAAGCTCAAATTATCAGCAATCCTTAAAACTCCAAAGAATTTCGATGCCTGTTATTTATTTTGCAAATCAGAGTATTTTCCTTTACGAAACTTAACATCTGAATAAAAATCACTCATACCTGAGTTTTTCTCAAACGTTTCCAGACTCATGATTACCATATCACCATAACCATTTTTGGTTATAAAAATAGGTTCTTCTGTGCTGTGACATAACTCAGACATTGTTGTTGTATCTCTTAATTCCCTGATTGGTATTATTTTAGGCATCTTCTCATCTCCTTCGTTTTAAGTGTAGCATAATAATGACGCAATTTCAAGAGGAATTTTTCAAATCACATAATTAGTTGAAATTTTGCACTTTTTCTCAGTTCTTCATCAAATAATTCTTTATGTACAAATACCCTTCGACCAATACGAACCACATATTTGCAACAGGGATTAGCAAGCATTTCTCTTGCCTTAGTTTTCCCTATGCCAACATATACACAAAATTCACTGACTGACAATAATGTTTTCTCACATCCCATCTTTTCCTCCTTCCCCGGTAATTATATATCTACCAATAAAAATACGCTTCCTCCATTTATTAGCAGATAAAAACTGCAATACAGGTGGTGGCTCATTACACCGCCCACATCGGTCTTGCACCGTCATTTCATTGACCGGATTGCGGTTTCCCCGCAACCCGGAAGTATCATTATCATAGATATGCTTCATCGCCCCATGTAACTGCTACATATTTTGCCCGATCTCACTCGCTCCTTACCTTTGCTTCAATGTCCTGTTCCAACATTTCCTCACGTTTCACCCCGTTAAAAGACAGGGCAGGTACGTCATGGCGCATCTGCTTAGTGGCTCTGCATATCCTCACGTCCTGTATGCAATACAGTATTCAATTTTCAAGGTACACCGCTGTAAATCCTGTCAGCTATGGAAAAGGGCAGCAAGCCGCCCTTTATACCGCTTCAAACGCCAGTATCTTTGTGATTAGCTTTGTTTCAAGCCTCCGGCGCAGTGTTTCATCGACACAATAATGAAGCCGCCCTCCCTCGTCATACATCTTCCGGGTGGACAGGGAAATTATGTATCCTTCATAATGCTTTAACACTGTATTGATTGCCATTACGTCACCCTCTGATGCTGCCTTAATGATATGGAAAGGCAACAAATTTTTTTCTTCTCTGCTCTTACATCTCTTTTTCATCCGCTTTTCCCTCCATAATCTTCTTTAAAATCTCAAGCGAGCGTGTCCGGTGTTCATGGACTGTGCTGCGGACAAGGTTCATCTCCCTTGCGATGTCCGCATCACTCATCTCCAGAAAATAAGAAAGCAGTATCACATTCCGCTTCCGTTCTGAGAGAGCCTGTAATGCTTCCGCAATCAGGGCATCTTTCACCTCAATGTCATATCCATACACTGTGAAATGACTGTTTTCCACTCCATACTCATCCATAACAAACAACCGGTTCAACTCCTTTTCAGACAGTTCAGAAAACATGGCTTCATGCCGCCTGCGGTATTCTATATATCTGTAATAGCTGGCGGCTTCACCTTTGAGCGACATTTGACACAGACGGTCAAACTGATGCCGGATTGTCATTTCATCGTGGAAAGAAGGTTTCTTCATACGAGTTCACCTCCTCCCCCGTTGTGACGTGACAAAGGCATGAGCCTTTCCCCTTCCGCCTATATCTCCCCAACGGGGCATGGCGAATGTTCGGGTGGACAAAATTTTTCTTACGAAAATTTTTAATATATAAAAAACGCCCGGACAGGCAAAATGCCCGCTGGACGTTATTCATATCTGTTATTCTGTTTTTTCCACATGCTACGGGAGCGCATAATTCACTTGTCAGGGTGTATCCTGTCTTACTGCCTGTAAAACACCTTATAAAAGAGCCTTTCCACGCCAGAAGCCGGACAGGTTCATAAAGTCAAAAAAATATCCCTCAGACCGTTTAGAACACATAAATTCCCCTAAACGTACCCAAAGGATAAAAGCCACGCAAAAAACCTCTGGATACTGCGTTTTTTTATATGCAATATCCAAAGTCTTTTTATTCTTATGTGTGCATTATGCCCCTCTGATAAAGTGATTTATTAGTGCATTTTCAAAGCGAAATGTGCAATATACACTATACATGGAGGTGCATATATGGCAAGAAAAAAGAAAATTGACAAGGAAATGGGATTCCGTCTGAAGAAGGCTAGAACCGACCAGAAGCTGACCTATGAAGAACTGGCTGAAAAATCCGGCGTTTCCTCCCGCTATATCAAGGAAATCGAAAATCATGGAAACGTGCCAAGCATTGAAAAGCTAGGGCAGCTCATACGAGCCTTACATATTTCCGCCGATCCGTTTTTCTATCCGGACGCCCCGGCAGACAACCTTGACTACAAGCGTCTGCTGGTCTATCTGTCACAATGTACGGAAGAACAAATTACAACGATACTCGCTATTGTGGAAGCCTATCTTCGGACATACAAACATCCCAAAGAATAGAATATCCCCAACATCTGAATTTTTTCGTGAGTATTTCTGGATTTTTCTGAACCATGCAAAAAAGGTGGCTCGCCTTCTGCCCTGCCAGCCACCTCTTTGTCTATCTGCTGAATTTTTTAAGAAACTCTTTTATACGGATACTCTTTTTTATAATGCCAAGTCCGTCAAGAACCTGTACGCAGTCCACAAATCCCTGATAATATGCCCGCTGTTCCTCCTTGTAATGGGCATGATCCACCGCATCCATATAGCCCTCCAAAAACTCCCTGTCCTCTTTCGGCAGCTTGGAAAGATATGCTTCAAATGCCTTCTGCTTCTTTTTCAGTTCCCGGCTGGCTGCTTTTGCTTCCTCCGTCTGGACGGAATACTCCCTGTCCTCCGATTCGCTGCGCAGCTCCTCAAAGACATCCGACAATGTTTCAAAAACTTCATTCATGCTTGTTTCCACCTTTCTCTGTTAAAAATATTATTGTATTTTACAGGCAGTATTATCAATCCCTAATTCTCTTTCTACAAGATAATTCCCTTACACTTCATCTTTAGAAGTATATTATCAACAATATTTCGTAAAATCAATGGTAAGGGACTTCATCTTTAGAAAGTTGGTGGTAGGATATTAAAATCTATTGGAATAAGGAAAACAACTCCAAAAACCTAATCGGTCAAAGGGTTATGGAACTGCGGACGGAAAGGAAGTTGTCACAGAAAGCCCTTGCCGAGCAGCTCCAGCTTGCCGGATATGAGTTTAGCGACCTGACTGTTTTACGGATTGAAAAAGGGACAAGGTTTGTCCCGGATTATGAAGTGGTGGCTCTGGCAGAGTTCTTCCATGTATCCTGCGAATACCTCTTAGGCGTACAGGACAAAAAATAAGCAGCAATCTGTTTTCACATCACAGACTGCTGCTTAAATTTTTGTTGAACCGATAGCCAATGCCCCATACGGTCTGTATGTAAAGCGGCTTGCCCGGATTGTCCTCTATTTTCTCCCTTATGTGGCTGATATGGCTCATGACAATATTGTAATCGCCGGAATATGGCTCCTGCCAGACAATATCATAGATCTGCTCTTTGCTGAATATCCTGCCGGGACTCTGCGCTAACAAATACAGTATTTCAAACTCCCTATTGGTAAGCATAACCTCCGCACCATGTATGACCACATTTTTCTCTGCTATGTTCAGCTTCATTTCTCCGATACTAAGGTGTTTTTCCACTTGAAGCACATTACAGCCTTCAAAGCGGGGGCTTTCGCTTATAATCTGCAACATTCTCTGGCAGACTTCTTCCTCATCCTCCGAAAAAGACAGTATCATCACCTTACCCATTATAACCACCTGCCTAACACTGATAAACCAACTTGTCTTATCTTCATTCTGACCTCCAAAACGACCTCCCTTCCCATTATGCTATGCTGCTTCTCATTCCAGTTTATTCACTGGCATTTTGTTTGCGGTATTCTGCAGGTGTTATCTTCAATATATCCCGAAAAGCTGTTGAAAATTTGCTCTGGTTCTCATATCCCACCTGATTTGCGATCTCCGCTATTGTGCTTTTCGTCTGCCGAAGAAGCACAGCCGCCTGTTTCATGCGGTATTCTTTCATGTAAGTTCCGATAGGCTGTCCATAAATCCCTTTAAATGTGGCTTTTAAAGTAGCTGTATTGATAAGGTATTCTTTGGAAAGCTCCTCAATCGTAAAACGCTCCTGCAAGTTGGAAATTAACTTTTTATGGATTTCCTTGACAATCTCCACCTGCGGCGAAGTATACATTTCCCGCTGTTTCTCTTTTGTTACGTCCACCATACAGAGGAAAAGAAGAAGTTCCTGCACCTTTAGCTTAAAATATGGCTTTTGCAGACAGTCCGGCACAGAATAAAGCTCCGAAAAGATATGCTCGATTTCATCCTTCGCCCGCATAATAAAGCAGTTTCCATCTGCACAAAACTTTTCCTTAAATTCCAATATATCAATTCCGCTTTCTGCCAAAGTCTGCGGCGGATATTCTGATACCAGCTCCAAATTGATAACAACGGAAATTCCCCGGTAATGCTTTAATGGAAACGCCATTTCGGAAGCACAGTTATCCATAGTATGAATGGACATATCACCCTCCCCAAGATACAGACAGGAACCGCTTAACAATTTGCTTCCCTCACGCCCTTCTCTGCAATGGTTGATTTCCAATATATTCTTCCCAAGCGTACCTTCCCATTCACAGCCTGTTGCTTCAAAATCATTGTAAATAAGCTGTATGCCCGGATAAACCTGATAAACGGTCATCAGTCCTAAACCATCGGCACAATCCATTTTATAGACCGTACAATATCCGTCATTATCCTTTGGAATAACCGCAGACAGCCCTTTTGTGTTTTTCACTAAGTTTTCCTGCATGGCAGTCCTCTCTATTCCTTCTATACTGTTAATCTGTTCCGCCAGATGTTTTCTGGCATCCTCTATTATATATCTTTTCTTCATAATATACTGCTCCAATCGGTAGGATTTACACTCCAATTAGAATTATATTCTATCTCCACCGATTGTGCAAACAAAGAAAAGAGCCAATACCTTATCAAACAAAGTATCGGCTCAATATACATTTCCTCACTCTATTTTGTTTCCGGCATCTTGCGAAACTCTGAAAGCATCATCAAAACCGTAATCACAACCAGAACCGCATCGGTCAGGGCAATCGCAAGCCAGACACCACGAATCCCCATGCCGCCAATCATCGGCAAAACCACACAAAGCGGGATAAACAAAATAATCTGCCGGAACAATACCAGCCAAGTAGCCTTATTTGCCTTTCCTAACGACTGGAACAGCGTTACCGCAATCAGGAAACTACCCTGTAAAATATAGGTACTGAACATGATCCGGAAATTCGTTGCCCCTGAAGCCGCCACGCCCGGTGTTGTAATAAACATAGAAAGCACCTTATCCGGGAATAATTCAACCGGAATGTAGAACAGTAAGGACAACACTGTTGCCGCCGTAATGAATACACCTGTCAGTTTCTTTACCCGGTCATAATCTTTCGCACCGTAGTTTGTCCCTGCGGCTGGCTGAAATCCCTGACTGATACCCCAAAGAGGAACAAACGAGAAGTTCCAGAAACGCAGTGCAGCTCCTAACAATATCTGCGAGTTTTCTCCGCCATACACAGATGCCACACGATAAATCACCGTCTGCTGTACCAGTGTCAAAACCTGCATCAGCAAAGCGGAAACCCCAACCGCCAGAACCTGCGGCAGTAATTCTCCGTCAATATGTATCCGTCCGATTTTTACATTTACGCTTTTCTTCTTGAAATACCATAGTGTAATCACCGCCTGAATAAATTGTGAAAAAATTGTTGCGTAAGCAGCCGCTTCCACTCCCAACCCGTAAGGCTTTAAAACCGTAATAAAAATCGGATCGAGGATAATGTTCAGGATTGCCCCGCTTGCTATAATAGCCATTGCCTTTTTAAGCTGCCCTTCCCCACGAATGACCATATTCGCACTCTGGAAGAAGTTCACAAACAGGCTTCCCGCAAACACAATACGCAGATACTTTTCCGCATAGTTCAGGATATTGTCGCTTGCGCCTGCCAGAGATAAAAGCTGGCGGGTAAATACCATACCTATCACAGTGTAAATAACAGACAGCAGAAGCACCATTGCAATCAGATTTCCCATAATCTTTTTTATGGTGTCCTGATCCTTCTTTCCAATCGCACGAGATAGCACCGAAGCAGAGCCTACCCCCAACATCGCCGCCGAACCCGCATTGATGAGCGTAAACGGATAAGATACGGATACCGCCCCCATTTGCGCTGCGCCTACCATCTGCCCTACAAAAATGGAATCCATCATGTTATAAAGCCCTACAACCACCATGCCAAGAACCGCAGGTATACTAAGCTCCAGCATGAGGGGAAACGGACTTTTCGTCAATAATTTTGTCCTTGTATCAAGTGACTGTTTCATCATGTTTCCTCCTTATATCTATATCTCGCATAAGCAACGAGCCAAGAACAAGCTTGCTTGTTTTTGGCGACTGCCTGCGGTCACATATACTCTGTATATGTGATAGCCATGCCTAACCATATAGAGTATATTAAAAGTCAATCCCTTTTGTCTGCTCTTATCCGAAGGACTTTTGCTCCAATCGGAAATATCTGCTCTATTGCACCATTTTTTCCAATAGCTGCAACGCTTCCTCTAGTTTCGGGTTTTCCGCATCGGTCTGTAAGGCTTCCCGGACACAGTTACGGATATGTGCCTGTAAAATCTGTTGGTTAGCACTCTTTAATAATGCCTGTGTCGCTAAAAGCTGATTTGATATATCCACGCAGTAACGATCTTCCTCTATCATTTGCAGGATACCGTCTAACTGACCTTTCGCAATTTTCAGTTTATGGGTGACATTTCCTTTTTTCGCTTTCATAGACAACCCGGCTACTGAACACTTATAAGCTGATAGCCAGCATCTTCAACTGCTGTTTTCAACCTGTCCTCTGATACCACATAGCGCATCTGTACCAATGCCGTTTTTGCTTCCAGTTGCACTGTGACATCTGAAACGCCCTCAATCTCCATTAACGCCTTAGAAACGTGTTTTACACAGTTTCCGCAAACCATTCCTTCAATCTTCAATAATTTTTCCATGTTCTTTTCTCCTTCACCTTTTTTTGATAAAATTATCTGACTGCTGTTATATGTTTCTTCCTGTTCCGGTCTTGCAAGATGCTTTGCTTTGAACCAGCGAAGCCGCAGGGCATTTGATACCACAAAGACAGAGCTGAAACTCATTGCAAAGGCTCCGATCATTGGGTTTAACTTCAAGCCGAAGGACAGGTAAAATACCCCCGCCGCAACCGGAATACCAATGATATTATAGATAAACGCCCAAAACAGGTTTTGCTTGATGTTGCGGATAACCGCCTTGCTTAACTGGACAGCGGTGGACACGTCCAAAAGGTCACTTTTCATTAATACAATATCCGCTGATTCAATCGCCACATCCGTACCTGCCCCGATAGCAATTCCTACATCTGCCCTTGCAAGCGCAGGCGCATCATTGATGCCATCCCCAACCATAGCTACCTTCCTGCCCTTTTCCTGTAAACGCCGGATTTCCTTTTCCTTATCCTGCGGGAACACTTCGGCAACCACCCGGTCTACGCCCACCTGCTTTCTGATTGCTTCCGCAGTTTTAGCATTGTCCCCGGTAAGCATGACAACCTCCATTCCCAAGCCGGATAATTCCTGTATTGCCTGTTTACTGGTAGGCTTTACCACATCTGCCACAGCCACCACACCGATAAGCTGTCCGCCCCTCGCAAAGAATAATGGTGTTTTTCCGTCCACAGCCATTTCTTCTCCAAGCTGGAGCAGCGCACCTCCCTCTATGCCCTGTGCTGACATCAGGCGGCGGTTTCCGGCAAGGCAGATAACATTTTGGATTTCTCCCATAATCCCCTGTCCCGGAATCTGCTTAAAGTTATTTACAGGCAGAAAACCTAAAGCATTCTTTTCTGCTTCCTCCACAATCGCATCCGCAAGTGGGTGTTCCGACATTTTTTCCAGAGAAGCGGCAACCTGCAGGAGTTCATTTTGTGAAATTCCCTCTTTTATAAGCACATTCGTTACTACAGGCGTTCCCTGTGTGATTGTCCCGGTCTTATCCAAAACAACCGTATCAATGTTATGCGCTACCTCCAGAGCTTCCGCCGACTTAATCAAAATGCCATTTGATGCCCCCTTCCCTGTGCCTACCATGATTGCGGTAGGTGTTGCCAATCCAAGTGCGCAAGGACAGGATATAACGAGAATAGAGATACCAATAGAAAGGGCAAATTCAAATCCATATCCTGCAAGCAGCCATACTATAACCACAATTAAGGCAATGCTGATAACCACTGGAACGAATACCCCGCTGACCTTATCCGCCAGCTTTGCGATAGGCGCTTTGGAACTGGTTGCTTCATCCACAAGCCGCACGATCTGTGCCAGTGTAGTATCATCCCCTACTTTCGTAGCCTGCATTTTAAAATAACCGGATTTATTGATTGTTGCACCGATTACTTTATCCCCGGTCTGCTTTTCCACAGGTATGCTCTCCCCTGTCAGGGCTGATTCATCCACAGAAGAAACACCTTCCACGATAACCCCGTCTACCGGAATGGACTCCCCCGCTTTTACAACTAAAATTTCTCCTGCCTGTACTTCCTCTACCGGAACCTGTATATCCATTCCGTCCCTCTCCACTGTGGCGGTCTTGGGCGCAAGGTTCATCAGTTTTGTAATGGCATCTGAGGTCTTTCCTTTTGCACGAGCTTCTAACGTCTTACCCAATGTTATAAGTGTCAGAATCATACCAGCGGATTCAAAATACAAATCCATCATAAAGCTGTGTACGGTTTCCATATCGTCATGACCGAACCCTATGCCGATTTTATAAATGGCATAGATGCCATAGACGATTGCCGCCCCAGAGCCAATGGCAATCAGGGAATCCATATTCGGTGAACCATGAAACAGCGTCTTAAAACCCATACGGTAATATTTAAAGTTGATAAACACTACCGGAATCAGCAACAGGAACTGCGTAAATGCAAAACTCATCGCATTTTCCATGCCGAGCAGCCCCTCCGGAAGTATCCACCCCATCATATGCCCCATAGATATGTAGAACAATGGAATGGTAAACAACGCCGACAGAAGCAGCCGCTTTTTCATCTGCGCATATTCTTTCTGTGCTGTGTTTGCTTCCGGTTGCGCTGTTCGCTTCGTAGAAGCATTTACAGTCTGCTTCTTATTCTGAACCGATTTGGGAAATGCCCCATACCCGGCTTTTTCAACTGCCTGCACAATTCCCTCCGTATCCAAAACAGACTCATCATAAGAAGCAACCATACTGTTTTTTAGCAGGTTTACAGATACCTCCTGTATTCCCGGCAGCTTCGCCACGCTTTTCTCAATTCTTGCAGAGCAGGCGGAACAGGTCATACCCGTAATGTCAAATTGCTCCTTTTGCAAAATTATCCCTTCTTTCTTTTCTATATTTGTAACAGTTTGTTGTACCCCTCCCCCGTAGGGAATTGGGCTGTTACCGTTTATCATTATAAACACCCGATTTTCCTTTTGTCCGCTCTGAAAAGGAGCTTTTTTTATCCGAAAAGAAATTTCTTTTTTTGCAAAAATCCAATCAGGAGGTTTTATGCTCCAAAGAGGAATACCGACTTCAAAACCATTGACTTATAGCCGATTGGTGGCTATACTTTGCGCTGAACGATTAAACATTTCTTTAATTGTTCAGCCATGCCAAACCAACAAAAACATTTTAGAAAGGTG
Organism: Lachnospiraceae bacterium JLR.KK002; assembly: GCA_036941025.1. Lineage (NCBI taxonomy): Bacteria > Bacillati > Bacillota > Clostridia > Lachnospirales > Lachnospiraceae > Lachnospiraceae bacterium JLR.KK002. The sequence continues at coordinate 1,386,482 of JAYMNP010000001.1, forward strand.
GATTATTCCCATGAAAAAAACAATCAAACTTATCGACTTGGATTGCGGTCACTGTGCAGATAAGATTCAGAACGCAGTACAGAAGATTGACGGTGTAACCAGTGTATCCGTCAACTTCCTCGGTCAAAAAATGGTACTGGAAGCACCCGATGACAGGTTTGACACCATATTGAATGAAGCAAAGGCACTGATTAAAAAAATCGAGCCGGACGTAACGGTAAAAGCATAAAAACTCAGGCATAACCGTTAGGTGGCATCTGTCAAAAGTATCGTGTTCTTTGACGGGCATGATGCGGCACGAACCGGACACCGGCTGTCATTTCTGGCATCCGGTGTTTTTTCAAAACGAAAATGCCTGAATAGGTAATTGCGAAACAAGTTCAAAATCTTGATTCCAATAGGGCAAAGGCCCGGTTGAGCCGGACTTACAGGAGGTGGATGTGGATAACAAGGATTTTAAGACATGAAAACAAAGCAGATAAGGATATCTGCCCGTGAAATGGTATGCGGTATGTAAGGTTATGCAATCAGAGGTTTTAAACTGCGGATATATTCATGCCTGTGCAGTTTATCAGCCACCATTACAGTAATAAGCTGGGTAATCCCGGCGAGAAGCAGGTCAGCATGAAGCGTTTTTTCATTCTGCGTTTTACGTCCGGCAACACAGAAGCTGTCCTTGAAATGGTTGATTGATTTCTCAACGTTTACCCTGAGCTTATAGGTGGAATCCCATTCGGCCGTACCACGAAGCGTACCAGGATAGGCGCGCAGGTTTTTCTCGGGATAAATATAAAACATCCTGCCGCAGGGGGATTCAGTACAGGGATTTTCACAGTGGCAGACACGTTTTGATTTCTTTGTAAGTTTGTTCCACTCCCATTTCATTTTCGGGCATACAAACTTCATGGTTGGCAGTCCGCAGCGGAGATGGGATTTGCTTCCTTCCCGTTTCATTGGAAGGGATGGGTCTTTGGGGCAGCAGGGGATGCCGTCCTTATTCAGCGGGCAGTCGGATTTTGGAAGGGAGATTCTGCCGTTGAGGGGAATGTAAGCCTGCTCAAAGGAAGCTTCCTGTAACAGGTATTTGTAGATTTCAATGGAATCAAATGCGGCGTCTCCCAGAAAAGTTTTCGGATTGATAAGCGGATGCTTGCGAAAGAAATCCTTTAAAGTGGGAATCAATGCCCTGGAATCGGCAAGACTCTTATCTTCATCCGGGGAATCAGATTTTTTTCCAACAATGATGTCAGGATGAGCCGCAAGAAAGTCCTTGTTATAAAAGGAAATATCCCGGACAATGCCGAGTCCGTTGGTAATAATACCGAATTTATAAGCATAACAGAAATGCCCGTTAATGTACATCTGCTGAATGGCTGGACTGGCGGCAGCATGGGAAGGCATGGAGCCGTAGGCGGCTTTATAAGGGTCAAAGGAATCGTCCATCCCTTTTGCTTTTTTGAAGGCTTTCAGCTGTTTGATGATACGGTTGGCATATTTGGGATTGTTTTCTGTAACCCATGCCTCAATGCCGGAGGTGTCAAAGAGAAGCATGGAAGCTTTCTGTGTATCAATAGAATGGCATATCGGTTCGGTCAAGTCAACAAGATGGTCGAACATGGATTGTAAGTCCGATAAAAACTCCTGTTTGAAGCGGGTGAATTTAGAGGCATCCGGGACAACATCAAAGCCGCAGAAGTCCCGCAGTTCCTGGGAGTATTTCAGGAATACGATCAGCAGGGATGTTGTTGGGATTGAGAAGATGAGCTGTAATAACAGAGCCCTGAGCATCGGATAAAGCAGATGCTTACGGGGCCTGCCAGTGGCAGCATGGAAATGAGAAATAAAGGACACTGGGACCATTTCATCTAAGTTGATGGTATTTTCGAGAAGTGCAAGGAACTGATATTTATCATTATCAAATTTATTTTGGCAATCGGTAAAAATATCTGCCAAAGAGAGCTGTTTGTATGGTATCATGTAGGTACAACTCCTTTCTGGTGGATGGTTGATTGTTACTCGACATCTCAATTTTACCACAAACCAGTGAGGAGTTGTTTTATTTTGTAACAAAAAGAATCCCGTATTTATGTGGGTTCTGGCGTTTCGCAAACGCCTAAAATGCCTGAATTATGAAAGGAGTATTCTAATGACACGAAAACAAAAACATTTATTGATCCGCATTATTGCAGCGGCAGTCCTGTTTCTTGCAGGCAGTCTGCTCCATCTTCCAGAGCAGGTGGAAATGGGCATATTCTTAGCCTGTTATGTAATAATCGGTTGGGATATTGTCTGGAAAGCCATTACAAACATATTAAGCGGTCAGGTATTTGACGAAAATTTCCTGATGACGATTGCAACGATTGGCGCACTGATTTTAGGGGAACATTCAGAAGGCGTAGCAGTTATGCTGTTTTATCAGGTAGGGGAGTGGTTTCAGTCTTATGCGGTTTCCAAATCCCGTAAATCCATTGCAAGCCTAATGGACATCCGACCGGATTACGCAAATGTGGAACGGGACGGGAAACTGGTACAGGTTGATCCAGAAGAAGTTTCTATTGGAAATACCATTGTTGTAAAACCCGGCGAGCGAATCCCTCTGGACGGTATCATTATAAATGGCGTTTCTGCTTTGGATACCTCTGCACTGACTGGAGAATCCATGCCTCGTGAAGTTGCTCCGGGTGCGGAAGTCATCAGTGGCTGCATCAACCAGACAGGTATTTTATCTATCCGCACAACAAAAGAGTTCGGAGAATCCACCGTAGCAAAAATTCTTGATTTAGTAGAAAATGCAAGCGATAAAAAAGGAAAGACAGAGAATTTTATCACACGTTTTGCACGTTACTACACCCCGGCAGTGGTATTTGCAGCTTTGGCTCTTGCCATATTGCCGCCTGTTATCACTGGTCAGTCCTTTAGCATATGGATTTATCGTGCTTTGACGTTCCTTGTAATCTCCTGCCCTTGTGCGCTGGTAATCTCTATCCCGTTAAGTTTCTTTGGCGGCATCGGCGGCGCATCGAAAATCGGTGTCCTTGTAAAAGGCAGTAATTATCTGGAATCCTTAGCTCATGCTGAAATGGTTGTATTTGATAAGACAGGCACACTCACAAAAGGCTCTTTTGCAGTCAGTGAAATCCATCCTATTGGCATGGACGAATCACAGCTTTTAGAGCTTGCCGCATACGCAGAGGATTACTCCAACCACCCTATTTCTGCTTCTATCAAAAAAGCCTATGGCAAAAAAATCGTACAAAACCGCATATCTGATGTTCAGGAGATTGCAGGTCATGGTGTACAGGCAGTCATAGACGGAAAGAAAGTCCTTGCGGGAAACGCAAAACTCATGGAACGGGAACATATCCGCTACCAGCCTTCCGGCGCTGTTGGAACAGTGATTTATCTCGCCTGTGACGGAACATATTCCGGTTCTATTGTCATAGAAGATGAAATCAAGCAGGACGCTCCGTCTGCAATCCGCCAGCTCAAATCCTCCGGCATACGGAAAACGGTTATGCTGACCGGAGATGCTGACGCAGTAGGGCAGAAAGTTTCAGGGCGTCTTGGACTGGATCAGGCTTATACTGAGCTGCTCCCCGCCGACAAAGTTGACCGGGTAGAAGCACTGTTAAGGGAAAAAACAGAAAAAGGCAAACTTATCTTTGTCGGAGACGGAATCAATGATGCCCCCGTACTGGCAAGGGCAGATGTCGGTATCGCTATGGGTGGTCTTGGCTCTGATGCCGCTATCGAAGCCGCAGATGTGGTCTTAATGACAGATGAGCCGTCAAAAATTGCCACAGTTATGAAGATTGCCCGAAAGACAATCCGCATCGCAAACCAGAACATTGTATTTGCTTTGGGAATTAAGTTTTTAGTGTTGATTTTAGGAGCTTTAGGATATGCCAATATGTGGGCGGCGGTATTTGCCGATGTTGGTGTTTCCGTTATTGCAATCCTGAACGCAATCCGGGCAATGCGGGTAAAAGTATCACCCGTTTCTGAATAAAGTCAATTTAAAAAGAACAACGAGAAATGCGCTACACCCCACAAGGTAGCGCATTTTCTTAAATATCGGTTGGACAGGAGATTTCAAACAAGGCATCTATGGAACGGTGCAGCAATTTTGCCTGCGGCGTTTTAGACAGGGAGTAGTATACTTCCTTTCCTTCCCTCCGGCTTGATATAATCCCGCTTTTCTTTAAAACCCGAAGGTGGTGCGACACAGCAGGTGCGCTCATATCAACAGCCGCCGCTATATTACAGACACATTCCTCACAATGGCATAACAGCCACAAAATCCGCAGCCTTGTAGGATCGTCTAACTGCTGGAACAAAAACGCTATATCTCTGAACCGTTCTGCAGGTGGAATCTTATCTAGGACTTTCTCAATATTCTGTCCATGATTGTGAGGTAAGTTATAGTGTGGCATTTAACCACCCCCTTCCAGATAAAATTATGATACCCATATACCTATGGTCTGTCAAACAGCTTATACCTTGTCGTGCAACGCCCACTCCGAAGGAGTATGGATTACGGAATGCCCGAAAGGGTATACATAAGATTGGAGCAACACTATGAATCAAACAAACAAAACAATTTTTTCTGTCCCCAATTCTTCCGAACTGGAACAATTAACAGAATTACACAAAGCAATGGGCGATTACACCCGAATGAAAATACTTTGGCATCTGATGAAGCAGGAATATTGTGTGAGCGAGCTTGCAAAGAAAATCGAAGTCACCGAATCTGCCATATCCCACCAGCTACACGAACTTCGCATTGCAAGGTTAGTCCGTTCCCGCAAGGACGGTAAAAAGGTCTTTTACAGTATTCAGGACGAACACATTCAATGGATTCTGGAAGAAACCTATGCGCATATTTCTGAAAGACATCCATAAAGCACAACGGACAGTACGCTGTGCGCACTGCCTGTCATGTTTAAATATTTGCAATCGCTCCTATTACAGATTTTCGTAGGATACCAACTGGCTTATCGGAATACGCATATCTTTATGGCGTTCCGGATCAGCGACTTCTTCATCCGAATAACCAACCGCAAGGATATTGACGGGTTCCAGATTTTCAGGAAGTCCAAATTCCTTTCTGATAACATCCGGCTTGAAATAGCAAATCCATACAGAGCCAAGCCCCAATTCCGTTGCCTGCAGCATCATGTGGTCTGTCAGAATAGAGGTGTCAATATCACCTGTCTGCTTCTTATCAAACGGGCGCACCCAAGCCTTTTCATGGTCAGCGCAGACGATGATTGCCAGCGGCGCACCATAGAGGTTTGCCCCCTGTCCTATCTTTTCAAGTCCTTCTTTGCTCTGCACCACAATCAGATGCACAGGCTGGAGGTTTGCGGCGGTTGGAGCTACATGGGCAGCTTCCAGAATCTTATCCAGTTTTTCCTTTTCCACCGCCTGATCTGTGTAGCTGCGTACAGAGAAACGCTGTTTTGCAATGTTTAAAAAATCCATAGTATCAAGTCCTTTCTTATGTTATATTTAGTATGCCAAACCAACTGACAACTCTATTGTAACGCTGAAATATAATTCCGCAAGATTGCACTTTTTTGATAGATACTTTCAAAAAAGATAGCACCCTTGCAGTTAGGAGAACCAAAATGAAAGCAGAACAAAAACAATTTAACTGTCCCGTAGAAGCTACCCTGTCCCTGATTGGAGGGAAATATAAACCGCTGGTATTGTGGCATTTAAAATCACAGCCATTACACTACATGGAACTGCAACGCCTTATCCCAAATGCAACCCCCAAAATGCTCTCCGGTCAGCTCCATGATTTAGAAGATTGCGGCATGATAAACAGAGAAGTGATTCCTGAAAAACCGCCTAAAACAATCTACTCTCTTACTGCCTTTGGGAAAAGCATCATACCTGTACTGAACGCCATGTGTGATTGGGGAACAGCATATTTGGACGGATTGGATATACAGCCCGTATGCTGTCCTTCCCAAAGCAAAAAATAATTATTTTATTGACTATCCTTATGACAAAAAAGAACCTGCACAGCAAACTTGAAACAGCTATGCGGGTTCTCTTATTATCCTAAATCTGTGATTGCCTGACATAATTACAAAGTCTGGTGAAATCTACCTGCGGATTTTTCTGTAAAATCTGCTCCATACATTCCTGTGCTTTTCGATATAATTCCGGATTTTTCAAATCGTCCAGCAAAAAGAAAATATTGAGCCGCCTGCCTACAATAAATAAAAGTTTTTCATCTTCCGGCAAGCCTAAAAAATTATCTATGGCAGACAGCATTTCCATTTTATCCGTTTGCAGCTTTCCCCTGACCTCCAACAACAAATTGACGATATGTTCATTCACATAATAGCTGTCCATTTCAAGCAGCTTCTCCAAGAATAATTTTTGCTCTATCATTATTTCTTCTTCGGACTGTAATGTGAAAGAACCTCCCTGAACAAACTCCCACATTTTAGACTCCGGTTTTATTCCCGTTGCATGGACACGAATAAAATCCGGCTGAATCACATTAAGTGCTTCCGCTGTCTGGATTGCATTTTCTTTTGAAAGCTCTTTTCCACCAATCCCAAGCAATATAAACTCTGATAAAATCATGCCAGCGTCTTTTGCCATACACCCGCTTTCCACAACGGTATCTGCATGGAAGCCTTTGTTGATAAGCTGTAATATCTTATCCGATCCGGTTTCCATACCGCAGTACAGATGATTTAGTCCCGCTTGCCGAAGTTCCTGTAATTCTGCCGGACTTTTTCGTGTGATACTGTCAGCACGAGCATAGGAAGTTATATACTCCAAATCAGGAAAATACTTATTTAGCGCATCCAAAATACGGAGCAGATAATCCGTTTTTAATACCAGCGCATCCCCGTCCTGCAAAAAACATGATTTGAATTTTCTTCCCTGATATAATGCCGCCTGTTCCTTAATATCCTGTATGGTATCTTCAATCGGACGCATGGAAAAATTCATAGATTTGTATAGTCCACAAAAATAGCACTTATTCCAATGGCATCCTCTGGTCACTCGGACAAGCAGGCTTTCACTCTCTGACGGCGGACGAATTGAGCCAATTTCTATATTTTTCATCATCCCATATCCTTTCCTTCTTATTTCAGACTTAAAAATAACATTCTGCCGCTGTCAATACAAGAACGCACTTTTTAGGTATATACTTACCAAAAAGGTAGCTATAATTCATAAACTATCTTCCAACCAACAAACAGCAGTCTGCAATATTTACATTACAAACCACTGTTTAGATTTTTATTGAACCGATAGCCTACGCCCCAAACCGTCTGTATGTAAATCGGTTTGCTTGGATTATCCTCTATCTTTTCTCTTATATTATGGATATGACTCATAACGATATTGTAATCACCAGCATATGCTTCATTCCAAACAATATCATATATCTGCTCTTTTCTAAACACCCTGCCAGGATTGCCAGCTAATAGATATAAAATTTCAAATTCAATATAGGTAAGTTCAATTTCAATGTTATTAACACAAACATTTCTTTGCATATAATCTATCCATAATTTTCCAGCTTGAATTAGTTTTATATTCTGAAAAGCACTGCATTGTTCAAAATTTTTACTGCCATTTATGATTTGCAATATCCGCTTATAAATATCTTCCTCATCATCTGTAAAAGATAAAATCATTACTTTGCCCATCACAAACACCAGCTTTCCTTAATTTCATTCACTCAATAATTGCAATATATTATTTCCCAATACCATATTGGCAACCTCCTGTGAAGGACTAACAAATTCTATTAGTTGCCTGTACAAATAAGGCTCTCCATACGGTGCGTCTGAACTGTAAAGACATCTTTCAGGCAACTCAGAAATAACCATTCTAGTTGCAATTGAAGCAAATGCTGCGGAAAGATCTAAGTACACGTATTTATGGCTTTTTGCAAAATCTATCACATCGATCCAATTCGATCCACCCATATGTCCAAAAATCACTGGCACTGAGGGATATTTTTCACAAAGTTCCATTAAAATGTGTATGCCTGATATAGTGACAGGATTAAATGTATGAACCCATATTGGTAAATTACTAAAATTATTTACTGCTTGAAAAATTACTTCAAGCTGCCTAATCTGTTCATCAGAACCGGGAGTAAATTCTCCAATACCTTTAAATTCATTAGACAATATATTCTCTTCTATCCATGAAGAAGTTTCTGGTTCGCTCATACCCAAAGGCACTGCACCAAAACCGAAAAATCTTTCAGGATATTTTTTCATCTGCATAGCCAGCTCATTATTATTTTTTATCATTCTTTCTCTATTTGCTTCTTTATTATTTGCACCAGCCAATACTTTATATAGTATGTTCATTTCTCCTCGCAACTCTGCCAGATTTTTTGCTCGCTCCGGGTGCGGTACAGTCGAAAATAATATAGCTTTATCCACTCCCGCCTGATTCAGTTTTTCAATTTGCATTTCTATGGGCAGCATTAAATGCTCATGACTATCAATAATCATCTTATCTTCCTCCTAATTTTATTTTATAGTTTTGGAATTATGGAACTATTAGTTCAAAAAATTTCTTGACACATATCTTTCAAAGAGTGTCAAGAAATCCCGGTAGATACTTATCAAACATATCCAGCCTTAACGATACATATTTGTTCAATGATTCTTTTCTTGTTGCGGTCAGACCTGCTTCCCTTAACGTCTTAAAATGATACGATGCTGTTGACTTGGGAATATCAATATATTCTCCAATCTCACCGCAGTTCATTTCTTCACCCCTGTTTCTAAGAATCCTTATAATATCCAAACGTGTTTTATCTGCCAAGGCTTTAAAAATTTGTACTCGTATCTCGTCCTCTGAATATATCTGTTCCAAATTCATATTGCTATTTTACATCATCCACATTAAAAATTCAAGTAAAAGTTTTAAATATTTGGAACTATGAAACAATTTTATTTTGTGATACTGGTTAAGTACCGACACACCCTCTGGGAGTGTCGAAAGACAAGAATAGCAAGCACTGCCCATGTCCGGACACATGGGCGAAATTCATCATTCCGTCCTACCGTCCGTTTGATGAAATTTCCATAGGGAAGTGTCCCTAACCCTCTTTGATTTTCTTTCCGTTTTTTCTCTGCCAGTCCTTGACCTTTATCCGCAGATTTGCTACAATAGCACATGGATAATTCTATCCAAAACAACTGAACAGATACGAAACCAGACTGTTGTAAACCGAACAATTTACAGCAGTTTTTAGTACCATATAAGTGTAAGAGATAAGGCATATCAATAGTGCTTTACCTTCTGCACTTATTTTTTTATGATAAGGGAGTAATTGGTCTGGCGAAGCGATTTTTGGATTAACCACATCCGTCATAAAAACCGTCAACCATCCCTTATTATAAGCAGTCGTTTAAGCAGGTTGAAACCCGTAAGGTGCTTTCGTGTAACGAACTAAAATGAGTGGTAATAAGTGTGGATGGGACAATTACAGATTTATTTTGGAGGTTACAGATGATAAGTGTAGGAATTGATGTGTCAAAAGAAAAAAGTACCGTATGTATCTTAAAGCCTTATGGTGAGGTTGTGAGCAGGCCTTTTGAAGTCTGTCATGTGGAGAAAGAACTGTCCGAACTGACTTCCATGCTGCTGCGTCTGAATGATGACATCCGTGTGGTCATGGAAGCTACTGGGATCTACCATCTGCCTGTATTAAGCTATCTGAAAGAAAAAGGGCTGTTTGTGGCAGTGATTAATCCATTTGAGATGAAGGAATACCGCTGTCAGGGGTTAAGACGTGTGAAAACGGATAAGCAGGATGCCATTACAATCTCTAACTATGGGATTGACCATTGGTACAGGCTGAAGGACTATGAGGCAGAAGAAAGCGTCTATGCGGAGCTGAAGCTTTTGGGAAGGCAGTACCGTCACTATATGCGGATGCGTGTGGAGAGCGTGTTGGAACTGACTCATCTTCTGGACTATACGATGCCTGGGATCAAAACGCTGCTGAAAGGCTGGAATGAAACAAATGGGAAAGATAAGCTGGGGGATTTTGCGGAAGAATACTGGCATTATGACAATATCACGAAGAAACCGGAGGAACAGTTTATAGAGAGCTATCTGAAATGGGCAAAAGAGAAGGGATACCATCAGAGCCAGGATAAAGCCGTCAAGATCTATGCACTGGCAAAAGAAGGCATCCCCACAGTACCCTCCGATACCCCATCGACCAAAATGCTGGTACAGGAGGCAGTACGGGTGTTACGAGAAGTCGATAACACTCTGATGACCATTCTAACACAGATGCAGGCATTAGCCAAGAGTCTGCCGGAATATCCGGTTGTCAGGGCAATGGGAGGTGTTGGAAATGTCCTTGCGCCTAAATTGATTGCAGAGATTGGGGATGTGAGAAGATTCCATAGCGGAAAAGCCCTGATAGCCCACGCAGGAATCGACGCGCCGCCCTATCAGTCAGGGCAGTTTATGGGGACAGAGAGGAAAATATCCAAGAGAGGTTCTTCCAGCCTGCGAAAGATTGGATATGAAGTGATGAGATGTCTGAAAACCCATAAAGAGCCAGCAGACGCAGCAGTGTATAGATTTATTTTGAAGAAAGAAAAAGAAGGAAAGTCAAAACGTGCAGCAAAAATAGCGGGATTAAATAAATTCCTTAGGATTTATTATGCACGTGTGATGGAAGTATACCAGAAGTAAAAAGAACTAAAACAGCGGATACGGCAGACCGGATTTTCCACCGGTCTAATTGTCGTAGGAAAAATTCATACGAAAAATATATTTAAAAACCTGCTAAAAAGTCTTGACTTTTGTTAGCAGGTTTTTATGCCCAAATTTAGAAAGGACGATGCAGAAATGGCAAACAGGACACGAACCAACCGGAATGAATTTCACTTAGATGATAAAGAGCAGTATATCCTTGACGAAAAGTTTAAACTATCCGGCATGAAAAGCAAATCGGCTTTCATCCGGAAGCTAATTTTATACGGATACGTCTATGACGTGGATTACAGTTTTTTAAGAGAATACAATACGGAGCTTGGACGGATCAGCTCCAGCCTGAACCAAATTGCGAAAAGAATTAACAGCACAAACCACGTCTATCAGGAAGATATGGACGAAGTAAAGGAGTTGATGAAACAGGTATGGCATACACAAAAATCCATGCTATCACAGCAACCGTTGATAAAGCGGTAGCCTACATATGCAACCCGGATAAAACGGACGAAAGCATCTACATTTCTTCCTATGCCTGTGCGCCGGAAACCGCAGCGATTGACTTCAAATATACTTTAGACCACTGCCGGGAAAACAGCCCCAACAAAGCCTATCATCTGATACAGGCTTTCGCTCCCGGTGAGGTCAGTTTTGACGAAGCGCACCAGATAGGGAAAGAACTTGCCGACAAGGTTTTAGAGGGAAAATTTTCTTATGTTGTCACCACCCATATTGATAAAGGTCACGTCCATAACCACATCATTTTTTGTGCCGCCGACAACATGGAACATAATAAATATCATGACTGCAAGCAAAGCTATTACCGCATCCGGAAACTAAGTGACGAGCTGTGCAGCGAGCATAACCTTTCCGTCATAATTCCCGGTGGGGAGCGTGGCAAAAAATACAATGAATGGCAGTCAGACAAGAATGGTACAGCATGGAAAACGCAGATAAGAAAAGACATCAATGCTGCCATCAAAGCATCCTCCACCTATGAAGAATTTCTGCTCCTGATGCGGGCAAAAGGCTATGAAGTAAAAGGCGAAGCCTTTGGGGAAGATGCCCCCAAATTTATCTCTTTCCGTCCACTTGGCAAAGAGCGTTTTGTGCGTGGCAGTGTAAAGTCACTCGGCAGAGAATATACAAAGGAACGCATCAAAGAACGGATAGAATTGAAACGGGAACGGAAAGCGGTTATCCCGAAAAGAGATTATGCGGATAAGAGATTGATTGACACCTCTGATGAAAAATTCCAGAACAGTCCGGGACTGCAAAGGTGGGCGGTGGTTGAGAATTTAAAGATTGCAGCACAGGCATACAACGAGGTTGGCTCCATAAAAGAACTGGAACAGAAAATCGCCGCCACTTCCGCCACTGGAAAGGAAGCAAAACAGACTGTACGGAAACTGGAAAACCGTATGAAAGACCTTGCGGAAATCATCAAATATGCGGAACAATACAAAGCCAACAAGTCTTACAATATTGCCTATAAGAAATCGAAAAACCCTGACGCATATTTCCGCAAGCATGAGAGCCAGATCATTCTTTATGGCGGCGCAAGGCGTATGCTGGAACAGGCGGGCATCTCCTTAAAAGGTTTGAATATTGACAAGCTGAAAGCAGAATATCAGGAGCTGACCGCACAGAAGAAGGAACTGACCGCCACTTACAAAAACTGTGACAAAGAGCTGAAATCGCTGAACCGGAAACTGGAGAACCTGAACCAGTATTTAGGGCGCACAGAACAGCCAAAAAACGCACAAGAACAGCCAGACCGGGACAACAGCCCTGCCCGGTAATATCTTGCCCTAAAAAGGCTTTAAAAGCAAAAAAAAGCATCGTGGACAGTGTGCATAACTCCCCATTCCGCTATGGACAACACTATTCACAGCATATGGAAAAGCAAAAGCAGCTTTCCCACATCCTGCAAACAGTGTTGCCCACAGCTCCATAAGACGGGGAGTTATACACACTGCCCACAATGCCGAAGGCGGCGGAATCCTGCTCTTTTCTTCAACTCTAAAATTAGTAATCCATCTATCGGTATAATTCCATAAGAATTTCGTCCACTTCTTCTCTATTTCTAACCGCCTTCCACTTTGCAATTTCATCTCTAATTCGCTTTTTATGTTTCAAAAACTGTACTCCAGATATTTCAGATAACAATTCCTCACAAAATATAATTTTATCTGTCAAACTGGAAGTTCCAGTCCATGAATTAGACACTAAACTTAAACGACTGAATAATTCAAAATTTGAATTACATTCCAAAAAGCATAAAATGGCTTTTTTTCTTATCTCTTTCTTTATTTCTTGCAAAATTCCAAACAACTCTATTAGATTTTCACTATTAGAATTCTCCCTTATATAATGGATAATCCATTGTTCCTTTCTGCTGTCTAATTCTTTTTTTCCATCAAATGAAAGAAGCTTTCGAAAATAGCTTCTACTATGCCAATAAAATCTCCTATCACAAAGTAATTCATCAAAAAACAGATCAAATATATTTAAAAAACTTCTCAGCTTCCAGCAAGTTTCCATTCTATATTCTTCATCATTTACTGAATAGTTTTCTTGCGTTTCCTGAATATATCTGGCATACCACTTTACCCACTCTATATCTTGTAATATAAATCCACTAAGGAATATACCTCTATAATCTATGTAACTACACCCAAGTAAACATTTTAAATATATATGCCTTAGTTCTTCTGTCGCATCTTGATAAATATTCAATACCTCTTTAGGAGTATAATAGTTGGCATCAAACAAATTAGAAAAATATCTTCTGCATAAGCTTGTATTATTCTCCACTTCATTCAATAAAGCTTTTGTAATACTAACATATATATTTGGAGAATATTTTTTAAATTTATCCAGTAACCTCAGATTGATTTCAAACTTTTCTTTTTCACATACAACTTTCGATTCCGTTACAAGCTCCATCAACCGTCTATAATCATCTTGTGTTACTTCATTTTCAGCAATCATTTCATAATATGTAAACTGCCACTGTTTTTTCATTGGAAACGAGGCATTCCAGATACTATCCTTTACTTTCTTACAGTCAAAATATTTCAACAATGGAGCAACTAGAGCTTCTGACCGGAACTCAATGTTTTCTCCAAATTTAAAGAAAGCCAAAACAAACGCCCATAGCTTTTCTTTATTATGTGCTAGGAATGTGCAGAAAGTTGTTATCCCCTCACCCATATCCGCCTTTCTACTGCCTATTATTCCGATAATATTGCTAATATATTGCACCAAATTGTCCATCTGGTCAGCAGAGTATCTTTCGTAACATCTTCTTATATTCGATTCAAATATAGCTTTTCTTTCCTCATAACTCGAAGTATCTCTATAGAATTGATTGGATAATACTTTATATATATTCCACTCCTCTGTATTAAATACTTCACTATATTTTTCAGTTAATTCAACGGAGTGCATCTCTGACATTCTAAAAAATCTTGAACATATATATGCAAAGCGAAATGGCTCCATATATACCCTTATACGTTCCAAAACCAGACTTATATTCTTCCAGTCAAATTCCAATTCATCTGAAAATTCACTTTTATTTACATACAAATTAGGATAAGCACATAATAAGTAAACAATATCCTCCAAATTTTCTTTATCGTTTGCCAAAGAAATAATCTCCATCCATATCTTAGACCGATATTGCTTACAACCTTCTGTCAAAGCAACTCCAATTCGATATGAGGTAAACACATTATCCCTTTCTATTTCTACACAATCAAAATACAGTGATAAATAATGGCTGGACATCTTATAAAACAATTTTTTTATAACAGGATAATCCAAATTTTCTCTTATTTTATCAATTATAAGATTCTGAACATAGTAATCTTCATAATAAGAATACTTATTGATACTATAATATGATTTAAAAAGACTATAAACCAATTTCACAGCGTCCTGCCTTTTCATGCAATACCTTATCGCCAGTTCTACTGCCTCAACTAAACCATAGTTCTTTTTATATCCGTTCAACAACTGAAGTATACTATCCTTTATATCTACATTCCATTTCTTTTCCTCATCTTCTAATAAACGGATATCAATAGTGGCACTTTCAGCTTGCTCAATTTTTTCACTCACATACAATAAAGATTCTTCTGGTTTAAAAATATGGAATGCTTTTACAAATTCTTCAAATACTTTATCATCTGTTTTAAGCTCATCCCAAACCTTGCTTATTTCTTCAGTTAAGTACTCTTTCATTTTATCAGAATAAAAAACATTTAAAAGTATATCAACAGTTTTAATCGTACTTTTTTTATATTTCCAGAATCCAGCTCTTAAAACACCAGAGAAAGCAATCAGCCTTTTTTCAAAAAAAACATAATACAACATATAATTTGATAGGCACTGATCAGAAATACGTGCTACTCTTTCAGATTTAATTTCTACATATTCCATACTATGCAGAGAATGAATGTTAGTAGTAAATTCCTCTTTTGTCATTCCTATCATATCAAGAATATCTTGTATTCTGTCCAAATTTTCTAAATCTATGGTATTAAAGATAGTAGTAACTCCAACAGTCAGACAAAGTCTTATATTTGTTAAAATAGTAGTAGTTTCCAGAAAGGAACTGTAATAGCTTTTATACAACTCCTCCATATTAGCAATCGACCGTAAATCATTTTTTTCCTTCGCCAATTTCCCTGCCATATGTGCAATGCGTGGATTTCCACTTGCAATACGCACAATTTGTTCTATATAATCACTATTTTCTATTCTCAGATTCGTTTTTACAAAATCCCGTATTTCCTGATCTGTAAATTTTGAAACAGCAAAGCATTTTATATCTGCTAACTTCTCTGTTTCATTTATGACAGATTTACTTGCATAGTCCCTAACTGTAGCAATAATACGAATATCATATCTTTTATCATCTCTTATAACATATTCAACCAAATGTGATAATCCTACCAATTCATTTGCATCATCTACAAATATAAGATATTTTCCCGCTGTATAAATGTGGCGTGACAAATCATCCATTATAGGTTGATCATTACATTTAATGCAGAGAATTTTACATTTATTCTTTTCTTGATACTCTTTCACAATTTCTAAGGCTAAGCGTGTTTTTCCAACACCAGCTTTCCCTAAAATAACTATTATTTTTTTCTCTTCCAGAGCTTCAAGAATTTCCTTTTTCTCCTTCTCACGATACAAAAAGGTAGTTGTCAAGGGAGCAGTTCTTCCATTTGAACTATCATATCGTTTAATAAATTCTTCCCTTGGAAATATTTGATTGCTATCTATTGATAGATTTAACTTATCCTTTGCAATATATTGATAATTTCTATAAATCTTATCTGCAATCCTATCTATTCCATACAATTCCAATTCTACGCCATAAGAACCGCACAATTCTCTTAATGCTTGATCATCACCAGCTTTTAACGTCGATGAAGTATGACAACAGATTATTTTCTCAATATCTTTTACATCTACACCTGTCTTCTCTTGATCTAAACATTTTTCAACATCTTCTTTGATTTTCTTATTTATGTTTGTTTGCTCTGTGGTATATGCCACAAAAATATACTTTCCCGATTTGCTTCGGAAATAAGTATCTGGATTTCCTATTGTAGTCTTTAAGCTTCCTGCTTTCATTCCCAAAGAAAAAATACCTTCATATCCCTCTGCACACAAAAGAGTATCACATAAATCCTGAAATCCTCCACCCTCTAAGGTGGACAATATATGGCTTTTAATTGTAGATGTCATTATCCTACCTCACATTATATATAATTTGAAAAAACAAATTTCAACTTATTGAATTGTTCAACGCTATTTATTCTATCATAAGACCCCACACAATTCTATTAAATATTGTTCAACCTGCTTTTTTCTTACTCCTTCAATTATTTTGCATTGCCGCTTCCAATCACACTCTTTCTTTACACATCAACAAAATTATTGCCAATAGCACTGTTTTCATGTAATATAGTCTACAAATCCACAAAAAAATAGGAGTGCCGAAGCACCCCCCATTTCCTAAACCCTCTTGCAAAATTCGCAGTGTTGGTTTATAATCATCTTAGAAGCCGAAGGATATTAGCGTGTCCGACGGTTGTACAATCGGAAACTTATAATACGTTAGAAAAACAACGGACTACAAGGCTATCCCCTATTCGCAGTAGAGGATAGCCTTTTCCGTTACTTGCGGTTGTTTCTGTTGTCTAAGTATGTTAATGCTGCAAAAATGACCAACAGCAGTGTAAGTATCTCAAGTGTGTTCATACCGACCTCCTTTCCGTTTCCAGAAAGGACAACCGCAGACTATCCCTACTCGTTCTAATCTGACTAAGAGGATTATAGCACGTTATGTCGAATAATGCTATAAAAGATTTGCGTTAATCACTCCGCTGCTTCCAGTGCTACCCCTGCAAACTCCTCATCGCTCATGGCTTCCAGTTTTCCAACGACCTGCTCTGCAAGCTCCACCATATCTCTGTCCTGTATGTGGGGGATTGCGTTCTTTATATCGGCAGTCATGCCCTTTCTGTCCTGCCCCTCAAACACGCACATCAAATTGATTTCTTCCACTGTAAATTTATCCATCTCTTATATCTCCCTCTCTGATTTTTTTTCCGTTCCCTTTTCTGGGATTTCTTTTTCTGCCTTATCCCTCTGCTCAATAACCGCTTTTTTCTCCGCCAGCTTTTCCTTTATGGAAATTCTGCCTGTCTGCTTTTCCTCTTTCGGTTTCTCATTGTTCAAGACGTTATCAATCATGTTATAGTTACATTCTTCCAGTTCCTCAATCTTTGCAAGCGGCTTATATTCCGCCAGCTTGTCTAACAGCTCCTTTGCTTTCCTTGCGGTCTGTACGCCCTCGCTGTCATCAAGCTCCGTCCCTTTCCCGAAAATATCCGTCACGCCCTCTCTGATACTGTCTGAAATGAGCACATTGAGGAAATCACTCAGATACCCGGTATTCCCGTTCCTGATATCCTCTGTGATGTTCGCTATCTGCGCTTTCCTGTCCTCCACTGTATGATTATACTGAATGGTATCATAATCGTAGAAAAGCTGGTCTATCTCCGCAGCAAGGAAAGCCGCCTGCCACTTTTCCAAAGACCCCCGCACTTCGATGTCCGACAGCTTGTCGATCAGCTCCGCAATGACCTCCACCGCCTTCGGGTTGTCCGTAATCTCCGGCACATAATCCAGAATCTCCAAATCCGCAACTCTGCCCGAAACAATATCCATCTGCGTGTCCTCATAGCTTTCTGTCCCTTCTGTATGGATATTGATGCCGATGCTTCGGATACCGTTCATCCTCTCCGGCGGTATCCGGTTGAAAATGGCGATTGCTTCCTCCACACCCGCTATATCCTCATGGTACTCTCCGAAATTGTGGAACTCCCCACACTCTGCCACTGTAAGGGTTACAACCGTCCGTTTTTCCTCCTGTGCCTGTTCTGCGGCTTTCTCCTGCATGGCGGCACGTTTTTCCTCAAGGTAGGCTTCCACGCCCGGAAGATACTCCCCAAGCGTCCCTGTCTTGCCCTCTGTAATGGGATTGATGTCTACCTTAACGCCGCCGATTTTAAAACCGTCCTCGTTAAAGGCGTTGAACAAGGCATCTTCGTTTTCCCCACCCCGATACTCCACTACCACATCAAGGTCAGAACCAGCTCCCTCTAAACCTCTGCACCTGCTCCCGGATATCGCCATATCCACAAGTTTTATATCCATTCCATACTCGTCAATCTTGGACTGTAAATAGGCGTAAACATTCAGTTCTATATCTTCCTGTGTCTGCCCGTTGATGCCATGAAATAATTCCTCAGTTTTGGCTTTAAAATCCGCTATGACCTTGCTTTCCATAGCTTCCGGCACTTCGTTTCTGATCCGTTCCTCAAGATGCTCTTTTGCCGCCTGCTCCGCTTTTTCCATCAATCCATCATAATCAATCGGTATCAGTTCATCATCGGTACGGATACTTCCCTCCAGTTCACTCCTATGTGTCGGCTCTTTCAAGTCCGCCACAATCTCGTCCAAAGCCTGCCGGATTGTTATGTCCGGGTTGTCATACACGCCACCGTCCAGTTCCCGGTAATCCATATCATAGATTGTATAATCATACCCTTCGCTGGCTTCCTGAATACTGATATAACGGTCTGCAAGCCGGAAGGCAAGCTCTGTTTCTGTCCTGTCCACTTCCCTGACGCTGGTATCTATATACGGGTTTTCCCACTCCATGAACGGTACATCTTCCACTATCCGCTTCTGGTTAGCTGTCGGCATGAGATGTTCCATTTTCCCCTGTCCGTAAAGGGTATCAAACCTGTCCATGTAGAGGGAAATATCATCAAGACCGCTGCCCTTTAACTGATGCTCAAACCGCTGTTTTACAAAATCCTTTATTTCCTCCTGTGACATTTCCCGGTGTACCCTTACCTTGTCAAAACCGACCTCATGATATAAAGTCTGCAAATCGTCCATGAAGCGGCTGCTTTCCTCTGCCGCTTTGCTGTGCGTAAAATCCAGTGACAGACAGTTTTCATGGTTCCTGACGTGGATCAGGTCAAACTCGCTACCATTGACATTGAAGCCGAAAGTTGCCCTTGCCATATCCGGTTTGTCCTCCACATCTTCTCCCTGGTACTCCGCAAATTTTGCCACCGCTTCCGGAAGGCTGTCAAAACGCTCCAACTTACTTTTTTCCGGGCTGTTCTCCGCCCATGTGGATAAATCCTCAATAACATAATAGGAAACCTTGTCATCGTCCGGCTCCGCCGCTGTATTTTCTGCCGCTGCTCCCTCCAAAATTTCTGTGCTGATTTCCGCCGATACCGAAAGCTCCTTTGTAAACTCCGGTATCTCCCTGTAACCAACGGAATCCACATAATGGCTTGTGTTTTCCCCGTCCTGATGCAGCAGCACCACATCGCTTACGGAAAGGGAATGCCCGGTAAAATCTGCCGGGTGGTCTATGTTGAACTTGGTATAAATATCCTCAAGGCTCATGCCCTCCGTAAGCTCCCCGGTATAGACAAGGGTGTAATTCTCTCTGGAAACCGGAATACCTTCTTTTTCAAGGTAATCCATATCCATAAAGCGAATATCCCTTGTTTCCGCTGAATCTTTAAGCTGGTAGATGCCATACCTTCCCTCATTGCCATATAAAAGCTGTGCTTCCCGGTTAGGCTCGCTGTCCTCCAATTCCTGCTTCATGGACTGGTATTCCTTATAAGCGTTCCAGTCCCCTTTTTCCACGCCGAACAGCCCGTCATGCTCCTGCAATGCCGCCCTGTCCTCCACAAGCGTTTCTGAACCGTCTGCGTGGAGCTGGTACACCGACACATCCTCCCTGAACAACTCCGTTGCCCTGTCCTTTGTCAGAGGGAGCATTTCATCCCAAGAATACCCGTATTCGTGCATCTGCGACAATCCCACCATACCGTCCGGGAGAGCGTCAATTTCTTCCTCTGCTACCCTGATTGTTTCCCAAAGCAGAGGTAGATCGTCTTTCTGCTCCGCAAGGGAATGTGCAAGGGAAGTGGTCTTATACATATCATCCAACTTATACGCATGGTTCATAATCAGATTGCGCTCATCGCTGTCATATACCGACCTGTGAAATTCCATGCGGTTAATGAGCTGCTCCGCCTGTACCGTTGCCGGAAGCTCCGAAGCAGTATGCACTTCCCATTCGCTCATATCCACATCAAAATCATAGAACTGCGGATAACCGTCATTCAAGCCGCCGCTTCTCATAATCGGCACAAACTCAAAACCTTTCTCCTGCAGATAATCCAGAACATTTCCATTCCACTCATTTTCTTCCAAAAATGGTATGGCATATAAAACATTTGCCACTTCTGACTGCATATCTACAATTTTTATGGTTTCATATTCCCCGCTGTCCGGTGTGGAGATTCTCACAATCACATCGCCATATTCAATCGGAACATTCGCCCTTTCCCGTTCTTCCTGCAACGCCTTAAAATCCGTTATCTCATGGGTATCCGTATCATAGGCATAGTCTAAATGGTATTCTTCTACTTCCTCGCTCCGTTCATTGGCAAGCAGCGTTACCCATGCCCCGGCTCTTTCAAGGTAGGCTTCCACATTCTGCCTGTCATCATCTTTCATGGAAAGAAGCGTATTAAGTAAATCCGCCCTCTCCATACCTTTAACATTCAAAAGGTCATATTCGGAACGGTCTGTATTCGCAACTAAAAGCAAAATGTCCTCCTGTGACTGTTCTGCGGCACGTTCCTTTTCAATCTCCAGAAGCTGCGCTTCAATCCCTTTTATCAATTCTGAGGAAGTCCGGCGTATGGTGTCGAGGGAAGATTTCAGCTCCGGCATCTCTTTTCCGCTGCTCCACCCGGCGATATACCCGAAAGAATAATCGGACGTGTCAATCCCGAAATGCTGGCATACGGTGTAGGCAACGCTCTCGGCTTCCACCTCTTTCGTTTCCCGGTCTTTATAAACTGCTTTCTCTGCATCCTGCTCCGCTTCCCTTGCATGGAGCTTTGCGTGTGCCACTTCATGGACTCCGGTCTTTGCGGTCTGCGCTTCACTCATGCCCTCTTTAATGGCGATAGGGCGGCTTAAATCAATAAAATATCCTTTTCTGTCACCCTCCATTTCCTCATATCGGATTGGGACAGGGGAAACCCTCTCCAATGCTTCCATAAAATCCTGATAACGCTCCACATCCCCATGCAGTTCATTCACGCCAAGTCCGGGAAGCTCTTTCCCGTCCGTCTGGGAATAATCGAACACTGTCACGACACGAAAGGCGGGTATCTTTATCTCCACTTCCTCCATGACGGGCATCCCGTCCCGGTCAAGCACAGGCTCATTCGTTACCGGATCAATCTTCTCCTGTTCCTCTTTGATTTTATAAGGCGCAGGCGCAAGGATACGGATACCCCTCTCGCCCTTGTTTACATGGCGTTCAAAATTCCTCTGCCATGCCTTGTACCCGGCAACGTATGTCGCATCCGGGCATTGCATCTCTATAAGTTGGATATTGTTTGCGCTGTAATTGTGGAATTTTGACATAGTGTTCAGGTAACTTTTATATTTCTCCCCTTCAAACAGCTCCTTCAAGCCTTCCTCCAGCCTGTCCGTTATCTCTTTTACTTTCTGTTTTTCAGTTCTTGCATCTGCCATATGGTTATCTCTCCTTTTCCTCCATAAAAACAGAGGGCAGATAAGTTTCCCTGTCTGCCCCCGCTTTGGATATTTTTATTTGCTGATATTTTTATAAACATTCCTCTTTGCTTTTTGCCTTATCCGGCTCCGGCGCTTTTTTCTGCTGTCCCGCCTTTTCCTTCATCTGCGACAGCTTATCCTTTACGGACACCCGCCCTCCTTTCTCCGCTTCCTTCCCGGCATCCAGACGGGCAGAGAGCCGATCCAGCTTTTCAAATGTTTTATCCGCCCCGTCAATCTTCTTCCGCAGGTTCTCCACCGCCTTTTTTACAGGCGTGTTGACTGCCCTTGTCAGACCGACACCCGGCTTTTCGTCCGATACCTCTTTCGTGCCTTTCCCGGCTAACAGCCTGCCCACGTTGGAAACGCTGTTCCCGATCTGCTTCAGTTCGTCCCCGATGCTGTCAATCTGGTTTGCTGTCTTTTCACAGTCCGTCATCACGTCAACCAGACGCTCCCGGTAGCCGGAAAGCATGGATTTCATGCCGGAGATTCCTTTCTGGAGAACCTTGCACATCTCCGCCCTGCCTTTTTCCTTAAAAGCGTTGACCGCCTGCGCTGCTGTTTCCACCAGACGGTTTCTTACCGCTGTCAGACGTTCCGACAGGCTTGTGACTTTCTCCTGAAGGTGGGATATTTTCTCCATAAGGTTCTCCGTAACGGACTTCGGCTGTTTCTCCTGCATCTGTGAAAGCTGTTCCCGGACACCCTGTAACTCGTCCACCATTGCGGAAAGCTGTACCTGCATACCCGCCACATACCAGAAAATCCCCATAAAATCCTGTGACTGCTCTTTCATGTTCTGCTGGTTAAGCAGCTCCATGAACTGCTTTAATGCGTCATTTTCCTCCATGACCTGTTTTGTGTTCTGTTCTGCTGTTTCCATTTTTGTCCTCCTTATAAACTTTCTTCTTTTCCTTTACCCTTTGAGATGTCCGGCTTTTCCGGCGTTTTCTGCCCGTATGCCTTCTCCCGCATCTCGGCAAGTTTTTCTTTTACGGAAATGCGCCCTCTCGGACTGTCTGCCAGCATCTTCTCCTTCCCATGCTCCGCTGTCTTTTCCGATACTGCCCGGTTCATCTGCGGCTTAAAAGGCGCATCCGCCACAGCTTCCGCATCACGCCCCATTTCCTCTGTGTCCAGTTCCTCCTGTTCCCCGTCAATTTCCGGCTCATCGTCCATATCAATCCCATCGCCGCCCTTTTCATCCATGTTTAACAGGGCATTTAATTCTGTCAGGCGTTCCAGTTTCTCCGCAAGCTCCGCTTCCTGTGCGAATGGCTTTGTGACCTCCACTTTTGCGGTTTCAAGCTGATGCTCCACGTTCTCCAGTTTCTGCGCCACCGCTTCCATTTTCCCGGTCATACCCTCTAAGGCGTTGCTTAACCTCTGCAAATTTCCCAACGGATCAGTGCCGATTTCCACCTCATGGGTGATGCTGCCCTTTAGGTTCACCGTAAACTTGGAAAAGAACGAATCAAAGGAAACGCTCATCTTAAATCCCTGATACTCCCCGATTGTGACCGCCATATTCGGCTGTTTTGCGCTCCGGCACATATCAATCAGTGCTGCCCCGGCTTCCTTTTTGTCCGTATATACCCGGTTTCCGATTTTTATGGAGAAAGTGTCCTTGTCCGGGAATTTATTCTGTGCGTAGGTCTGAATGTCGGCACGATACCCCGCAAGGCGTTCCTTCATGGAAGCAATCTGCACCGGGTAATGCTTCACGATGTTGTCCTCTAAACGGTACTTCTGGCTGGTGTGGTTCGCCTTTAACAGCTTTAGCTTGGATACCTGAATATCTAAATCCATCTTTTCTTTTATGTAGGGATTGCCCGTTGCCAGAGCCTTCACTTCGGCATAAGTGAGAGCCGCTTCGTCTATGTCCTCACAGCTTCTGACCGGGGATTTGCTCGTCATAATCTGACCTATAAATTTCTGCTTGTTTTCGATAAGCTGCCAACTGTACGAATCGAACGTACCTTCTGTTACATACCGGAATATTTTCACCTTGTCATTCATGTTGCCCTGTCTTAAAATCCGCCCTTCCTGCTGTTCAATGTCAGTCGGTCATTTTTTGCGGACAGTTCAATACATACCATCCTTTTTTGTTCCCTACTCCTGCGTTTGCTCTCGTTTGATTTCTCCCTCTGCACCTTTTTCGCACATGTCGGGCAATATTTTGAGATAGCGGAGCCGGGAACGTATTCAACACCGCACACCATACAATTCTTTGGTGGCAACGCTGTCCACCGCTTTGTGGGTGTGATATGTAATTCACCGACAAAGCCGATGAATTTATAGTAAATCTTGATTTCCTGCTTCACTGTTCCGTCTGCTGACTTCTCACGCTCCGAAACAAGTATCTTGTCTATCAGTGCATTTATGACTGTTGCGTCCAGTTCTTTTAAGCCTTGATAATTACGGATAAGGGAGAGGAAGTCACGGATTCCCTGCGATTTCTCGTAGCTTTCATTAAGAGTTTCCGTTACCTCTTTCAATCTCGCTTCGATTTCAAGCTGTTCTTTCTGGTATTTCCCCGACATCATTTCATAATTCCGCTCGGTGATACGCTCCATGACCTTATCCTCATAGAGAGAGGAAAACAGCCTGTCAAGCTCCGCAAGACGTTTGTTTAGTTTCTTCCGTTCCTTTTCCAGTGCCTTTGCCCTGCTCTGGTCTGTTTCCGTGAGCCGCTTCTCAATTGCCCTCACCGCCCGCTCGTCATTCACCGCCATATCCGCAAAACGGTTAATGTCATCAAGGACAGCATTGAATAAGTCCCTCGCTTCAATGGCATGTGCGGTACACATGACGTTGCCATACCTGCCATAATTATTACAGGTATATTGTACGCAGTCGATGATGTCGGGGCGTTTTCTCCTGTTGGCGCTCATAGCCCGCAAAGCGTAGCCGCAGTCCGCACACTTGATAACGCCTGCAAAGATATTTTCAAAGCCGCCCTTGTTCTCTGGCAGTCTGCGGCTTGTGATAAGCTGCTGTACGGTATCAAATTCCTCCTGCGTCACTATCCCCTCGTGGGTATCGGGTATCACTTCCCACTCTTCGGGCAGCTTAGAGGGGCGTTTCTTGCTTTTCATGTTGGCGGCAATCCGCTTGTAGCCTGCAAGGTTTCCCGCATATATTGGGCTTCTTAAAATGCCCCTCACGCTGTTCTCACTCCAAATATAGCGGTTTTCTTCGTTGTCCTCAAAGTACCGTTCATAACCTGCCGCCCCCTGCTCCGCCGCATAAGCGGCAGGGCGTAAAACGTGCTGTTTATTAAGGTACTTGCGGATTTTAGAGATTCCGTTTCCTGCAAGTGCAAGGTCAAATATCTCCCTTACCACATGGGCAACCTTATCATCAATCAGCAGGTGGTTATGGTCGGCGGGGTCTTTGATATAGCCGTAGGGTGCATATGTCCCCATGAATTTCCCCTGCTGAAACCTTGCACGGTACGCCGATTTAATCTTGACCGACACATCAGCAGAATACATTTCATTTAGGATATTGCGGAATGGGGTAATGTCCATCGCCGATTTATTGAGCGTGTCCACGCCGTCATTAACCGCTATATACCTCACATTATGCTCTGGGAAAAAGACTTCCAGATATAAGCCGCAGTCAAGGTAATTCCTCCCCAGACGGGATAAATCTTTCGTAATCACGCAATTTATCAGCCCGTTTTCAATATCCTTAATCATGTTCTGGAAGCTCGGTCTTTGAAAATTCGTACCAGAATAACCGTCGTCCACATACGTTTTTGCCAAGTGCCAGCCCTGCTTTTTTACATAATCTGTGAGGATGGATTTCTGTGTGGCAATGCTCGCACTCTCGTTATCCGTGCCATCGTCCTTTGACAAGCGGCAGTAAATGCCGACTAAATATATTTTCTTTTCTTCTTTGATTCCTGCCATACTGTTAAACCTCCGTCTTTGTTCTAATAGGTTTCATGTTCCATTGCGTACATTCTAAGCGGATATACCCTCATTGTCGAAGGTGTCATCTTTGGCAATCTCCCTCCGTATATCCTCGGAGATAATCGGGATAAATGCTTCCGCAACGGTCTGTGTGCCGACATATTCCCGACTGATAATTACCTGCACCTGTGCTTTTGGCATGATACGCTTTCTCTTTTTGTTCGCTGTCTTATCCTCGCCCATATTCAAATCTTCCTTTCCAGACAGGGCAGGGGAGTATATAAAATCCCCCTGCTCTGCCAAATCAGACACAATCAATCCTCACTCTTTACTTCTTTCTGCAATGCTTTAAGGAGAGCCGCCGCTTCATCAGCGGTCAACGTGATTCCCTTGCCACACTTCTCACGGTTCGGGGAGAAGCTGCGGATGTCATACTTCGGCTCGTTCCCGTTCCATGAAATTAAGTTGATTTCCTTTGTATAGCCGCTGCCGCTCGTAGACAATACGGCGATTTCTTTTACAATCTCGTACTGGATTTCTTTCATTTTCTACCTCAACTCTCTGTCTTATCTGGCTGTCTTTTTTCTTCCAGTGTCTTATATTTACCTCCCGAAAAGAGAAGCTTAGCGGCTGTCCCTGTTCCGTTTCCTCTGCAATTCACGCTCTAAAAGTTTGATGATAGTGTCCTCCATCTGCTTCGGCGTTGTGCCTTTCGGGAAGTATTTCTTTAACCGCTCCATGCCGATTTTCACGGTTTCTTTCTGGTTTCCCTTTTCCTCGGTCATAATGGAAAATATCATATCCATATCAAGCCACCCGCTATGGCTCAAGGTTTTCATCCGCTGTGCCTGTGAGAGTGAGGGCGTTGCTTCCTCGCTCTCCATTGTGGCGAATAGGTCTTCCTGCTCTTCTTTCTTCAAAAAGGACAGTTCCACCGCAGGCGTGAGGGCGATTTTCCCCTCGTCCACCATCTGTAAAATCGGCGGTATCAGCTCCGTCAATCGGATAAAACGCTGCACGGTCATCCTGCCAACGCCGAAGCCCTGCGCCACTTTATCGTCTGTCCGCAACTTCGTCCCAACTTGTGACGAGGTTAAGTCTGTGCGGAAGCCCTGCCGCTTCATGGCTTCGGATTTCATCTTGTAGGCAAACGCCCGCTCCGATGGCAGGATATTTTCACGCTGTAAGTTGCTGTCTACAAGAGTGATAATGGCTCGGTCACGGTCTAAGGGCAGGACAAAAGCGGGGATTGTGTTTATCCCTGCAAGCTCCGAAGCACGGACACGCCGCTGTCCTGCAATGATCTCATATCCGTTCCCGTCCTCTTTCGGGCGTGTGATAATCGGCGTTACAATGCCAAACTCTTTGATACTCTCTGCTAATTCTGACAGCATTTCGTCCTCCACAACATGAAACGGGTTATCGGGAAACGGATATAAATCTGCGGTCTTTAATACCTTAAAATCCTGTTTCTTCATTCACATTCCTACCTTTCTTTCTCTCTATTCCGATTGCTTTTCTGCAATTCTTCTAATACTTCTGGCGGTATTTTTTTCAATAACTTTTCCATCTGCTGGTTGGTTTTCTGCAATTCAAATATCCTCTGGTTGGCTTTCTGTACCTTTAATTCCTGCTCATACTTTTCATCACGCATACGCCCCGCATAGTCGGATTCCTGCCCAATTCTCTCTTTCAAGCTGTCGATATACGTCTGCTGTTTGCCGATTTCCTTAGAGAATTTCTCCACGTCTGGGAGCCACGCCGCAATCAGTTCCAGAGCCTTGTCACGCTTTTTCCCTGCGTTAAAGGCGTTGATGTCGGAGAGGGCAGACACGATTTCCTCATACTGTTTATCAAGCCTGCCGCCCAGTTTATAGAGCCATGTGGGGATATGCTTCCGTCTGGTTTCCATTGAAGATTGACCTCTCTCTAATTCGTTCCACCGTGCAGACATACGCTCATGATAGGCGGTCTGCCACTCGGATAAGGATTTCTGGTTGCCTAAGATAGACTTCGCTGACAGCTTGTTGTCGGGCGTAAGCGGAACAAAACATAGGTGCATATGGGGTGTCCTCTCGTCCATGTGGACGACTGCGGAGAGGATATTTTTCTTCCCCACACGCTCCGAAATGAAGTCAAGAGCCGTCTGGAAATATGCTTTCTGTTCTTCGGGCGGTAACTGGTTCATAAATTCTGGCGAAGCGGTCATGAGCGTTTCCACCATCATCACGCTGTCTTTCCTCACCTTGCAGCCCGCTTCGGCTACCATTCGGTTTATCTCTTTCTTGTAGGTGTAACGGGGCGGATTCACAAGATGGTAGTTATCTTTGGAGCGTCCCACGTC
Source organism: Lachnospiraceae bacterium JLR.KK002 (assembly GCA_036941025.1). NCBI lineage: Bacteria > Bacillati > Bacillota > Clostridia > Lachnospirales > Lachnospiraceae > Lachnospiraceae bacterium JLR.KK002. Next base: position 1,414,715 of record JAYMNP010000001.1, read on the forward strand.
AATGTCTGGGTTGCTTTTATAGGCTTCTTTCTTCCGCTCGTTGTGGCGTTCGCAAGCAGCAACGCCGCCTGCCTTGCGTTTCTGGAAACGCAGGATTGCATAAGGCATAGTTCATCATCTTCCTTTCTTTCGGCGGGTAATCTCCCAAAAGGTGACGGTGGGTGACGGTGATGACGGTGTTTTTGGGATACCTCCACGGGAGCCGCCGACTGTCACCGCACATTCTTCCATCCGAAGCCGCAAGGCAGAGGATGGGCAGGGCGTAAGCCCTGCTTTAAGGGAGTCCAGAGGGAACGTCTGGCACACGACTTTGCAGGGCAAAGTGTAGTGTGTTACACCCTGTAAACGCAGTCGGAAAAATCGGTAGATTTTTCTGACCGCAGGGGTGGCTTTACGAGCCGAAGAGGGCGAGTAATGCCCACGCCTGCACTTTGCGTTTACGGGGTGTTCTCCCGCAGGGCAGAACCGCCGATTTTACAAATATTTGCTATGACGGTGACAATGGAAGGGGGTATCCCAATCTAACCGTCATCACCGTCACCACCGTCACCCGACTGCCTTGTGAGGGAAATCTCCCTGCACCCTTTCTTCCTGTGGTAGCCGTAACGGATATTGTTTTCGCTGAGGAAACTGGCGAGGTATTCGTTGAGCCGCTTCGTCATGATGTTGGGCGGCGTTCCCGTTTCCCCCATCTGTTCCAGAAGCTCCGTTGCCGTTCCAGTCCATTCCTCCCTGCCCTGCATGAAATCCACTAACCGAAAGAGAATGTCTGGTATCGCTTCTTTGGCAAGCTGCTCCTGCTCCTTACGCTCCACAAGCTCCCAACTGCAATTACGGAAACGGAGCGTGAACTCCTGATAGGGCGTGTCCCTGCCCGTCACATACAGCTTGGCGGCATTGGACGCACGGCTTTCCTGTTCCAGAACAAAGGTTGCGTCCGCACTTCCTGTCAATCCCGTCGTGCCAGACACTTTGTTGAACACGTCGCTGTCATTCTGCTTTCGGATGTGGTGTACGACAATGACCGCCAGAGAGTGCCTGTCGGCAAAGTCTTTGATAAGGGAAATATCCCCGTAATCACTGGCATAGGCGTTGTCTTTGGATGCGGTGCGGATTTTCTGCAAGGTATCAATCACAATGAGCCTGCTGTCGGGATATTCTTTCAGATAATCTTCTAACTGCACGATAAGACCGTCTGACAGCTTATCGCTTGCCACCGCAAAGTGAAGCCGCCCACTCGCTTCATCCGTCAAATGGAACAGCCTGTCCTGGATACGGCAGAATGTGTCCTCAAGGCAGAGGTAAAGCACATCGCCCTCCTGTGTCGGCATATCCCACAAAGAGATTCCCTGCGACACGCAGAGGCAGAGCTTTAACATGAGCCAGCTCTTGCCGATTTTCTGTGAGCCGCAGAACAGGGTTAAACCCGTGGGTATCAGACTGTCCACCACAAAGGACGGTTTCTCAAGCGGCTCATAAAGGAGCGTGTCGGCGTTGACCGTCTGAAGCTTCTGCATGGGATTCCTCCTTTCGGGCGGTGTCTTTGGTTTTGTTGCACATAAAAATAAACCTCCTTAAAAAGATTTACTCCCACGAAAAAAATGAGAGTATGTAATGCCGCCAGTCCCACGCCAATCAAGAGCAGATTTCTTTTTCGGGCGGTAACGGTCACGGTTGGAGATACTTCCTCATTTCTGCCTTAACCTTTTCCCTCGCAACTGAAACGGATTTCTGAATTGCGGAAGCGGTGCAATGCTCCATTTCGCCGATTTGGTAAAAGTTGAAATCATACTCGTAGTAGAGCAGGAAACGCCGCCTTTGTATCTCTGGCAGTCGGGCAACCGCTTTGTAAAACAGTTCGTTCCGTTCTTTTTCAATCATTCTTTCATCAAGCGTTTTAGGCACTCTTAACGCACGTCTGTAAAGCGTTTCATCCCATACCTCGTTAAATTCCCTGTGCCGCTGGTTCCATTGCTGCAAGTTCCTGTTCCTGCGCTCCATCTGCCGAAATTCAAAGAATAGCTGTTTTGATACTTCCAGTTCATGGTATTCCCCCTGCCCGTCCTTAAAGCTGATAAAATACCTTGCTCCGCTTTCCGTGGATTCCTCCCGAAGCGTATATGTCTTTGCCCCGTATGCCATTTTCTTTCCTCCCGAAAAAAATTGAGTGAGAGGATTGCCCTCCCACCCAATAGCCCGTGGGGATGCTTAAATTTCCCCGAAAGGATAAAAAATAGGCTTTAATTTTTTGCGGAGCCTTTCAAGGCGTTTATAGACCGCCCTTTCGGTAAGCCCTACCACCGCCGCAATCTCCCTTGTGGAATACCCCTGCATTTTCAGCAGGAGAATGAGCAGGGTATGCTTGTCCACCGTAAGCAATGCCTGATACAGTTTCTCGTCCTCAATCTCGTCCAGTAAGTCCTCAACGGTATTCGGCTCCGCCTGCTGTTCGGCATCCGCCATTCCCTCAAGGTATTCCCCGAAGTCGCTCGTCCATCGGTAAAACCGCCTGTTGGAATTAAAGTCTACCCTGTCCTCAATACGGATTTGCTCAATGACCGCTTCATCAACACCGCACTCCCGCAGCACCTTTTCCTCGGCTTCTTTCCAGATACACCATTTCCTGTCCTCACGTCCGTGGTTATATGCCATTTCTTATTTCCTCCAATCTGAATTTTTGAAAATGTAAAAAATCCTGATTGGAAAGGTGGCGAACGACAGCCAGCAGCGGAAACAGCCCTGCGGCACATTCCGATAAAAAACGACAAAAGAAAAACCGCAAAGGTTCTGTGACCTCTACGGTTATAGGAGATACATATTCTGTTAAGTGGAGATTCTACTTCTGGTTTCATGGTGAGAAGTAGCGTTGCATAAACAGGGATTTTTTTAACTGGCTTCCTGCCATTCCCCGATATGCTATGTATGGATAAATTCTGCGTTGCATGAGCAGATAGTTTACTGCCCGAAAAAAGGACATAAAAACCTGCTAACAAAAGTCAAGACTTTTTAGCAGGTTTTTAAATATATTTTTCGTATGAATTTTTCCTACGACAATTAGACCGGTGGAAAATCCGGTCTGCCGTATCCGCTGTTTTAGTTCTTTTTACTTCTGGTATACTTCCATCACACGTGCATAATAAATCCTAAGGAATTTATTTAATCCCGCTATTTTTGCTGCACGTTTTGACTTTCCTTCTTTTTCTTTCTTCAAAATAAATCTATACACTGCTGCGTCTGCTGGCTCTTTATGGGTTTTCAGACATCTCATCACTTCATATCCAATCTTTCGCAGGCTGGAAGAACCTCTCTTGGATATTTTCCTCTCTGTCCCCATAAACTGCCCTGACTGATAGGGCGGCGCGTCGATTCCTGCGTGGGCTATCAGGGCTTTTCCGCTATGGAATCTTCTCACATCCCCAATCTCTGCAATCAATTTAGGCGCAAGGACATTTCCAACACCTCCCATTGCCCTGACAACCGGATATTCCGGCAGACTCTTGGCTAATGCCTGCATCTGTGTTAGAATGGTCATCAGAGTGTTATCGACTTCTCGTAACACCCGTACTGCCTCCTGTACCAGCATTTTGGTCGATGGGGTATCGGAGGGTACTGTGGGGATGCCTTCTTTTGCCAGTGCATAGATCTTGACGGCTTTATCCTGGCTCTGATGGTATCCCTTCTCTTTTGCCCATTTCAGATAGCTCTCTATAAACTGTTCCTCCGGTTTCTTCGTGATATTGTCATAATGCCAGTATTCTTCCGCAAAATCCCCCAGCTTATCTTTCCCATTTGTTTCATTCCAGCCTTTCAGCAGCGTTTTGATCCCAGGCATCGTATAGTCCAGAAGATGAGTCAGTTCCAACACGCTCTCCACACGCATCCGCATATAGTGACGGTACTGCCTTCCCAAAAGCTTCAGCTCCGCATAGACGCTTTCTTCTGCCTCATAGTCCTTCAGCCTGTACCAATGGTCAATCCCATAGTTAGAGATTGTAATGGCATCCTGCTTATCCGTTTTCACACGTCTTAACCCCTGACAGCGGTATTCCTTCATCTCAAATGGATTAATCACTGCCACAAACAGCCCTTTTTCTTTCAGATAGCTTAATACAGGCAGATGGTAGATCCCAGTAGCTTCCATGACCACACGGATGTCATCATTCAGACGCAGCAGCATGGAAGTCAGTTCGGACAGTTCTTTCTCCACATGACAGACTTCAAAAGGCCTGCTCACAACCTCACCATAAGGCTTTAAGATACATACGGTACTTTTTTCTTTTGACACATCAATTCCTACACTTATCATCTGTAACCTCCAAAATAAATCTGTAATTGTCCCATCCACACTTATTACCACTCATTTTAGTTCGTTACACGAAAGCACCTTACGGGTTTCAACCTGCTTAAACGACTGCTTATAATAAGGGATGGTTGACGGTTTTTATGACGGATGTGGTTAATCCAAAAATCGCTTCGCCAGACCAATTACTCCCTTATCATAAAAAAATAAGTGCAGAAGGTAAAGCACTATTGATATGCCTTATCTCTTACACTTATATGGTACTAAAATCCCTCCAAACTTTAAAACAGGTCTGGAGAGTGTCTGTTAAGTCTTTTCGGGCATAGCAATACCGCCCACCAATACACCGTTTTTTTATATGGTGGGCTTTCGCCTTCAAGCCTTATGAAACAAAACAGAGCCGACAAACTGTGATTCTATTTCACAAGTTCATCGGCTCCGCATCTATGTGTCTGGCTCTGTGATGACAATAATCTGTAATTTCTTTGCGTTAATTAAAGTTTCTCGCTTGCACTTCGGACAGTAAAGAGGATAATTCATCAAAATAGTATCTTCCCTAAGTCTGTCACGAGTCTTATTGCCACAATTCGGGCAATATATCCAGTGTATTTCTCTCATTGTATTTTCTTCCCTGCATTTTTAATAAGTATGCCAAAATTTCACACAAGCTCCTCCAGATTGTGGATTTGATATTTCAACAGAGCCTCCTAGAAGGCCTGATAACTGCTTTACAATATATAATCCTAATCCAGAATGAGAGCCTTTACTTGAACGTGCTTCATCTCCACGATAAAATCGTTCTAAAGCTTTATTTAAATCTTTTGAACTGAAGCCATCCCCATTATCCAAAACAGCATAATAAATATATGTTTCATCAGCTTCAACATTTATCTCTATTCTCCCCGATACGGGAACATATTCTATACTATTGGAAATAACATTATCTAAAATTCTTTCTAATTTGTTCTTATCAGTAAATATAGTGGCAGGGATATCAGAAGCCATTTTCAATGAAATACAAACCTTTTTATCTTTTGCCCGTAATTCGTATTCGGCTCTCTTTTTTTGCAACCATTCTTCCAAATTTATAGAATCTTTCTCTATATTTACATTTGGCAAAGTGAGTTCCGTTGTGTACTGCATTTGATTAACCAATACTATGCTTTTTTCGGTATTTTCTTTTATTACAGAAAGATATTCTGTTTGCTCAACATCTATTTCTGTATCATCTATCAACGTTTCTGTATATGCTTTGATTATAGATAATGGAGATTTTAAGTCATGTGCCAGGGCTTGTACATTTTCTGTTCTCTCTTGTTCCATTTTCCATTGTGCGGATAAAGAGTTCTTGAGTGCATTTTGCATAGCCGAAAAAGATTCGCACAATGCACCAAGTTCATTATTTGCATGATAATCAAGTTCAAAATCAAGGTTACTATTCTTTATCTGTTCTGTACCCTTTGTGAGAATTTTCAAAGGTTTTATAACACTTTTAGCAAAATTCCTTGAAAATATAAGTGTAAATAAAACCATATATAAAAATGGAGAGCAAATAATAAATACTAAGACCACAGGCATCCACGGATTTGCATTGTTTATCGTTGACATATCCAAAGAATATATGATTGAAACAGCACCGTCTATGTTCCCGATATCAGTAATAATAGGAATAGTGTGAATATAATATTTGTCCTTTATAAATGTAGAATTTATCTTTTGGTACATCGTTTCTTTAGAATCAAAAATATCATTACTATATGTTCCGTATAGCTTTTTTCCATTTTTATCTGTAAATTGATAATAAATAGTATCTCCTGTAATCAGTTCACTTACATCCTCCTGTTGTAAAGAGCTTATACCTTTATCAGAATGGCTTCTTACATAATCTTCAACAAGAGGAATTTGACTTTCATAATAATCAGCAGGATAAATTTTCTCGCTACTTATACCATACATAAATATTACTGCAACGAGAATATAAGTGACGAACGAGGCTAGTATGGTTGACAAGATAATCCATATAAGCGTTATTCGAAATTGTGATACTAATGACCAATTTTTCATTTTGTCAAATCACCTCTCTTTATTCCACTTATACCCAATTCCCCATACAGTAGAAATATACTGTGTGTCTGGGTCTACTTCTGCAATTTTGCTTCTGATTCTTTTTATTCTTTCCACAACGGTAGTATTATCTCCAGTACCATCATATCCCCAAACTTGTTCATAAACTTGTTCTTTTGTAAAGACTTGTCCTGCATGGAGAGCAAGAAATTCTATTATCTCATATTCCGTTTTGGTTAATGGAATTTTCATATTACGTATATTTACGTTTTTGCCTAATATATCCAAAACTAACTCGCCAAAATGAAATTTTGTACGTTTGTTTTCTGCATTTATAAATTGAGTACGTTCTTCACGACGTAAATTTGCCTCAATTCTTGCCATAAGTTCTCTAATTCCAAACGGTTTTGTAATATAATCATCTCCGCCAAGTGAAAAACCTTTGATTTTATCAATTTCGGATTGTCTGGCACTTAAAAACAAAATTGGACAAGGTACGCTATTCCTTATTGCCCGACACACTTCAAAACCATCTATTTTAGGCATCATAATATCAAGAATAATCAAATCTGGATTTTCCCTCGCCAACTCAATTCCTCTTTGCCCATCATAAGCTGTTAAAACTTCGTGTCCTTTTTTATTTAAATGTTTTTCCAATAATGACACCAAATCTGTTTCATCATCAACAATCAAAATTTTGCTCAAGGCTATCACTCACTTTCATCAGAATTTATTCTACATTTTTCCGCCCTTCCCATTTTTCAAACCAAATAATCCCGAACAGCAAAAACAGGATACTCAGTACAAGGCTCAATGATATGCATAGAATAAATTGTATAATAATTTTATTCGCTATCATTTGGGAAGATGGTGCTAGCAGTGCTAATGGAAACATTGACATTTTTACTGGATAAGTCCACGGTAAGAAATACCATATATTATTTCCTAAATTAGTTGTTCCCATTAACACTGCAACCAAAATTCCCAAAATACCAACCCCAACAGATGCTCCGATTCCAAAAGCAAAGCTAATCCACAAATGAATTGCTAAAATTGGAAGTGTTCCTATCAAGGATAATAATGAAGCCGTCAAAAATAATGGCGTATTAAATCCTTGCGGCAACACAATGCTTAATCCTATACAGATAATTAGTGTAGTTAAAGCGTAGCTTATTGTCAAGGATACTACTGAAAACACAAATTTACCAACATAAATTTTTCTCCTTGGTATTCCTGTACTTAATACGCCATTAAAATTTCCTGCAAGTTCTTCTTCCTGAACATAAAACCCCGTTAAAATACCTGTTTCTATTGGAATCAATATAGCGGAACATATAATAAAATATGTTTGATATATCGTATCAATGGCTATACTGTTTCGGTTTGCTAAGTAAATTATAATACAAGCCGACATAAAAATCGGTAAAAAGAAAATAAGCCAACGTATTAATGTATGTCTGGTTTTTAACCATTCGGAAGATAATAACTTCATTATAGCTCCTTTCTGCTAAACCAAAATCCTGTTAAGCATACAGCCAAAGTTAATACTACAATTGACACTATAATTCCCAGCGGTATAACTGATGTATCTAATAAAGGATTTGATGAGTCCAGAACAACACCATTTGGATGTACGCCTATAATCGGACACATTAGCCTTGTTGCATAACTCCATGGACAAACTATCCAATACGAAGTCGGAGCCACCATTACACCTAAGAATGTTCCTAAAATACCTATCCCAATGCTTAAAAGAAAATCACTCATTGTAGCAATCCATAATTGTATAGGAATAAGAACAAGAGAAACAAGCCAGCATAATAGACCCGCAGTAATAATCTGCCTTAATGGCATCGCCCCTTTTTCTGTTAATAACCCTGAAACTATGATTGATAGAATCAGCACAATACTGGACATAAAAGAAATAATAGCCATACCAAAGACTTTATTTATCCATATTTTAAAAGGTGATATGTCGTGCGAACGCTGTACCCTATAATTTCCAGCCTTTTTTTCTTGCAGAGCTACCAGACCACCAAACAGCCCCATTCCAAGAGGAAGAAAAAGGAAAGACCACCAGTTAAAAACTAATGCTAAAAAGACATTCCAACTCGAAGCGACAGTTGCATTACTAGCAGCTTGAGCATTATTTTCAATAATATAATTTATTACAATAGAATAAACCGCAAAAAACACTGGTATAAAAATTATCAGTTTGGCAGTAAATGTTCTTTTATATTTTATTAATTCAGAAAACATACTTTTCATTATACGCACCCACCTTTCAGAATAACATCAGTAAAAAACTGTTCCAGATTTTCTTGCGAATTAGGCACGCCTTGATATAATAACTTTCCTTTACTAATAATGCCGATTTCATCAACAACTTGTGCCACCTCGGTCAAAATGTGACTTGACAAAACAACGGTTATCCCTTTAGACGGAAAAGATGATATAAGTTCTCTTAGTTCCTGTATTCCAAAAGGGTCTAACCCATTTGTAGGTTCATCAAGAATTAACAATTTAGGATTGTTTAATAATGCAATCGCAATTCCAAGTCTTTGTTTCATTCCTAACGAAAATTGTGATGCTCTTTTCTTCCCAGTATCTTTTAAATCGACGATTTGCAAAACCTCGTCAATTCTGGTATCTGGTATTCCCAAAAGTTTTGTATGCACCAAAAGATTTTCTCTTGCAGTAAGATTTCCATATAAAGCAGGAGCTTCAATCAATGCACCTATTTGAGATAAGGAACTTCTTTTCCATTGTCCATTATCAAATAAAATTGAACCACTTGTAGGATGCAAAAGTCCTACAAGCATTTTTAAGATAGTCGATTTTCCTGCACCATTTGGACCAAGTAAGCCATAAATACTGTTTCTTTTTATCTGCAAAGAGATATTATCGACTGCCTTTTGACTGCCAAACTCTTTACATAAATTTTGAGTTTCTAGTATTAAATTTTCCATTATTAATAGCCTCCTGTGAATAATAGATTTATTACTATGAAAAAAGCCTAACACATAAAAATAACCGTTTTATAACAATCGGAAAATTCAAGTCAACAATTTTAATTCAGATTATTGGAGTAATCTTATCCAGTGTTTATGCTTCTTATAGCAAGAAATGATATATCCTATTGCAAGAGATTTCACATCGTTTAATCATAACTCTCCGAAAAAGAAAAACGACAGAGCTTTAACCCTCTGCCGCTAATCCGTTATGTGTAGATTATTTCCTCATTCACAATCTCCCTCGCACAACCCCTTATGTTATTCATTCTTCCTGTCCATTCTAAGGCGTTTTCTTCCTTTAGCTGTTCCGTGATACCCTGTGCCTGTTTCATGCCCTCTATGAGCCTTTCAAAGCGTTCCTGCGCCTGCCTGTCAATGTCGGCAAGGTAAGCATTGAGCCTGCCGCTTGTGAGAAGATTGGTGTATGTAACCCTGCGGTACTTCTTCAAATAGTCTAGATGCCGCTGTCCCCATGTGCCTATCGGCTGTTCTTCTTCGGCGGGTACAGTCAAGCACGGTATTAAGTAATCTCCTTGCCGCTCGTATTTGCCGCCCAGTTCCTCAAATAATGATTTTGCCATTGTCTGTTACCTCCACATTCTTTTTTATTTTGAATGTCCGCAAAATCCGTCCTACATCGGACGGACGCCAGGGCACATCAAGGTGGTGTAACGCAATCAATCTGTCCTGTACGTTTGTCCCGGCTCCCATTTTTGCGGTTGAGCCTAACAAAAAACGAACCTGCCCGCTTCTTACTTTTGCAAACAGCTCCGCTTTCCTTGTTTCCGTATTGGCGTTATGGATAAAAGCTATCTCCTGCTCCGGTACTCCCTTCGCCATGAGCTTATCCCTGATGTCCTCATATACGTTGAATGTCCCATCTCCCTTCGGTGTAGATAAATCGCAGAAGATAAGCTGCGCCGATTTCTGCTCTTTTGTATGCTCCCAAATCTCAAACGCCTTCTCCACACAGGTTGTGGCTTTGGAGTTTTCTTCATCGGGAAGCATATCATTGATGAGCCGCTGGTCTAACGCCAGCTTTCTTCCATCGTTGGTTATCTTTAACATATTATCTCGTGAAGGATCTACTTTACGGTCACGCACTGCCTCCGCCCTGTCCGCAAGGGACTGAACCATGTCCTGCTGGTATTCGCTCGGCTTTAACACGATATTTTCATAGTCTGCTTCCGGCACAGGCAGCTTTAACATATCCGGCGTCTGAATGTCTGCGCTTTCCTTGAATAGCGCAATCAGCTCCGGCAGATTGAAGAACTTGGCAAACCTTGTTTTTGCCCTATATCCAGTTCCCTCCGGCGCAAGTTCTATGGCTGTCTGGGTTTCCCCGAATGATGCCGCCCAACTGTCAAAATGCCCTAACCCCAATCGCTGTAAGGTGTTGTACTGGAGATAACGCATATTGGTGTAGAGTTCCGTCATGCTGTTGCTGATTGGTGTGCCCGTTGCAAATGTGATGCCCTTCCCTCCGGTCAGTTCAGAGAGATATTGTCAAGTGTGTTTGTAAACTTTTGACGCGTTCATGGGTAAAAATATTGCAAAATAACAACGATAAAGAAAAAACTTTAGTAATCTGATATTTGCTAAACTTAGCAAAGAATTACAAAATCTGACAGAAAAAACAGGCAATCTGCTGCATGAACTAATCTGCAGTAAGATTGCCCTACAAGACCATGAATATGGCATATACTATTCAATGATTTTCCCGCAGCCCGTCACTTATCTTTTATACTCTTATTCAGTCTGCTTATCAATTTTCCCACCATAATCTGTTCCTGTTCATTCCACAAGTACCCAAAATCTTTAGCCATTTGGAAGAGTTCTATCCAATTCCCCTGCTCCTGCGATACTTTATCGTAACGCATCAGTTCCCGGAAAACAGTTTCATCTTCCCGCCCATCGGGATAGCGGATTATGGCGTGGCAATCATCGTCATTAATGAACCATTCAAGTTCAAGCGGTTTACTTACTGCATAAACGCCCGAACCTGTTTTCAGGTCAAGCTGTTCTGCAATTTCAGGACAATAGTCCCGAAAATAAAAAGGACAATCATCGTCTTCGTGCAGTTCCATATACATATGTGTTTCGGTTCTGTCCAATTCAACCCACTGATACCCAAAAACATTCTTAAAAACCACACCGAGTTTACCTTCCCTTTCTCGTACCGTCAAAATACGCTCCCGATCCCACACCCAGTTATCCGGCAAAGGCACAATGCCTTTATAATGACCGTCAAACTCAATGCATCTCTGCCGGAGCTCACGCACGTCTACCTTCGTTTCCCCATGCAATGCAACTACCTGAAGAAAGATAGAATAACTACTATTCTCACTATTCTTACTAAAAATATCTCCTACCTGCACATCGTATCGATTTTTCACTTTTTTCTTTCCCATAACTTTCCTCCTGATTTTTCAATTTATTCTAACTGCCATGCCACAGGCAGTTAGAAGTTCTTCTCACGCTATATTCCACAAACGAACAGACTCATAGATAAAATATTTTTTCATCTTCCAGCCGAATACAGGCGAGCTTTGCCCCCAATTCTCTGTACCGAAACGCACAGCCACAGTCAATGTCGTAAAAAAGACAGTCCTTCCCGGCATTGTAACAGCAGAAGACATTTCCCTCGTTATAGGCAAAACTTTTTTTGACGGTAGTGGGAGTATGTCCGGCAATAATGGTTCCATGCCGTATGCCGCCTGATTGGAAGCTTTCTTCCCTTGCGTAAAGATAAAATTGTTCCAGACTTTCAAAATGTCCACAAATATCTTCCAAATTTTCAGCATATCCGGCATGGACCACAACATATTTTCTGCCCGCAGCTTCTAATTTTTTATAATAAGGCATTTTTCGAATCATTTCCGACCATCCGCACAAGTCATTCAGCGTAACACGGTTTTGCTCCAATAGAATACCTATCGTGCCATAAAGGTCAAAGTATGCCATGGGTAGTTCCTTTTTGCGGAACAGATATTTCACAGATTCATATAATGCCGCGGTATCCGCATGGGAGGAAAAATCCGTATTTAATTCTTCTGATCGGTCAACCGTCAGCATCAGATCTATATAAGATACAAATTCCTCCTCATGATTTCCCCGCAAAAACAGAATATTTGCCGGACGCTGTTCCATCCAGCATAAAATCTCATAACTCTGTTTTCCCCTGTCGATAGAATCTCCCGCAAGAATCAAGAAGTCTGTTTCAGAAAAACAGATTTTTTCAAGCATGGAGCGAAGCTCATTATAACAGCCGTGGATGTCGCTGATTACATAACTGCTCATCTTTTTCTGTCTTTCTTCAACTTATCCATCAACCTGCCAATCATGATGACAAGAAACAGTAAACTGACCGGTGAGAAAATCTGTGCCAAAACTGCCCCAAGAGCTTTTGGATTTTCAAAATGAAGCTTCTTTGCCTTTTTCCATGCAAGCATGACAGATACTGCCGTTGACAGAAACAGGCATCCTAAATTCCCATAAAAACTGTCAGAAGACGGATCAAAACATCCGATCAGGCAAATGAATTCAATCCCTGTCATCCATCGGTTCAAAAATCCTTTTCCGGTTTTATTTTTCACATCAACATCAAATAAAATGGGAAATAACATAAGCCCCAAACCTGCCGCTGCAAAGAGCAGCAAAATTATCATTTGTATCAGTATACTTATTGTTTCCATATGTTCTCTCTTTCTTAATTAAGTGAATCATTGACCCAGCCTGTTTTTTGAGGCAAACATTCCAGTTCTGCACATAATCTTTCTATAACATCTCTTTTCAATATCTCCGCCAGCCATTCTTGCGGGATGTTGTCTGCTCCATAATAGATTCCGGCCAGACCGCCGGCAACCGCTCCAACCGTGTCTGTATCATCCCCGAGGTTAACGGCCTTTAAGATACATTCCCGAAAAGAGTATGTGTTTACCAGACACCACACCGCCGCCTCCAAGGTATCAACTATATAGCCGCTGCTCCTGATCTCAGCCTCCGGCAGGGCCGCAAAGCTTTTTATATCCTTCAGACGGTCATATACAGATATATCTTCCCACTTTTCGCTTATATAGTATTGAAAAGCTTCTTCCATTCCCTGTCTGATTCCTTCCTTTAACGGCAAACTGTCTGACAATAATTTCAAAGCGACATTGACATAGATTCCGCATCCAATCAGGCTGATTGGATGTCTGTGGGTCAGAGACGAAATGTTATGCACAATCTCCATCTGTTCACTCAGTAAAATACCTGATTGTTTTTCCAGATAATACGCAGCAGGCAAAATCCGCATTAAAGAACCGTTTCCATTTTCATACTCAGACATCCCGCCGCATTCTAACGGATTCATGCCGCGTCCATAGTTCATAATCGCCCTGCTTGTTGCGCCGCCCGCGTCGAATACCTCTTCTGTTGCCGTATATGCGCCATAAAGAAGCCACTCCGAAAATTTATCCATGATATCATAATAATCAACAGTCTGTCTTCGCACGATACTATCCGTCAATGCCAATGTCAGGCTTGTGTCGTCCGACCATGTTCCCATCGGCTGATTATGCGTCCCATAGCCCTGCATCCCGGTAACGGGGGATTTTGCAAGCTCCTCTCTGGACATAAATTCAACAGGCACGCCCAATGCGTCCCCTACCGCCGCACCAATAATTCCACCATAAACCTTTCCCATACTTTTCTCCATTCCTACGCTGCTTTTTTCGCACTTTTCTGTGATTCCATCCATTCATCTGATAATTTCTCTCTTATCTGTACAAATTCAGGTAAATTTAACCATTCCTATCCCGTTTCTCTTCCACATATTCCGCATAGTGCAGCAGAACACTTAATGTCGTTTCCTGCTGCCTGCCATCAGGATAGCGAATGACGGCACGGCAGTCATCGTCACATGATTTAAATGGCCTGTCTGCGGCAAAAACACCCGAACCATTGTACAGGTTAAGCTGTTTTGCAAGTTCAGGGTTATATTTCTCAAACAGATAGGAAAGACAGGGACCATTACACCATTCCAGATACATTTCCTTCTCCGGTTGTTTGTCTAAATGAGCATAGCCTGACCAACCGTTACATGATACTTTAATCATAATACTGCATATATTGTCTTCAAACGTCTTTGGCTCTGCATCGGGCACTTTTTCGACCGCATGTACTTTCCGTACAAGGATTTCATCTGATGCCCATGCATTTTGAACCGGGACAACTCTTTCATAAAACCTGTCAAATGCAATGACTTTTCTTCCAATTTGCCTTACCACAACCTGTGTTTCTCCACGCAGGGCAATGACCTGGTAAAAGAAATAATATCTGACATCCTCATGGCAGCAATGCCTTCTAAAAATATCGCCAACCTGTACGCCATATCGGTTTTTAACTGTTTTCTTTTTCATGAAAATCCTCCATTTTTGATTGAAATACAACTTTACTTTTCCCGTCGTCATTCACCTCTGTTTCGCAGACAGTTCTCTGACATATCTCAGCCGTTCGTCATTCATGACTATGTACCGGCATTCTTTTGGATCACGGTCACACAATATTTTTCTGATGCAATTCTTATCCGCCCGAATCAGCGCGCTGCATTCAGACAGCCATGTTTCATCTTCTTTCAAATTACCCTCGTAAACAGTCATCAACTGCTTATATGGGAACATAAAATCCGGGCTGTTTTCAAAAGGCATATAATCATCCCTTAAATTGACGAACCCAATTCCATGGGTCTGATCCCTATGCTGCCGCGTTGGATAAATCAGCCATTGATCATAACGCTCATCCGGGAAGTTTTCCTCGTCTGGTTCTGTCATATTTACAAGAACTCCCTTCAATTCCGGAATATATGGATTTTGGGAGATTGAAAGAATAGTTCCTGAAGGGTATGGAACTTTTACAGCGTCAAAGTAACCCATGTCCATTCCTTCAGACATATGGCCTCCGTCCTTACTGTAAATGTTTTGAACATAAATCACCTCTCCGTCATGACGGACAACCGTATTTTTTATGGGAACATAACCATGCGGGGATTTACCGGATCTTCGGAATACCCTGACGACGCCGCACCAGTTTCTTCTTTCCAAATGCTCTTCTTCGGCTGCTTTTTCAATATGATAGCAAATTCCCTTTACCGCTTCCCCCGCGCTCTTGAATATCGTACTTGGCAAAAACCCCTCTTTTTCTCCACGGAAAAATATTTCAATGCCAAATAAATATGCATATACCCTCGTATCTGAACGGCTTCTATGCAAAACCGTTTTCATATTTTCAATCTGATCCCAAAGCGCCTCTCCATCATGTTCGGATTTTAATTCTTTTATGCCTTCCAGTTTTTCTTCCAGCGTTCTGTGGGGCGCGGCGCAGATACATGCAATCTGCTCTTCCAAATTAAGAGCAGTATTTTTGGCAGCCCATGCCGCAATATCTTTTGAATAAATCCATCTGCCAAAATCTATCATAAAAACCCCCTATTTTCAAACAGGGCAATCAGCTCGGACATAGACGCCATAATGTCTATCTGCCGGACAGGCCCCATGTAATAGCAATTATTTGCATATTCTTCTGCTTTATAATCCGAAATGACGGAAAAAAGTCTCTTTCTGGCATGAACAGACAGCCCTTTCAGGGAAATTTCCAAACAATTATCCTTGGCCTCGCAAATCACGCCTTTTAAAGCCCGAACACCAGCAAGTTCAATCTTCTCTTCCAATAATCTTTTTACAACTAAAATTCCCCCCTCTCCAATATCAGGCTCGCTATTCAGTAAGTGTTCCAAAGGCGTCTCCTCCTGTCTCTCCGCCTGATACTGTTTTTTATACTCTGTATATTTTTCAGCAACGCCGTCGGGAAGACATGACATAAGCAGACTTTCCAGCAGATGAGGAGGTGTGCAGTCCTGAATTCTTATGATGGATAAAATTATCATAAAATACAGCAACGCATCTTCCCCCCGTAAATTTTTTATCCAATAACGCGCAGAAAGGATTTCTATGACGTCTTCTCCTTGTATTCCGTCGCAAATATAAAAAACTGCGGACTGTATATCCTGATAAAATCCAATCTCTGAAGGAATTTCTTTCACTGCGCCTTCCAATGCCAGCAGACCTTCTTTTCTTGCGATTCGCGTCAGCAGATCCATATGATGCATCAGGGAGAAGCAACGCTCTCCGCATTCCGCATTTCTTAATTTTACAAATACATCTTTTCTTACTTCGTACAGTAACGGTAAATTTACGTTCTTTTTTAAATCATTCATCTTTCAATCCTCCTCAATCTACCCTTACCAAACCGCCTGCCGCCACTTCATATCGGATAGAACCAAGTTCACACATTTCCTCCTCAATGTTGAAAACAAAGGCATAGTGAATCTGATCCTGTTCCATAAACTCCCTTTCTCTTTTCCACTCTGATTCTTCCGCCGACACAAACATAAGAGAAAGCAGCGTGCCAATCGTGGTACGGGTTACAATACCCATGTAAACTGTCACATTCTTCTCCGCTTCAATCTCTTCCACATAAGGAGCATACTCTGGTTTCTCATTGAGCGTGAATATTATGCCCCACAATTCCATCTTGCCGGATGGGTACCTGTTTAGTAATGTGTTGCTGATCAGGACCTTCCCGTCCCTCACCCAGTCTTTGGCATCTGTAGTCAGCCCCTGCTCAAACAAAATTTCATACCGTTTCAAAATCTCATTTTTAATCGTTTCTTTCATATACATCCTCCTGCTCTAATACACTGTTACAATTTTATTCTTATGGCCGCGTTCTTTATTTAATTTTCAAGGTTCAGCATATCTTATGGCACAAGTATAGCATATGGATTTCAACAAAAGGACAATATATTGTCGCCCACTTTTCGGAATGTCCCCATATAGTTTCGGAAATAAAAAAGGACGCTGGAAATATCCGTTTTCCAACTGTCCTTTTTGCTGTTTTAAATCGGAGAATCCTGTACTGATTGTTGTCTGGAATCAATACAAACCACATTGTTTCAATATTTCCATAACCCATTTCCAGTAGTCTTTTAACTCTTGTTTCTCTATCTCCATATAAATCCCGCGTGCCTGTTCCATAATTTCCTGAAAGGTCACAAAGATAATACCTTTTCGATAATATTCTGATATTTCTTTTTCCGAAAGCGTTTCAGGCATAAGATAAAGCAATTTTATCTGCCCGCAGTCCCACCATCCACCATCTTCCATATTATCAAGCATCTGCCCGGCAGTGAGAAGATACTTTTTCGATGAAACTGCCCTGTTTTCCTTTAAATAAGCAATTGCCTCATCAACATGGCAGGTTTTCTCCTTTGCCCAATCCTCTCTTAACGGAATTTTTTTCCCCTTTTTCCCATATCCCCTATACTCCTGATACCAAACAATCGCCTTAAATAACCTTTTTAAATCATCTTTTGTGATTCCCCACGTTTTCTTTTCACTGCTGTCCGGGTATCCTGTTTTACTTACATGGTTTAATAAGTCAATAAACTCTGCTCCTGGAACACTAGAAAATTCTTTATTTTTGCAACGCACAAGGTAATTTTGGTAATTTTTCATCTGGCCGTCGTCAAGGCTTTGCTGTGTTGTTTTTAATTCCACAAAATATACGGATTTTTTATCGCACATCAGATAATCCGCATTGCAGGTGCGGTATTTGCCGCTGGTTTTGGCGCAGGACTTTGATTTTAACATAGGGAACTCCTTTGCAAGCAGCCGCATCTTTCCATTGATTCCCAAATCTGTATTACTCCGTCCGATTACTGTCAAAATTTCGCCGATCACAGGAGTCAGTATCATATCCAATATTACTTCTGCCTTAATGTTGGGAGTATAATAATCTCTTATGATGTATTCAGTTAATATTTCATGTATTTTCATGCAAATCCTTTCTGTGTTTCTTATAAACGCAGGCTGATGCAGTTATCCATAGAGTCAAATACCCCGCAGCAAGCTACGGGGCATGGCCTAGCTTGTCCTTCCCGCCCCAAGGGGCGGGGTATTTGACCCTCGCGGCATTCGCCAAATATCCGCGCGAGCGCGGCTGCTTGGCTCATTGCTCGCGGGAATAAAACAGTACCGCTTAACTGATTCAGAAGCAATAGGATTCCCCGTCCTGAAGCGCTTTCACCCTGTCACGATACGCTACAAATTCCGGCATTGTTCCAAAAGTTTCCGCACATTCCGTATGCATGGGAATGATAACCTTTGGATTCGTCAGGCGTATCAGTTTTTCTATTGTTTCCACATAAGCGTGTCCGCTGGTGTGCAGCTTTTCCATCCGATGGTTTCCGATAAATTCTTTCACCTTTGGATCGGCATATTTTCCTTCCAGGTATCCTGTCCACTTGGAATAAATAATAAGCGGATCAGAAAAATGTTCCATAATTTTCTGAAACCTTGGATTGCTCTCCCTTGCAAGCATCGTAAATCCTTTTCTGCGCAGAATGGAAAAATCCGCCTTGTAACAGTTCTCCTCTGCCCCAAGCCCTTCCATATCATTGCCGACAATGTACAGCCTTCTCGGCTTTCCATGAATCATCTCCGGCCTGTATTTCTTATAATATTTCCCTTTGTCCGCCATCGCCGCCAATATCAGCTTCGCCTGGTACGCATCACAGACAAAATCCATTCCCCAGGGAAGGGCGTGGTAAAATTCCATAATACTGTCCAGATTGGTTGAGGACACTAAAATCACGGATTCCTTATTTGCCTGAAACAGCTCCCGCGCACACTTTCCCAACTCCGATTCCGTAAGGATTGCGTTTTGTTTTGTTTCATCAACACGTGAGAGCATCGTTCCCTCGGTAATCAAAATATCTATTTCGCCTATGTATGTCCGCACCATCTTTTCAAGCGTATTGTTCTCTCCGATAATGCCATGTTCGCGGAAATCTCCCGTAAATAAGATTTTCTTTCCGCCGGTTTCAATGAAAAACATATAGGAGTCCAATGCGGAATGGTCAACGATAAAAGGCGTTACATGAATATCGCCGAACGCTTCCAGCTTCTGCCCGGGAAAATAGCTCTTTATGCTTTCGATACGCGGCAGTCCTTTCGCTTCTTCTTTCGGAATGAAATCCAGTTTTTCCGTGAGTATCTTCAAAAGCTTCTTAGCTGTAGATCCAATATAGAGCGGAATATCCTGCGGGATTTTTTTATACAGTCCGATATGATCTCCGTGATAATGCGTAAACAATACGCCGTCGCAAGGCTCGCCGTTAAAAATAGTCCGGGCAAGCGTCTCATCCCCCATGGCGCTTTCATCTTTGCTGTTTGGAAGATTTGCTCCAAAATCAATTATAACGCGGTGGTGATCCGTGCGGATTTCCGTTGCGCAGCCGCCAATCTGATGACTTCCGCGGTATATCGTAATCCGGTTCCTCTTCTGCTCCATAACTCTCTCCCCTTTCCAACCGTTTTTATAAACATTTAACACTTTTTCCACAGCGCTTATCATCAATCATAGCATAGCAGCTTTTCGCAGACGGACAGAGTAGTGTCGCTCAATATAAATCGAACCCCATATGGCGCATTAATTTCCCGTCTTTTAAAAATACGCCAAAATCGTCTCTTAAATAGCTTCCCTCCCACATTTTGTAGCGCCGCTCGTAATTATCATAGGTGATCGGATAGCCAATTTTATTCAACTGTTCAAAATCCCTCTGCCTCATCCGCTCGTTCGCTTCCGGAAACAACTCATAATAACATATTTTGCAGGAAAAATATGTGTCCCCGTCTACGTCATAATAAGAACTTGTATCCATACAAAGTTCCTTCATCAGTGTTGCAATTCTCCGCAGCTTCATCAAATGTATACGATATCTTCCTTTTGCATTTTCATGAAAAGACGGTGGATGCATGGAATCATGTATGTATGCTTTATATTTTTTAGAATATTTTATCCGTATCAGACCGGCGTCTGTCAATGTCTTAATATCGCGCTGCACCATTTTTTTGCCAATTGGAAGCCTTGATGTAATATCCTCATATTCCACCTGCTGGCTTCTGAAAAAAATATCATACAGCAAAAGCTGACGGTCAGTTTGGCTTAATTCTATCGCTTCCATACATCTTCCCCGCATTCATGGGTGGACTTCCCAATCGTTTTTAACTTCTCGTCTTTGTGGAGAATCGCATGACCATCCATGCTTTAAAAGTCAAAGACTTTCAAAGCAAAATAAGAATAGCAGTATTCCCCCATCAACCGAAAGATTCCGAAAACATCGCTCTTTTTGATTAATTATATCCAAAAAACATTCCCATGTCTACATTTTTTCACATTCAGAACGGGTATACCAATAACTGTCTAATTCCGGTGATACCTTTATAATAGGCTGTTTCAAATTCCTCTATCAGCAACAGCGATTTTGTCTGCTCATGGCAACGCTGCTGTTTATTCTATTATCCCATCTTCAATTGAAACCTAAATACACGTATAGCTACCAGATAGATGAAGGTATTATCTGCCCATTCTTGTCTGCCTTGCATCTTTTTCGTTCTGCCTTGCCTGATGCCCCCTATTCGCTTCTCTTTCTTTTACTATCTGCTCTTTCTGCCTAAGCCTGTCTCTGATACTCATGGAATCTGCCATTTTTTCTCCGTAGATTTTCTCATACTCCGCACAAGCCGCCTGATACTCAAGATTCTCTTTCTTTGCGGCTTCAAATTCTTTATAGAATGCCTGCATAGAGTCAAATTTATATTCCTTCACAATAGAAGAAAGCCTCTTTTTCATATCGGAAATCTGGTTGTCGATACTGTCAATCTCCTGTTGTAATTCCTTCCGTCTGCCGCCCTTAAAAATACCTGTGAATTCGGATAATTCCCTTTTCAGTTTATCCCGCTTTTTCTCACGCTCAAAAATTGCCTTATTCTGGTCTTTAAGCTTACGGTCAATCTCTTTCAGACGGGGATATTTACTTGCAAGTATGGAAGGCTTGGGCTGTGGCTGTCTTTCTGTTTCCAGCCGCTTTGTTCCGACAGGAGCAGATTTTTGTTCTGGTTTAATCTGCTCAATGACGGATTTTTTTGCTGTCGCAGTATTTTGTGGCTGTTCTGTTTCATTTCGTACATCTGCTTTAACTTTACGCTGTGGATTAACAGGAAACGGTATCTTCTTCCTTTCCGGCTGAACCACCGGCTCATCTTTTGTATGGATATGAATTTCCATTTCTTTCGGTGTTTCCTTTTGGGCATCGGTAACTTTGCCGATACCTTTTTCCACAAAATCCATTACCTTCCGCATAACTTTTGCAATCAGCTTCTCTAACAGCTCAATAGCCTCCCTGACAATTTCCCCGAACAGCTCCGGCTTACTTCCGTTCTGCTCCACGGATTCCTTTACCCTGTCCATGATTTCCGTCTTTTTCAGTTCCACAACCTCAATCTCCGATACGTCGCTCACAATTGCACGGTCAACAGCCCTGTTCCATTCCATGCGGATTTCATTGTCTGCTTTTATCGCCTCCGCTTTCGGGTTATTTTTGCCGACTTTCTTTGTCGCAAGGTACGGACCGTTTTTGTCAAATATGCTGAGCCGATCCTTATCGTCAATCACCATCTGGTTGATTAAATCCGTATAAAGTACTTTTGCTTCGTCCAGAAAGGATTCCTGCTTAAAACGGCTGCCCTTTATGGTAAAAATCTTACGCTCGTATACTTCGCCTTTTTTGATGATTTTACAACCTTTACGGATATTTCCGTCCCCGTCAAGAATCTCTTTCTTCGTCCTGACATGTTTTCCCTGCTCGTCATAAAACATATTCCGGCTGGCAGTTTTTTCCTCCGGCTGTTCCAGCCGCTTTCTCTCCGCAAATATCATATGGATATGCAGGTTTGTTTTCTGTTTATTGTGGTGGAGCGCGGCAAAGCATTCCACACCATACAGTTCCTTAAATTCGTCAACCATCTTTTTCAGTAGATACTCATGGTCATAGCTGATAAAACTTTCCGGCAGAGCGATCATCAGTTCGCTCGCCTCTATACATTTCCCATTCGTCCCACTTTTTTCAAATTCTTCCTGATTACATTTGGCAAGTTCCCGCCAGAACGCCCTGTCCGGCTCCGTGGCATAGACTTCATACAAATATTCCTGTTTGGCATGGCTGGAAATATAAGTGATGCGCCCCGATAAGTTATGTAGCTTTGCCATTTCTATAAATGAATTTCTCCTCATAAACGATTTTCCTTTCTTTTGGCAGATTTTTGTGAGCAGCCGTTATCAGACGGCTGGCTGCGAACCGATGCCCGGATACGGGCAGTTTATGGCGGTCGCTTTCTGACAGCCACAGAGGGGCTTCATTTTGTGTAGTCCCTCTGACGATGCTTCACATCTGCCCTGAAATGTAGCCGTAGGCAGAAGCGCCATCCATGCGCCCGTCCTCTGGACGGCATGAGTCAAATACCCCGCAGCAAGCTACGGGGCATGACCTAGCTTGTTCTTTCCGCCCCAAGGGGCGGGGTATTTGACCCTCGCGGCATTCGCCAAATATCCGCGCGAGCGCGGCTGCTTGGCTCATTACTCGCGGGAATAAATACAGTCCGTCTCTTTTGGATTATAAATTTGCGCAGACGCAAATTTGCCCCCTGCAAGGGCGAAATCCCCGGAGCATAAACCGAAGGTTTGTGCGGAGGGTGTATTTCGCTCTCAAACGCCGAGGGCTTAGGGAAGGGCTTTCGCCCTCCCCGGAAATTACCCGCCGACACTCCCCAGACACCTCCGAAGTCGTTTCCAAAACAAGTCTTTTCAGGGCATAAAAAAGCCGCCTGTCTGAAACCCAATATGTCAGTCTCAAAACAGACGGCTATATTTACGCCCTTATTTGCAGCCTTTCGGCTGCTCTTTTCCCTTATTTTGCGGGCTTAAATGCCTGCCCTTTATTATGCAGCCTTTTATTCCTGCCCTTTGTCCTTGTTTTGTAGCCTTTCGGCTACATTTCTTCCTGTTACTATAAAAATGTAGCTACATTTACGTTTCATTTCATAAAAATAAGGCTACGATAAATCCGCTTACCGTAGCCCTATCTATATTTATATTAAAATGCGTCAAAATCAATCAATTCATTGTCCGGTGGCTCTGTGACACTCTCTTGTTTATCCTGCCCCTGTGTATCTTCCGCATCCTGCGTTGCCATATTTTGGGGATTCGTGCCACTGGACAAGGCTCCTGTCTGCGCCTGTCCGTACACCATACCGCCCTGCGCCACCGAATATGCCCCCATAGGAACGGATAATGGAAAAACCTGCATCTGCGCCATATACATCCCGAACAGCGCCGGAAGATTAGACATCACTTTCTTTTCCACTACCTCCACGATGCGCTCCGCAAAAGCATCCTCTTTCTCCCTCGTTTCCAGATAGGGATCATTCTTCATTGCCACACATCTGTCGTAATAATCATTGACCGCCTCTATCACAAATCTGTTCTGTGACTTAAACATCTGCCGTACCTGTGGGGAGTGCAGGAGTTCCCACGCCCTGCACTCATCCCCTTTTTCCATGTTAAAACGGATATTGTGGTTTTTACTTTTCATTCGGATGCCCCCTTATCCGGCTGATGCCATTGCTTTCTGCCTGCGCAGCTTCATATAACAGAAATATTCGTAGCCTTTGGCATTTGCCCGTATATCGTGGTTGAAAGTGACATTATCGCTGTCATAATCTCCCACAAGTTCCACAACCTTTGCACCGCCGCCCATAATATACAGTTTCATAAGATTGGGGTTATACCCATGTACCTTTAGCTCTGCAAATATCTTATCCACATAGCTCTTTGCCGCTTCCTCCATGAGTGACTTGTATTCATCTCCTATATCAGTGCTGCCATATCTGAGATAATTCTCGATGATCTCTGCCGGAAGTTCCTCCGCTTTCCTGTCCAGTATAAGATTGCGGATTGCCATAAAACATTCATTTGCCCCCAGCTTTACCGTCCACGATTTGCTCTCGCTTGCCTTGCCATTATTGAGTATCATCACATTCATTGTCCCATTTCCGATATCCGCTATCATGTGCATACCCTTAAAATCGGGCAGATTTTCCGCTATCGCTGCATAACACTGCGGCATGACCGTACAATCCACGATGTCAACCGTATAACGCTTTCCTGCATACTTGTAATCAACATGGCGGTTCTGCATCATATACTCACGGAACGAATCACGCTGTACCTGCACCCATTTCAGCGGAAGTCCCACCGCAAGATGTATCTTTGCGGCTGACAGCCCCCTCGCTTTCAGTTCCTTTGCAATGGCGGCAAGGGTAAGGATATAATTGTCATCATCCGCGCTTTTCTCTGCAACAAATTTTTGTGTCCCTCGCCTATGGTGTAGTAGCCGCCGTTATATTCCAGATAATCCCTCGTAAAGACAGGCGGCTGGCTATTCCTGATTACGGAAGTCGGGAAACAGCATCTCGCCGTTTTATAGTTCCCATATCCTGCATCCACACCTAAAATAATTGTTCCGTTCATGTTATAATCTCTAATCTTTGCCATATCAAAATCCTCACTTTCATAGTTGTTGTTCATCAAATTATCTGCCATATTTTGCTTTCACTTCCTCTTTGGTCGGAAGGCTGCTCTCTATAATAATCTTGTTTTCCCCTGCCACCATAGCCGCAACCTGTTCCGTACCATCCGTATGCAGAAGTTCATCTGCTGACTGTTCGGCTTCCGCTATCTGTCTCTGTTTATCTGCCGCATTTGCATCCTCAATCAGCCGCCGGATTTCCGGTCTGTGCTTTTTCCGGTAGGCTTTCTGGTATTCCCTCCTGTACTGGCGGCGTTTCCGCTTCTTTTCTTCCTCCGCCATTTCTTCCTCCGAAAGTTCCTGTGCCGGAAGCTCCACCTTCCCGATATAATTTAAGAAAATCTCAATCTCCTGTATACGGTCGCCGTCTGTTTTCTCTATTTTATGAACCATGATCTTGTCCACAAATTCATTGACGATGGCAGGCGTCAGCTCCTGAATGTCGGTGTACTTATGGACAAGGGAGAGAAATTCCTCCGTTCTGTCCGTATCATCTTCAAACTGCATGAGTTTTTCCTGAATTTCTCTTATAGAACTCTCAATCTCCTGCTGTTCCTTCTCGTAATCGGAAGAAAGCATCTCATACCGTCTGTCCGGCAGCTTCCCCATTGCATTGTCCTCATACACCTTTTTAATCAGTAAGTCAAGGTCTGCAAAGCGCTTCTCTTTTTTCGCAAGGTCTGTTTTCAGCTTTTTCACTTCGCCTTTGTCCCTGACCTCTGATGCGCTCCGCATACTTTTTATAAATGCCGCCTCGTCCATGCGGACGCTTTTTAAGGCATACTGAATTGATTCGAGGATAAGCTGTTTTACCGTATCCTCTTTTATGGAATGGGAACAGCACACCTGTTTATACTTTTTTCTGCTGCTGTTATAGGTGCTGCAATTAAAACCTGCGGATGTGTGCTGGACTTCTCCGTTCGGAATCCCGCGCCAGTCCCTGCCTGCCCTTGTCG
The DNA here is from genome assembly GCA_036941025.1 of Lachnospiraceae bacterium JLR.KK002. Taxonomy (NCBI): domain Bacteria; kingdom Bacillati; phylum Bacillota; class Clostridia; order Lachnospirales; family Lachnospiraceae; species Lachnospiraceae bacterium JLR.KK002. The sequence goes on from JAYMNP010000001.1 coordinate 1,440,575, forward strand.
TGCTTCTGCGGTAGTGCATCTTCCCGCCGCAATCCGCACAGTAGAGCTTTCCGGTCAGCAGGCTTCCTTCCCCGCTGGTATCCACTCTCCGCACCGTCTTTCTTAATTCCTGCACCAGATACCAAGTCCTGCGGTCTATGATTGGTTCATGGGTATCCTGAAAAATAAGGATATCCTCACTGCTGTTTTTAACCGCTTTCTTATCCTTGTAGGATTCCTTATGGCTGCGGAAGTTCACTGTGTCGCCCATATATTCCGGTCTTTCCAGTATCCGCACCACCGATCCGCCCGTCCAGTTGTAGGGAGTTTCAAAATCGCACATGGTTTTGAAATTGCCCCTCTGCCTTGTCGCCTGATAATATGACGGTTTCTCCACCTTTTCTGCCATAAGCCGCTTTGCAATCTGGTACGGTCCCATGCCCTCCACGGTCAGACGGAAAATCTTTTTCACAACTTCTGCCGCTTCTTCATCGACAAGCCAAAGGTTTTTATCATCAGGGCTTTTCACATATCCGTATGGCGGATTGCTTGTGATTGGTTTTCCTTCTTTCCCTTTTGCCCGCAAAACTGCGGTAATCTTCCTGCTGCAGTCACGCAGATACCATTCATTCATGATATTCAAAAAAGGGGCGAATTCACTGCTGGTGTTGTTGTCACTGTCAACACCATTGGAAACAGCAATAAAACGGACACCTTTTTCCCGGAAGAATACCTCGGTGTAGAATCCTACCTGAAGGTAATCCCTCCCGACACGGCTCATGTCCTTTACTATGACTGTGCCGATGTCGCCGTTTTCAATCCGGCTTAACATCTGCTTCCATCCCGGTCTTTCAAAACTGCCGCCGGAAAATCCGTCATCCGTAAAATGCACCGTGTTCGTGTACCCGTTATTTTTTGCATAATCCTCCAGCATCTTTTTCTGGTTGACTATGCTGTTGCTGTCCCCCGCAAGATCATCGTCCCTTGAGAGCCGCTCATAAAGAGCTGTTATTCTGTTGTCCCCAGCCGTCCTGTTGTTCATTCCGAACTCCTTTCCAGCGGCTGGCTCATCTGTGGTGAATCCATCATACCACAGTTTCCGCCTCCTGTCATCATTTCGTTGCAGATTAGACGGGATATTTTTTCGTCAATTTTTTCGTCAGGCGTATCGGCGTACCCCGAACCTGTATATACTCTGACCTTGAAAAGTGTCCCGCCGATCCTGCGGTAAAAAAAGCCAGCCGCAGAAGGGCTGGACTTTGCCATATCATTATTCAATTTTACTGCCTCCATCATGCAATCCTTTCTTGCGCTTCACACACATTTCCCTTATAATTGTTCGTGGAACCGTTAAGACTCCGACTTCCGTACTTAGTAACCGGATTTTTGTTTTATCCGTGCCTCATAGCCTGCCCCTCCTTTTGTGTAACTGATTTTTATTCAAAAAGAATTACTCTTTCACTAATAGGAGAAAAACGGCTATAAAAACGGAAGTGTTTTGGAAAAAAACAGCTACAAAATATTATTTTTTTGCAAAGGACTGACCATAAATGCCAAAATACGCTGAACTTCCGGCATTCAGGGAGCAGAATTTCATAACGGAAGCGGACGGGGATATGCTCCACCGTGAAGCCCGCGCCCTTGCGATCCAGCGTATTGAGGAAAGCGCAAGGACGGAAGCCGACTTTGAAAATGTGCTGTACTGGTGGGATAAACTGGACGCAAACAGGGAACGGAAAGAAAGAGACCATGAGACAGGACGCTCCGCTGTCCCATTGGAATGGGGCGCGGATGAGTTTTATGCTTCCGACAAGCCTTCCTATGACATGATTTTAAGAAGGCTCATGCTTGCGGGCAATTTCCTCGATATTATATTTGACCACCCGGAAACAATGCATGAGCTTGTCACGGATGCGGATTTATCGGAAATATTGAAGGAACTAAAGCCGCACCTCAAAAATATGCTCTATTATCTGTTTTTGCGTGATTATTCCGCAACGGAGTATGCGGAAAGTATCGGACAGTCTGACCGGAATATCAGGGGTATTAGGGAAACTGCCCTGAAAAAGATACGGAAACTTTACGGCGGCATACTCACATACAGGCAAGAAAACAACCTGCCGATGACGCTTGACGAAAAATATTTCTTGGAAAATGGAGTGCGGAAGAAAAAGAGCATCAGACAGCTTGACCGATAACGAGTAACTGCTTATAATAGAAGAAATATTACATCAGATGATGTGGCAGGATTGAACGGAGCAGACAGGTAATTACATTTGCGGATTTCTTGCCGTCCCTGCAACAAAACGCTTAGAAATGAGGATTTTATGAAGAATTTATTTGAACACACCAGCGCACCGTGGATTCGGTACAGCAGCTATGAATATAAGACAGGCAGTGACAGTAACCTCTACATAACGGTTTCCAGAGATGCCAAACCGGAAATGTACCATCCCATGCAGGAAGCGGAACAGCTTGTCATTGATGCCATAAATGTTGGGCTTGCCGCCATGCACAAAGTACCGGAAGAAGAATTGAAGGAAGCTGTACTTGACTTTATCAAAAAATATGGTTTTCTCGGCTTTATTACCGCCCTGCCGACAACAGCAGATTTCATTACTTATGAATCGGTGTATCTTCCCAAAAACCACTTTATAAAGGAAGAATCCCTCCCTACAGAGGACTATCTCGCCTATTTTTACCCTTTTGACAAGCCGGATTTCAGAAAGAACGGCGTAGAATCAGGCTGGTCTGTAACTGACCGTGAGGGTATTGCAATTACAATGGCTATGGGGAATGCGCCGCAGGCTGTGGCAATGGGATTGCAGAAAGAATATGCAGAAAGGTACGACTGGCTTGTAAAGGAATTTACCGACTGGGCATTTACCTTTATGACAAGTTTCCTTTATTACATGGATTATGATACCATTGATGAACAGACGCGCAGCCTGTACCGTCAGGGCATTTCCGCTTTCGGCGGCATATCCCCGACTTACCGGATCGCGCTTGAAAAGGATTCGCCCGTTATCGTATGGGATTTTCACTCCCTGCTCGTCATGGTGCAGATGTGCTTCTCATTCATGCTTACGGATAAGGACAGTGATATGCGCATGTGCAAACACTGTAAGAAAGCCTTTGTCGCAAGCAGGAAGGGGAATGAGTTTTGCAGCCAGAAGTGCAAGAACCAGTTTAATGTCTACAAATCAAGGAAAAAGAAGAAAGGAAACAAAAGAGATGATTGAAAACAGGAATGTAAATATCATAACCGATGCGGACGGTAAAAAGCTGGTCTTGATTAACGATATCCGTTTCAAGGGCAAGCGTCAGATTGACTGGGATGATGTAAAGCAGTATCTCGAAGGATATGTCGGAGACTATTACGAAATCGCTGAAAATGCAGAGCATATTTTTATCGGGAGTGAACTGCCGGAAGAATACACGGAATCAGAGAGCCGTAAAAGCCTTATGGGTGCAAATGCAAAAGCGAAGGCAAATGCCGCTACTGCGATACCGGAACTGATACAGATAGCATCTAACCCAGCTTTTGAAGAAAATCGTAAGAAAAAACACAATAAAAACGCAAAATACGGCTGGTACAGGTATGATGTCCGTTTTGCCCTCCCGGTCTATGAGGAAAATACGCTTGTCAGATACAATATCTTCCATGCCCGGCTTTTGATTAACCATGCTGAAAATGGCAGGAAATATCTGTATGATATTTTGGCAGTAAAAAAAAGAAACGAGCAAGCCGTAGCAAGATGTACGGTGAAAACCCATTTCTTATTGTCAATAATAAGCTATTTTTTAATTCCTGTCAATCCCCAATTTTGATTTTTTCAGAATACCGCCATCGGCATTTTTAATGCAATGGGGGAACTTTGTTCCCCCTTAACCACTCCATAGCATGAGGCGCAGAAGATGTCAAGACCGCCGCAGGCGAGGCGGAGCCGGTGTCTTGACATCTTCTGCGCCTCATGCTACAAAACTTAAAGCCAGAACAAAATTAAAGGGAATAGATCAGATCGTGCAGCACCACTTCCTCCGCCCTGCTCCTGATGCTGTTCATTTTTTGAAGCCAACAGAGCCAGTCATCGGATTTTAACTGCTCCGTCACTCCCTCTTTCTTAGCCATCTGCCTTACAAGCCTGTCCATCATCTCATTACATTCTTCATCAATTTCCGCAAGATGCTTCCATAAGGTTTCTGACAAAATCATATATGAATAAATGCCTCCATGATTCTCCTTCAAAAACTGTTGCCTCATTCTTCCATATTTTCCGATATGATATTCTGTTGTATCCGAAAGTTTGAGGTCGGGAATCAGATAGTCGCCTTCCCAATGATATGTAATCTCCATATACACCCGCCTTTCTTTGTGCTAAACTGTTTACAGATACGAATAAAAGAATTTACCACCTTCTTCCCTTACCACAACATCTGCAAGTTTCCATTCACCACAAATGAGCCAGCCGCATATGTTGTATTTTAGCAGATGCTCATTTCCGCTAAAATACTGCGTTTGTCGGAAATGTTTACATCTACAGTTCACAACATATCACATCGTCCATGTACTGGCACTTGGCAAACATATCCGAAGATTTCTGCGCTTCCGTCTGTGCGATGCCCGCCACATTCCTCATCTTTGTGTATAAAAAGAGGTTCTTATAGTTATGGCTTTCATCTACAAACAGCCGATCCACGCCCAACTGTTCAAAGGTCACAACATTGTCTTTCCGGCTGGAATCGTTTAAGCGGCTTAATCTGGTAGAAAGTGATTTTTTTGTCTTTTCCATCTGTTTAATGGAGTAACGCTCGCCATTCTCCGCTTTGAGGGCTTCGATTGCCATTTCAATTTCTGTTATCTGCCTTTCAATCATCGCCATCTGCCTTTCGGTGGAAAGCGGGATTTTCTCGAACTGACTGTGACCGATAATCACAGCGTCATAATCCCCTGTCGCTATCCGGGAGCAGAACTTTTTCCGGTTTGCGGGTTCAAAATCCTTCTTGGTTGCCGCTAAGATATTCGCCCCCGGATACAGGCGCAGGAAGTCACTCGCCCACTGCTCCGTCAAATGGTTTGGCACGACAAATAAGCTCTTTTGGCACAATCCCAACCTCTTATTTTCCATTGCCGCCGCAATCATTTCAAAGGTCTTTCCCGCACCCACGCAATGGGCAAGGAGCGTGTTGTCCCCGTATAACTGATGCGCCACAGCGTTAAGCTGGTGCGGTCTGAGTACGATGTCCGGCGTCATTCCGGGGAATTTTAAGTGCGAACCGTCATATTCCCTCGGTCTTGTGGAATTGAAAAGCTCGTTATACTTTGCGCATAAATCCTGCCTGCGCTCCGGATCACGAAATACCCAGTCCTTAAATGCTTCCCTTATGGCTTCCTGCTTCTGGCTTGCAAGCATGGTTTCTTTTTTATTGAGGACTCTCTTTTCCTTCCCGTCCTCCGTAACCACATCAAAGATACGGGTGTCACGAAGGTTCAGGGAATCTTCTAAAATCCTGTATGCGTTTGCCCTGCCTGTTCCGTAGGTCATATTGACAAGGGCATTTCCCCTGTCTGCATTTTTCCCTTTTACGTTCCACTGCCCGGTCACGCCTGAAAACTGTACGCCCATTGTCTTACGGTCAAACAGGTATTCCGGCGTTTCAAAAGTTTCACGCATGAAGTCCTCAATATATTTTGTGGAAATCCATGTAGCGCCGATACGCACCTCAATCTCCGATGCGTCAAGCTCCTTCGGCTGTACGCTTTCCAGTGAGGATACGTTAATGGCATATTCCGGGTGGTTTTCCGCAAAGGTTCTCGCTACTGACAGCTTCTCCCGCACGTTCCCGCTTAAATACTCGTCTGCGGTTTCCCATTCCTCTGTGACCGGGTTCTGGAAGATTACTCCGGCAAGCTCCTTCGTGATTTCCTCCACGCTCTTGTCCGCAAGCTCCGACATATAGGCTAAATCCACGCCCGCCTTCTCGCTAAGTGATACCGCCAGCGCTTCGCTGGCTGTGTCCACGCTCGTCACAACTTCCTGCTTTTTAATGGTACGTTTCGAGAACATATCCGCCTTGCCAATAAACTTCCCCTCATCGTCCAGATTTTCAAGGGAACATAACAGGCAGTAGCTGGAATCCTGATTGAACGCCCTTTTATTGGTCTGTGAGCTGATAAGACCGAATTTCTTGGAGAAATCATCGTATAACTGATTCAACTCCGTCTGTTTGTTTTTAATCATATCATCCGGGTATTCTTCCAACTGGAAGTTTATCAATTCCTGCGTGCAGTCCCGGATTGCCACCATGCCCTTCATGCGCTGCTCCGCTTTCTCCGAAACGTCCACAGGCTTCATAATGGAATTTTCCCGGTAATACACTTTATCGTCCACTACGGTATAGCTGTAATTCTTCACATCCGGATCGGCGGGTATGTTCTCCCTTGCCAGTTCATCTTCAATCTCGTTAAAATCCGCCTGCTCGATGCTGCCCTCCACATAGGAAAGCGCATGGTTAAGCTGTGCCGACAGGGGAAGGGAATCATCCGGCAGACAGGCGCTCTCCATGCCATGCGCCCCGGTAACCATCTCCATTTTTCCAAGCACCATTTCCGGGTGGTCTGCGAAATACTGGTTCATCACGATACCGTCTTTTTCCGTCAGATGCACCCAGTCCGGTTCAATGTCTAATACCCGGTCACGCTTCTTTAAGAACAGAATGTCCGAAGTGACCTCCGTACCCGCATTTTCCTTAAAGGCTGTGTTCGGGAGCCTGACCGCCCCTAAAAGCTCCGCCCGCTGTGCAAGGTATTTCCGCACCTCCGGGTTTTTCTTATCCATCGTTCCCTTTGAAGTGACAAAGGCAACAATGCCGCCCGGACGCACTTTATCCAAAGTCTTTGCGAAAAAATAATCGTGGATTAAAAAGTTATGCTTGTCATACTGCCTGTCAGACACTTTATACTGTCCGAAAGGCACATTTCCCACCGCCACGTCAAAAAAGTCATTGGGATAATTTGTATTCTCAAATCCGGTGATTTTAATATCCGCATGAGGGTAAAGCTGTTTTGCGATGCGCCCGGTAATCCCGTCCAGCTCCGCCCCGTAGAGCCTGCTCCCCGCCATTTCCTCCGGCAGACAGCCATAGAAATTCCCAATGCCTGCGGCGGGATCTAACACGTTCCCTCTGGTAAATCCCATTTTCCCCACTGCCTCATAGATTGCCTGAATGATGACCGGGCTTGTGTAGTGGGCATTTAACGTGCTTTCCCTTGCGGAAGCGTATTCCTCCGGGGATAACAGGTTCTTTAATTCCTGATACTCATTCGCCCAGTTCGCTTTGGAAGAATCAAAGGCATCGGCAAGACCGCCCCACCCCACATATTTTGCTAAGACTTCCTGTTCCTCCGGTGTGGCAGTGCGGCGTTCCCCTTCAATCTTTTCAAGGGTTCGTATGGCTTCCACGTTCTGCCGGAATTTCTCTTTCGGCGCAAATCCTTTCCTGGTATTCTCCGCTTCATTGAAAGAGATACGGTAATTGACTGCGACTGTTTTATCAATCTCCGGCTCTTTTTGTGGTACTTTTTCCGGCTCTGGTGGGTTGCCCCCGGTCAGCGTTTCCACATCACCCATGACCTGCCGGATAAACGGATCGTTTTCTAAGGCGGTTTCATCTACTAAATGCCCGTCCACAATCCCGGCTTTTTCCAGACCTTCCCGGACAGCCTGTGTGTCAATGTCGGAAAAATCATCTTTTTCAGCAGAATCTTTTGCTTCTGAAACAGTTCCCGGCTCTGTAACAATATTTTCTGCTTCTTTCCCCTGTAAATCTCCGTTGAGATTTTGGCAGAAAACATCCGCTTCCTCCGGTGTGTCAAATGTCGGCACTGTGCCATCGCCTGTCACATAATAATCCTGTGTTTCGCTGTCCCATACCGCATAAGGCTCTGTAAAGGCATCCGAAGTTTCCGTAACCGTAAAGCGTACTGTTTCTTCCTGTTCCGGTTCTTCTGTCCGTTTTTCCGGCTCTGCATCCGGGTGATTTTCCTCCCGGCGCTCTCCTGCCGACTCTGCTTCAGATACTTCCGCAGCGTGTCCCTCCCTCTGCTGTCCCGGCTCGTTCTCATAACGTGCCGCATACTTCTGTGCTTCCTTCAGCAGGGCATCCATCTCCACCGCTTTTTCCGCATTGCCGCTTATTGACTGCATCAGTACATAATCGGCGGCTTCCAGAAACAGGGTGTCATAAACTGCCCTGCCCTCCAACCTCCTGTCAGCGTCCTCTATGGCAACCGCCCCGGTATCCTCGTTCCAGCCGACCACATCTTTCATGGACAGCGCACCGCAGATTTTTACCACTACGGACATTTCCGCAAGCCTTTCAGCCAGTGCTTTCTCACTTTCACTGGATTTATTTTCTGGTTCGGGACTCTGAATATTGTCCCCGGAAATTTCCGCTTCCTGCTCCGGTACAGCCATTTTTTCCGGTTCTCTGTCACGCTCTATATACCGCCTTGCCTGATTGGTAAAACCGTCCAAAACAGCCGGGTGTGAAGTGACGATATAATCCCTTGTCTGCCAGTCAGCGGAAGGCACAAGGCTTTTCGCCCATTCTTTATTGTTTGGGGAAAAACGCCCGTCATGGGATAAGTGCGTGATTGTGTTGGCAAGGACAATCTCTACCCGTTCCTTCCCGTACTGCCGGATAACGCCCTCTGCGGTATCCCCCGGAAGTGTGTAACCGTCAAATTTCTCCGCAATCGCTTTTTCTATGGCATCTTTGCACTCCACCCGGACACCATGCTCCAGCTTTTCCTGCTCCCGGCGCATGGCTTCCTCCGCCTGCTCTTTTTTGTACTGTGCGAAGGCTTCCTTCCCTTTCGGCGTAAGGTATTTATCCGCATTGACAAGTTCCCTGATGCGCTTCTCCACCACGTTCCATGTTAAAAGCACTTTTGTGTATGAATCGCCTATTCTGCCTTTCCCCAATTTGATTCCTTTGGAATCGTGCCATTCATCGCTCCGGTCTGAACCAGTTAAGGCGGGAGAACCGCCGCCTGTACCGTATTCATTTTTTAGGAAAGCTATATTTTCCTTCCTGTCATGCCCCTCCATAAAATATTCATAGATACGGAAATTCCCATGATGATAGCCACTTCCACCCGTCAGACGGTTATCTATCTCGTCCTGTGTAATAAAATCCTCATGCAGCACCTCCACGCTGTCCTGTACCGGGTATTCCGTTTTCTCTGTGCTTAAATCCGCAATCTCTGAAAGCAGATGCTCCGGCTTTTTTACATACCGCCACCTGATCTGCTTTTCCCCGGCTTCAATCTGCTCTTTTGCGTGGGAAAGCTCCCCGGCGATGACATCACGCCCCTCCTGCGTGGATAAAAGCTCGCAGAGGTTTGTCATGCTCTCCGGGTGGTTGTAAGTCTTAATCGGTATGTTCTCCGGGATTTCCCCGATGCCGTCCCGGAAGAAATTGAACAGGTCATTTGACACCCTCTGGCGTTCCACCGCATCCACAAGGAACACTTCATTTGCGCCCATGTAAGAGCCATTCTCCACCATAGAACGGACAACGCCCTCTATTTCCTGCCAGCCCATCACCGCAGCCGGGTTTTCCTTTGCGGACATCCCATAGCCGATGCTCATGCCGGATTCATTGAACCAGACGGATATGGGATTGCTGCCAAAATCAAAGCCTTTCCCCGTAGTACGGTACTCATTTTTCAGAAACTCCGCCATTTCCTCCGGCGTTTTGCCCTGCTGGTACTTGGCATAAATGCGGCTCCTGCTGTTATCCCGTCCGCCCCCTGTGCGTAAAATGGCTTCAAGCTGCTCCTCTGGCAGAGAAAAAGCGGCGGGCATGGTATATTTCTCTCCTGCCTGCGCCGCTTCTATCGTGCCGATCTGTTCCTCTATCGTGGGGAATAAACTAAGCTGCTGGTAACTTTGCGTTTCCTTCGGTTCTTCCCACTGCGGTATCTGCCCCTCTTTCAGATATTCGCCCTTTTCCATGTAAAAGGCGATGCTGTCCCTCACAGCTTCCCATGATATAGTTGCTTCCGCTGTCCGGTTTAAATAGCTCCCCTTCCAGACCGTCAGACCGTTTTCGTCCGCCCTGTACCCGGCTCTTTCCTCCCCTACATAAAACTCGGTAAATTCCTTGTGCCTGTAACTGTTTTTGATATATTCCGTCTGTTTATCCTTATCCGGCTCGAAAAGCATTACCCCGGCAATGTCCGGGCATTTATGCACCATAAATTCATCAAACCGCAAGATGCCTTTCTCTATTTCAGACAAAGAAAGACCGGGCAATGGTTCTCCACTGTCCGGCTCTGGTAAATCCTTATTTTCAGTTTTTTCAGTCGCTTCTTCACTTACAGGCTGTATACCAGCTCTTTCAGTACGATTTCCTCCGCCGAGTGCCTGATGTTGTTCATCTTCTGAACCCAGAGCATCTGGTTCTCTGCCTTGAGTTTTTCCGTCACTCCCTCCTGCTTCATCATCTGCCCGGTCAGTAATTCCATCCTCTGCTCCGCCTGCTCCTGAATGGTCAGAAGATGCTCTTTCAGCTTCCCTTTCAGCAGAAGCCCGGTGTAAATCCCCTTCTTGTGTTCCTGTAAGTAGTTCTTCCTCATCAGTCCGTATTTCGTGAGCGTCCCCTCCGGCTGCTCGTCCATCTTCAACATCGGTATCATGTAATCCCCGTTCTTCTCGTAGGTCAGATTCATTATTATTTCCCCTTTCCCCGGCGTTCCCGGTCTGTGTGGTAAGTTGTACGTCCTCCGTTTCGCTTTCATGCTTTAAAGCATTATAGCGTGTGTCAGAGGTATTTGCAAGTCCTTTTTCGGCAAAATTTCTTGATGCTTCCTTTCCGGCGATTTCCCTGTCATACGCCCCAATTGCTTTGCCAATCTCCATAAGCACAGGCTTGGATAAATCGGATATGCTGTCACCGATATGTGACAGGGTTTCGATTGTATTAAACTCATGGATATAGGGGAACTGGATTTCCTCTGCCAGCTCTGCATCTTCCATGCCGCACCGCTTTAAGACGGTGTAGGCGATGCTGTCCGCCAGCGTTTCCCGGACACGAACAGCGATATTCAGTTCGTCCAGTTCCTCCAGAAAACTTCCCTCTTTCAGATATTCCATATCTGAAGCAAGCTCCCCATAACAGTCCTGCGCAAGCCGGGAAGCAATCTCCCTGATCCTGTCCACAAATCCCGCTTCCTTGTTGGTATCCCCGTAAATCCCTTCCAGACGGTTCAGAACCGCTTCCTGATGTTCCTCCCGCATCTCCCAAAGCTGGGGGAAACGCCCGATGCGCCTTGCCTTATGCACGTCCGATATGTCAAAGACGTACCGCAGTCCGGTGTAGGGACTCCCATCTTCATCCAGAAGCGCAATCCCCTTTGCGCCCTTGTTTACCCAACAGTGCATTTTTTCATTCCATATCTCTATGGAAGCGCAGGCTGTGGCATCTGGTCTTTGGGCATAGATAAGGAGCTGGTCTTTGAACGGGTATTTGTAGAGCCTTGATGCTGTGTTCAGATATTTCTTCCAGCTTTCTTCATTTCTCGCCACCCTCTTTGATGTTTCTTCGGAGAGTGCGGAAATTACGTCATATTTTCTCATGGTAAACCTCCATTTCCTGTTTATTGTTTTTGGGCAATAAAAAAGGTGGCTATGGTTCGTTCATAAGCCATTGCCACCAGTGACGGTAAACTTTATTCAATTTTTGTATGCTCCTTTCCTCGGATTTTTCATATAAGAAAAGCACCTAAGATTTCTCCTAAGTGCATTTTCTATCTTTAAATCCTATTTTCTAAAAAATCTTATGAATTACTCGCTTTATTGCATCATGTGAAATTCCAGTATTATCTAAAATCATAACATATATCATACATCTGGCTAACTGAAATGTATAGGCGTGAATATCCTCTATGTCTTTCGGGTGTCCATGTCCTATTTCATTTCGCATCTTAGAAAATATCTGACCTAAATTGATGTTTCCTTCAAAACGAATTTTCATTCGCTGTGCTAACATTTTCTTATAATCATTTAAAATATCTGCATACTTCTTTAACACATTATTAAATTGTTCTTCTAAAGAAAAATCAATTTTATCAAGGTCATCTAATAATTTCTTTGCATATTTTATAATTTTGTCTTTCTTTTTTCTTGATGTTTGCTGTTCTTTTAATTCTTCAGCAGCACTTTCAAACCTCTTTTTTATATATTCCAATAATTCTTCTTTTAAAGAATCGCTTTCCTCTTGATCCACTAATTTACAGGACTCGTCAATCACCACATCATTTGCTAATTGCTTTATTTGCTGGAACTCTGCATTAGTTTCTATTTTTGTTTCTTGTGTACGGTCATACTCTCCTTCAAAACTTAAAGCACATTCCAAAAAACTTGTATGGCTTAATTCCTTATACTCTGTATCATTATCTGGAACAAATAACTCATCCGAAGTATCTCTTTGACGCCTCTCTGCAATATATTGAAAAAGTTCTCCAAATTTATCTCCAATATCTCTTGTAAGAATTGTATTCAAATCAGAATTTGTATACTCACCTCTATCTATCGTTCTGAAATAAACAATCCCTGTTTTTTCAATTTTTTTATCGCTGTTTCTCTTATAAATCTTAATATCATCAAACTTTATATTTCGGCGGAAACTCAAAAATTTCATAAAATCAAATACCCACAAATAACAGTCTGGTATTATATCAGTTCCAACCGATTCTTTAAAATCAATATAAAATCGTGGCGTACAAGTGCCTATATTACGTTCTCCCCACCTGTCATTATAATAAATAGAGTAGTCAATTCCTACTTCGCATAATATCCCATTAACTATTGCCGGATATTTTGTATTTATTTCATTCCAATATCGAGGTTCTTTTGCATATAAGCGTTCATTCCAGTCTATCCCGTCATCAATCTTCTTCATCACATTAGCACTGCCACCAGCAAATACATCTATTGGCTTTCCTGTAAACATAATTCTATCAAATTGTGAAAGATTGTCTGGCGGATTATTACCGCTCGAATAAATATATCCTTTACACGAGATGCTTCTCCCATTATATATACAACCGAACATTTTAAAATTATAATTATTAAAAAGATAGCCCTCAACAATATCCTTCTCTATCCTTTCATGTTGCAAGCAAAAAAAGTGTTCTTCATCTACTATAATCTTAAAATCCTTATGATTCTCTGAAATAAAACGTATTTCATTTTCCTCAAGTCCACTCAAATATCCTTCTAACATATAACCTCCCATAATATTTATATCTATTTTTAGCTAATATATTATGGAAATTATACCACCCTATCAGTTGTAACTCAATTTCTTCTCAGAATATTTCATATTTCAGTTGTAGGGTACTTAACGCACCCTACAACTTACTATCAATCACTCATAGAAACCATGTTCCTCAATGCCTTTTTCCAAAATGGTATGTATCAGTTCCTCCAGCTCTACACCGTTTATCTCACTGACCACAATCAGCTTTGCAAGGGTATCTTTCTGTACAGATATGGCATACTGTTCCTCATCGGCACGAAGCTCATGGACGCAGATGCCAAGCCCGTCCGCAATCCTGCACACCACGCCAAGCTCCGGCTCTCTGATGCCCGCCAGAATATCCATGATTGTCCTCTCCGGCACTCCCGACATTCTGGAAAGCTCCATAATACTAATTTCTTCCTCTTTCATCACGTTTAATAGCTTATCCCCGGTTGTAAACATCTTTCTTCCTCCCTACTATTTTTTCTTCCCGCCAGAAGATTTCTTTTTCGGAAACTCCATGACAAACTTAAACTGTACCCCGCTTTTTTCTGCCCCGTCTTTGGTGTAACGGTATTCTTCCGTCCCACTCGGAATAATATAGGCATCATAGGGCTTGCCCGCCTTGCTCTTTAACCCTTTTAACAGGATTTTCTTCCCGGCAAGCATATCCTTCACCTGTACATCGGTAAGGGCAGCACCCATTACCCGGCTCACGTTCATACCGCATTTTTTCACGCAGTAAGCGCCGAATTTTCCTTTTACCACCTGACCGCCGCAGTTCGGGCATACCCCAAGAGCCGCCTGTTCCTGTGCGAACATCTTTTTCTGTTCGTCACTGACCTCATGGTAAGTGTGTATCAGTTCCGACACCATGTTTTCAATGTCCGCCATGAAGTCTTCCATAGGAAGCTCCCCTTTCGCTACCAGTGTCAGGGCATTTTCCCAATCGGCGGTAAGTTTCGGGGACTTCACCACATCCGGCAGCACCGTAACCAGCTTCATTCCGTCCTCTGTTGGTATGATCTGCTTTTTCTCACGCTTCACAAACCCGTCCCTGACTAACTTCTCAATGATGTCCGCCCTTGTCGCAGGCGTACCCAAGCCTTTCCTCTCCACGTCTTCGCCCATATCTTCCGCCCCGGCACGTTCCATTGCCGATAATAATAAATCTTCCGTAAAGTGCTTCGGCGGGGAAGTGAAATGCTCGCTTACTTTCGTCTGCACACCGTCAAATGCCTGTCCCTCCGACAGTTCCGGCAGCTTCTTTTCCTCTTTTTCCTCCTCCTGATTCCCGGAGATTTTAAAGGAACGCTTAAAGGCATCCTCAAAGGACTTCCACCCGTTATGCGTGACGGACTTCCCGGAAATCGCAAAAGTATGACCATTGCAGGAAAACTCCGCTTTGACTGTTTCATACAGATGTTTCTCCCCGGTGGCGCATAACAGGCGGTTCGCAACTAAAGACAGGATTTTACGCTCCGTTTCCGGCAGTGCCGCAAGGTCAGCTTTCGCTATCTCCATTGTGGGGATAATGGCGTGGTGGTCTGTCACCTTTTTACTGTTCAGAATCCGCTTTATGTCTGGTCTGGAAACCTTGTTTTCCTCAAACATCAGGGAACTGAACACTGCTTCAATCACGCCCTCTGCGGTCTGCCCCATGTCATCGGATAAGAACTGGCTGTCCGTCCTCGGATATGTGGCTAACTTTTTCTCATAAAGGCTCTGTGTGTACTCTAAGGTCTGCTTTGCGGTAAATCCAAACAAGCGGTTCGCATCCCTCTGGAGCGTGGTAAGGTCATAGAGCTTCGGCGGCATAACCGTTTTTTCCTCTTTCACAACGGACGTGGTGAGAGCCTGCCCGTTTTGGCAACCCCCCGCAATCTCATCCGCTTCATTTTTATCATCAATACGCCCGGTGGCGGCATCCATCCCGTCCATCAGAATATGTGCCATGTAATATTTTTCCTTCTGGAAATTCATAATCTTTGCTTCCCGGTCTACTAACATCGCAAGGGTGGGTGTCTGCACCCGCCCCACCTTTAAAACCTTTCCGCCATATAAAACCGTAAACAGCCTTGTACCGTTGATGCCCACAAGCCAGTCCGCTTCCTGCCTGCACAGTGCGGAATGGTACAGGTTGTCATAATCGCTCCCCGGCTGTAAATTTTCAAGCCCTTCACGAATGGCGCTTTCCTCCATTGAGGAAATCCACAGGCGTTTGATCGGCTTGTCACAGCCTGCCATTTCATACACAAGGCGGAAGATAAGCTCTCCCTCCCGTCCGGCGTCAGTGGCGCAGATCGTAGCCGAAACGTCCTCCCTGTGCATCAACTGGAAAAGCACGTCATACTGCGCTTTCGTGTCCGGCTTCACCTCATACCGCCATGTTTCCGGCTTGACGGGCAGGCTCTCATACGTCCATTTTTTCCACTGCTCCCCGTAGCTTTCCGGCTGTGCCAGCTCCACCAGATGCCCTACGCACCAGCTCACAACATAACCATTCCCTTCCATATATCCGTCATGGTTCTCTGCTGCGCCGATTACCTCCGCAATGCTCCTTGCTACACTCGGTTTTTCCGCTATCACTAACTGCATTTTTCTTTTCCTCCTATCAACTCAATATCACATTCCACTTCATTTCCCCACACATCAAACCCCTCTGCCTTTCTCCGGGCAAAAAGTTCTATTTTGGGCACACTACCCATTAGCTGATTAATCCGGTGATGTACTTCTTCCGGCTTCCTGCTGTGTTCTTCGATATGGGATACTACTACCTGATGTACCCCTGCATGGACACGCTTTGGTCTGCCCTTTGTTGCCAGTATGCAGATCTCTACATTACTGCGTGTCCAATACCCCATACCCCAAAAAAGCGACTCACTCTTTTTATTCTGTTTTACCCATACAAACGCTACCGTCTTATAAGCAAACCCCCATGCTTTTATCACTTCCAAACCTTCCAAAAGGCATGGGAATGTCACCCAAAGAAATAAGGCGCAGTCCTTGTCCGCAATGCCAGCTACCGGAAGTGCCTTTATATCTTCAATGTTCATGGTGGAATAGTGGCTTTCTGCGGTTCTTCCCGCATCTTTTTTAGAATGTACATAGTAATGCCAAGGGGGATCAGCCAGAATAACTGAATATTTCTTTTCTGCCATATCGCCGTCTACTCCTCCCCGTCATCCTCAAAGAAATCATCCTCTTTTTCCTCATTCTCCTCATCATCTTCGTATTCTTCTTCCTCCTCATCATCGTCCTCGTCAAGAAATTCCTCTTTCTTTTTCTTTGCTACCTTGAAATAATAGCCGCCGCCAATGGCTACAACCGCCACAAGCCCAAGAATGATATAGGTTGCCGCCGGGTTTTCCCCTGTTTTCTCCGGCTCCGGTTCGGGTTCTTCGGTATTTTCCTCCCCGTCCTCTGCCGCTTCTTCCGCAGCTTCTTCTTCCGTTTCCTGTTCCCCGTTATTATTGGGAAGTGCGCCCTCCGTCACAGGGATTGCGGATTCCAGTGCGGCGGAATTTTGCGGTAAGGTGTCGCTGTTGTCCGCTGTCACGTTCAACAGGTCATTTTCCGTAACTTCCGTCAGGAAATAAACCACTTCTTCCTCCCCGTCCCGGTCAATGATAAGGTAAAATACTTTTTCCGATGCGGTCTGGATTGTATAAAATTCCTTCCCCGTTTCGCTTTTCTCCTTCTCCCCGGCTTCCTCTTTCTTCTCCGATGCCGCCGCTTCCGCCATTGCCTGCTTTTTCTGCTCTGCAAGGCTGTTTTCGGAAACGGTGTTCCCGTCACTGTCCGTTTTGGTATGTTCCGTTACCTGTGCGGTAGCGGAGGAAGGCTTGGTTGCCTGTGCGTTCACCGGGAGCTGCTCTGCCGGGTTCTTCTCATTCCCGTCCGCCTTTTCCGGATCGGTATAATACGGGTTCGCTGTCTTATAGACTTCTGACATATTCCCGGCATTGTCCATTGCGGAAATGGTGAAATACTGGTAGCCTGCGTCAAACTGCTGCAGGCGGATATTCAACACGCCATTGGTAAGCTCCGTAAATTCATACCCGTTCACATACACCGCCTTGATGCCGGAATCCATATCGTGCGCCTGTACGCTTAACAATCCGTCACTGACCGCAGCGTTTAAGGTAGGCTTCGTGAAGTCAAAGCACCTGATATAGCGGTTTTTCTCATAGGTCTTGCCCCTCTGGTCTGTCACAAGCACATAGACGGTGGCATTTTCTGAAATCTCCACATACATATCCTCTGTGATGTCCGTCCAGCTCCCATTCTGCGCCACTTTCGCCTGCACCGTCTTTATGGAGAAGTTGCCGGAATGTGCCACATCTTCAACGGAGATATGTACCTTTGTGGTGTCATTGTGCCAGCCGGAGGGAGTGGAGATTGTGATTTTTACATTCGGGTTCACATATTCGCATAAGCTGAAATCCCCCTTGCAGACCTCACAATCTTTATCAGCGGAATACTGTGTGCATTTTTCTTTGCAGGTACATTCCGGCTCCGGAACTTCATTCCCGGATACTGTTCCGCCTTCCGTACCTTCCCCACTGCCACCGGATTCTGCTTCGCCTTCATTCTCGCCGGATTCGGATTCTGTTTCCCCAGTTTCACTTTCTCCGGTTTCCGTATTTTCCTCTGTTTCAGTGCTTTCCTCTGTTTCCGCTTCGGTACTGCCTTTCTCTGACGTTTCGCCGCTTTCCTCTGTAAGCGCACCCTCCGCATAGACATCTACCGTATTCCCGCTGTTCGCCATAAACGCCCCTACGGGCATACAGAACAATAATGCCGACAAGAGCAGCGACACCGCCGCCCTAGCTGATAACTTTTTCTTCATTTCCTGCCATCTCCTTTGCATTTTCTTTTTCTTCCAATAACTTCAAAATCTCGTCCTCGCTGAATTTAATGAGTAATTGCAGCTTCTCGGACGAGATTTTATGCTTTTCGATAATATCCATTTTTTCTGTTCTTTCCGCCATGCGCTTCTGTTCTTCCAAATCCTTCTTTTTCGCCTGCAAGGATTCAAGCTGCGCATCCACTTTGGAAAGCTCCTTTTCAATGCGTTCCTTTGTCATAAATGCCTGTCCTTTCATAAAAAAGTCTTACATTCACAAGTGCCTTTGTGATAAAATAGTTTGACAATAGAAAAGCCTGAAATGCTCTGCACTCCAAGCTGGTCAGCGTGACGGTTCCACTTTCCGATTTATGACATTGCCACATATGATATTTTTCCTGCTATTGTCAGGCTTTTTTATGATTTTCCCGTTGTGGTTGTCATACTTTTTTATCAATCATTTACTGTAACAGATATTGTCACGCTTTTTTATGAAAATGTCTTACTTTATTCTCATATTGTCAAACTTAATTATCATCAGACAATGCCTCCTTAATTTAATCTTCCGAAACTGTAAAAATGACTCTGCCAGTAAGACGAGTTGATGCTTGCGTAGCTGATTGGATCTCCGCAGTGAATCATTGTTCCGTTGCCGCAGTAAATCCCCACATGGCTCACCGCCCCGGCAGAATTGTAAGTCCCGGTAAAAAATATGATGTCCCCCGCCTTTGCGTCCGATGCGGAAACCAGAGTACACTGGTCATAAATCCCCTGTGCTGTAGTTCGTGGAAGGTTATGCACCCCGCTGTTGGTAAATACCCAGCAGACAAAGCCGGAACAGTCAAAACTTGTGGAAGGGTTTGAGCCGCCCCACACATAAGGGTAGCCGAGGTATTTTGCGGCTTCCTCCATAAGAGCCTGCACCGATGCGTCATCGTAGGCATCCGGCGGTATGGCGTTCCCCGGCAGACCTCCCGGCGTTTCCCCGTAAAGCGTGCCTTCGCCCACATCGAAATAAAATAACGGGTTATAATACTCCCCGTCATATAAACATTCGATATGCAAATGGCTTCCTGTACTGCTCCCGGTATTCCCCGTTGTGCCGATGACCGCCCCTTTTTCCACTTCCTGCCCCGAACTCACGCTGATGCTGTCCATGTGGGCATACTTGGTTGTGTAACCGTCTATCTCAATCGCTACATAATTCCCGTAATGGCTGTCATACGCCGCCGCTGTCACCGTACCGTCATGGGCGGCATAAACGGTTGTGCCTGTCGGTACAGCTATATCCACGCCCCGGTGAAATTCCTCGTTCCCTGTGGCTGGATTTTTCCGGTATCCGTAATAGCTTGACACATAGTAATACCAGTAAAGGTTAAGCGGCGATGCGAACTCCTGAAGCAGACCGTTTGTTTCCCGGTACATGGCGAAAATCTCCGCCTGCTCCGTATCCATTTTCCCGGCAACAAGGTTCTCTAACGGTATGACCGTAAGCGTCACTCTGAGGATACTGACCTCATATTCTTCTTCCTCCTCATACTCATATTCTTCCTCTGTTTCCTCCCCTGTGACCGGATCAGTGACCGTCCTCGTTCCTGTCTTTGTGACTGTCCTTGTCCTCGTTTCCGTATCCGGCGTAAGTGTGAGCGTATACATCTCATCAAAAAGAGCCTGTATTTCGCTTTCCACCTCACTTGCGGTAAATTCCGTATGGACTGCCGATAAATAGCCGATAAGGGTAAACGGGTTATGCCCGATTGCCCCAAGATTATAGGAATATTCATCATACCCCGGATAATCCGTTTCCACCCGGTCAATCTCATTCTGCAAGTCAAGCTCCAGACGGGTAAGCTGTAAATCAGCGGCGTCAATCTCTTTCGGCTTGCTTAAATAACTCGCTGCTAAAATCGTGGACTGCGTATCCGCAAACATCGCCCCACAGGACGATACGGAAACCATAATCATCATAAGGAGCAGCGCCATGATGCCCACTGTCACAAGCAGTCCGGCGTTTTTCCTCGCGAACTCCTGTAACTTCCTCGCCACAGTGACCGCACCGTTTTTCGTCTTTTCAAACGCCTGCTCCGCTGTTTTTCCTGCCGCTGCTTTCTTCCTCGCCTTGATGTACTCCCGTTTGATGCGCTGTTTCTGTAACCGCTTCTGCAAGGCTTTTTTCTGCATCTGCGGGTTTTCTTCCAAGAATTTCTGGTACTGGAAACTGACTTCCTTTTTAAACTGCTTCTTTTCCAGCTTTGCCACTTTCGCCCGCTGTTTCTGCTCTTTCCCTTTTACCTGCCTTTTGACGAAAGAATAAACCGCTTCCACTTTCTGCTCCGATTTATGTGCGCCCTCCACCGCTGAATTTTCTTTCTCCGTTTCAGCGATTTTCCCATGCACGAAATTCCGGCTCTCATTCTGCATCCGGCGCATGGTGGTTTTGGGTATGCCCTCCTGCTTGAATGGCTTCTCTTTATCCAGAGGGACAACCACATATTTTCCCTTCCCGGTTTTCTCGTCAAACACTCTCTGCAAGGTGTATTCCCTTGTCTTTGGCAGCTTCGCCCTTGCCTTCTGTACTTTTTTTGCGGCTTTTTCTGCCTGCCGCTGTTTCTTTTGCAGCTTTTTACTTCCGGTAAATTCAGAATCCCCTTCCCCCTGAAACAGATTCCCGGTATTCTCCGTAAAAGATTCTTCCGTAAAGGTTTTATTTTCCGCTTTTTCCTTCGTACTTCCTTTATTCCGGTGTTCCCTCTGCACCCGCTTTTTATGGTATTTCCCCTTTTTCTGCGACTGCCTGTAAGTGTCCCTCCGGTGGTAATCTTCCGCATCTGGCTGTTGCTTCTCTCTGTCCTCCGTCTGGTTAAAATTCTCCTGCCCGGTAAATCCACTGCTTTCCTTTACAAAATCCGGTTTTTCTTCCTGCCCCGGCTTCGCTTCGGACTTTTGGACTTTTTGTCCAGAAGTGTTCCGGTACATCTGCTTTTTTGCCTGAACCTTTGAAGCATGGTTCGGTTTACGCTGTCCGGCATCGCTGTTTAGGGAATCCACGCTTTTATTCTCTGTAAACGTGCTGTTTTTTCCCGTCTGGCTCTCTTTGGACTTCTGGACTTTTTGTCCAAAAGTTTCCTGCTGTGCCTGCATACTCTTTTCCGTCTGCCTTTTGCCGCCCGAACCACGCCCCGGTTTCCCTGTGCCGGAATCCCTCGGCTGATAGGCAGCATTGCCGCCGCCCGTAAAAGCATTGTCAGCTCCCTTATGAAACTCCGCATTTGCTTCTTTACGGTAGACGGTATCCTGTTTTTTCTTCCCTTTCTTTTCTGCCATTAACTGTCCTCATCCCCCTTTGTTACGGATTCTTCCGGCTTCGTATTCATAATCGCAAAGGTCTTTGTATCTGCCGGGTACTTATCCACGAAGGGGATAACCACGTTGTCAAACAGTATCAGACCGCTTCCCGGCTCGGAATTGGTGACGTGCATGAGCTGTTTCTCCGACAATCCCAACTTATCCGCCAGAATATGCTGGTCTTTGGCGTTCTGGTTTAACAGGTACACAAAATCGCTGTTCCCCAAGATGCCCTCGATTTCCTCCGATTTCAGAAAATCGCCCACGTTCTGCGTCAAGCCTGTCGGGATTCCGCCCCATTTCCGGAACCTTTTCCAGATTTCCACTGAATAAATGGCTGTCTGCTTCTCTTTTAAGAGCAAATGGAACTCGTCACAGTAGTACCTTGTGGCAACTTTCCGTTCCCGGTTCTGCGACACCCTGTTCCAGACCGCATCCTGCACAATCAGCATCCCTATCTCTTTTAACTGGTTTCCCAAGTCCCGAATGTCAAAGCACATGATCCGGTTGTGTGCGTCAACGTTGGTACGATGGTTGAAATAATTCTGCGAGCCATGCACATACAATACAAGGCTGTTGGCAATCCGCACCGCCTTCTGCTTCGCTTCTCTCTGCATCTCCGGCGCAACGTCCCTCGGCTCATACTTTAACAGCGCATTATACAAATCTTCCAGTATGGGCATATTCTCCGGCTTCGGGTGCTTGAAATACCCGTCATAGATATGCTTGATGCAGGTGTCAATGATGCCCTTCTCGTCATTTTCCAGACCGTCCTTTCCCCCGGCAATCAGATCGCACAGGGTAATCAGGAAATCGCTCTTTAATTTCAACGCTTCCTTGTCCCCCTTATGGGAGAGCTGAATATCCATCGGGTTTAAATAATCCTTTGAGTTGGTGGCAAGCCTTACCACCTGCCCATGAAGTGCCTGCACTAACGGAAAATACTCGCCCTCTGGATCGCAGACAATAATATCGTCCTTTGTGATAAGGAAACAGGATAAAATCTCCCTCTTTGCGCTGAACGATTTACCACTGCCGGGTGTGCCTAAAATCACCCCATTCGGTGTACGCAGCCTTTTCCGGTCTGCCATAATCATGTTGTTAGAAAGTGCGTTCAGACCGTAATAAATGGCGGGCGCAGGCATGAAAAGCTCCTGTGTGCAGAAAGGCACAAGGACAGCGGCGCTCTTTGTGGTAAGGTTTCTTTCAATACCCACATCGTTACACCCAATCGGCGCACTCGCCATTAACCCCTGTTCCTGTAAATACTGCAAACATCTGAGGTTGCAGTTCGCCTGCTGGATAATGCCGGACACCCTCTGCGTCAGGTTCTCCAGTTCCCGCTTCGTCCGCCCATAACAGGTAATGAGGAAAGTCATTTTAATAAGTTTCTGGTTGCTTGTGTTCAAATCGTCAAGCAGTTCCAGCGTGTCCTTCTCATAAGTCACGATGTCCGTAGGCAGTATATCCATATCGTAACCGCTTCTTACTGCCTTTTTCTGCTCCTCAATTTTCATTTTCTGAATATCGGTGAGCGCACGTTTTATCATCTTGATTGCTTCCACCGGATCAATGGTCTGCATATGCATGGTAAGGGTGAGGTTGTCATCAATATCCAGCAGCTTCTTAACCATCTCGTCCGTAAACTTCGGCGCAATCATATCAAGGTAAGACACTCTCCCGTAAATGCTGCCAGACTTAAAGCGGCTCGGATAGCGGAAATCAAATCCCGGCGGCGCAATGTAATCTTTAACTGACTTCCCGGATTCTGACAGCTCCTTAAACGAAAACCGGAAAGGCTCCATTGTACCCTGATTGAAATACTCATGCAGGATACGCAGCCTTTCCTTCCCGTCAAGACCTCTGGCGTTTGTGCCGATATTGTTTAAATTGTGTACCACGTCCTTCTCGATATTGCCTAACTTGCTCTTTGCTTCCCTGTACCCGGCGCTTTCCACGCCGAAAATCAGGTACTTTGACTTGATGATACCGTTATTGCCCTTTGCCGACTGGTGCTTTAACATCTGCGTGTATTCATCACGAATATCGTCAAAATCATCCTCCTGCAGTGCAATGTCAAACTGCTCCGCAAGAGCCTGCTCGCTGACCTGCCTATTGAACAGGAACAACTGGAACTTTATGGACGGATCGAAATAGTTAATCAGCTTGCTGTATTCCTCCAGAATATCCGCCTGATCCTCCACCTCCAGCAAGTCATAGTTGATGTCGTAAAACTCCACCATTTTCGTGTAATAACTGTCCGCCACCTGACAGATGCCGTCCCGGTACATTTTTTTGAATGTAATGGTTTTCTGTGCGGTGTCCGGCTTCGCCTGCTCTTTGCTGTTCCCGGCAAGCGCACGTTTCAGCTCCGCAAGGCGTTTCTTTTCCGATAAGGTCAGCCCCGCCTTTTCCGGCATCCGCTTATTTTCCTGCGGTTTTGGCTTTGCCGCCCCCGCCTTTTGCTTTTTCTTCAAGGAAACATACCTCCCTCCTGATTTTTTCCCGTTCCTCCAACTGCTTGTAGAGGTTTTCCGATTTATACGGTCTGATTCCCGGCGTGAGTACCTTCTGCCGGAGCATGAAGTATAAAATCTTCTCTGCCGGGAAACCGTCTTTTTCATACATTGCCAAAAAGAAGAATGGCAGCATTGCGCCCACCATGATAAGCGCCGCCCCCTGTGTCCCCAATACCCCTTTGGTAAGGAAATATAAAGGCACTCCCACAAGGGCAGCCCCCGAAAAGCAGATAATCTGCCTTTTGGTGAGGTTCAACGCTACTTTTGTCTTGATTCCACTCAGGTCTTTTGGCACTGGTACGGATATTGCCATAGTCTGCTCCTTTCGTGGGAAATGCCCGCCAAACCGCCAGCTTCCATAAATACGCTGTGTTTAGTGGGCATTGAAAATTGATTTTGATAATGAGCCTGTCTTGAATAAGCTGAAACAGAGGATTACGGTATATGCCGCAACCGACCATAATGCGCTGTGCAGATTGCCTGCCACTGCCACGCTTGCCACAAGCACAGCATAGATCGCCACGCACACCATGATAAAGAACCCCTGAAACGCAAGTGCGACAAGCCCTTTTAAATAATTTGTCCCGATTGTACCCCATTCCCGGTTGGTAACTGTCGCTGCCGGGATTGGCGCAACTGACACATAAAGGTATATTTCAATCATGCGCCCGTATAGAATGACGGTGATGAGGACGGACATGATTTTCATACATAAGCTGATGACCATAGTTTCCAGACCAAGACCGATAAGCTCCCCTATCCCCATTGTGTCAATCTGGTTATTGAACATGGTGGTAAGGGTAGCCTGTACGTCAAGGCTTGTAGAGCCTGATATGGAAGATGCCGCCTGTGTCACCACATGGCTTCCCACGTCAAACACCGCCATGACTATATCAAAAGTCTTGGAAAGCAGCATGACAGCGATACAAGCCTTAAATAAAAAACGGAAGAACAGGCTTGTATCAAAGTCATGCATATTGTTTTTGTCGATTACCATTGTTATCAGCTCATAGATCAGCACAAAACTGATAATCATGCCTGCTATGGGGACTACCACGTTTTCCGATAACGTCCGTATCATGCTGAATATGCCGGAGTTCCAAGTGCTTGGTGTCTTGCTGACCTCCCCCGCAATCGTGCCGACCTTATCATTGACATCTGTAAATACCCGATAAAGTCGGTTTTTACAGCTAAATTGTTTTTAACTGGATTTTTTATTGAATTGTTTCCCCATTCCCGCTGTCGGTCAGATTTCCGATGAAACGGTAATGGATTTCGATAGACTGAACTTTCTCACCATTTACCCGGCGTTTGTCGCCTACTAAAATCTTTGTGATAAGTTCATTGATGATACAAGAATTTAATTCCTTCAGGTCAGTGTACTGCCGGATCAGACTTATCCACTTTTCCGCATTCTGCTCTGTAGCGTCATGCTCTGCCGACTGTTCCTGCAATGCGGAAAGCTGTTTTTTAAGTTCTTCCTGCTCCCTCTGGTACTTCGGCATAAGGTTGTCTATACTTGCCCCCGCAAGCCTGCCGAGTGCGTAATCCTCATACAGCCTGCTTATGACTTTCTCTATTTCCCCAAGCCTTTTCTCAATGGTTCGCCTTTTCCCCTCAACCAAACCATAATCCACGGTACTGTTAATCTGTTGCTGTTCCATAACCCTGCCAAGGACTGCCTGCTCGTCTGCAAGTGCCATTGCCGCCCATTCCCTGATGTCTTTGAGGACAATATCGTACAAGTCCTGCTCTTTGATACGGTGCGGCGTGCATCCGTCCGGCCCGTTCGCCTTGTAGTTCTGGCATGAACCGAAATAGGTCTTTTCCGGGTTGCTCTTGCTCGTCTTTTCAGGGAAGAATGAAATGCGCCTGCCGCAGTCTGGGCAGTAGGCAATGCCGGAAAAGATACTCGGCTCCCTTTTTGCCTTGCACATCCGCCTGCGCTTCCCGTTGACCTCCTGCACACGCTCCCACAGTTCCAAATCCACAATCGGCTCGAAGATGTCCTTAACTACCACCCACTCGTCTTTGGGCTTCACATAATTTTTGCCGACCTTGAACAGCTTTGACTGTTTCTGCGCCACAAGGCTCCCGATGTAGACCTCGTGCGAGAGTATCCATTTTATCGTGGTTTCGTTCCACATATAGTTGGAGATATGCCCCTCGCCCTGAAAGCCCGCCCACGTCCGTTCGCCCCTTACATGATGCCAGTATGCGGGTATCGGTATGCGCTCCCTTTTCAGAACGTTGCCGATTGCCTTGTAGCCTTTGCCCTGCACAGCCAGCTCATACATCCGCCTTACAATCGGCGCTGTTTCCGCATCCGGTATCAGCTTGTGGCTGTCCTCCGGCGATTTCCGGTAGCCGAACGGCGGCACGGTGCTGTGGTAGATGCCCGCCCTTGCCTTCGTGGTCATGGTGCTGCGGATTTTCTTTGAGATGTCACGTGCGTAAAAATCGTTAAACAGGTTCTTGAACGGAGCCATCTCATTGTACCCCGTAGCAGTATCAATCCCGTCGCTGATTGCGATATAGCGTACCTTCTTGCCGGGGAAATATACTTCGGTATAATAACCTGTCTGCAAGTAGTCACGCCCAAGACGTGAGAGGTCTTTCGTGATGACCGTGTTGATTTTCCCGCTTTCAATATCCTCAATCATGCGCTTAAAATCCGGTCTTTCAAAATTCGTGCCGCTCCAACCGTCGTCAACGTAGGTTTCCACGACCTCTATCCCGTGGTACTGTGCGTACTGCATGAGCATCTGCTTCTGGCTCGTTATGGAATTGCTTTCCCTGTCCGTGATGCCGTCATCAACGGACAATCGGGTATATAACCCGCCTTTTGGTGCTGTTTTGTATGTAGTCCTACCCATTCGCTTCTCCCTTCCCGGAAAAAGCTGGTGAACTGCAAAGTGGTTCTCTGGTTTCTATTATATCGGAATCCCCCCATGCCTGCAAGCACTTTTCCTCTTTGTCGGAATTTAATATCGCCCTCACAAACGCATCCTGCGCCGTTCTCCTGCTGTCAAATACCCTTGTCACTATCAGTTTTGTTTTATTCAAATATATTCCCTCCAATCAATCCAGTATCAGACGCTTTCTGCGTCCTGCCGTGTAAAATAAAAGCCCGGCAAGGTGTGAAATTTCCTCTGCCGGGTATCAGGCGCTTTGAAAGGACGCAATAAAGACGCTTCCAAAATGCCCCCAAAGCCTTGTATTTCCTATGTTTAGACGCTAAGACACTTCTTTTTCAAGTTCGAAAATAAAAATTATTATATATAGGAAACAGGCTCCTGCATAAGCGTATGTATATATAAAAAAGGATTTCGGATTTTGCCCGTCTTTGCGTCTTTTTCGTCTTAATGCCCGCTTTCCCCTGTCCGCACCTTTACATGGATACCTTTAAATCCCCTTGCGGTCTTGCCGGAGCCGAGTGCGATATTATGGGTATAGTCAAGCCCGTACTGCTTCTCATTCTGCCGCAGGAAGTTAGAAAAACTGCGCTCCCCTAACGGCTTTTCGAGGTTGTCCCCGCACCACTGGCTGTAGGCGCTGTAAAGCTGCTTTGACGTGGCGTGTGTGCCTTTCTCAAGCCTGATATAGCCCTCCGACTGCATGAATACGATGATATTGTTCCCGTCCTGCATGGCTTTTGTCAGGTTGTCCTCCGCCCGTTTGCTTATGGTGAAGCTGTACCCGTTGTCAATCAGGCGGTGCAGCCCCTCAAGACACCATAAAAATATCCCTTCCGCTTCAGCAATCAGCTTCTCGCCGAGGAACGGATCGTCTTTCCTGTCCGGCTCACGCTCTTTGACGGTAAGGACAATCTGCCTGCGGAAAAAGCCGTAAGAACGGTCATACAGTGAACCGAGGTTGCCATTCCCGAAACAGATAAACCTCACGCATAAATACCCTTGTTCGCTCTGTTTCCCCTTGCGCTCCAAGTCCGTTTTATCTTCCAGCGTCACTATGGATTTGATATTGTTCGTCTGCGGCAGTGCCTCCAGCTTCATGTCGTCATCAAGCATCAGCAGTTTCCATTCAAGGTCTGCCCGTGCGAAGCGGTCAACCTCCACTTTCTGTATGCTGCCTGTGTTCATGCTGTCACCGAGCAAAGCACGAAGCACCCTGCCGATGCGTGACTTGCCCTCCCCGCCTTTCCCTATGACAATCATCATTTTCTGCCCCTTTGTCGTGGGCAGCAGAACATAGCCCATAAACTCCTGCAACGTGATAATATCCTCCGGCACTAATAACTGTCCAAGAAAGGCAAGCCAGCGTGAAGGTTCCGGCGCACCCGGCAGATACTTCACCGGAAGCCTGTTCATGCAGAACTCCTTCTGTGCGGAGAAATCCCCCGACAGAAAATAAGTTCCGTTCGCCACATGGATACGGTCTGTCTGGTAGGGTATCGGCGGCGAGTAGCACCTGATCCGCAGCGCATCCAGGAGCGTTGTCGCCTTTTTTGCGATGCCTGATGTGACATACGGCGCAATCTTGTAGTATATCTCCGCTTTAATCTGCTCCGCATCCCCGATTACCCCGTTTACGTCAAAAAAAGTGCCGTGTATGCACTTCATAGGATGCCCTGCGAGGAAATCCTCACAGAAAAGCACGTCATTGACTTTGCTCCCGTCAAACCATGTTTCCGGCTGTGACGCCCGCTCCATTTTCTCCATTGTCTTTTCCAATGCCGCCCTCTGCTCCGACGGCACACTGTTCCAGTCTTCTTTCAATTTTCAACACTTCCTCTCCATAATCCGCTACTAACTGCACACGCTCCGGTAGCGGAGCGTACAATAAAACATCCAGCAGGTACTCAATATAATCTTTCTTTTCCAACGCTTCACAGAATAATGGGTTCCATTCCCCGTCCGGCTCCTGCGGCGCATACTGTTTTTTCCATTCCCTCAGACAGCACAGGTAATCGGAAAGCACACGGAAACACTTCTTTTCCGCCCTCTCAAACCTCTGCTCCGGTGATAACTTCCGTTTCCGCTTTGGCGGCGACTTCCTGCCCCTGTTATCCTCAAAACTGATACCGAAATCCAACGCAATCTGCAATGCTGCTTCCTTCTTCCCAAGCCCGTAATACTTCGCCACAAAATCAATGGCATCGCCCTTTTCCCCGCATCCGAAACAGTAATAGCGGTTATCAATCTTCATGCTCGGATTTTTGTCTTTATGGAACGGGCAGACCGCCATGCCACTGCGGTTTATCTTTATCCCACAATGCTCCGCCGCCTGCCTTGCGGTAATGCCGTTTTCCCTTATCGCTTCAAATACATTCATGCAGCCCTCCATTCAAAATCTCCGCAACGCAAAAAAGGCAGCTACAAACCTTTACAGGTTCATAACTGCCCTTGCGCTGTATGAGTAAAATAGTTAGTGGAGCAAACACCTACCACACAATCAATATATTATTAGAAAGATAACTTATTCACAATAATTTCCATAATCATAAATTCTAAAATCATCTACATAAGTATGAATACAGCCCTTTTCCCAATTCCCCTTTAATGCATTAAATAGTGGTTTTACATGACTATCATCCTCTGATGCAGCTTTCCCAATATAATCATTGTATGCATCAAATGTTTCAAATCTAAAAGCAATATTATCAAGTTGATCGGCCCCAACTATGTCTGATAAATAAACCATCCCACTCTTTGTAACACGTATTTGGTTATCATGTTTATCATCACCATCGGCAATTAACTGTCTAAACTGTGCAAGAGTAATTGTTCTAATATCATACATTTCCATTTCATGTACCTCCAAATCATTATAGTGAGATATAATAATATTATAAGTTTGTATAAATTGCAATTACCTTTTAGAAAAATTTATCAATTTTTAATATGCTCAATTTATTCTCATTATCTGTTAAAAATCCATTACCATTTTTACCATGATTAAATTATATCCTACAAGTAGCTTCTGGGAGAGAAGCCCACATTGGAATCGCACCATCATCTTTGTGACCGTTTTACGGAAGTATCATTATCAGGAAACAGTGTCATGGCGCAAGGTTCCCACACCTTGTTTGCTTTAAAACATTTCTCGCTCTTGCCTGTCCAGTACAGGCGGTCATGGCGTGCTTTGGCACAGCTCGGCTGTTTCATACGTCTTGCAGGATTGTCCATATTCAGTTGTCAGTAAGCGATGCCTTTTAAGTCCGCATCCCAAATAAGATATATCTATACGTCCGGTCAAATTTCCAGCTTGTCCGCCCCGTACTTGTGGATAATCCGGAACAGGATTTCTTTCTCTTTCCCCTCCGCTTTCCCGTACAGCCTGCACAGTGTTTCAAGCTCTGTTTCTGTAAGGGTATTGGTATAGGGCTTGTAGTTTTCCGTGATAAAAACCCCGCCGCCACAACCCGGCTTTGTATAAATCGGGTAATCAAAAGTCAATGCGAAAATATCATGGTGTATCGTGCGTATCGTAACGCCCAATTCCCACGCAAGCTCCCTTGCCGTGATATGCCCTTTGACAGACAAAATGCTGATGATTTCCATTCTCCGGTGTGCCGTGTTCATGCTGCGCCTCCCTTCATTTTGGGGCTTGAAAACTGCCCGGTTTTTTTATGTATTCCTTTCACAGTACGGCCCAAATTCATGTATGATTGACAGGACGGTTTCCCTGTCTTTCCCCGTACATCCAACAGCGAGTTTTTCCAGGCATTCCAGTTGTTCATGCGAAAGCGTATTCTGGTTTTTCCCAACGCCGTCCATCAGGAAATAGCCGCCGTTATATCCTTTTTTTGAAATGACCGGAAGTTCCTCGCCTATGACTTCAAAATCCCTGCTGATTGACTTCCTGCCCACGCAGTATCTACCCATAAGTTCCGATACCGTCAGCCTCTTTCCTGACAGCAGCATACGCTCAATTTCACGCCGCCGCTGGAATGCATGGTCTAACACTTTTTCACCCCCTTTCTCCGCTGTTTCTGATGTTAATTGTAGATAAAGTAATGCTCCCTCTATGGGGGCATTGCTAAAAAAATTTCCAAGTTTTTCTCTAAAAGCCGGAAAGATAAAACCCTTTCCGGACAAGAATAGCAAGCACTGCCTGTGTTCCCTCACAGGCTCCAATTTTTCAAATTCCCCCGAAGCGGGAACTTGGAAAAATTGGCTTGTAGGGGGCATATCCCCCTACCCCCCCTTTGCGCTCAAAAAATCACAAACTGCCCTGCCTAAGTTTTTGATTTTTTTGTACGAATGCCCCATGTATGAGGGCATTTATTTTTGTAAAATCCCATTAAAAAACTGATAAGGAGAAAAAACCAAAAATGGCAAACCGTGAGCGCAAAAATGAGCTGAAAATATATCTAAGCGACAAGGAGCAATACATACTGGAACAGAAAGTAAAAATCTCCGGCATGAAAAGCAAATCCACCTTCCTGCGCCGCCTGATTTTATACGGCTTTGTCTATGACATTGACTATTCGGATTTACGGGAATACAATGCTACACTCGGAAAAATCAGCGGCAACCTGAACCAGATTGCAAAGCGAATGAATGCCACAGGAAATGTGTATAAAGCCGATGTGGAGGAAGTGAAAAAGCTGATGAAACAAGTATGGGATACACAATTAGCCATGCTGAAAAAACAGCCCTCCATGAAACAGTAAAAACATATCTATGTAGCACAACAGCAATCAATTTTTCAGGAAAATTTACAAAAGCAAAACCTCTATTAAATCCAAAAATGGTCAAAATTCGACATTAAAAAAGGTGTGCTGTAATTCAGTTTTAATCTGATTCACAGTACACCTTGATGTGTGTAACATACCTTTTATTTTTATGAATGTCCTTAACCTGTTCTTATATATTTGGGATTTTATTTTCATCATTATCCTATTCCTCTATTTTCACCTCTGAACATTCAATAAAAGCACCTCTGCCGTACAACAATATAAATTGTCATACGGCAGATTAAATTGTGTTTTCCTTTAAAAAATGTTCTTTTCCACTCCGCTGTCTTTAACTGAATTTTTCTCTCACTATACTACTTGATGTCTGCAATAAAATCTGACTGCCAAAAACATAAAGACAGGAATTTCAACCACTGCCGATATGAGAATGACATATGGTGTCCAAAAACTCATTCCCCCAATATGCAGAAAATGAAAATCGCAGAGCTGATAAAGAAAATTATTTTTCATACCAATGCCTGCGGACGGCAAAATTCCTCCAATCCATGTATCACCTAAAGCCCCATAAGCGAATATAGGCAAAAACAGTATTACCATAGAAATCAACAGCACTGTTAATGAATCCTTACATTTGGCAGAGAGGAAAAATGTACAGCTGATGACTGCCAATACTGAAATCAATCCAGCCAGTACCAAAACAATCTGGAGCTGCCCCAGGTTCATATCTGGCAGGTTGATGACGGAAAACAACATTTGGAAAGAAGTTTCCAGACAATCTGTGCCAAACGCAAGGTTCAGGATTAACAAATGAATTGACATTCCCAAAACAAAAATTACTATGAATATGCTGCTGGCTGCTAAAATCCTTGTGACAGCTAATTTCATGCGCCCGTATTTGGTACAACGTAAAATACTGTCACTCCCGGTTTGATATTCATTTGCAAAAATCGGAGCTGCAATAGCGGTACAAAGGATTGACAAAACTAAAATATACAATGTTGTATAGTCAAAAGCATCCCTGCTCATACCGGGAAACAGATAGAATGGCTGTTTCAGCTTTGCATACTCATCTGCGGCAAACTGCCCGGCTGTCGGATATTCTTTCTGCTCAAGGTTCATAACATGATCCAGATGAGAAGCGCACCTCTCATAAAAATACTGTTCCACTTCATCCGGGGCAATATCCATAAGTTCTGCCCCGATGCCTGTTTTCGGATCAGCAAAGGCTTCGCTTAATCCTTTCAGCATAGGGCGTATTGCCATAATATTTTCAATATAAACGTCCAGCGGCACATCATCCAGTGTGCCATATTCCTTTACGCACGACTGATATACCCGCAGGGCTTCCGCCAGCTTCTCCGACGTAATATCCCCTGCTGTTTTTGCATAGTAATCTCTCTTAAACTTAATTGCAGGCAAGCCATCTAACTCAATGACTTCGCCATTTTCTCCCGGACGGTTAATAGATTCAAAACTAATCGGCAGATATGCCGATATAACAGACATCAAAATAGCAACAGCAATCAATACCAAAGTACAGCGTGACATTATAATCCGTTTCACTTCTAAACGAAATAAGCGCATATTATTTTCCCTCCCCTTCCAGATTTTCCTGTGGAAAATACCAAAGATATAAATCCTCAAGCCGAGGCAATACAGCAACTGCTCCGGAAATTTCAGGTGTTTCGGATAAATACCGAATGGATACCTGCCCGTTATCTTCACCACGTTGATTGATAACTCTAAGCCGCATCTCATAACTGCTCAAATCCCCGGCTGGTACGGAGCACGTCCAGACTTTCCCTTCAATCTCTTTCACAAGCTCATCTGTTGTTCCTATATCCACAATTTTTCCTGCCTTCATAATGGCGTTTCTTGTCGCAATATACTCAATGTCAGAAACAATATGGGTAGAAATCAGCACAATTCTGTCATGTGAAAATTCCGAAATAAAGTTACGGAAGCGTACCCTCTCTCCGGGATCAAGCCCTGCCGTTGGTTCGTCCATAACAAGGATTTTCGGATCATTTAACATTGCCTGTGCAATACCGACACGCCGCTTCATTCCTCCGGACAGCTTTGCAATTTTTTTCCTTTTTACATCAGAAAGCGTAAGTATGTCCAAAAGGTAATTGATTTTCTTTGTAGTTTCCCTTGCCGGAACATCTTTAAGCGCCGCTACATACTCAAGGTAATCTTTTACCGAGAAATCACGGGAATATCCAAAATCCTGCGGTAAAAAACCAAATATGTTCCGATAAGACTCTCCCATTTTGCGGATATCAGCGCCATCATAATAAATTGCCCCGCTGGTAGGCGTCATAATGTCAGCAATCATACGCATAAGGGTAGTTTTTCCTGCCCCATTAGCGCCAAGCAATCCCCACACTCCCGGTGTCAGAGTAATGCAGGCATCATCAACAGCCTTTTTGTCTTTAAACTGTTTACTTAAATGTTCAATTTTCAGTTCCATTACGTCACTCCTTTTCCAAGCCTGTTTTCAAAGGCAAATACCCCTGTTCAGTAATGATTGTACCAAACAGGGGCATTGCATTCTCAAATTTTAAACTGGAATAATCCTAAGAACTTCCTAATATCAAACATAAATTTTCCTAAGAATCAGCAGGAAGAGTAATGGTAAAAGTAACTGTTTCGTTTTCGCTCTGCGCTATGATTTCACCGCCATGCAGGTTGATAATCTCTCTTGCGATAGAAAGACCAAGACCTACCCCTCCTGTATCAGACAGCCGGGCTTCATCTAAGCGGTTGAATTTTTCAAAGATGCCCGATAACTGCTCTGCCGCAATTGTTTGTCCATGATTTCGGAAAATAATTACAACATTCTTCCCTTTTCTCTCTGAAGATATACTGATTTCCGTATCAGGATAACTGTAAGCGGCTGCATTTTTTAAAAGATTATTGAATACTCTTGCCAGCTTTTCAGGATCACCGGTTATATTCAGATTATCCTCAATAGAAACATTGACACGATTCCCCCTTGCTGAAAGGGAAGGATAGAATTCCTCTATTACCTGTGCCAAAAGAGCATATAAGTCAACCAGTGTTTTCTTTATCTGTACTGTTTCCGTATGGTATCTTGTAATCTCAAATAATTCGTTTATCAATGTTTCCAGTCGTTCCGCCTTATCAAGCGCAATGCCCACATACTTTGCTTTTTGAGTTTCAGGCATATCATGTGCTTCGTCAAGCAGGCTTAAATAACCAATCACTGCTGTCAGAGGTGTCCGAATGTCATGAGCCAGATACATAACCAGTTCATTTTTTCTGTCCTCTGCTTCTTTTACCGCTTTCTGGCTAAGCAATATGGACATTTTAATCTGATTCATCTGCTGTTCCAGTTCCCGGAGTGGTTCCGACAATTCAATGGTATGACTGTTCTGCTCATATACTGTCTGTGTGGCAGCAATCACTTCATCCAGATAATCCCACGGTTTTCTCCAATAATGGCAAAAAATGCCAGACAAACCAATACAGAGATAAAAGAAATATATGACATCCAACCGCCAGTATATCCATTCCATAATTGGATTTTTAAAGCTGGAAAAAGTAACCTGATACAACATCAATATAATAATGCCAGCGATTACATATGCAGGCAAAATAACCAAAAGACGAAATTCCAGTTTCTTTCTGATTGGAAAACTCTGTTCTTTCAAAGAAATCACCCCCGTCAATTTACAATTAACAGAATTGCCAAAAGACCTATCACTACTATTGTAGCAACAGCAGCAAGAACCATAATGATGAAATCTAATCTTTTTTTATTGTGAAATGCCTTTACAGACAGCCAGTACAGACCAACACCAGCCATTCCGCCACAAGTATTTGTTATCAGATCCGTCACATCCGTCCGTCCAACTGCCAAAATATATTGGGATATTTCCAGTATCAAACTTGTCATCAAAATAAAAATGAATTTTACTTTTACACTGAAATCATGCTTTAACATGCACAAATAAATGCCAAGTGGAATAAATATCACTGCGTTTTCTAAAACTTCTTTCAAATGGAATCCCATTCCAATCTCATTTTCATAATAAAACGGTATCAAGTTTATGCTTCGGCTTGTTTTTAATACACTAATTGAAAATTCAAGCTTAAATAAAATAATCCATATTAAAAGTAGCAGGTAAACAGCGAATAATAATGGTACAAGCAAACCCGTTTTTTCATTTTTCTTCATATTATCTCCTTGTCTGGGAGCAAAGGCTAAATCTTATAACCTACTCCCCATATTGTTTTTATATATTTTGGCTTTTCCGCCGTATCTTTCAACTTTTCCCGCAGATGCCGGATATGCACAGTAATTGTGCTGCTGTTTTTACTGTAATACTCATCTTTCCATACAGAATGAAACAAGTCCTCAAGGCTTACCACCACGCCCTGTTTTTCCAACAGAATACGCAAAATAGAAAATTCTGTAGGTGTCAGAGGTACTATCTCCCCATCCAGCACACATTCATAAGTCTGTGTATTGAGCGATAGTTTCTTATAAGTCAACACTGTAGCAGGCATGTCCTGTTTTTGCGTTGGAGAGTATTTATTATATCTCCTTAACTGCGCTTTCACTCTGGCAATCAGTTCAAGCGGGCGAAACGGCTTTGTCACATAATCGTCCGCCCCCAAAGTCAAGCCTGTAATCTTATCCGTTTCTTCATCCTTCGCTGTCAGCATTATTATCGGATAAGTATGTTTTTCACGGATTTTTTGACAAATAGAAAATCCGTTAATATCCGGCAGCATAATATCGAGAATGGCAAGGTCAATTTCTTTGCTTTCAATACAAGCCAATGCTTCTTTGGCAGAATAGTATTTATAAATCGTATAGTTTTCATTTCGCAGATAAACCTCAAGTAAATCTGCAATATCATGTTCATCATCGACAACTAATATTTTTTCAGACATACACATATCCCTTTCCTTCTAAGAAACGACAATTTCTCACTAAAAGTATACCTGCTTTTAGCTTTGAAATCTCAAAATACCGCATAAAAATTTATTAAGAATTTCCTAAACGCATCTACAATTATAAGTACAGATTCAGACAATAGCAAGTATCTAAAGACACATCATGGAAATGTGCATAACTGGCTATGAAACTATGGAAAACCCCATTCACAGCCTGTGGAAAAGCAAAAGCAGCTTTCCCACATCCTGCAAACAGGGTTTCCCACAGTTTCATGAACGCAGCCAGTTATACGACATTTCCACAATGCCTGCGCCTACGGAATCCATCTCCCTATCTATCACTTATTCAAAAACACCATTTTACATATCTATCCCCGCCATTCTTGCGAAGTAAGTTTTCCGCCCGATAAGTTCCAACTGTTTTTCTTTTGAAAGGCTCTCGAATACGCCTTTATACCCTATTTCCATCAAAGAAGTGCCTTTTGCCATAAAATACAGCTTCATATCAAGCCATTCCTGCCATAATCCCTCAAACAATGCTTTACTATCCGTAAAAGTCGCATCTTCTTCAAATCCATGCGGCGGCATATAGTATTTCAGCATCACAAAACCGTATCTGCCGACATCAACCACTACAATGTCCGCCATTTCGTACAGCTCCGTAAACGCTTCAGCCACCTTTTTGCATTTTGTCCGTTCTTCCTCTGTGATATAAATTTTCTTCTCCATATTGCTTTACCTCGTTTCTTATAAAATTTTACCATATTCATTTTATAAGAACCACCTGCACACCAGCTTTTTATTCCTCTTG
This sequence comes from Lachnospiraceae bacterium JLR.KK002, assembly GCA_036941025.1. Classification (NCBI taxonomy): domain Bacteria; kingdom Bacillati; phylum Bacillota; class Clostridia; order Lachnospirales; family Lachnospiraceae; species Lachnospiraceae bacterium JLR.KK002. The sequence goes on from JAYMNP010000001.1 coordinate 1,477,981, forward strand.
TTTTTGGCAAAACCCACTTTACTAACAATTCACTTCGGAAAACATGGTATCAAGGTTGTTAAGCACCCACCCTTGCAGCATCTCCTTTATGAAATCAGTGATTTTGTCTATGATGCCGCCCATTTATCTTATGAAAACAGGCTGGAAAGCTGTGGAATCACCGTCTGCGCCACAATGATAATGCCCCCTCCACTCATAAGCTGCTTGATTCCCTGGCTCTTTGCACCCGGATTATCATTCCCATATCCTTCGAGCAAATTGATGACGCCCCATACGCCCACGCCTGCGCCGATTGCTGTTACGACTGTCTTTAATCCTGTTACCGCTGTTGTAAAAAATGCCATGTTTCTACCTCTTTCTTTCTCAAAAATTATTTTGTCTGGTTTCTGAAAGAGTTTTTCGTGTTAAAATGCCCTGCCTTATGGTAAGATAAAGACAGGGCAATCCTTTAGGAAGAACCCTGCGGGCATCCGGCATATTCAGTTTGGCGATTGGCTATGCCGGACGCTTTGTTTTGTCCTTTCCCAAATACATTCAAAACTCCGTTTCCGTAACTTTTAGACTTTTTGTCCAGAAGTTCTGTGACTGGTTGACGGGTTCCATATTCAGTTTTTTCCATATTCAGTTGTCATGCTTCAATCACGCCCGCATCCTCCACCTCATCAACGGTGTCATTGTCCCTGACTCTTGCTCTGCACAGGTTCTTTACATATTTTTCGATGTCTAAAGCGTTCTTGTCGTCAAAATCGGACAGAAGCCGGTACTGCTTGTGTTTCGTGATGTCAAACTTATTGGAGAAGAACGGTCTAACCCCTCTAAGCTGCATGATGCACTTCCCTCCGTCCATAACCGCAATCTCATCTTGGCTCATAAGCTCTTTTCCGGTCTTTTGATAATTTAAACCGTAGGACTGCGACGTACCCCTTGTGTCAGAGGTATTGTAAAGGTCTATCGTTTCCTTACCTAAAATTTCCGCCATCTCTTTTAAGGTGGTCTTTTCCTTCCCTCCGAGGAATAAGGTGGTATCACAATTCCCTTCAATGGTGTCGGCATTGTCCTTATAAATCGCTTTAAGCTGCGACTTTGACTGCAAGATAATGGAAGCTGATTTCCCGGCTCCGGATTGTGGCAACCAGCTTCTCAAATTTTGGTATTTGCCCGATATTGGCAAACTCATCGAGCAAGCAGCGCACATGGACGGGCAGCCTGCCATGATACACATCGTCCGCCCTGTCACAGAGCAGGTTGAAAAGCTGCGTATACATGATAGACACAATAAAATTGTAGGGTAGGAAAGTGCCGCCTTGCCGTATTTCTAGGGTAGGTCTGCACAGTCCCCCCTCAGAACCGTGCTTACAACTCTCGCTGTACACGGCTCCGTCTTTGCTTGGTCAATAAAAAACTCATTGGTTGTGAATCTTGATATGGCACTGTTTGCATACTACAAGAGTTTTTCGCCGTTTGGCTATCATCGCACGCTCCCAATCCTCTTTTCCTTTCAGATTTTTGAGTTTGTTGATGTGATGAACCTCATAGCAGTCACTTTCGGTTGTGCCACACAATTCACAAGTGTGTGCCTTTAGTCGCTTTTCAAACGTATTTACCGACATTCTGTATATCTGCGTTGCATAGGTAATTCTATCGGTAGGGTTCTTCACGTTTTTACTGTCAGCATATTTGGCAAAATAACATCTTTTCAGCCCCTGCTTTGTTTCATATGGGATACCCCATTCGCCTTTGCCGTCCTTAAACTTTCTTATCATTTTAGGTACAGAACTTCTATGCTTATTGGCAAGGGTTCGCAAGCAGCTATATTCCATCAGGTATGCCAGATAGCATAATCTGTTGAAATTGCTCGCCAGACTGTAGTAATTGCATATCCCCCGCAACTCGCTGTTATAGCTTGACACTATTTCAAGGTCTGAAAGATGCAATAGTTCCGCCCGGTGGACTGGACGTAAATTTCCATTAAGTTCCTGTATTGCGATGCCTTTTGAAAAGATAAATTTGTGGATTTTATCCGAAAGAGGAACCACAAGTTCAACTTTGTTGCTCATTGTTCGTTTAGCGTGTTTCATTTTGCCGACACGCTTTACTTTTGCGTCACGCCTTACACGAATGTCATAGCCAAGGAAGCGTGCATAATTATTGCTGTGGGTAATAAGCGTCTTTTCATCACTTAATTCCATTTTCAGTGCCTGTCCGATAAACTCGGCAAGTTTTCGCTTGATTTCCACACAGTCTTCACGGCTTCCATTCACACCGACTAAAAAATCGTCCGCATACCGTATATATTTGATTTTCTTATCGGTCTGCGATTTAGCAGGAGTTTTCAGCACCAGTTTATGGATACGTTTGTATTCATTAATCCAGTTCTGCCGTTCCTCACCGCTTGATTCGTTGATGTGCCTTCGGGCTACCGTCTGTTTGCTTAACAATGCCCGGTATTCCGGCGTGTAGTTTTTTTCTTCATAAACATCGAAATCAGCTTTTAGCTTCATCACAAATTTATCCAGCTCATGAAGATAAATATTGGCGAGTATCGGTGAGATAATCCCGCCCTGTGGAGTTCCGCTGTATGTACCATAGTAGCGCCAATCTTCCATATATCCCGCTTTCATAAACTTGTGTATCAGCTTAATCAGCCGTGTGTCCTTGATTTTACTGTTAATCAGGCTTGCTAATACAGTGTGGTTAATGTTATCAAAACAGCCTTTAATGTCACCCTCAACGAACCATCTTGCCCCGGTAAATTCTTTTTTTAATTCAGTCAGGGCAGTATGGCAGCTTCTGTTTGGTCTGAATCCGTGTGAGCAGTTTAGAAAAACAGGTTCATATACGGCTTGCAGTACCATTCTAAGGGCTTCCTGTACCAGCTTGTCTGTGAATGTGGGTATCCCAAGCGGCCGCTTCTTTTTACTGTTTGACTTTTCAATGTAAGTTCGGCGTACCGGCTTAGGCTGATAGGTTTCATCTGCCAGCGATTTTATGATTTTTGCGATTTTTGTTTCGCTGAAACCATCTGCTGTGTCATGGTTTACCCCTTTTGTTGCCGCTCCATTATTGGCATACAGATTCCTGTACGCTTCATAATAGATGTCAGGACGCAACAGGTAACGGTATAACTTGGTGAATACTTCTTCTTTGTTACGGTTTGAGTTCTTATTGATTCTTGCTAAAATCTCCATTGTTGGTTTCATTATGAGGTTTTCCTCCCTAATCAATTTTTGATTTTAGTACGCATTGACTACGCCCCTTCGCCATGTGAGCGGCGTTACCGCTTCCGGTTTTACGGCTATCCCTGTCAGTTCAGGGTTCTCGGACTACTACGGGCGTTCCGTACCCATGCAGGATATTCAGGCTCTGCGCCATAGCCAGTTCATGGCATTCCTGTTTAGGGTATCCCCAGTTAGCACTCTGCCTTGGTAAATGTGGATTGTCGGCTCTGCTTTCGTTTCGTTAATACAGGTTCTCCTGCTTGTCACGTGTGATTGTGATAACCGTTTACTAACGTTCAAGTAGCAAACGCCACACGTCAGAGGTTACAGGCACTTTCCTCCGTCTGGACGCAACAGAAACTTGAAACTCACATTCAGTAAATCCAACTTAAACCTCATATCCACTTGGTCTTGCGGTTCAGTCGTGCCCGATTGCCTTTGGGCAACTTACCGCTTCCCTGCCGTGCTGTGTTCCCGTGTCAGCTTTCGCCTTTCGGTCAGGCAGGCGACCTCCCGCGTTATCATGCGGAACAGTACCAATAATCTGCAATGCAAAATGCCCTATCTGGGCGCACGAACGTGTCATCGGTATCGGAGATAATGACAAACAGCGCTGTCTTTTCATCCCCTAACATATCAAGCCCCAACTCGTCATAGCTTGTCAGGTCACGCAGCTCCTTGATGTCAAAGGGGGCTAAACGTGCGCCACAGCTAATTAAGATGCTTTTCGCTGTCTTGCCCGCCGCCAGTTTGTATTTTTTATACTGCTTTACTGCAAAATGCTCCGGCTCTCTTTCCTCCAGCTCATCGAACATCAAATCAACGGGATTTTTAAATTCCTCGTCATCCTCCCTTGCTTCGCTGGCATTTATCATGTCAAGCAGAGTAGTGAAATTCTGTTCTTCCTCCACGCACTCATACCAGATGTACCCGATCAGTGCGGTGTAATAGAGCTTTTCGGCTTTCACCCAAAAATCTTCGCCGGATTGCTGCCCCTCCCCTTTGGTGTTTAAAATGATTGTGTTTACAAGTTTCAAAATGTCCTTCTCGCTCCGGATATAAACGAGAGGTTCCGATAGGTAAGCCTTTGATGTTATCTCCAGCTTTTCCCCCGGCTAGCACCGGACATGCGACTTTCACCGCATCCGGCGCCCCATCAAGCATAGTTTCAGCAGTGATACACACTCACTTTTTCACATTAGCTAAATCAGTTTGTTACGATTTACATTGACATTTCTGCCAACCCTGCGGTAACACGCAGTTTGTTTACCTTAGTAATTTGTGCCTTATTCAATTCATACTTCTTTGTCAGTGTAGCGAACTTTATACTGTCTGTTGTTGAGATAAATTCATATCCGGCAGGCGATAAAAGCAACAGATTACGGTAACTGTCTCTGCCATTTTTACACTCATTTGATTTCCTGTAACAAATACAGTGAATCACTTCCAGTTGTTCCCCAGTGATTGCACATTTACCTTCCTGCCCGGCATAGAGAGAGATTCGGTTATCATTGAACTGTACCGTTTCTCCTGTTACCGGGTGGCGCATGAGCCAGAGCATATCTTCAACATTCAGTTTCAGATTGCTGTGGATTTCCATTCTTCCGTCCGGAGTATATGGATTGATTTTCCTGCTCTTGCGCATTGGTATTTTAAACTGCACATATGCCAGAGGTACTACTGGTGTATCTCCAATCCAGCGCATTTGCTTCGATTTTCCATACCGGTTTTTTAAATATTTGTTGTTTAGCTCGCCCTGCTTTTTATATCCATCTATCCGATGGAGAAAACGACCGTTATTCACATGAGCCATTCGGCTGAAATTCAGATTTATCCTCGTAGCAATGCAATAATAGTTCTGCATACCTATGACTTTGGCGTTGTATTCGTGAATGTTGCTCTTTATATTACTTGCTGTCTTGCTGTTTTGAATCTCTATAATTGCTTTTGAGAGTTCTTTCTGCATATGCGACATTGCCTTGTCACAGACATTTGAACTGATTACCCATGTCCTGCGTTTCCTTATCAGCTTCATACGGAACCCCAGAAATTCACTGTCTCTTTTCCTGAGATTTGTGACCTTTGATTTTTCATCAGAAATTTCCAGTTTGAGCCGCTTTAGCAGCCAGTCCTTAACCGCATGGTATGCTCTGTCAGCGTCCTTACGGTTCCTGCAAAAGATTTTAAAATCATCTGCATACCGGACTATACGCATTTCCTTGAGATTGCTCTTTTTGAGCGCCGTGTAGCTGTTGCACTTTTTCTCTGCCCCATTCGGATAATATGTGACCTTACAAGGAGACTTCATATGGTCTGCCATACCCTCCCACTGTGACGCTATCCACCAGTCCAGTTCGTTCAGGACAATGTTGGCTAACAGCGGGGAAAGTATGCCGCCCTGAGGGGTTCCCCTGTCTGGATATAAGATTTCTCCATCTGGCATTTGAATTGGCGCTTTCAGCATTGCTTTGATTATCTGAATCAGTTTGGTATCCCGTATACCCAGCGTCCATATCTGTTGTAACAGCTTTCTATGATTTACGTTGTCAAAGAAACCCTTTATATCCACGTCTACCACATAGTGGAGCTTATTCCTTTGAGCCAGTCCGTAAGCGTAGGAGACAGCGTTTTCAGCACTCCTGCAAGGTCTGAAGCCGTATGAATGTTCATAAAACTTTGCTTCGCAGATTGGCTCCATGACCTGCAATATACATTGCTGTACAATCCTGTCTATGATACACGGTATACCCAACGGTCTAAATTTCCCGTTTGGTTTGGGAATCTCTACCCTCCTTACTGTTTTTGGCACATACCTTGTAAACTGTTTTTGAATAAGAGAGACGAAATCTTCTTCTGACATATCTGCCAGGGATTCTATCGTTCTCCCATCTGTGCCTGCGGTATGGCTCCCATCATTGCTTTTAATATTTCTGAAAGCAAGCATGATGTTATTTGGCGCCGCAATGATTTCCACGAGATTATTGAATATTTCTCCATCTTTGCTTTTTGCATACAGTTCATCAAAGATGTTCTGCATGTCGTAGTATTCCGCATGGCGCAGTTTGCTTCTTTTTTTAGCTTTTTGTGTCATGTACATCACCCCATTTCATTGATTCGAGTGACAATTTCTTATTCTTACTCGACTGCATGATTAGAGAGTGTGTACTGCTGATTTTCTGCCTGACTTGTGGCCATTCCTCCGTCGCCCTCTTTTTCGCAGGCAACATCGACAGTTCGACCACGACCTTTCAGCAGAGATTCATCCGCTTATTGTTCTTCGCCGGATTATCCATAGGACTCTCTGCCTTTCCTTGTTCCGATAATTCTATCTGTGCATATATACCCTTAGGTGTTCCCTCTAAGCCTGACAGCTTGCATGTGCCTGTAACACATCACGGTGGTTCGTAACAACCATTCCTACTAGACCGCACTGTCTGGGCATGAACCCACACATACATTTCTGTATGTGGCACTTTTAGACCTTTACATTCGGGAGTTTCGTCAGGCATTGCTGCCATTCTCACCTTAGGTATTTTATAGACCCCCGGCATATGGGGTGCGCTGTCCACCTCTGGACAGGTTTCGTCAGCGTTATCTGTTACGGCACCTTTCTGCCGACTTTACCGGGCTTCACACCTCATCACAGAGTGATGACGCATGCCGGAGTATCAGGGGAGGCGTTTCAAGGCGTTACCCTATCATTCCACCTCTCGAATTATCAGTTCACAGAACTGATTAAAAACAGCGCTGTGCGCCGCCTTTTCAGCGACGAACAAGTCGCACGGTTATAGTGCATAGACTTTTTAAAGTTAATGGTATTCAGCACTTTCACCCGGTAATTGTTCTTTAAGAGCATTTTTCCGCACTCCACTAACACTGTCCCCTTCGGATCAGTGACAACATAGGAACTGTGCATCTGCATCAGGTTCGGTTTTACGAAAAACCTCGTCTTGCCCGAACCGGAACCACCGATAACAAGGATATTTTTATTCCTCGCATATTTCGGCTGTTTTGGTCTGCCGGACATCATCAGCCTTTCCGTTTCTGTGAGAAGAACATTGTTCTCAAACACCGGATCGACATAAGGCTCAATATCTTTTGCTGTCCCCCACCTTGCAGAACCGTACTCCATGCCATGCCGGAACTTCTTGGCGTTCTTGGCTTTGAAATACACTATAAGGCGGAGCGCAATGCCACACCCTATCCCTATCAGCAAATCTTTTGGGTGGAAACTTGGTAACGGGTTGGAAAATAAGTCCTCCATCCCCGCCATGACCGCCATCGCCTTTGCGGAAGCATCCTGCCCCGGCGATACCCGCCACAGCCACGCAATTTTGTCGCAGAAATACCCGGCAAGCGCATAGGGGAGGTTCATAAGGAAAAGTTTCTTTTTGTCAACATTCCCCGTCTTTGCCTTGAGCTTTTCAGGGACTGACTTTAGGTCTTTGGCAATGCCCTCTACGATTTTACTCATAATGACTGCCCCCTGTCCTTCTGGTGTTCCCTTGCCCTCTCCCGGTTTTTGTCTTTTCCTAACTGCTCCCGGAACTGCGCCAGCTTCTCCTTTACGGAGATGCGGTTATGCTTTTTCTCATTAACTTTTACAAACTCCTTAAATGCCTGCGTTATTACGTCGGCATCTTTGCCCTTGAATAATACGATGTGCTTCGGCGGCTTTTCCGTCTTATCCTTTTTTACAGCAAACTGTACGTTGTATTTCTTTGCCACTCTCTCAAAGGACTTAATGTTGTTATCCGTCACCTCAATGCTCGAAGCGCCCATACCCTGACCGACCAGCTCTTTCACTGATATTTTCCCATGCGGCATCTGCTTTCCCTGTTTATGGTGTTCCAGATACATTTTCATAGCCTTTTTCAGCACGTCGGCAGTCAGCCGGGAAGATTTGAACACAAGGGCAATGGTTTTCTGTGTCACTTCCTCCTGCATGGTTTCCCTCCTTCTTTTTTTATTGCTGTACCCCCGTCAGGGTGGGACGTACAGCCTGTGGATTAAATATTTCATAAGCTCTCCTTCCTGACCGGGTTATGGCAGATAAGGTTCTCTCCCTTCTTTTTCAGCTTCAATTATCTCTGCAAAACCGCTTTCCAAATCTTCAAAGCAGATAGGAATATCCCCCGGATTTTTGATGTAGGTATCCACAAAGCGGTAACTGAGCCGCCCTCCGTCCTTTCCAATACTGACACAGTAGACAGACGCAAACTCCCCGTTTTCCAGTATCCACATCTCGCTTTGAAGGCACAGGACAAAGTTGTCTGAAAACAGTTCCCTTATCTCACAGCCTATCTTGCAGGCTGGATAACAGAAAAGCACGTCCGTCATGGCGAAGGGTTCTTTCCCCGTACCGTCATCCCCCTCCATCATCATCACGTCCTTCATGTTCCTTTTGATATAAGGGAATAACTGGCTGGAATAGTTCTCCGCCTCATATTCCCTCGGATCACTCCCATTGCCCAAAAACTCCGCAGAATCATCAAACTCACTGTCCTCATACAGCCGGAACAGACGGAGAAGGCACTCCCGCAGCTTCCCTTCCGTCAGACCTTCTTCCTGTAAGTCCGGCTCCCGCCCCTTTTTCGGTTTTCTTTTCCCCGCCGCATAAAGGATTCCGGCTAATACCGATGCGCCTGCCACCGCCGCAGAAAGGGCTGCTGCTACTTTTTTGTGTTTCATTTTCCTTCTTTCTCCTTTCCGCTTCTGGACTTTTTGTCCAAAAGTTTTATAAACGCAAAAAAGGCAGCTACAAACCGCTGTTTACGGTCTATAACTGCCCTCACGCTGTTTCTGATATTTAATTATCTGTACCGGATCACCGGACACTGCTTTGTCTTTTTCCCTGCTTTCCTCCGTTCCAGAGCGAAAACCATATCCCCGGTACGCTCAAAATATCCGATGTCCTTTTTCCAGCTTATGCCGCATTTACAATGCTGCAAGCCGGTAAACTGTTGCTTCATCTTCCTTCCGCAGTTCGGGCATACTTTTTTGCTCCTGCCTATCTGCTTTACTTTCGGCTTGTCGGCATCTTCTTTCTTTTTCTCTTTCTTTTCCGGAAGCCCGTTCTCCGCTATTCTCGTTTCATAACGTGGCAGACGGTAAAGGTACAGGCTGTATATTTCATCAAAAGAAGCCTTTTCCGCTATCCCCTTTACCCTCTGGTAAATCTGCCCCGCAATTTTTTCACAGTCCTCTCCTTCCGGCATCCTGCCATGCTCCCTGTAATAATCACAGGTCTTTTCAAACATACAGTCTGCTATTTTAGCTTTCTGCTTCTGCTTTAAGTCTTTATATGTCCTGTCTGCCCTTTTCAGGCGCTTCCTGTTTCCCAAACACACCACTCCTGCCTTTATCCTGATACGGTCTATTTTAACAGAAAACGCCCCGGAATTGTAAAAAATATCTGCCGCCTAACGGAAAGCATCTTCACACCGGGAAATGAAATATTTCTTCTTTTCCAAGATTTCCTCCTGCCTGTCTTTGGAAAGCGTCTGGAATATCTCGTCATAGTCAAGCTCCGCAAGCGGCGTACCCAGAACAGGCGTTAAGACTTCATGTTCATACCATATCCGCCAGAGTTCCTCAAACAGCTCCAGACAATCCGAAAATGCCATTGCCGAATCAAAGCCCTCGCCCTCACTGAACCATTGCAGACGGACAAAGCCAAATCTCCCGGCATCCGCCACCATCACATCGGTCAGCTCATACAGTTCCGCAAACGCATCCGCCACTTTCCGGCATTTTGCCCGCTGTTCTTCCGTAATATATATTTCTGCCATAGCGCATCCTCCTGATCCACTTCTGGACAAAAAGTCCAAAAGTTATTTATTCTCTTTTAAACAGTAAATCGTGCAGAGGTCAGCATATAATACGCCCTCCCCGCATTTTATCGTGTCAAACAAAAGGCACTGGAACAGCACGTCACGCACACCCTCAAGGCTTGCAATCCCCTGTTCTTTTTCTGAAAAGCCTGTGCCGGGAATACCCACATCCGCCGATGCCGCCCGCCTTGCGGAGATACAGTGCGTGTAAAGTCCGAGTATATATTTATCCGACATAGGGAAAGCAAATGTTTCCTGCCCGTCATATGTTACCCTGTATTTATCCTGTTCCCCTTCCGGCAGTCCAAAGAAGCACTGCACTGTTTCCAGATAAGTATGCCCATCAAAATCCGGCTTTATTTTCTTTCCGTACCTGCGGATTGTGGAAAAGAGGGTATTCCGGTCAATAAAGGATCGGGTACGCTTAAAAGCTGGTTTCCTGCCTTTTAAGTCCATGTAAACATTATTCCCTGTCCCTTTCCCGGCAAACCTGCCATAATCGCCAATCCGCAGCAGATAGGACAGCACCTCCAGCAGCTTTTCCCTTGACGCAATCTCCTGATAAGGGGAACTGCCAAATTCTATCCTCACAAACCTTAACGGGCAGCTCCCCTTTGCAATCTCCCGTTCCATTACCCGGTCAATATCCCTCATGGATTCCATTTATCCATCTCCTTCCACTTTGGGCTGGAACATCCCTTTTTCTTCCCAACCGCCGCCATACATATCATGCTGCACCAACTGCTGGTAATAGTGGTTCATGGTGTTAGGCGCATTGTAGAGGGCAGTCACCATGTACGCCCTGATGTTGGCTATCTTGGTTGTGGTTTCCCTCATGCACCCGATAACATACTCCAAATGGGAGCTGTTCAGCTTCAGGAACTTTGATTTTACAAGCTCATAAGGGTAATCTTCCCCGTTGACCTTTACCGTCTTACGCTTCACGCACACAATCTCGCAGATAACCTCATACAGTTCCTCATACAGCCCCTTATCCTGCCAGTCCCCATATTTCATGTGATGCTCGTATTCAATATTGTCACGAATAATTTCCATGTAGGCAGTGGCATTATCCATCACATCAATCATACCATTATCCGGCTTGCCCGGTTCCTGTTTTTCTGTTTCCCTATCCGATTGATTGATAGGATTGGTATAACTCAGATCAGTATAATTAGTATTGTTATAATTAGGGTTCGATTTTTGAACTTCCAGAGGTTCGTTTTCTGAACTTCCAGAAGTCTGCTTTTTGAAACTCTTGAAGTCTGTTTTTTGAACTTCCAGAAGTTCAATTTCTGAACTTCTGGAATCCTGATTCTTGTACTTCTTGAAGTTCAGTTTTTGAACTTCTGTGGAAACATCAGTGCCTGCGGGTTCTGCCGCTGTGCCTTCCCCACCTGCGGGCGGCTCTGAAAGGACGAAGTTCTTGACATATATGATGTCCGGCTTTCCCAATCCCTGCCTTTTCTTCTCAATCAGACCAATCCCTTTTTTGCTGTCAAGCTCCGCAAGCACCTTTGCACAGGTGGCTCTGGCGCACCCCAAATCTTCCATGATGTTCTCAACCGTATAATGGATATACGCCCTGTTCTCATCATCAAACCAGCCGTTTTTCATGGATAATGCCATCCTGTCAAGCATCAGACCGTAAAGGAGTTTCGCATCACTGGATAAGCCTTTGAAACGCCTGTCTTTAATCAGCAGCCTCGGCACTCTGTAAAAGGAAAACTGTTCCGCTTCCGCACCGTAATAGTAATCGAATTTCAAACCGCCATCCATTCTGCCCGACCTCCTTCCTATTGTCTTTTCTTCCATTCATCCAATAGCTGAATGATGATGCCCTCTATTTCCTCACTGCTGCAGTCCTCCGCAAAATATTCGCTGATTTTATCCGCTTTCAGTGTCACTTTCCGTTCCTTCGGCTTTTCCTCCGTCAGTATCAGGCGCACCATCGCAAGGGTAAGCTCCCCGGTCTTGCCATATTCCTTGATTTTTGCCGACTGCACCATGCTGACGTTACAGCCCTTTTCCTCAATAGTAACCTGTACCCACTGCTGCGCTTCTTCCGTCAGAAAGGAAATATCCACGCCCTGTGAGAAGCCGAGCTTTTTATTATCCACCATAACAAGGAGTTCATCGGACAGGCGGGAGAGCCAGATATACCGCTGAACCTTTTTGGCGTTCTCCCCGGCAGCTTCGCCCACTTCATCAAGGGTGTTCTTCCCTGACTTCTTCCCCTGATGCTTCATGGCTTCATATTTCATCTTGTAGGCTTTCGCCTTTTCGCTTGGCAAGATGTCCTCCCGCTGGATATTGGAATCCACCATGATAATTGTAGCTTCATCATCGGTGTAATTGCGGACAATCACAGGCATTTCCGTCTTTCCGGCAAGCTCCGAGCCACGCCTGCGGCGGTGTCCGGCTATGATTTCATAGCCGCCGCCTGCCCTCGGTCTTGCAATCCCCGGCACAAGCACCCCATACTGCCGGATACTCTCTGTTGTTTCCTCCATCTTCTCGTCATCTTCCACCCGGAACGGGTGGTCTTTGAACGTATAAAGCTCTGCCAGCGGCGCATTGATAATCTGTTCAACGCCGCTTTCCTGTGCGGCACTCCCGCCGAATAAATCATCAAATTTTTCCAGCGTAATCTTTGCTGCGCTTCCCGATTTTGCGTTACTGCCCATCTGCAAGCACCTCCTTTGTCAGAGAATCATAGGCTGACGCCACTTTTCCCTTTGGATCATGCTTATAAATGCTGATGCCCTCCGCTGAAATCTCCGCCGCCCGGACGGAAATGGGAATAACATTGGCAAATATCCTCACCCGGCTTCCATAGGCTTCCTTCAGCATGGAGCTGATGTCCTTTGCGTAATTCGTCCGGCTGTCCACCATTGTAAGCAGAATCCCCTCAATCTCCAGTTTCGGGTTAATCTGCCGCTTTACCTTACCGACCGTCTTAATAAGCTGCTGCAAGCCTTTGACGGGCAGATATGCCGCCTGTACGGGTATCAAGATGCTGTCGGCGCTGGCAAAGGCATTTATGGTAATCATGCCGAGGGAAGGCATACAGTCAATCAAGATATAATCGTAGCTCTCCTTCACAATCTCTATGTATGACCGGAGTACTGTTTCCCGGCTCATCACATTCACAAGGGAAACTTCCAGACCGGAAAGCTCGATGTTCCCCGGCATTAAGTCTATCCCTTCCTCATGGTGGAGAATGCCTTCTCCCGGCTCTACTTCCTCGTCATTGATTAAGTTCCCCATAATGGTTGCAAGCGTGACTTCCAGACTGTCCGGCTCTGTAAAGCCTAAACTTGCGGTCAGACTGCCCTGTGCGTCCGCATCAATCAGAAGCACCTTCTTACCCTGTTTTGCCAGCCCGATGCCTAAGTTGCTTGTGGTGGTGGTCTTGCCGACTCCGCCTTTCTGGTTTGCGATTGCGATTATTTTACACATGATAATTCTCCTTTGCTTTCTACTGGTTTTCTTTTACGTTGCTTTTCCTGACTTCCACATAAGTCCTGTAATATTTCTTTGTCCCTTTGTTTGGGAACATATCGGAAAACTCCGTCACTTCGATTTTCGGGTTCCTCTGTAAAATCTTCCCGAACCACTTAATATCGTTCTTCGTTCCCATAAGCCTGACTTTTAACATCAATCCCGTCCTCCGAACATGGCGTACAGATCATGGTTATACGTTGCGTATTCCGGATAGCGTATCTGTATCGCCTGCCAAAAATAGGGCGCATAGGCACAGCAGAACAGTTCTTCCACTGTGTACCGTCTGCACTCGTCCACCTGTTCCTCCGCATCATCATAATCAAGGACACTCGGCGTACCGTTGCAGTAAAGGTTATACGCCATCCTGACTACTTTCACGCTCCCGCTGGTCTGCCAGCCTTCATGCAGGCACTCTGTTTTTACACAGCCTGTCTTAAAATCATAGATACTGTAAATGTTCCTTCTTGTGTCATCACTGATACCAAGACAATATACAAGTGCCTTGTGGTATACGTCCTGATACCTGACCTCTTTCAATTTTTCGTAGTAGAATTTTTCATGTGCATCGCTGATAAAAATAATCGCTTTCTCTTTTTCTGCTCCTAACGCTGTATTTGCCATAATTAATCTCCTTAAATTTTTTAATATTATGAAGGATTTGAGAAAATGAGTTTTAATGGATTACGATAATTGAGTAAACTTCGCCGAAGATTGTGAGTATCCAATTTACTCAACAAAGCTGTTGAGTAATACTCAATTTGAAGTGATTTTAGACGGTTTTTAACGGTAAAAGACGGTATTTCCATCTTGACCTTTTTTTGAATAGAAAAAGGCTCCGAATCCCTCATAATCACTTGAAAATGCGTGATTACAAGGCATTCGGAGCCTTATAATTTTTATACAGTTATTTCAAATGCAAACTTCGCTTACATGCCCATCTGCGCTGCAACTTCAGCTGCAAAATCTTCCTGTTTCTTCTCCAGGCCTTCACCGGTCTCAAAACGTACAAATCTCTTAACGGAAACAGGTGAACCAACTTCTTTGGAAACCGCTTCCAGATATTTTCCTACGGTCTGTTTTCCGTCTTCTGCCTTTACATATACCTGGTCTACCAGACAGATTTCTTTCAGTTCTTTGTTGACACGTCCCTCTATCATACCATAAATGACTTTCTCCGGTTTCTGAGATTCTTTGGGATCATTCATAATCTGTGCGAGAAGAATCTCTTTCTCATGAGCAATATATTCTGCGCTGATTTCATCCCTGGAAACATATTTGGGAGAAAGTGCTGCTGTCTGCATTGCAAGATTTGTCAGTGCTTCTTTCACAGTGTCATTGACAACAGAAGTCTCTGCCTCAATAATAACGCCGATTCTTCCGCCGCCATGAACATAGGAAACCACACAGCCGTTTTCTGCGGTAACCTTCTCAAATCTGCGGATATTCAGGTTTTCCCCGATAACTGCAATCTTTTCCACCAGAGCGTCTTTTACGGTCTTACCGGAATCCTCATTCCATGCTTCTGCCATAAATGCATCCAGATCCGCCGCATCAGAATTTACTGCCTGAGTTGCAACCGATTCCACAAATGCTCTGAACGTATCATTTTTTGCTACGAAGTCTGTCTCAGAATTTACTTCCACAACTGCTGCGGTTTTATCATCTTTTACCACAACGGTACAGAGACCTTCCGCTGCAATTCTGCCGGCCTTTTTCTCAGCCTTTGCCTGTCCGTTTTTTCTTAAAAATTCTACTGCGGCATCCATATCACCGTCTGTCTCATTTAAAGCCTTTTTGCAGTCCATCATGCCTGCACCGGTCATTTCTCTTAACTCTTTTACCATTGCTGCTGTAATAGCCATTTTCGTTTCCTCCATATACAGGTCTGCAGGATACAGGACAGTATCCCGGTCTGTTTATCCACAATTGAGGACAGGCAATATTGTCTGTCCTCTGAAATATTTAAATCAATCTTCTTATTCTTCTGCTGCTTCTTCCAAAACTTCTTCTGTCTCTTCTTCAATTGTTCCCTGATTTGCTTCCACAACCGCATCTGCCATCTTGGAAACAATCAGCTTCACTGCACGGATTGCGTCGTCATTTCCTGGAATCACATAATCCAGTTCTTCCGGATCACAGTTTGTATCACAAATACCAATCAACGGAATTCCCAGCGTATGAGCTTCCTGAACACAAATTCTTTCTTTCTTGGGGTCTACGATAAAGATTGCATCCGGAATACGTTTCATGTCTTTGATTCCACCAAGGTTCTTCTCTAATTTTTCCCATTCTTTCTTTAACGCAATAACTTCTTTTTTGGGAAGCACATCAAAGGTTCCATCTTCTGCCATAGTTTCGATTGCCTTTAATCTTGCAATCCGGCTCTGAATAGTCTTAAAGTTGGTAAGCATACCGCCCAGCCATCTCTCGTTCACATAGAACATGCCGCAGCGTTCTGCCTCAGCCTTAATGGCATCCTGTGCCTGCTTCTTGGTTCCCACAAACAGAATGGTACCGCCCTCAGCAGTAATACCTGACACTGCCTTATATGCCTCGTCCACTTTTCCTACAGATTTCTGCAAATCAATGATATAAATACCATTTCTCTCTGTGTAGATATAGGGAGCCATCTTAGGGTTCCATCTTCTTGTCTGATGTCCGAAATGAACACCTGCTTCTAATAACTGTTTCATTGAAATAACGCCCATTTTTTACCTCCATTTGGTTAGATTCTTCCATATGCTTCTTCCCCCAAAGCTACCGACAGGGCACCGGCTCTGGAATCCACATATGTGATTTTTATGCAGCCATCCGTTCGGAAGAACAGATGTTTCACACACAGTTGTCTGTTTTTCGGAGAAAACCATATGTGATCTTACAGATTATATCACAGGAAAAATTTACTTGCAAGTCCTATTGGGGTTTTCCCTGCAAAATTTCTATGATTTCATCTGCAGTAGCTCCGGCCGGAATCATATGGACCCCCACACGCAGCGAATCGTCAACACCTTTCTGTGTCATGTAAGTATTAAAGTCCTCTGCATTTGGAATCAGCCCTGCCTCAAACAGTTTCCGGCTGACTACATCGGAAAACTCTCCCTGTTTAATTTCAAATTCTACCATATTCTGCGTACCATCGGAAGCCTGTCCGTCTTCCGATGCAGAATTATTGTTATCAGACGTTCCTTCCTGCTTTTCATCTTCCGATTTCGCACTGTCAGATGTTCCGTCATCGTTTTTTTCTTCTTTTTTATCAGATGTTTCTTTCTCTTTTTCTTTACTTTCCTGAGTTTCAGGCGTTTTATTCTCTTCATTCTGCAGGGATTCTGTTTCCTTTTTTTCTGAAGATTTTCCGCCGGAATCTTCTTCCATAACCATTCCCAGAAGTCTGGCACGCTCTATGATTTCCGCGTCAGTCAGTTTTTCCTTTTTATTTCCTGACAGAGCAATTCCCATAATAATGGCAGTGCAGATTACTCCTACTCCCAGTCCTCGCAAATAATATTTTAATTTCATATATTATAAATCTTCCTCTCTGAATAAACCGATTACAAGTTTCACTTCACCTACGCCGAGCCCCAGCTCTTTTGCTATGTCTACGTCAGTTTTTCCTGCCCGGTACATATCCAGAATTCTCTGATTATGGTTCATATTTTCGTCTGACAGCTCTCCGGCAGGCTCTTCTGCCGGTTCTGTTCCCGGTATGTCAGGCAAATCCGGTTCTGCCGCACTCAAAACCGGAGCCTCTGCCGATTCCTGGACCCTGTTCAGAATATCATCGGAATGGGCAACCGTGTTCTGGATATTTTCCTGCAGTTCTTCCAGATTGATGGCAAGCTGTGCAAGATTTCCTGCATATTTCGTAAGCTCAGAATGTTTATCGTTCAGCATACTGTAGAGAAACATTACTTCGTTATGGGTTTTGTGAATGGACTCCAGCACAGTATCGGAATATTCCGTAATTGCACGCATTTTTTCATTGGTTTCCTTATCCAGCGCCCGCTCTACTACTTCCATGGATTTCTCAATGGAATGGTCGATTACCTGGTCCACCATGTTGTCCACCTTTACCTGGGCATCTGTCAGACTTCGCTCAAGAATGCGCCGCATTTCCTCCGTACTCAGCTCAGCGACTTTATCCAGATCCTGATTTGAGAGTTTTTCTGTAACAAAGAAACTTGCAACCATCATTACGACACCAATTACCAGTAAAACAATTTCTATTGTTGACATACCTGTACCCACCTATATTTTCATATCAAAACCACCTGTGGTTTTAACGCTTACCTTTCCGCTGTTTTTTTCCCCCGCCTTTTTCTTTTTATTCCGGCGGTCTTCATACTCATTGCTTCCCTTTTCACGGGCGTCAAATTTCTTTTTCGGATTGTCAGAATCATTGGCATGAGTTACCTGCTGCATGTGATGTGCCGTGTCCTTTGCAAACTGGGTCTGCACATTCTGCTGCTGTAACATGGACTTGTTGTCCTCATTCTGCTTCACCGTGCTTATATCCTGACTTCTCTGAACCACACCGCTGAATTCTACTGGCCGGATTGACATATTCCCACACTCCTTTTATAAAGTACGCACTACAATTTCACCATGCTCCTTGATAAATTTCGAGAACGTTCTTTCACTTTTAATGTTCATGCTTACCTCAGAAATATTTACAGACACACCCGGATAAATACTGCCTTTTACTTTTATCTTGGCATTGTGGGACATCTGAATCTGGTCGTGAAGTTCTTTCAGCTCTTTTCGCTGTGAATTCAAAAGCTGCTGCTTCTCCTTAAAGGATCTGGCGACTGTCTGGACCTGCTGAATCCGCTCCACGCTTAACTTTTCTTTCTTCTGCATTTTTTCATTAAAATTAACGAGAATGGGACGCATCTGTTCCAGTTCTTTACTGATTTGAATAATACTCTTCTGAAGCTCCCCATATCGTTCTTTTATTTCCGGGTCTACTCCTACTTCAATCTTAGTCTGCGTTCCCATGGTAGAACCGATGGTCTGAGCCTCCACCAGATTGCCGGCACGAATGACGCCTCCGTTTACAAAGCCTTTCTTGCCCCCTACACGGATATCGGTTCCTGCCGACACCTGACTGTGAAGAATTGAGCCCGTCTCCACATAGCCTCCGGAAATTACAGTGGCGTTCTCTATAAATTTTGTGATAATATTGTCACTGGCCTGAACTCTTCCTTTGCCCATGCCATGAATTCCGCGCTTTACAATTATCTGCCCGCCTGCAGACAGATAAGCAGCTTCCACTACGCCTTCAATCACAATATCGCCTTTGGCAGTCACGGAAAAACCACTTTTTACATTTCCCTTAATGGTAACATTACCGTCATAGACAATATTTCCTGTGGAAGTATCCACATCGGCCGGCACCTCAAATACATCTTCCACAAATACTTTGCCATTGACCAGACTGGCATGTCCCGTCACACCGGAGTAAATCTCCGTTTTATCTTCAGACAAGGTGATATTATTGCCGAATTCCAGCTTGAGGGTCTTTGCCTGCCTTGCCTGAATCTCACCGCCAAATACATCTTTTCCTGGCTTCCCCGGCACTTCAGGATGAAGTTTTGCCAGCACCTGTCCCTGCTCCACACGGCTGATGGTATTCAGTTCATGATAATTTACAGACCCGTCTTCATTCTTTTTGGGCTTCAGATTGTGGTTTGTATTAAAGAAATATTCAATTTTAGCATCCCTGCCATTTACCGGCGGGATCCCTTTTGCCATAATATAATTGGTACAGTAGCGGCGGTCTTTCAGAAAACGCTGAATCTCCTCCTGATTGAGCCCCACCGTAATATTATGAGCGGACAGATTCGCAACAATTTCTTCTGCCGACAGCAGCTTTCCATTATTGGAAGGAGGATAAAAACGGCAGAACACCAGCATTTTATCCAGGGAAATATTTACTTCCATATGCTCATTTTCATGAAGCCCGTTCCATGCACCTGCATAAATTTCCTGTACGCCATCCGTAAGGCTCAGAATACGGTTCAGTTCTTTTGCATCAAACATGCCGTAACCTTTGCTTTCCAGATATGCTACTACCTCTTTGTATTCCGGGATTTTCCCTCCTTCTTCCGGCGGAAATACCTGAAGGAATACTCCCACATCTCTTACATCTAATTTGAAATACCCATTTTTGCTCTCCATAGCATCAACCACCTAATCCGTTAATATGTTCATGTAGGGTCCCATTGTTTTTTTCATCTTCATCAATGCTTTTGTATGAAGCTGTGATATCCGGGATTCCGACACCTCCAATACGTTGCTTATTTCCTTTAAAGTTAAATCCTCATAATAATATAAGGTAATTACTTTGCGTTCTTTTTCCGTGAGAACCTCCAGAGACTGTTCCAGAACTTTTTTCAGTTCATCCTCCGCAACAGCATCTTCCGGCTGAATAAAATGGGAATTGCCTCTTGCGTCCATGGCAGGCTCCATTCCCTGTTCCAGATATTCATTCAGAGAAACCATATTTGTAACTTTAAGCTGGGACTGCCAGTTCAGCAGTTCTTCTCCGCTCAATTTCAGTTCTTCGGCAATCTCCTCGTCCAGTGCATTCCTGCCGGTTCTTGTCTCTATCTTTTTGACAGCTTCATCAATTTTCTTCTGTTTCTGCCGTACCGTTCTGGGAATCCAGTCCATTTTCCGTATCTGATCCAGAATGGAACCTCTGATTCTCAGACTGGCGTATGTCTCAAATTTTACATCTTTCTTTATATCAAATTTATCAATGGCGTCAATCAGGCCAAAAATTCCATACCCTACCAGATCGTCATATTCCACATTGTATCCCAGATACATACTCAGGCGCCCCGCCACTATCTTAACCAGCGGTGCATATTCCACAATAATCTGTTCTCTCAGTTCTGCCGCGGGCTTTTTTAAAAATTCTGCCCACAATCGTTCTCTTTCTGCCGCGTTCATCCAAAGCCCCCAAGACTGCAGGTAACGCCTTTACAGGCTTTCCTGCGTGATCAAATACAACAAGTTTCCAAACTGTGCGTCTATTGTATTTCTTCTTCCTCTGCGGAATCTTCCTGAGTTTCCGAATCCTCTGCTTCTTCCGGATTCTCTGACTCTTCTTCCTCCGCTGCCTCTTCCGTGGCTTCTTCTGCTTCTTCCCTGAAGTTTCTGTCCAACACCAGTTTTGCAATACATCCAAGGATATAAAAGGATACTAAAACGATAATCCATATTTTTACAAACTGTCCCATTTCCATCTGTTCCATAAAGCCGATAATACAAGTTACGAGTCCGGCTATCAAGGTAATAATTATTGGTACCTGTTTCGTTTTCATATCCTGTCACCCTTTAAATAATCTTTAATGTTTTACCCACTGCCTTAATATAAAATTCCCCGGTTGCCGGATATAATTCAACGGTCCGGCCATAATTCAACCCGGTATCTTCTGCCAGCAGCGGAATCCCAAGCTGTTTCAGCTTCGCCTTTGAAGCCTGGGCATTGCGCTCCCCCACATTACCAATAGTGGAAAGGCCGCTTACCTGGAACATCTTTGCCCCGCCTGCGATTTTTGCGACCAGGCGCCGCTTATTGGCTCCTGCCGCAACCATACGCTTAATCAGTTCCTCTATTCCTGTATCTGCAAATTTGGCAATATTTGCATTATTCCTCATCTGTGTACTGTCAGGAAGCATAATATGTGCCAGTCCCCCAAGTTTTAAAACCGGATCATAGACTGCAATTCCAATACATGATCCCAGTCCCAGAGTGGTAATCATATCCGGTGCCTTGCAAATATTCAAATCTGCCATTCCAACTTTAATTGTAGCCATAACTCCTTGCTCCTTTTACAGTGCAATCCCCAATGAAGTTAAAATTTTATCATAGGAATCTACATCTGGCATTAAAATAAAAAATCCCTGTATTTTTACATCGTCTCCAAACTCCGTCTGTATCAGAAGTGCATTATCCCCATACTGTCCAAACTGAATGGCAGGCACGCTTAAGATAGCCGCTGCCATATCAATGGCAAGATATGGGACGGAAGATGTGATTACCATATTTGTCATCGTAGACAAAGCTGATAAATAGGAGCCGGATATAATATTTCCTATTTCTTTGATTGCGGACAGATCCATCTCATTGAATTCTTCCGCATAATCATCCGGTCTTCCCATCAGATGATTTACCAGATAACGGGCAGATTCCATTTTCAGCAGAAACATCATGCTTCCGCCGATATCGCTTTCCACTTCCAGATAAATGCCCACCACTGTTTCTTCCTCCGCAGAAATCGCGGTGGGAAGTTCCTGAAAAGTCAGAAATTCCACTTTGGGAACTTCCATATTTACTTTCAGGTTCAGCATATTTGAAATTGCGGTGGTAGCGTTGCCTGCACCAATATTGCCGATTTCTTTCAGCACGTCAAAATACATTTCATTTACCTGATCCAAACTAAATTTAGCCATGACCGCTATTCTCCATTTCTCCTTAATTACGAACAGGCTGCTGCCAGAATACGGGTTTGCTGCAACAGCCTCTTTCCATCCAACTATACATTTTCTGATTCATCAATGATGCTGTTGGTATCAAACAGGGAAATCAGTTCCTCTCCGTGCTTTCCAACACCATTGATAAAGTTGCTTTTGCTGTTTCTGGCATCATAAGCTACTTTGTCAATTTCATCCGGACCAAGGGTTACCACTTCTTTCACTTCATCTACAATAAGTCCAAGCACTCCGTGCTCTTCCAGCTTCAGAATAATGATTCTGGTAACATCCGTAAATACATCCGGCTCCAGATCCATCCTGGTACGAATGCTCATTACCGGTACAATTTCCCCGCGCAGATTGATAATTCCCTTAAAATAGGTCTGTGCTTTCGGCACTCTGGTAATCTTCTGCATACGGACAATATTATCTACATAACTGATATCTATTCCATACTGTTCACTGCCGATTTTCACTACGATAAACTGTTTTTTGCCGTCTTCTACCACAGAAATATTATTCGCCATATCAACACCCCCTAAAATAATGTATTAACATCCAGGATCAACGCCACTTCACCATCACCAAGCACAGTTGCGCCGCTGATAATCTTGGTACTGTTGTTAATGTATTTGCCCAGGGATTTGATAACGATTTCCTGCTGGCCGTTCAGCTCATCCACAATAAGTCCTGCAAATTTATCGCCTTTCCGGACAATAATTACGGTAAGGCTTTCCCGTTCTTCATCATCCGGCTCGCAATCCAGCAGCTGATCCAGACGAATCAGAGGGATTACCATGCCGCGAATATGTATCACTTCTTTTGCCTGAACAAACTTGATTTCATCTGCCATAATTTCTTCGATAGTCTCAATAGAGCCCAGGGAAATGGCATATTTTTCATTTCTCACTTCCACCATCAGAGCCTGGATAATTGCCAGAGTCAGCGGAAGGCGTACGGTAAATTTGGAGCCTTCTCCCAGAATACTCTTCACTTCCACATCGCCGCCCAATGCTTCAATGTTGGACTTTACCACATCCAGACCCACGCCCCGGCCGGACACGTCGGAAATCTGTTTTGCCATGGAGAAACTGGGCATAAACAGGAAATCTATAATTTCTTTCTGACTCAGGGCCGCTCCCTGTTCCGGTGTAATCAGGCCCCGTTCAATGGCTTTGTTCTTAACACTTTCCGTATCAATACCGTTACCGTCGTCGCTTACTTCAATAATTACGTTATTTCCTTCCTGGAAAGCATTCAGATGAATGGAACCGCTCTCCGGTTTTCCTCTCTTTTTACGGAGCTCCGCACTCTCCAGACCATGATCTGCCGAATTACGCAAAAGATGCTGCAGAGGATCCCCAATCTGATCCACTACGGTACGGTCCAGTTCCGTATCTTCACCGGTCATATACAGTTCCATCTTCTTGTCCAGTTTTTTGGACAGATCCCGAATCATACGGGGGAATTTCTGAACAACACTTTCAATGGGCACCATACGCACCTTCATGACAGATTCATGAAGTCCTGTGGTAATCCGCTCCAGATATTCAATCTGTTCATGGAATGCCTGGGAATTTGACCCTCCCATGCCTCCGTCAGAAGTAGATCCTATAGATACCAGGGAATTCTTGGCAATAATCAGTTCGCTGACCTGATTCATCAATGCGTCCAGTTTCTCAATATCCACGCGGACCGTACGGTTGGTTACAGGCTTGCCGCCATTCTGTTTCTTGCCTGACTGGGCCTGAGCCTGTGGTTTGGCCTGTGCAGGAGCTGCTGCCGGTACCTGCGCACTTTCCGCATTTCTGGCATTTTCCGCTTCTTTGGCCGCTGCGGCTTCTGCTTCTTCCTTTTTGGCTGCCGCGGCTGTCAGTTCCCGATAAGCCACCTGCTCACCGATTACTTCCTCAATTTCAGAGACAGCCTTTGACACTTCTTTTATTTTATCCAGTTCTGCCTCGCTGGCAAGATAAAAACTGAAATCAAATCCGAATTTTTCATCTTCAATATCCTGAGAAGTGGGGTTATATGCAATAATATTTCCGAAATCCTCCACTGCTTTGAACACCAGAAAAGCTCTTGCCGCCTTCAGCAGACATTCTTCCTGAATATATACCGTAAGGCCGTACAGTTTCATGCCCTTTTCTTCTGATACACGGAGTTCCTCTTTCTCTTTTTCGGAAAATTCCATGTCCATGTATTTTTTCTGAAAACGGTCGCCGGAAGCTGCTTCCTTCGGCTTTTCTTCCGTTTTTTCTTCTTTTGCAGGCGCCGCTCCGGTTCCTGCTGCCAGAATGTCATTCAGTTCCTGAATAATGGCCTCATTATCGTCTGTGCCCTCTTCCGAGCTCTCTTTTACATTCTCCAGATACGCGTCAATGGCATCCAGACACTGGAACAATACGTCCACCAGACCGCTGGTTACGTTCATATTGCCGCTGCGGACTTCCTGAAAAACATTCTCCATATCATGGGTCAGACGCTGCATACGTTTAAAGCCCATGGTACCTGCCATTCCTTTCAGAGAATGAGCCGCACGGAAAATCTCATTAATGGTATCCATGTTCTCCGGGTCTTTTTCAAGACTCATAATACAATCTGACAGGTTCTGCAGATGTCCGTTTGTTTCATCAATAAAAATTTCAAGGTATTGGCTTACATCCATACTACTGTACCCCCACATTCTTTATTATCGTTTGTGCAACTTCTGTCAAGGGAACTACTTCATCTACAGCACCGGCCTCTGCAATTGCCTTGGGCATTCCATATACCACGCAGGACTGAGCGTCCTGGGCAATGACATGAATATTTTTTTTCTGTTTCAGGGAAAGGATTCCTCCGGTTCCGTCCGCCCCCATACCGGTAAGCACCACGCATACAATTTCATCGTATCCGCTTGTACGCAGAGACTCATAAGTCACATTTGCGCAGGGACGCAGTCCGCCGATGGGCGGCTGATCGTTCAGACGGACCACATGGGAGCCATCAGGCTTCTTCTGAACCTCCATATGCTTTCCGCCGGGTGCCACATAAACGCACCCTTTCTCCAGAACGTCTCCCTCTTTTGCTTCCTTTACCTCAATTTTGCTGACGTCATTCAGACGTTCCGCCATGGATCTGGTAAATCCTACGGGCATGTGCTGCACCAGCACCATGGGAGCATCCATATTTTCCGGCAGATAGGGGATTACACTCTGCAGTGCCTTGGGCCCTCCGGTAGAACATGCCAGAGCCACCAGTTTATTTCTGCCTCTTCCAACCGGTTTTTTGGGAATCTGTACGGTTTTCACCGGCGCCGGCTTCTCCTCCGGCCTGGAAGATACTCCGAGAGCGTTTCTTGCGTTATCCGATCTGATAACTGCTTTCAGAACCCTCAGCAGACTTCCTTTAAACTCTTCTCCCTTTGCTTCAATAATATTACACGGTTTGGTGACAAAATCAATGGCCCCCAGTTCCATGGCGCGAATGGTCACGTCCGCATCCTTAACGGTCAGAGTGCTTACCATAATAACGGTAGCATTAATTTTGTCCTGCTGTAGTTTCTCCAGTAATTCCAGACCATCCATCCGGGGCATATTCACATCCAGAATCACAGCGTCATAGCCGGTAGTTTTCAGTCTTTCATATGCCTCCAGGCCATCTCTACAGACATCCGTTGCCTGAAATGTACTTTCTGTGTTAATTATATCACAGATAAGCCTTCTCATAAGTGCAGAATCATCAACCACTAAAATATTTTTTTTCATAACATCATCCTTTTTGTCTGCTTTTACGTTCCTGCTCAAAAATATATTTAATAATCTTTTCCCGCTCTTTTTGATCCCGCATCAGAAAATTGATGCGGTATTCGTATTTCTTCTCTTTATCTCCGGATTCAATTTCCTGGCAAAGCAGGACTTTTCCGACGATTTCCAGAAGATAATTCATACTTTCATTTTCCAGCCGAAGAGAAAGGACCAGATAATCTCCTTTCGTTCCCGGCATATTTGCCACAAATCTCAGACCGCCCCCGCTGATATCCACTGCAATGGCTTCCCGCGCCAGATCTTCCGGATAGTTTAATCTATGATGCTCTTTTAATTTCGTGATATCTTCTATTTCAGCTTCCTCATCGGTAATCATCATGTACTGCATATCCATCACGCATTCGAAACGGTAATACTCCCGTCTCTGGAACTTTTCCAGAGGGCTTCTGGGTTCTATCAGCAGCAGATAGAGATTTTCCCGGATATAACGGTTCTTAATATGGGCCACACAGCGATACAGGCCTCCTCTGGCATAGAAGCGAAATTCCAGCCTGACGCCGCCGGGGGGAGCCTGCGTCTTCCCCTCTTTCGTAGGGACCAGCACTTCAAAAAAACCATCGTCCCGTATATTTTCCACAATACTGTAATATACAGGAGGCTGTTCTCCCAGCTTCTTTCCCTGTTCTACCTGCTGCAGAATCCGAATCTCAACTTTGTCTCCCGGTCTGACTATATTAGAATTCATGATGCACCTCTGACTTAACTTTTTTATGCCTGGCCTTTTCTGTAAATAAAACGTGAAAAGAGCTGCATAATTCCTCTTTTTTCACGAATCGGGGCTGTGGTTCCCTCCAGAAGATTGCCGGTCAGGACTTCAAATGCTCTGCTGGATTTTGCATCCGGATAGAGAATACTCACCGGCTGCTGCTGACGGACCGCCTTTTCCATGGCATTGTCCTGGGGAATCATACCCAGATATTCCAGATTTCCCTGTAAAAACTGCCCTACCACTGCATTCAGCTTTTCGTAAATTCCCGTTCCCTCTTCTTCTGTAACTACCCGGTTGGAAATAACCTTTATTTTTGTCTGAGCCTGGCGAAATTCAGGGTTGCGGTGCAAAGCCTTCAGCAGAGAATAGGCATCCGTCAGGGAACTGGGCTCGGAAGTGGCAAGAAGCAAAATTTCCGGACTGGCCATAACAAATTCCAGTACATGGTCCGAAATGCCGGCCCCGGTATCTATCAGTACAATATCTGCAAGTTCATCCAGTTCCGACAGATTCCGCACCAGAAATTTCAACTGGTCTTTGGACAGGTTATTCACACCGGTTATACCGGAACCTCCTGATATAAAACCGATATCCAGAGGTCCGGGAGTAATGATTTCCTGTATGGTCTTTCCCCGGTAAATCAAATCACTTAAATTATATTTGGGAATGGCTCCGAACATGATTTCCACATTTGCAAGCCCCAGATCCGCATCAAAGATAATCACTTTCTTTCCCTGTTTCTGCATCTGGACTGCCAGATTTACTGCCACGTTCGATTTCCCTACCCCGCCTTTTCCGCTGGTTACTGTAAAAATGCGGGCTTTGCGGGTGGACTGCTGATTCTTTTTTACAATATTTCTTAACTGCTCCGCCTGGTCCATGTCATTTTCCTCCAAGCAGAAGTTTTACAATTTTCTGCGTATTAAAAACTTCAATATCCTCCGGAACATTCTGTCCGTACGTGGAGTAGGATAAATCTGCTCCCGTATACAGTTTCATATTCAGAATATTTCCGAGACAACTTGTTTCATCCAGTTTGGTAAAAATTAATTTAAAATGAAAATTTTCCTTATAGACGTCCGCTATATCAAGCAAATCCCTGTATTTGGTGGTAGCGCTCAGTACCAGATACGTTTCTTTCTGATATTCCCCCGGTATTCTGTCAATCAGATGCCTTGTTTCATTCCGCTGGTCCGCATTCTTATGGGAAAACCCTGCGGTATCCACAAGCACCAGGTCATATTCCTCGGAATTTCTCAGTTTCTCATTCAGCTCCTCGGAAGAATACACGATATCCAGCGGAGTATCCAGAATATTTGCATAAGTACGAAGCTGCTCTGCCGCCGCGATTCGATAGGTATCTGCTGTGAGCAGGGCTACTTTCTTTCCCTTTTCCATTTTAAACCGCGACGCTATCTTGGCAATGGTAGTGGTTTTTCCCACTCCCGTAGGACCGATAAAAAATACTACTTTCGGTTTCCGGCCGGACAGTTCAATGGGCTGAGGCTGTCCGAACTTCAGAATCATTTTCTGATAAATACTGGACAGGATCAAATCCACACTGGCCCCGCCCTTCATCACTTTTTCCACTTCATCCATAATCTGATTTACATATTTCTCATCTACTTCATTATCCAGCAGAATACTGTAAATCATTTTGATAAACTTAAAATTCTCATCCACCGGAGCTTCTTTGGGAAGTTCTTTTTCCGGCTCCGGCTGAGGCGCCAGCTTTTTCTCCAGAAGAGACTGCAGACTTTCCAGCTTCTCTTCCAGATTGTTCTCCATGGCACTGTCCTTTCTCTTCTCTTCCGCCTCCTGAGCACCCATGGAAGAAGCCCAGGTATTTTCCACTTTTGCAAATACTTCCTTTAATGGTTCCGGCTTCGGTATGGAAATTGGCTCGTCTGCCGCAATATTGATATTACCGGGAGGGGAAGCCGGCACAGAACCGGAAGTCCCCGGAACCAGGGGCGGCGTCTGGGTCATGGGCATTCCTGACGGCACAGCAGATACAGAAGATATGGGCGACACCGGAGATGCGGGCATAGACGGTGTTACCGAAGGCATGTGCGCCGGAATTCTGGCTCCTGCCTGCTGATCCTCCTCTATGGCTGCCGTCACTTCATACAAGGGAGTCTTGAAAGAACGCAGAAACCCTTTTGGCTTTATCTCTTTCACATTCATAATCACTGTCTGAGGTCCAAACTCCTCTCTTGCCCTGGCAGTGGCTTCTTCTTCTGTTCTCCCCTGAAATTTCTTTATCGTCATGAAAGGCTCACCATCCCTACTGATTGTAATTCTATATTAGATTCCACTTCATTATAGGAAACTACAATTAAATCCCTGAAGTAATCTTCTGTCAGTTTCTTAAAATACATACGCACAATGGGCGATGTTATGATAATTGCATTCTTCCCAAGATTCTCCAGCTTGGCTGTCTCTGTTTCCACAGAGGCCATAATGGCTTTTGTCTTTTCCGGGTCCAGGGTCAGATATGCCCCCTGTTCCGTCTGCTTTACCGCACCCATAATTTCCTGTTCCAGAGCGGGATCCAGCGTTATCACACTGGTCACTTCGTTGGCAGGGAAATATTTGCTGGAAATTGCCCGCTTCAGACTTTGCCTTGCATATTCTGTCAGTACGTCCGTATCACGGGTTGTGGCCGCATGATCTGCCATGGTTTCAAAAATGGTAAGCAAATCCCGGATGGAAATACCTTCCCGCAGCAGGTTCTGAAGCACTTTCTGAATCTCGCCCACGCCCAGCAGCTTGGGTATCAGCTCGTCCACAAGAGTCGGATTGGTTTCCTTAATATTATTGACAAGATTCTGTACATCCTGTCTGGACAGCAGCTCATCAATATGCATCCTGATTACTTCCGTCAGATGGGTTGCAATGATAGAAGGCGGATCCACCACTGTATAGCCCAGGCTCTCGGCCCGTTCTCTCTGACTCTCCGTAATCCACAGAGCCGGCAGATGGAAAGAAGGTTCAAAAGTAGGAATACCGGAAATTTCTTCTTCCACAAATCCCGGATTCATGGCCATATAATGGTCAAACAGGATTTCTCCCTCCGTAACCTGAATTCCCTTAATTTTAATAATGTACTGATTGGGATTTAACTGGATATTATCTCTGAGGCGGATAATCGGTACAACGGTGCCAAGCTCCAGAGCAATCTGCCTTCGAATCATAACCACACGATCCAGCAGGTCGCCTCCCTGATTCACATCAGCCAGCGGTATGATACCATATCCGAATTCCAGCTCGATGGGATCCACCTGGAGAAGGGATACCACATTTTCCGGCCGGCGTATTTCCTCCGCCTGTTCTTCCGCCATATCCACTTCTTCTTCGATGGCTTCCATCCCAAGGCTGGCATCCATATTTCTGGCTGCAACCAGAAAAGCAATTCCAAAGGGAATAAACAGTCTCCAGTCCAGAGGCGTTACAATGCCAAGGAAAATCAGTACCGCGCCTACAATATACAATACTTTTGGAATTCCAAATAACTGATGAATCAGCGTATCTCCGAAATCTGCTTCCTTGGAAGCCTTGGTAACCAGAATACCGGTTGCCAGAGAAATCAGAAGGGAAGGAATCTGGCTGACCAGACCGTCACCGATGGTAAGGATTCCATATTCATTCAGGGCGTCGCCGATTGTCATACCCTGACGGAGCATCCCCATGGCAATTCCGCCCACCAGGTTAATCAGGGTAATGAGAATACCTACATTCGCATCTCCCTTTACATACTTGGTCGCACCATCCATAGCTCCGAAAAAGCTGGACTCCTGCTGAATTTTATTTCTTCGTTCTATCGCCTGTTTGTCACTGATGGCACCTGTATTCAAATCCGCATCAATGGCCATCTGCTTACCAGGCATGGCGTCCAGAGTAAATCTGGCTGTTACTTCTGATACACGTTCCGAACCCTTGTTGATAACAATCAACTGAATTAAAATCATAACCACAAAGATAATGGCGCCGATAATGAAATCGCTTCCACCTACGAACTGGCCGAAGGTACGCACAACATTACCCGGATCCCCTGTGGTTAAAATCAGACGTGTGGAAGAAACGTTCAGCGAAATACGAAAAAGGGTCGTGAACAAAAGGAGGGTTGGAAAAAAGGACATATCCAGCACTTCTTTTACAAACAGGGCATTCATTAATATTACCAATGCTATGGATATATTAAATGCCAGCATGATATCCAATAGAATCGAGGGAATCGGCACAATAAAGAATATGATTGCAACCAGCAGGTACAGTGCAACCCCCATATCAGCTTTTTTCATGCTGTTTTCTCCTTTCGTCTCATCTGTCTCATTTATCTATTCTCCCTCAGGCTGTAAACAAAGGCCAGTACCTCCGCTACTGCCTGATACAATTCCGGCGGAACTTCTTCGCCAACATCCACATTGGCATAAAGCATCCTTGCCAGCGGTTTGTTTTCCACAATTTCTATCTGATGTTCCCTGGCCGCTTCCTTAATCTTCATGGCCAGATAATCCTCACCCTTTGCCACTACGACAGGAGCGGAATACTGACTGGCATCATACCGGATTGCCACCGCGTAATGGGTGGGGTTGGTAATTACCACGTCTGCATTGGGAAGATTCTGCATCATACGCCGCTGAGAGGCCTCCCTCATCCTGGAACGCTGCTTTCCCTTGATTTCCGGATTTCCCTCGGTATTTTTATATTCATCTTTTACTTCCTGCTTGGTCATTTTCATGTCTTCTTTGAATTTATGCTTCTGATAAATCCAGTCGGCAATTCCTACCAGCAGATACACCAGACTGATTTTCAGCCCGGCATCAATCACAATGGTTCCCACCAGCAGAATCACCTGCATCAGCGGAATATCATACAGCAGAAACAGTTCATCCTGATGGTCTTTGATGGCCGAATAAGCCACATAGGCAATCAAACTTACCTTTACAACAGACTTCAACAGCTCAAACAGAGAATCTTTGGAAATAATCCGCTTAAAACCATTGAGGGGATTTAATTTGTTAAATTTGGGATGCATGGGCTTCGTAGTCACCTTCCATCCCACCTGAAAAATATTGCTGACAAGTGCAACAGCAAATCCTATGGCAAATATAGGTCCGAGGACTTTCATAATTGTCAGAATCGTATTGTTGATAATCACAGCAGCGGCATGATCTGACAGACCGCCCACACTGTCGTCAATCACATCCGGTATCTTATTATAATACACAGAAAAATTGCGAAATAAACTTTCGCCAATAGAGGAAATAAATACTTTCAGCATTAAAAATAATGCAATCAGGCTTAAGGCGCTGTTCAGCTCCTGGCTTTTGGCCACCTGGCCTTCATTTCTGGCATCCTGCAGTTTCTTGGCTGTGGCGGGCTCTGTCTTTTCCCCGCCATTTCCGTCTTTTGCAAACCACTGGAGGTCATATTCCATCAAAAAACAGAATTCTTCTCTCACGCTAATACATTCCTTCAACTACAGAAACAATCATTCTTTTCATTTCCCTGAAGATAAAATTTGAAATATCAGGCAGCAGTATAATTGTTACAAACAAAATGGAAAACCCAACCAAAACCTTTAACTGCATTCCCACCGCAAACATGTTCATCTGAGGCGCTACCTTTGCCATAACTCCCAGAATACAGTTCAGAATCATACTGGTGGCGAAAATGGGAAGTACAATACGGAATCCGATTACCATTAAATCTGCAATATACATGGTCATGGTGCCCATCAGATGTTCCCAGTCAAAAACACTTCCGTTAATGGGAATCAACTGGTAAGTATCAATCAGAGCCCGGAGAATATAGTGATGCATATCCGTAATCACCAGAAGCAGCATAATAAAATAATTGTACATGGTTCCGGTCAGACCGGACTGTGTACGGGTAGTAGGGTCATAAATATTCGCCATTGCAAGGCCGATTTCCATATCAATAATTTTACCGGAAAATACAATAATGGAATTACAAATATTTGCTGCAAATCCAATAAGCAATCCTGTAATTCCTTCCCGCAGAACGATGATGGCGAATTCGATTGTTCCGGCATATTCCAAAGATTCTTTCGGCAGTATCACCTGATATAAAATCAATGCCACAAACACCGACAGCCCGATTTTCACCCGGCCCGGACTATTATTCATGCCAAAAAACGGAGCAACAAAGGTAAATGATGCAACCCTTACCAATATCATCAGAAAATATTCAAATGTATATACTGTAAACTCATAGTTTATCATACTGTCTCAACCTAACGCAGATACAGACCGAAATTATTCCATAATTCCGTCATAAAGCCTGTCAGATTCTCCAACATCCACCCGCCTAACAGCATCATTCCCAAAAAGACAGCGATAATCTTGGGTACAAAGGTCAGAGTCTGCTCCTGAATGGAAGTCACCGTCTGGAAAATACTGATAATCAGACCGACAATCAGGGAAATCAGCAGCAACGGTGCAGATACTTTGATAATCAAAAACAATGCTTCTCTGGCAATGTCCAGCACCTGTCCTTCTGTAATCATATGTTTTCACCTCTACACTTCGCAACCACTTGCTTCCACAAGTGGTTGTACTCAATAAAATGTCTTTACAAGATTTCCGATTACCAGATCCCATCCGTCTGCCAGAACAAACAGCAGTATTTTGAAGGGCATGGAAATCGTAGTAGGAGGCAGCATCATCATACCCATGGACATCAGCACGGAAGCCACTACCATATCAATCACAATAAACGGTATATAAATCAGGAAACCAATAATAAATGCTGTCCGCAGTTCACTGACAATAAAACCTGGAATTACCACATGCATGGGAATAGGCTCCAGCGTCTCCGGTTCGCTTAAATCCATACCGGTCATGTCAATTTCCGCAATATCACAGAACAGCTTCAAATCCTTTCGCTGCATTTCTTTGTACATAAACCGGCGGATTGGAGCTTCGATTCGCTCCATGGCCTCTTCCTGATTAATCTCATTGGCCTCCAGAGGCTGAATCACTGTCTCATTAATTTCTGAAAATACAGGGTTCATAATAAACAGCGTTAAAAATAACGCCAGACCTACCAGCACCTGATTGGGAGGAACCGTCTGGGTTCCAATTGCAGTCCTCACAAAA
The DNA here is from genome assembly GCA_036941025.1 of Lachnospiraceae bacterium JLR.KK002. Classification (NCBI taxonomy): domain Bacteria; kingdom Bacillati; phylum Bacillota; class Clostridia; order Lachnospirales; family Lachnospiraceae; species Lachnospiraceae bacterium JLR.KK002. The sequence goes on from JAYMNP010000001.1 coordinate 1,511,665, forward strand.
TGCAGTACAATAATAATTCTCGTAAAGGAGGTCAGCATAATCAGAATGGACGGCGCCAGTGTAATCACTGTAAGTATCAGCAAAATCCTGATATTACCGGATAAATTCCCCTCTTCATTATTCCAGCTGAATGTCAGCCCATTGGTAGTTCCCGGTTCTGCCCTCTGAGTGTTGGGAGTGGTAAGCTCTCCCGTCTCCTGCCTGGTGGTGTCCGTAATCTGCTGATTGGCATCCGCTGCACTTCCTGTCGCATATGCGCTTTGCCCAAAACATAAAAACAGCATAAGAATCAGCGTAACTGTGCCAAAGGCAAAGGAAGTCCCGCAATATATTTTTTTCAGCTTTCTCATAGTGTTTTGCCTACTTCCTGGGAATTTTTTTCTTCAGGTTATTCAATATTTCCTGAAAATTCTCATTCACATTAACCGGATTTTTCCCTTCCGGGGAAGGCATCCAGACCAGTTGTTCCTCCGTCAGCTCCGTCAGAATATTGATGGTATCCTTACAGACGGAAATGACCAGATATTTTTTCCCAACCTGAATAATCTGAATAAACTTATTATTGTTTACCCGGAATGTTTCAATGACCCGTATGTTCTTATCTGCCATCATTCCCTGCTGATATCCGGCAATCCACCTGGTCACTCCCCAGGTGAGCGCCAATACCAGAAGAAATACCAGAAGCACGCCGATCAATTGGAAAAAACTTTCCCATCCTGAGGAAATTTCCAGCAAAATCATCTTATCCAACTACTTTTTTCACAGCTTCCAATACACGTTCTGCCTGGAACGGTTTTACAATAAAGTCTTTGGCACCGGACTGAATGGCTTCAATAACCATTGCCTGCTGTCCCATTGCGGAACACATAATAATACATGCGGAAGGATCTGCAGCTTTAATCTGCTTCAAAGCCTGAATTCCGTCCATTTCCGGCATGGTAATATCCATCAGTACCAGATCCGGTTTGGTCTCATTGTACTTTTCCACTGCTTTCAGACCATTCTCAGCTTCTCCTGCAATATTGTAGCCATTCTTGGTAAGAATGTCCTTGATCATCATTCTCATAAACGCTGCGTCATCACAAATTAAAATATTCTTTGCCATATCTTTTTCTCCTTGATATCACTTTTTTATTAGTTATTTATAATTTCGGTAATACGCACGCCAAAACTTTCTTCCAGTACTACGACTTCGCCCTTGGCAACGTATTTACCATTTACTAACACATCAATCGGTTCCCCGGCAATCTTATTCAATTCTATGATAGTTCCCGGAGCAAATTCCAGAATATCATGAATGGACTTGCTGGTTCTTCCAAGTTCCACCGTTACATCCAGCGGAACATCCATAATCAGTCCAATGTTTTCCTGCTGAGTAATCGGATTGAAATCACCTGCAAAAGCCTGGAACTGAGCAGGCTGTACATTAACCGGCTGCTGAGCATACATCTGAGACATATCTCCCATCATCGGCATTCCCATCACGGGCTGCCCGCTCATCATCGGCTGTCCCATCATGGGCTGCCCGCCCATCATCGGCTGCCCCATCATGGGCTGAGGCGCTGCCACCGGCTGAGGTGCAGGCGCAGGTGCAGGTGCTTCCGGCGCAGGTGCAGGCGCTTCCGCTGAAGTTGAGGAAGTATCTGCTTCCATTGTCTGCGCCACACCGGAACACATTTCCTTTGCAAAGGAAAATGGATACAGCTGCATAATCTCACTGTTTACCAGATCCCCAATTTCCATTTTGAAAGAAATCTTTACAAACCGGCCGGCCAGAAATTCATCAATTTCCTCTCCGTTCAGAGTATCTTTTAAATCTACCAGATCTGCAGACGGGGGACTGATATCAATCATTTTATTCAGCATGGATGACAGAGATGTGGCAGCGCTTCCCATCATCTGGTTCATAGCCTCGCTGATTGCACTCAGATGCAGTTCACCAAGCTCACCATCCAGATTTGTGCCGTCTCCTCCCATCATCAAATCCGTGATAATTTTCACGTCATGTTCCTTTAATACCAGAAGATTGCTCCCATCCAGTCCCACGGTATAGGCAATTCTGATAAATACACAGGGTCTCTCATAGGCCTCCACGATATCATCCCAGGTAGCAAAGGTAACTACCGGTGTGGAGATATCCACTTTCCTGTTTACAAGAGAAAATAAAGTGGTGGCTGCTGTCCCCATGCTGATATTGGAAATCTCGCCTATGGCGTCAATTTCATCCGGGGTCAGGTCTTCGAGCCCTTCCGTTCCGGAAACGGCTGCATCCATACCTGCATCATCATTCAACAGAGCACTAATTTCCTCCTGTGATAAAACTCCATCCATTCCATCCATAATCTCACTGCTCCTCTCTGATTACTGATGTAACTCTTACTGCATACTGTTCCCCAGATGCACCAGGCAAAGCAGTAAATTTTTTAATATTTCCAACATATACATCCAATTCATCTTCCACTTTCCGGTCCAGACGGATAATATCGCCCACCTGAAGATTGATGAAATCACTTACTGAAATAGCGCTCTTTCCCAGAACTGCTTTCACCGGCATGGGCGCTTTGGAAATAATGGACTCAATAACCTCCGTATATTCCTGTTCGCCGCGGGCCTGCATGGTGGAAAACCAGAATTTGGTATTCAGCTTATCCATCACGTCTTCCAGCGTCATATAGGGAAGACAGACATTCATCAGACCTTCCACATCTCCGATTTTCATATTAATTGTGATAATCGCAATCATTTCACTGGGAGAAATAAACTGTGCAAACTGGGAGTTCGTCTCGATTCGCTCCAGCCTTGGATGTATCTCCAGCACATTTTCCCAGGGCTCCCGGAGAAGATTGATACACACATTCATAATACGCTCAATAATCAGCAACTCAATTTCTGAAAAATCACGGCTGCGTTCCAGAGGAACTCCCATACCGCCCAGCATTCGGTCTACCATGGCATATCCCAGATTGGAAGCCAGATCTATAATAATGCTGCCCGGCATCGGTGCAAAATTCACAATCCCCAAAAGTACCGGATTGGACATGGAATTTGAAAATTCCGAATAGGTAACTGCCTCCGAATTCATAACTTCCACCTGAATATTTTTTCTCAGATATGCCGGAAGATTTGTAGAAAGCAGTCTTCCATAATGTTCGAATATAATCTCCATCGTTCTGAGATGTTCCTTGGAGAATTTCGCAGGCCTTGCAAAGTCATAATCCTTTACCTGCTTTTCCCCGGTATCCTTAATCTCATCTGCGTCCAGCTCACCGTTGCTCAAAGCACTCAGCAGACTGTCTATCTCATTTTGGGATAAGACCTCGCCCATCCTCACTCACCACCTGACATTTATACTGCAATTTTAATCTTTCACCGCTGATCCATACTGTCTTATTCATAATTATAGGTCGGGAATGCCACACTTACAATAAAGTCAGATTCGTACAGTCTGCGCAGGCGGCTCAGAATCTCATCCTGTACCGCTGCCTGATTTTCCCTCAGGTCATCTATGGTATGACCGGCTACAATTTTATTCACTTCACTCTTAATAATGTCTTCCTGTGCAATCACACCTTCTTTGACATACTTCTCATATCCGTCATTTTTCGTATCCAGAACAAGGGCCACGGAAATCACCGCATGGTGCTCCTCTCCGCTGTCATCCTTCTTCAGATTGATGGTAAGATTTGCCCCCTCGGAAACTTTGATGGTATCGCACTGCTCCATGGGTATGTAAAGGGAGGAATTATCTTTGCCGCCCTCCAGCTCCAGATCAATGGCGGAACACACCTTGGTAATGAGCTCATTTGCTTTCTTTGACTGAGGCACAACGGAAATCATCAGGATTGCTGTTAAAATCAGATTCGCAACTACCAGTGCCAGAATTAAAACACTCATTAAATTCTTCTTCATTGCTGTCTTTCCTTTCTAATTTGAATTATACGAATTGTATATCTTTATCTCTACCCTTCGGTTCCTTGCCCGTCCCTCAGGTGTTGCATTATCCGCCACGGGACTGTATTCCCCGCATCCGGTGGCATTGATTTTTCCTGCCTCAAGCGCAGTCTTACCCAATACATAATCTTTCACTGCAAATGCACGGTATGCAGACAACACATCATTATTCTCATACTTCTCATTACTTATGGGCACATTATCCGTATGCCCTTCTATATCAATCAGACTACTGTCATAACTTTCCAATATCAGTGATAGTTTATCCACCAGCGGCAGAGCATCTTCTCTGATCTGAGACTGCCCGGAATCAAACAGCAACGCTCCGTTCAGGGTAATACGCACAAACTGGGCATTGGAATCAATTTCCATCTGACCGGCAACTCCCTGTTCTTCCGCCATCTGCTCAATCTGTTCCGCCATCTCTTCCGACTCTTTCAGTCCGGCTTCCGCCATCTCTTCCTTCAAAGCCTGTTCCGGATCCTTTTCTTCTTCCTCGTTGTCTTCCCCATCTTCTTTGCTGGCTGAATTGGCAGCTTCCTTATAATACTGATCCAGCAGCTGAAGCTGATTGACACCGGCCGCCACCATCTGGCCATCGCCTATGGAGGAACCTCCCTGAGGCAGAATACTGAAACTGTGCTCCAGAGACTGCACCAACGCTTCAAATTTATCCACATCCACAGAGGACATGGAGAACAACAACACGAAAAAGCACAGCAAAAGATTCATCAGATCTGCGAAGGTATTCATCCAGTTGGCAGCTCCTCCGCCGGAATCCTTTTTCTTCTTCTTTGCCATTATTCTTCACCTCCGCCCTGCTCCGTCATGCCTTCACGCATTTTCGGGGACAGGAAGGATTTTAATTTTTCCTCAATTACACGGGGGTTCTCGCCCGCCTGAATTGACAAAAGCCCTTCCACGGTAATTTCCTTTATTCGAATTTCTTCATCATTATTAACTTTCAGTTTCGCCGCTGTAGGGTTACAGAGCCAGTTGGCAATCAGAGAACCATACAGTGTGGTAACCAAAGCAACCGCCATACTGGGTCCGATGGAAGACGGGTCGCTCAGCTTTGCAAGCATGTTAATCAAACCGATCAGGGTACCAATCATACCCCAGGCAGGTCCAAGACCTTCCCATGTCTTCCAGAAATTAATATTCACATTATGACGTTCTTCCACACTGACCAGATCCGCTTCCATAATGCCTCGTACCAGTTCCGGGTCCGTACCGTCAACCACCAGCATAACACCCTTTTTCAGAAATTCGTCTTCAATGCCGTTGGCTGCTTCTTCCAGTGCCAGAAGTCCTTCTTTTCTTGCTATGTTTGATAAATCAATAATATTCTTAATTACTTCGCTTACATCCGATTTGGTATCCTTAAATGTCAGAGTAATGGATTTTAACCCGTTGATAAAATCCGGAAGTTTGTGAGCAGCCAGCGTACCCGCCAGCGAACCTCCGATGGTAATGATAACGGAAGGCACATCCCAGAAGTCTCTGAGGAGGTCACCTCCACCCTGTATAACTCCAAACACAAACAACACAATTCCAAGTATAATACCCAATAAAGACGCTATATCCAATTTAGCCACCTGCCCTTTTCATCCATGAAATATATTCTATCCGTAATTTCACCTGTCTGTTCTACAGGCTATTCTTTTGCCAACCAGGGAAGACCCGTTGTCATAATTTCTCTCTTGTATAATATTACTAAATTTTTTACTTCTTGTCTACTTTCTTTTACAATTAATTTCTTCCCTGTCACAAAAGAAAGGACAGTATCCGGTGTTTCCTCCACGCTTTCTATCAGTTCCGCATTGATCAGAATGGTACTTCCGTTCAGTTTCGTCACTTCTATCATGGAGCCTCACCTGCCTTTCACCGATTCATTATATGGGGGAACCATGAAACACAGTTCCCCGTCATATTTATTTTATAAGTTTATTATCGTTTCAGATTCACCAGTTCTTCCAGCAGCGTATCAGAAGTTGTGATAATTCTGGAGTTCGCCTGGAAACCTCTCTGGGTGGTAATCATTTCCGTAAACTCTGTGGAAAGGTCCACATTGGACATTTCCAGAACACCGCTGGTCATCTTGCCGCCGTCTGCGGTAATATCCTGACCGATTCCGTCAAACTCACCGGAGTTCAGAGTGGTCCGGTAGCAGTTGTCACCCAGTTTCTCCAGTCCGGAGGGGTTAGCAAAGGTTGCCACTGCAATCTGTCCCAGCAGAGTGGTATTGCCATTATCATATGTACCGAAAATTCTTCCGTCCTCCTGTACCTGCAGTCCGGTCAGTGCTCCCAGCTTCCTGCCTGTTCCGTCAATTCCCTTTTCATCCCCTTTGAGCATATCCAGCGTACAGTTATTTCCGTTCTCATAACAGGTGGAAGTACTGAAATCCACATTGATGTTCTGGAACTGAGTACCAATCGTTGCCAGGTTAATTCCTACGGTAGAATTCCCGGCATTTCCAATATAGTTAAAAGTTCCGGGATTCAGACCGTTTTCATTGTAATCCAGCACGTATCCATTGATGGTATCCTGGTATTCAAACACGCCGGAACCTCCCACCTGAGTAAATGTTCCGTTGAAATTTGTCAGAGCATCTCCTGTGATACCGAATACATCCGTAACGGAATAGGATACGGAACCGTCTGCGCTTTCATATAATTTCTGCCCGTCTCTCTCTGCATACTGAAGCGTAACACCATTTTTATCTACTATGGTACCATTCTCGTTCCTGAACTCTGCCGCCATCTTATATTTTCTTGTAATCTGCTGGGGAGTTTCCGGGCCGAAAATTCTTCTTCTTGCCTCTGTCATATCTATATTCTGATTTGCAGCATATTCATTCAGAATGGAACGTCCGGTAGAATCTGTAATGTCTGTCAGCTCTACGGAATAGTTTTTCTCATCCCCATTGATGGTTTTTACTGCAAATTTCGCATTATAGCTGTAACCCAGCCCATCATAGAAATTCAGACTCAGCACATAACCGTCACCGGAGTTTACCTGTTTGTTATTGGTATCCAGAACGCCGCTGACTGTTGCCAGGGTAGTTGCCTCAGGCGGAGAAGTCTGATTCTTCTCGTTCATAATATTCAGTACGGAAACCGTATCTTTCCGGATATCCCCTGTCTGAGGGTCTACCTGCCATCCCATTACGTTATAACCATTGGCTTTGGTGGCAAGGTTGCCGGCTCCGTCAATATAAAATGCTCCGGCTTTGGTAAACAGGTTTTCCGTACCGTTATTTACAATAAAGAAACTGTCTCCGGTGATTCTCAGATCCCAGCCATCTCCGGTGGTCTGAGTTGCTCCCGGAGAGGTAATATTGATGGATGTGGAACCGGTGGTTACACCAAGACCGATCTGCTTGGCATTGACACCGCCCTTGGTAGCAGTCGCACCGGATGCACCGGACATGTTCTGATACATGATTTCACTGAATGCAGTGCTGGATGACTTAAATGCAACAGTGTTTACGTTTGCAATATTATTACCAATTACGTCCATCTTGGTCTGGTGTGTCTTTAACCCTGACACTCCAGAATACAATGCTCTCATCATAACGAAATGACCTCCTGATTCTTATTGGATGCAGTTATCCTGCATTCACAGAATAACCGCTGCCGCATGACCCCTTCTGTCATTCCAGGGTCTTCTGCCTCCTTCATGGGTCCGGCTAGATAATTACGGCTCCGTCAATGTTAGTATATACATTTTCGTCAGACTCTGTATGGTCCATTGCTGTAACCACAGTTTTATTGGGCACATTTACAATAAACGAATAGGAGTCAACGATAACAAGGGACTCTTTCATTCCCTTCGCTTCTGCTTTTTCCGCTGCTGTTTCCAGACGTTCCTTCTGCTCTGTGGAAAGTTCTATGTTCCTGCTCTGCAGACGCATGGAAGCATGCTTGGAAAACTTCAGCACAGAACTTTCGTCCACAAACTGTTTCTGCTTTAAAATATCATCAAAGGAAAGTTCTCCTTCAGCAGCAACTGTGTTCTGACTGTTCTGTTTCAGATACTGATCTGTAATCTGTTCAATGGAAGAGAATTGATTTGAAATTTTATTCATGATATCTCTCCGTTCTTCAGCTTCCCTGCTGTCCTCTGATTCACTCAGAGGCGCCATCCCTGTTAACTGGTAGTTCCGGTTCCTTCCGTACTTCCTGTTCCCTCTGTTCCTTCTGTGGAACCGCTGTCATCCTTATCGCCTGAACCATCGGGCTTGTCAGGCTCCGGCGGGCTGATCTCATTCATTTTTGCCACTAACGCCTTAAACTTATTGTATGCATCTTTGCAATATTTTTCAATATAATTCTGCTGGTAAGCGGTAAGACTGTTATACGCGGCTGTGATTGCAGCCAGTTTTTCCTTATCCGCAACAGATAATTTGCTGACATCCGGCATGGTAGCCAGCGCTTTTTCAAAATCTTCCCCTATCAGGGTTGCTTCCATATATTCATCATCCACAACCGTGTCAAGGTCGTCAAGATTATACCAGGAACCGTCAATGGACAGATAGGTCTTACTGCCTTCTCTGCGGACCTGTTCCACTCTTCCGGATATATAATTTGTAACTCCGCTGGTCTCCACTCCCATAATTACGGTTTTTCCAACCAGCCCTGTTGCCTGTGATGCCTCCAGAGAAGCACGCATATTCTGCATTTCTTCCAGAGAGGAGAATGTCGCAAGCTGGGAAATGTATTCTGTGTTAGAAGTGGGTTCCAGGGGATCCTGATACTTCATCTGGGCTACCAGGAGCTGTAAAAATGCTTCTTTTCCCAATGATCCGCCGCTTCTCTCTTTTTTGGCTTCTTCCGCTTCTTTTGTGGGATCATAACCATTTACAATTTCACCGTTTTTAACCGGTACTGTAACTGCCATAAAATCTCTCCTTTCTTTTTTTTGTTTCACTACACTGTCAGGCCTGTGATGTATCCTATGCTGTCAGATCCACACTGTTCCCCTGATCCGTCATGATTTTTGCCACCAGGTCTTCTTCCTCTGTCATTGCTCCTTCCAGATCCTCCGGACTGTTCAGGTTGATATTCCTTCTGGAAGATTTCCGTGCATTTTCCTCCTGCTGCTCCTGTGCGGGGCTTTGCTGGTTCTGTTCCAGATTACGCTCAAATTCATGGCTTGCAATGGTCACTTCAATAGCTTCCACTTTAATGCCCTGCTGGTTCATATTTTCTTTCAGCACTGCAACCTGGCTTTCCAGCGCTTCTCTTACCGCTTCATTCTGAGCCGCAAGCTGAGCGGTGATTACGCCTTCTCTGGAAACAACCTGCAGATACACTTTTCCCAGATTGGCCGGATTCAGCTGCATTTCTATGGAAGATTCCGCCTGGCTGACCATAACTCTGGTCATCTGGCTGACCTGACGCATAATGTCCTCCACATTAATTCTGGTCTGAACTACGGTCTGGGTAACTTCCACTGTCTGGCCCTGATTCACGGTCTGAGTCGTGGTCTGGTAAGTAATATGGCTCTTTCCGGATTCTGCTTTCTCTGTGTCTTTCCCGTCCTGGGTCATTTCCGAAAGGGATTTTTCCGGACTCTTTTCCGCATTCCCTTCCCCGGATTCCTCCTGAGTCTGAGCAGTTACTGCTCCGGTTTCTTCTGTGGTGCGGCTGTCTGCGGCCGGCTCATTTCCTGCCTGTTCTTTTCCATCCGGATTCTGTACTTTCTGCTCCTGGGCTGCTTCCTGAGATATGGTTCGAATTACGTCTGCATTCTGTTCTGACTGCTCCGGAACTGTTCCCGTCAAATCACCGTCCGGCTCTGCTGCTTCCGATTCCGGCATCTGCACAGTCAGTTCTTCTTCCGGGCTGACATTTTCCATAGCCTCCATCTGTTCCATAAGCTGCGCCATGTCTTCCGGCGTGAGATTTAACTGTACCGGCAGTTTCTGAAACAGTTCTTCCATATCTCCCATAAGCTGCTGAAAATTCTCATCGAGCAGCAATGCTCCGGGATCTTCCATACCCGTCAGTTTCATGGTCAGAGCTGCAAGCTGCGCGGGGTCCGCCAGATCAAATACCGTCATACCCAGAGCCTCCATGGCTTCTCTGACTTCTTCCTCCGTAACTCCCAGTTCTTCTGCCACCGTCTCTGTTACTTTTTCCTCAAAAGCCGACAGTTTCTCCTGGGCATCTCCAGGCAGTTTGCTCTGAATATCAGAAGTATTCCCCTTAACAGAATTATCTCTGTATCCGGCTGCGGCAGTCTCTTTTACAAAAGCTGTCTGATTGGACAGTTCTGCTCTGGGGGGCTGAATCGCATTTTCCTTCCATGGGGAAAGGTTCTGCTGATTCCCGCCTGCCGTCTGGCTTAACAGTGCGCCAAACACAGGGTCATTTCCCTGCTGTGAAGTTTTTCTGGTGCTCATCAGCTCCGAATTCCTCATCAGGGCTGCAAGCTGTGATACTTTACTGCTGGTCATATTCCTCCTCCTTTCTGTTAAAATTATATGAAATCATGGATATCGCCGGGCGATATCATGGCTCCATCATTTTGGTTATCCTTGCGGCAACTTCTGCATCCATTGCTGCAAGAATCTTGCTTCTGGCATCTGTTTCCATGTTCTGCAGAATTTTCACCACCAGTTTCAGGTTATCCTGCATGGCTTCCATAATTGCCGCCGCCTGTTTTGGCTTCATTTCCGAATAAGTCTTGGCATACTCCTGAATTTCAGCGTCTGCCTCCTGCTGCTGTATTACCTGTTTATACAATACTTCGGCATTGGCCGGGTCAATACTCTCATAATATGCCTGATATTCAGATATATCGGGCGCCTTTTCATTGAACACAACCTCTTTGTAGAATTTGGTTTTCTCTTCCTCAAAGGCTGACTGTTCATTCTCAAATTCCCGCAGTCTGGCCACCTCTGCTTCTAACTGGGCCACATAATCGGAATTCCCCTGGGACTGGGACTGGCTGTCGGACAGCTCCACTTCCAGCTCCTTAATGCGGTTGATTGCCTCATCCAGCGTGGTATAAGGATACTGGGCGTCTACCACCGGCTCATCCGCACTCTCCGGCAAAATCTTGTTGATGACCGGGACATCCTTCAGCACAGGCTGAAGGACGGTAGAACCGAACCCGCCGATATCCATCTTTATAATAAGTGCCAGAATCGCCAGCCAGATTAAAATGAAAACAATTGTGGCAGCCACAACCGCAATTTTGCTGCCGCCGCTTTCTTCTTCCTCCGGCGCTTCATCCTGCATCTGCTTTTTTTCTGCTTTTTTCTGCTTTTTCTCTTCTTTCTTTCTTGCCTTTTCCGCTTTTTTTCTTGCCTTTTTATCCAGAGCGCCTGTTTCTTCTCCGAGCTGATCCATTACTTCTTCTGCCATATAAACACCACCTTATTCTTCCTTTGCATGATTGTGAGTGAAACTTACCAGTTCATCCACCGCCTTGCTCTCTTCTTTTTCCAGTTCTTTCTTAAATTCATCAAAGGCTTTTTCTTTTAAGATTTCATGGGTCTTCCGCTCTGTCATCACATCCTGCAGATGCTTTCTTGCCTGCTCCAGGTTGCGTTCTGCCACATGGACTGCCACTACCTGATTGCGGATATCACCCTTTGTGGTCTCAATTGCAACGCGGTTCACTTTGATTTCCTGAAAATCCAGCCTGTCTTTTACCAGTTCTCTGGCCTGTTCCTCATAATCTTTTCTGCGCTGGTGCAGCCTGTCGAGCTTTTCCTCTTCCCGGTTCAGCCTGGCTGCCGCCAGAGAAAAAGAAGTCTTTGCCTGCGTCTCCAGTTTATATTTGATATCGAGAATATTCTGCATTTTATATGTAAACTTTGCCATTTGTTACCAGTTCCTTTATATTTGGCTTCCGCTGTTAAAACAGACCTTCCAGCATATTTAAAATCTCCTCAAAAGAAAATTTCTCATGGGTTTCCTGCAGCAAAAAACTGTTTACCGCATCAATTTTCTCAATGGCATAATCAATATTCGGATTGGAACCCGACTTATAAGCACCGATATTGATTAAATCTTCTGCTTCCTGATAGGTTGCCATAACATTTTTTAATTTCCCCGCAGCCTCTTTGTGATTGCTGTCCGCAATGGAACTCATGACACGGGAAATACTCTGCAGCACATCTATGGCCGGATAATGATTCCGGTGTGCCAGTCTTCGGTCTAACATAATATGTCCATCCAGAATACTTCTTGCAGTATCTGTAATGGGCTCGTTAAAATCATCTCCATCTACCAGAACCGTATAGAGTCCGGTAATGGAGCCTCTGTCAGAGTTGCCCGCACGCTCCAAAAGCTTCGGCATTTCGGAATATACGCTGGGCGGATATCCTCTGGTTACCGGAGGTTCCCCGGAGGCAAGACCTATTTCTCTCTGGGCCATGGAAAAACGTGTCAGGGAGTCCATCATCAGCAGGACATCTTTCCCCTGGTCTCTGAAATACTCTGCAATGGCTGTGGCTGTCTTGGCCGCATTTCTTCTGAGAAGAGCCGGCCGGTCAGAAGTTGCCACAATTACAACAGAACGCCGCATTCCTTCTTCTCCCATATCCCGTTCAATAAATTCTCTTACTTCCCTGCCGCGCTCGCCAATCAGGGCAATCACATTGATATCCGCCCTGGTATTTCTGGCAAACATACCCAGCAGGGTACTTTTTCCAACGCCGGAACCGGCAAAAATTCCAATTCTCTGACCTTTGCCCACGGTAATCAGTCCGTCCACCGCTTTCACTCCCAGCGGAAGCACTTCACCTATAATCACACGTTCCATAGGGTCCGGCGGAGCCGCGTCCACAGGATATTCCTCCCGCAGCGTCAGTTTTTCCACGTCCGTGGGTCTGCCCATACCATCCAGTGTATGGCCCAGCAGTTCGTCTCCTACATAAACAGACAAAGGATGTCCCGTATTCTCTACGATACATCCTACGCCCAGTCCTTCTACACTCTCATAAGGCATAAGAAGCAGTCTCTTATCCCGGAATCCCACTACTTCTGCCATAATCGAAATATCCCTGTTCTTATCAATAATAATCCGGCACAGGTCGTTCAGTTTGGCGTTTGGTCCCACAGATTCAATCGTAAGTCCTACAATTTTAACTACTTTTCCAAGATGTCTGTAATAATTTTTGTCTGCCAGCTGATAATACTTATCCAAATTATATGTCACGATATCTCTTCCTCACAAACTTAATGACCGCAGTGCTTTTATCAGATTATCGAGCTGGACATCTGAACCACAGTCAAAAATTCCGGAATCCGTCTCAATCATGCACTGACGCTCTTTCAGTGCAGCATCTGCCATGATTTCCACATGAACGGCGCTCCCCACCTGTTCTGTAATTTCCGCTTTATGATTCTCCACAAATTCATAATCTTTCAGACTTACCCTCACCTGGAAGTCTTTCGTCCCCTCCGTGCTCAAAATCGCCTGCTGTATCAGATAAATCAGGATTTCCTTACTGTCATCAAACTGTACATGAAATATCTTTTCAAATACATCTGCCACGATATCCACAAGATAAGGTTCCAGTTCATCAATTTTCTGCCGGTATTCTTCCTCCATCTGCCGCCGGGCATCTTCTAACTGGCTGCTTTTCTGCGCCAGTTCCCGCTCAGCCTTCTCATTTCCTTCCTGAAATCCATTCCCGTACCCGGTCTCATAACCGGTTTCCTCCGCCTGCTTCCGAATGGAAACGGCCTGTTCACCGGCTTCCGCAAGAATAGCCTCCCCTTTTGCTCTGGCTTCTGCAAGAATGGCCTCTGACTCCTCCTGAGCCTTCTGCAGAAGTTCTTCCGGCGTAACTTCCGGAACCACTTCTACCTGCTCCATGGGCAGCCCCTCCACAAATCCGTCCGGGGACTCCTGAAGAACCAGATTTCTGGCCATTTCTTCTCTTAACGCCTGCATCCGCTCTTCAATTCTGGTATTTGAATTAATAATTCTTCTGTCTGTGTTATTGGCAACGATATACCGCTGCTTATACAGATTAGACAACGATCTCGTCACCTCCGCCTCTGGAGATTACAATTTCTGCCGAATCTTCCAGTTTACGTATAATACCTACAATCTTCTGCTGTGCTTCTTCCACGTCCTTCATACGCACCGGCCCCATAAATTCCATATCTTCCTTAATCATGGTAGCCAGACGTTTGGACATATTCTTGAAGATCACATTCTGTACGTCTTCATTTGCCGCTTTCAGAGCCACACCCAGGTCGTTGTTATCCACATCCCGGAGCACACGCTGGATAGCCCGGTCGTCCAGAAGAAGAATATCCTCGAATACGAACATCTTCTTGCGGATTTCATCTGCCAGTTCAGGCTCTTCAATTTCAAGAGTTTCCATAATATGTTTTTCGGTAGAACGGTCTACGGTGTTCAAAATAGAAACAATCGCATCCACGCCACCCACAATTGTGTAATCCTGATTTACCAGAGTAGAAAGTTTTCGTTCCAATACGCGCTCCACTTCCTTAATAACATCCGGAGAAGTTCTGTCCATCAACGCAATACGTTTTGCCACATCCGCCTGTTTTTCCGGAACCAGAGAGCCGATAATCATGGCTGACTGGCCGGCAGACAGATAGGAAAGAATCATTGCAATGGTCTGCGGATGTTCATCCTGTATAAAGTTCAAAAGCTGTGCCGGGTCTGTCTTACGAACAAACTCAAACGGACGTACCTGCAGGGAAGCTGTAAGTTTGGAAATCACTCCCTGAGCTTTTTCTTCACCCAGTGCTTTTTCCAGAAGTTCCTTCGCATAACCGATACCGCCCTCTGCAATATACTGCTGTGCCAGACAAATCTGGTAAAACTCATTCAGCACATCTTCTTTTGTCTGAGGCGATATACTTCTGGTATTGGCAATTTCCAGGGTAAGTTCCTCAATTTCCTCCTCTTTCAGATGTTTGAATATGGAGGCTGATTTTTCCGGTCCCAGTGCGATCAGCAAAATTGCCGCTTTCTGGACGCCATTATATTCTTCTGAATTTGCCATAACTCTATTCCCACTCCTCATTTAACCAGTTCCGCAGCAGTGAAGCTACGGCTTCCGGATTTTCATCTACAAATTTTTCTATCAGGATGCGGGTTTCAGACTTATCGGAAAATCCAATATCTTCCAGTGATTCCTCTTCCGCTTCTTTCGTGGAAGCCAGCAGTGTCTCAACGGAAAGCTCCGGCTCCACCACTGCCTCCTGCTCTCTCCTGGTACTTCGGAAGACCACATATCCCAGCATGGCCATAATGGCAATGGCAATGGCCACCGGCAGATAATCCACAATTCCCCGGTTACCGCTGTCGGAATATTCAAAGAAAGGTACCTCATATCCCACAACCATAACATTTTCTGCCGGAAATCCCGTAGCCCGCGCTACCATCTGCACGTAATCTTCGTCTAACTCCATTCTCACTCTTTCACGGTTTGCAGCCACAAACTCATCAAAGGTCATATCGTCTAACTGGCCGCTGGCCCTGAGCGCATCTTCATTGTAATTACGATACTGGCTGGCCACTACTGTAATGGAAGAATTTTCATAATCCACTTCTCCCACGCCCCCGGTAATCTCAATAATCTGCTCACTGTTGGCATAATTTTCATTTGTCTCGGTAACTGTCCGGTTAGAAGTTGCACCATCCTCCAGCATATACCCTGTATCGTCATCATTGGGGTCTGTTCCGGGAACACCTCCCTCACCCCCTGAACTCTCTTCCTCATACAGCCTTCTGCTGGTTACCGGTCCGTGTTCGGTTCCGTCTTCCGTATATGTTCTGTGTGTGGTATCCTTGGTATCCCGAAAGCTCACATTCAGATTCAGGCCAACAGAAACATTATTGAACACATTTGTGCCCATCATAATGTCTTTAACCTGACTTTTCACTGCGCTCTCTGCCTTGGTCTTATAGGCAAGCTGCGTACTTGCATTTCCCATGGCTGTGGCGGAATCCCCGCCGGAGAACAGCATATTTCCGGTACTGTCCATAATGGTAATGTCATCCGTACCCTTATTCCCGATGGCTGTGGCAATCCATTTTGCCAGGCCTGCCGCCGTATCCTCATCCATATCCCCTGACAGGGTCAGAGTAACCGCCGCATAGGAATCTTCCTGCAATGCCAGCACTGTCCCGTCGTCCGTGGGTATGCTCAGATTCACAGTAGCGGAATTCACAGCGTCCAGCTCCTGCAAATCCTCTTCTAACTGTTTTTCCATATACAGCTGGTAACGTTTGCCCTTGTCAGATTCTGTCTGACTGAAACCGCCGGAAAATACATTCTCCAAATCATAGGAAGTCGCCGGGATTCCATTCTGCCCAAGCAAAATGGCTGCTCTGGCCTTATCCTGAGCTTTTACCTGAAATTCCAGACCGTCATCTGAAACCTCATAGTAAATTGATTCTCCTTTCAGCAGTTCCTGTACCTGACCTGCTTCCTTCGTGTCCGCACAGGTTCTTATGGGCACCATGGTGGGCGTTGTCAGTATTTTCGTGACAATGACCAGACCAACGATTACCGCAACTGCAATACTTGCGATTAATGTTTTCTGTTTGACTGAAAACTTATTCCACCAGTCAAGGATCCTTTTGGGAACCTCTCTAATCTTCTCCTGCATGTAACTCTCCTACCCATCCATTCTATGTATTTAACTGTCCAGAATCAACTGTTAAATCTGCATATTCATAATTTCTTTATATGCCTCTATCATCTTGTCCCTGACTGCTGTGGTATAATTCAGGGCAATCTCGGACTTCGTCTGTATGTCCCTTAAATCATGGGTATTGGTCGAATATCCCAGCATAAACTGCATCTGGGCCTCTTCTACCTGGTTCTGCAGGTCATTGGTTTCATTTACCATGTCCATGGCCGACTTAAGCAGGCTGTCAAACCCTTTGTCGCCCACGGTCAGGTTCCCGCTCTCCATGGCTGCATTCTTAATATACTCTGAGCCTATATTGCTCAACACTGATATATCCATCTTAGAACCTCCCTGTTAATCATCCTCATCTGCTATTTGCCAAGCTCCAGTCCCTTCAGAGCAATGGCCTTGCTCGTCTCAAAGGCTGTCAGATTCGCCTCGTAAGCCCGGCTGGCATCAATCATATTGGTCATCTCTGTTATAATATTTACATTCGGATAAGATACATATCCGTTCTCATCCGCATCCGGATGCGCCGGATCATACTTCATCACATATTCACTTTCCGTATCCTCGGAAACACGTGATACCTTCACACCGTTTCCCAGGTATGATTCCCTGGTATTGCTCAGCACCTTGCTGAAAGGCGTCACCTTCTTCTCACGAAACGTAACAATTTTGCGGGTATAGGGCGTCCCGTCCTCTGTTCTTGTGGTAGTGGCGTTGGCAACATTCTCTGAAATCACATCCATGCGGAACCGCTGGGCAGTCAGCGCAGATGTGTTGATATTAAAAGACTGAAATAACGACATACCTCTTCCTCCTGTCTCTGCTATTCTCTTCCTACTTGATTACGCTTTTGATTTTGTTAAATTCACTGGTCATGGAATCCACCAGGGCATTGTACCGGATTCTGGTTGACGCCAGTTCCGCATACTCCTGTTCCGGATCCACGCTGTTTTCATCCAGACGGTAGGAATAATTCTCAATATCCGTATAAACCGGGGCGTCCAGGTGATCCATATGGCCTTTATTCAGGTCGCTCACCTTCTCATCCAGAGACACATACTTCATCTTCCCAAGCTCCCGCTCAAGAACGCCTTCAAAATTCACATCCTGTCGTTTGTATCCCGGTGTATCTCCCATGGCAATATTCTGACTGATTACCGTCTCTCTCAGCCAGGCAGCATCCGCCGCCTTGTTCATTACGTCAATATAATCATAAATACCGCTGTTTATCATGATATTGCTCCTTCCATCTTCCGGTATCTCATACGCTTCCAGACTATCATTAGAATACTATTCTTCTTTATTATAAATTATCCTAATAATAATGCAAGCACTTTTTTGTTGTTTTTGCGCATTTTTTACACCATCTTGTGTATTTCTGTCATTGTAGCTACTATTTGCAGTATTTTTTGTAAAAAGCTGTCGACTGTATGCCGTCTCCTGATATTCTCCTGTTCTGTCTTCCGCAATCTGATGTTTTCGTATATTTACACGCACAAAAAGGACTTATAGCCAATTCTACAAATCCCTTTTCACAAAACAACTAATTCCCTTTAGTTATGTTTCATATTTTGTTTTTTGATTTTCTCCAGCTCATCAAATACCACGTCGTTCAAAACCTTGATGTAAGTACCCTTCATCCCTGAAGAGCGGGACTCAATCACGCCGGCGCTCTCAAACTTCCGGAGTGCGTTGACAATTACGCTTCTGGTAATTCCCACCCGGTCGGCAATCTTGCTTGCCACCAGAATTCCTTCCCTGCCTTCCATTTCATCAAAGATGTGCGTAATGGCCTCCAGCTCCGAAAAAGAAAGGGTTCCGATGGCAGATTTCACAATCTGCACCTTCCGGTTCTCTTCCGCGCTTTCTTCATTGACAGAACGCATCATCTCCAGTCCTACCACAGTGGTTCCATATTCACTTAAAATAATATCATCAATGCCATACTGGTTCTCCAGCCGGTATACAAACAGTGTTCCGAGCCTTTCCCCGGCGATATCAATGGGGGTGATAATCGCCCGGTACCTGCGTACATCTTCAGAAACAAATCCCAATGTCTCCAGATTTACGTTCTCCTTGGTGGATAAAATCCCAAGCAGCCGCTCATTTAATAACAGGTCAATAAATCCTCCCACCTCGTCCGCAATCAGTTCTTTAATTTCTTCCGTTCCATCTTCCCGACTGGCCCCCAGCACTTTCCCTTTCTTACTGATTACCAGAATATTCGATTCCAAAATCTCTGTCAGAACTTCACAAATATCGTTAAAGACTACTTTCGAGGAATTATTATTATGCAGCAGTTTATTGATCTTCCTGGTTTTGTCTAACAACTGGACGCTCATAATACTCCTCCTGATTCAAAACAACACCTACATATATTTTGAATTCTACCATGCTTTCCGACAAAATTCAATAAGTTTCTTTTAATTTTTCCGTTTTCTTTAGCAGAATTTTATATTTTCTAACTATTCCTGTCAATGTTCCGCGCTTTTCAGGGTTTTCAGGGTTCTTCCTGCTTTTTCCGCTCCGTTACATATCCGCACTGGCTGTCCGCACATACCAGCTTATTTCCCTTTTCTACCATATAGCCGCCGCATTCCGGACATTTTTCTGCGGAAGGTTTCTGCCAGGACATGAAATCGCATTCCGGATTATCCTCGCAGCCATAATATTTTCTTCCTTTTTTTGTCTTTTTCAGCACCACGTCTTTTCCGCATTTCGGACAGGCCACGCCGATTTTCTCCAGATAAGGTTTCGTATTGCGGCATTCCGGAAATCCGGGACAGGCCAGGAATCTTCCATGGGGCCCGTATTTGATTACCATATTCCGGCCGCACAGGTCACAGACCACATCCGTAACTTCATCTTCTATCTTAATTTTTTCCAGATCTTTCTCCGCTGCCTGTACCGCTTCTTCCAGATCCGGATAGAAATTACTGACTACTGCCTTCCAGTCAATGGCTCCCTCTGCCACTTTATCCAGCAGAGATTCCATATTGGCCGTAAACCGTTCGTCCACAATCGTGGGAAATGCTTCCAGCATAATGGAATTCACCACTTCTCCCAGTTCTGTAATATAGAGATTCCGGTTCTCTTTCACCACATACCGTCTGCCCAGCAAAGTGGTGATGGTGGGCGCATAGGTACTGGGACGCCCGATGCCCTGCTCCTCCAGCGCCCTGACCAGAGAGGCTTCTGTAAAATGGGCCGGCGGCTGGGTGAAATGCTGCTTTTCTTCCAGTTCTTTCAAATCCAGCTTCGTATCTTTATCCACAGACCTCAGCAGCACATTGTTCTCGCTCTTTTCGTCCTCGTCGCTGGTATAGACGGAAAGAAAACCTTCAAAGATAATCCGGGAAGCAGACACATGGAACCGGTAATCTCCGGCTCCGATTTTAATGGAGGTGGTCTCATACACCGCACTGCTCATCCGGCTGGCAGCAAACCGGTTCCAGATAAGCTGATAGAGCCGGAACTGGTCCCTGCTCAGTGATTCCTTAATCATCACCGGGGTTCTGGTGATGTCAGAAGGCCGGATTGCTTCGTGGGCGTCCTGAATCTTACCGGAGCCTTTCCGCTCCTGCTCTCCGCTGGCCACATATTTCTCTCCGTAGGAAGACCCGATATACGCTCTTGCAGCCTGGTCGGCTTCTTCCGATACCCGCACAGAGTCTGTTCTCAGATAGGTAATAACACCTACGGTCCCCTGCCCTTTGATATCTACCCCTTCATATAGCTGCTGAGCCAGCCGCATGGTTTTCTGAGTGGAGAAATTCAGCCTTTTGGCCGCTTCCTGCTGAAGCGTGCTGGTGGTGAACGGCAGAGGTGATTTCTTTGTGCGCTCTCCCTTTTTCACATCCAGCACCTGGTATTGTTCTTTTTCCAGTTTCTTCCGAAGCTGCTCCATTTCCTCACCGGAACGGATGGTCAGCTTCCCGCTCTCATCTCCGTAAAACCGGGCGGTCAGACGCTTTTTTTCTCCCGGAACTGCAAACTGTGCTTCCAGCGTCCAGTATTCCTCCGGAATAAAGGCGTTGATTTCTTCCTCCCTGTCACAGATCATGCGCAGAGCCACAGACTGCACTCTTCCGGCGCTCAGCCCCCGTTTCACCTTGGCCCACAAAAGAGGGCTGATCCGGTAACCCACCATACGGTCCAGCATACGCCGTGCCTGCTGGGCGTCCACCAGATTCATGTCTATTTCCCTGGCCTGCTTCAGGGACGTCTTCACTGCGTTTTTGGTGATTTCATTAAAACTGATACGGTATACGTTTTTATCTTCCAGCTTCAGCGCTTTGGATAAATGCCAGGAAATTGCCTCCCCTTCCCGGTCAGGGTCCGTTGCCAGATATATTTTTTCTGCTTTTTTCACTTCTTTGCGAAGTCCGGCAAGAATATCCCCTTTTCCTCGAATGGTAATATATTTCGGTTCATAATCATGTTCCACATCAATTCCAAGCTGGCTTTTGGGCAAATCTCTCACATGCCCGTTGGAGGCTGCCACTTCATAATTTTTTCCCAGAAATTTTTTAATTGTCTTCACCTTTGCAGGTGATTCCACGATTACCAGATACTTTGCCATTTGTCTGCTCCTTTTATGGTCACTTACATTCTGCCCTTCGGATATAGCAGTTCCTGTATACTTCCAGTATACATCCTTTTTCTCTCAGAGATTCCAGATTTTCCATAAGTTCTGTCAGGGAATATCCGGTTTCTGCCATAAGCTCGTCCAGATTCTTCGGACTCAAATCCAGACAACTATACACCAACCTTTCTGATTTTTCAAGTGATAATTTTTTTATTTTGACAGAAGATTCTAAAAAATTTGGAAAAAGGCCCAGTTCTTTCTGAAAGTCCTCCCAGGACAGGAAAATTCCGGCCCCCTGTCCAATCAGCCGATTGGTCCCCTGGCTCAGGGCATCTCCGACTCTGCCCGGCACCGCATAGACCTCTTTTCCCTGCTCCAGTGCAAAATCCCCGGTAATCAGCGCGCCGCTCTTTTCCCGCGCCTCCACCACCAGTACCACATCGGACAGACCGCT
The DNA here is from genome assembly GCA_036941025.1 of Lachnospiraceae bacterium JLR.KK002. Taxonomy (NCBI): domain Bacteria; kingdom Bacillati; phylum Bacillota; class Clostridia; order Lachnospirales; family Lachnospiraceae; species Lachnospiraceae bacterium JLR.KK002. Next base: position 1,533,314 of record JAYMNP010000001.1, read on the forward strand.
GATAATCCGGTTCCTCTGAGGAAAAAAACAGGCCAGCGGCCTGGTGCCGGGAGGATATTCGGAAATCAGCCCTCCCTGGGCCGGAAGGGCCTCGTACAGTTGCCGGTTGCCGGCGGGATAGCAGATATCCACACCGCAGCCCAGAACTCCATAGGATTTCCCTCCTGCCTGCAAAGCGCCCCGTTGACCGGCTCCGTCAATGCCGGCAGCCATGCCGCTGACTACGGAGACCCCCTGTCCGGCCAGATGATATCCCACCTGTTCCGCCACCTGTCTGCCATAGGCGGAGCAGGCTCTGGCTCCCACCACAGCCACAGCCAGTGCAGATTCCGGCGGCAGAGTCCCCCGGCAGTACAGACCGTAGGGCGGATTGTAAATCTGCTCCAGGCGGGCAGGATATTCCGAATCCTGATGCAGAATCAGCCGGATATCCTGCCGTATACAGTATGTCCGCATTTTTTCCAGTTCTTCCTCCGGAGCGCTTTGCCCCTGCTCCAGTTTTGCTCTTTCCCGTTCCGTCAGTCCAGGCAGTTTCCGAAGGCTCGCCTGTTTCATCCGGTAAAGCCCTTCTGCCCCGCCGGCCATTTCCCGCAGCCGGATTTTCTTCTTCCCCGGAAGGCAAAGCAGTCCTGCCAGCCAGTATTCGTACCTGTTATGATATGCTTCTGTCTTCATTCCCTTTCCCACACCTTCCAGCCCATACTGCGGTACAGCAGGCTTTCCATAATATGCAGGCGGCCGATTGTATCGGCATGGTCCATGTCTGCAATGGTGCGGGCCACCCGAAGGGTACGGTAATACCCCCGGACACTCAAATCCATCCTGTCAAAAGACTCCTGCAGCAGTTTTTCTCCTCCCGTATCCAGCGGGCAGAATTCTTTCATGTGGGAAACCGGGATTCGACTGTTATACAGGATTCCGCTGTCTCCAAAACGTCTTCTCTGAATCTCCTGCACTTCCTGTACCCTCATTCTGACAGATTCCGAAGATTCCTCCGTCTGCCCGCCTGTAATTTCCGAAAGTTCAGGCCGCTTCACCTCCACTGTCAGATCCATGCGGTCCAGAAAAGGCCTGCTGAGTTTGCCAAAATGGCGTTCCAGAACAGCAGATGAACACCTGCATTTATTTCGGTCCGGGTAATAGCCGCAGTTACAGGGATTCATAGCCCCAATCAGCATAACGTCAGCAGGAAACTCATAGGCGCCGCTTTGCCTTACCAGACGTATCACACCTTCTTCCAGCGGCTGGCGCAGCACCTCCAGTACCTCCCGTCTGAACTCTGTCAGTTCATCCAGAAACAATACGCCTTTATGGGCCAGACTGAGTTCTCCCGGCTTTGGAACTGTTCCGCCGCCGGCCAGACCCGCTATGCTTACCGTATGGTGGGGACTTCGGAAAGGTCTTGTCCAAAACCTTCCTTCCCGCTGCCCGAACAGACCGCTGACACTGTATATTTTGGCAAGCTCCAGCCCCTCTTCTTCAAGCAGAGACGGCAGAATGGCAGATACTGCCCTGGCCGCCATGGTCTTGCCCGCTCCCGGCGGGCCTGTCATCAGCATGTTATGTCTTCCGGCTGCGGCGATTTCGCAGGCCCGTTTCAGAACCTTCTGTCCATGAAGAGCGGAAAAGTCCCAGAGTGTTTCGCCCGGCGGTTCTGATATTTCTTCCATACTGCGGACACCGGAAAACTTTTCCGGATTCCGGTGAAATTCTTCCACCATTGCCAGTACCTGATTCAGACTGTCTCCGGGCAGGATGGTGATTCCCTTTGCGATTTCCGCCTCCCGCACGTTTCCCCTGGGCACGCAGACCGTATGCTTCCCGGCTTCCCTGGCAGCCAGCACCATGGGAAGAATTCCGGCAGTGGGGCGCAGTTCCCCGTTCAGGCCGATTTCTCCGGCAAAAAGAATCCCTTCCAGAATTTCGCCTGGAATCCTGCCATGGGCGGCCAGCACCGCAAGGGCCACCGGCAGGTCAAACCCGGTCCCTGTTTTCCGGACGTCGGCCGGATAAAAATTTACGGTAACTTTTTTGGGTGAAAGACGGATTCCGCTGTTGCGGATGGCTGCTTTCACTCGCTCTCTGGACTCTTTCACCTCGGCGGACAGAATGCCCACCATCTCAAATACGGGCAATCCGTCGCATACGTCTGCTTCCACCTGTACGAGAACGCTCCGTATGCCCCGGACAATGGCCGTTGATACTATACTGTACAAAAATACCTCCTTTTGTACTGGTTCGGGAATTTGGGCAGATACACCCTTTGAAAAAAGATGAGTATATCATATCACGTTTTCCTGTCTTTGAAAAGAGGATTCTGAAAAGAACTGTTACTACTCAAAACATTCTTTTAATTTTTCCAGTGCCCGTTTCTCAATCCTGCTTACATAAGAACGGGAAATTCCCAGTTTATCTGCAATCTCCCGCTGTGTGACCGGTTTTCGATTGTACAGTCCGTACCGCCATTCAATAATTTCCCGTTCCCTTCCGTTTAAAACCTTCGGAATCATTTCATAGACCTTCCTGGTATTCCCTTTCAGTTCAATGATCTCGAAAATATCCCGGTCCATGCTCTCCACCACATCCATCAGATTAATCTGGTTTCCTTCTTTGTCTGTTCCAATCGGCTCATACAGCGACACTTCTCTGGAGGTCTTCTTTTTTCCCCGGAAATACATGAGCAGCTCATTGTCAATACACCGGGCCGCATAGGTGGCCAGCCGGTTTCCCCGCTCATGGTTAAAAGTGGAAATGGCTTTAATCAGCCCGATGGTTCCTATGGAAATCAGATCTTCCATATCTTCTTCCCCGTTCTGGTATTTTCTGGAAATATGCGCTACCAGTCTCAGATTTCGTTCGATCAGGGTATTTTTAGCTTCAAGGCTGCCCTCTTTCATTTTTTTCAGATAATAGGTTTCTTCCTCGGCATTCAGCGGCATTAAAAATGTTTTCAAAAAAGCACCTCTAAGCTGATTTATTACATACTATGAAAAATCAGCCTTTGAAGTGCCTTTCCAACCGGAAAAAAGAAATCTCTTGCCAATTCCGGAAAAAAACGTTATACTTTCCTCCATCAGATTATCGCAGAATGTTACAGAAGGAGGCCGCTATGAATCTGCCGAAAGATCCCGTTATTTTATTAAGTTTTATCAATACCCACCTGAGAGACCGCTATCCGTCCCTGGAGGAATTCTGCAAAAGTCATAACATTTCCCAGGAGGAAATTACCGGGCCTCTGGCTGCCATTGATTATCATTATCAGCCGGAAAAAAATCAGTTTCTGTAGAAGATTACCGGCTTTTGCCGTAATCCTTTTTCTTCAGTACCACTTGCTTAATATAGCGGAAAGTGGCATCTTCTCCCCGTTCCGCCAGCATATGCAAAAGATGCTCCAGCAGCTTCCTGGTATCCTCGTGGAGCATGTGATACGCTTTTCCGTTCTCATAATATTCCAGAGGGCTTCTGTCCGTGTAGTCCTCTCTCAGATAATTCTTTGACGCCGACATACGGTCGATAAACATTTCCACCACATATTTTATGGGCATTTTCATGCCTGTCATGCCCCGGTTCTCTCCTGCTCCGTAATCAATCCAGTATTCCATGTGATGCTTGTTCCTGCCCTTGTGGTGCAGCCAGGAGGACGAATAGCCTTTCTCCTTCCGCTCAATGTTGTTCGGGCTTAAATTCCCCTGAAAATACCTGCACCCCACCAGGAATTCCACAGGGGTATACTTTGACAGATCATGGAGCAGTCCCTGTCTGTACAGTCCCACGCGGAAACATCCCTTCATTACAAGCAGCTTGTGGCGGGTAATGGTTTTAAAATGCTGCCAGGCTTTCATCTCTTTCTCACACTCCTGTCTGTTCACAGATTACAATACATAAACACATATCAGGCGTATCGCCAGCAAATGGGCCGGATAGAAAAGATAAAAGAAGTATTTCATGGACGGCCCTTTCTTTCCATTATACAAAAGCATGGGAATTACGGCAAGCCCTGCATACGCCTGAACACTCAATCCGTACATCAGGAAATTCATGGCTGCAAAAACGGCCTGTCCGGCAAAAAAATGCCGGTGAAGCAGATAAAAACAGAGAATAAATACAATACCTGCCGCGCCGTAGTCCGTTCTCAGGACTTCTGCCAGAACCATAGCTGTCAGAAAAATGAAAAGCGAACTTAATTTTGTACGGTTTTTCTGATACTGTTCCACTACAACCAGGCCCAGAAACAGCGTAAAAAACACGTTCTGATGGCTGAAACTCAAGCCGCTGTAAAAGGCCAGGTCAAAGGGAATCTCCGACAATGCCGCAAAGGCCAGAAGCCGCAGCTCATACCTGCGTATATCACTGGTATGGACCGCCCCTTCCACCAGCAGAAAGCAGTAGATGGGGAAAGCCAGCCTTCCAATGATTCTGAGCTGTATATACTGGGGAAAAAGGACTGCTCCCACATGGTCCGTCAGCATACAGACCATGGCAATCCATTTCAGGGTAAATCCGCTGATACCAAATTTTCGTTCTTCCATTTATTTTCCCTGGCCCTTTGTTTTTATTTTCGTCTTCTCCCGGCCAGACTGCTTTACAGAAAGCTCCTGTTCTGGCAGAATCTCCTCCGCCGATTCCGTCCCGCTCAGCAGGCAGACGGACTGGCGCTCCACCTGAATTTCCCGGATATCCGTGAGATATTCCGGCTCCCGGAGCACCGCCGGTTCTTTTGCAGTGTTTAACAGCAGCTTCCATTTCATGCCGCCGGGCAGAGCAAATTTCTGAGAAACCCGCTGAAAATTATATGCCACATACAGGCTTTCTTCCATCCCTGCATAGGCTCCGGAATAAAACATGCCCACAAAGCCCTGATTCCGGTCAAAATCCATTTTCCAGGCTCCGTCGCTGTGATAGGACAAATCGGGACATCCTCTGTTCTGATAATCCTGAAGCTGAAAGGGGTGGGGACTGCGCAGCATGGAATAATTCTTCCGGATTCCGGAAAGCTGGCTGACGTAAGCAGTCATCTGTTTTCCCACTGCAGAACGTCTCCAGTCCTTCCAGCCCGTTTCATTGTCCTGGCAATAGGCGTTGTTGTTGCCCTGCTGGCTGTTGACGCATTCATCCCCCATCCAGAGCATGGGAATCCCCTGGGCAAAGAACAGGACTGCCAGGGCGTTCTTCACCTGGCGCCTGCGCAGTTCATTCACCTGACGCTTACGGCTGATTCCTTCCTGTCCGCAGTTGCCGCTGCAGTTCCAGTCATTTCCGTCCCGGTTTTCCTCCCGGTTCTGCTCGTTATGCTTATGTTCATAGGAAAAAGAATCCCACAGGGTAAACCCGTTATTCTCCGCTATAAAATTCACAAAGCCCTGATGTTCCTGCTGCCTGCGCATCTGACAGGCAAATTCATGTATACTGCCTCCCTGGTGATTCAGGCTCCTGCGCACGCCATAGAGAAATCCTTCGTTATAAGTAAACAGCAGAGGCCCGAACCGCCGGCTGTCCTCCGCCAGCTCCTCTCTGAAATTCTCATGGAAAAGTTTGCAGCCGCTGAGCCTGCCGTCCAGAGCCGCCAGCTCCGCCATTGCCGGGCTCCCCATCAATCGGAATCCATCTACATGATATTCCCTGTGCCAGTAACGCAGAACATCAATAATTAAATGAGGGTTTGTCTTTTCCGGAAAGTAAAATTCCAGAATACATTCCATTTCCTTCTCGTGTATTTTCTGAATCAGCCGTTTCAGGTTATCCGGGTCGTGATTTCTGCCCAGATACGACGCTTTGGGGGCAAAGTAGCTTCCGGACGTATATCCCCAGTAATTAATCAGATCTCTGGGGTGTTCCTGCACCTTGGTCTTATCCAGCATGATAATTTCTTCAAATTCATACAAAGGCATAAAGAGCAGTGTGGTAATCCCCAGTTCCTTCAGATAATCCAGCTTCCGCTCCACTGCTTCCACAGTTCCCCGGCGTCTGTCCTTTCCCTGCATACCCATGGAAAAGCCGCGTACGTGGAGTTTGTAAATTATCATATCTTCTTTTTTAATTCTTCTGCATTCCTTATCTTTCCAGGAAAAATCAGAAAAATAAAAAGAACTTTTAATTTTTCCCGGACTTTCTTCCCGGATTTGCTTTTCCGGGGAAACATGGTCCGCCGGCGGAAGTTCCTCCTTCATCCTCTTTCTTTCTTTTTCCGGGACAAAGGGTTCCGCTTTCTGTTCTCCGGGCCTGCGGGCCTCATCTGCCCAGATTTCCCGCCCGGTAATTCTGCGGGCATAGAGGTCTGTCACCTCTTCCCCGTTTATTTCATAATTGTAATCATAATTTTTCCAGTCCAGTCCGCGAATTCCAATTGTATATACTGTATCATCATTATGCTGCACTTCCATGGAAATTTTCCGGACCGGACTGTCATCTTTGGGATATAACAGCAGATTGCAGACGGAATTCCCTGCTGCCTGAACGAAAAACGAAATGGTATCCTTTTGCTTTGTTACGCCTGCTTTTTCCTGATTTCCGGAACAGATTTGAAAATTCATATGTGCCTCCCTTGATGTCTTCCTCTTCTCTGTAACTGTCCTGTCTCTTTCGTTCTGCCTTCTTTATTCACTGCGGGAGAACCGATTCTGGAACAATTGTTTCTGTCTACTTCTGTATTATAGCAACTTCTCAAAGATTTGGAAAGGGCTTTTTCCGGGAGTTTTACTTTTTACGCATTTGCAAATTCTTTCATGATTTCTGACACATGCTCCAGTTTCCGGGCCCGCCAGGCATTTTCACCGCAGAAAATCAGTCCCTGCTCCAGATTGCCTTTTACCGCATTTATAAGAGCTTCCGTAATACAGTAGGGAATCTCAGCGGGATTGCAGTTTTCCAGACACTGACGGCAGCTCCGGGGGTTTTTCCGGCGTTCCTCCGGCCGGTCTTTTTCAGACTGAACGACAAATGCATTGCGGATGGCCCGTCCCGGCATTCCCACGGGGCTTCTGACAATCTGAATGTCCTCTTTTTCCGCCTGTATATAGGCCTGTTTATATTCTTTTGCAGCGTCGCATTCATAAGTGGTGACAAACCGGGTAGCCGCCTGTACCCCGTCCAGGCCCAGCTCCAGTGCATGACGCAAATCCTTTCCTTCGTAAATTCCTCCTGCGGACACCACCGGAATATGACGCCCGTACTTTTTGTCGTATGTCTGAACCACTTCCATAATGCCCTGTATTTCCTGTTCATAGGATGCATCCGTAATGGTTTCCAGTTCTTCTTCGGAAAAGCCCAGATGGCCTCCGGCTTTGGGGCCTTCAATGACCACAAGATCCGGACAGCGCCGGTACTTTCTGTCCCATAATTTACAGATAACGGAAGCTGATTTCACCGAGGACACAATGGGGGCTATCTTCGTTCCGGCTCCCTCCACCAGAGAGGGCAGATTAACGGGAAGCCCTGCGCCGGAGATAATCAGATCCGCGCCCGCCTTCACTGCGGCCTGCACATATTCCCCGTATTTTCTGGTTGCCACCATAATGTTTACGCCTATTACGCCTCCCTTTGCCAGTTCTCTGGCCTGACGGACATGTTTTTCAATGGCTTTCAGATTAGTCTCAATGGGGGACTGGTCAAACCCCGGTTCCTGATATCCAATCTGGGCTGCGGAAATAACGCCCACACCGCCGCATCCGGCCACTGCTCCTGCCAGCCCGGACAGGCTGACGCCCACGCCCATACCTCCCTGAATCACAGGAACGGGCACTTCCAGTTCACCGATTTTCAATGTTCTGCTCATGGTTACATCCTCCGAAATCTTTCATACCGCTGTCCTGCCAGCTCCTCCTGTTCCATAGGCAGATACTGATGAAGAAATCTGCGGATTTCCTCCTGCATTGCCTCTGCAATTTTCCCAACATTCTGCGGATTTGCCGGCTGAGGCTCACGGATGATTTTTTCAATGATTCCAAGTTCTTTTAATTCTTCCGCTGTCACCCGCATCCGTTCTGCAGCTTTCGGAGCTTTCCCTGCGTCTTTCCACATAATGGACGCAAATCCCTCCGGGGACAGAATGGTATAGGTGGCATTTTCCATCATCCATACCTCATTGCCCACTGCCAGCGCCAGAGCGCCGCCGCTGCCTCCTTCGCCGATAACGATGCTTAAAACCGGCACCGTCAGATCGGACATTTCAAAAAGATTTCTGGCGATGGCTTCCCCCTGGCCCCGCTCTTCCGCTTCCATGCCGCAGAAAGCTCCTGGCGTATCCACAAAGCAGATAATGGGACGTCGGAATTTTTCCGCCTGTTTCATCAGACGCAATGCTTTCCGATAGCCCTCCGGGGAAGGCATTCCGAAATTACGGGTGATATTCTCTTTGGTGGTTTTCCCTTTCTGCTGCCCAATCACAGTTACAGGACACCCGTCGAAATACCCGATTCCGCCCACAACAGCTCCGTCGTCTGCAAAATGGCGGTCTCCGTGGAGTTCCAGAAAATCCTTAAAAATTTCCCTTATATAATCCATTGCACCGGGACGGTCCTGAGCCCTGGCCCGCTGTACCCGCTCCCAGGCAGATACTTTTTCCTGGGAACGGCTTTCTTCCTGGATTTCCGTTTTTTTTCTCCGATTTGGGATTAGCCCTTCTTTTGGCTCCACCTGCCGGTGCATGACAATGAGCCTGGCAAGGGTGTCTTTCAGTTCTTCCCGCTCCACAATTCCGTCAATCAGGCCGTGTTCCAGCAGAAATTCCGCCCGCTGAAATCCTTCGGGCAGCTTCTGCCGGATGGTCTGCTCTATAACCCTGGGCCCTGCAAATCCCACCAGAGCCCCCGGTTCAGCCAGAATCACATCTCCCAGCATGGCAAAGCTGGCGGTTACCCCTCCGGTGGTGGGGTCCGTCAGTACGGAAATATAGAGAAGTCCTGCCTTTGCATGGCGTTTCAGGGCCCCGGAGGTTTTGGCCATCTGCATGAGAGATACCATACCTTCCTGCATTCTGGCGCCGCCGGAACAGGTAAAAATAATCACCGGAAGTTTTTCTCTGGTGGCACGCTCCACAGCCCTGGTGATTTTTTCTCCTGTGACAGCTCCCATGCTGCCCATGAGAAACCTTCCGTCACAGACACAGATTACTGCCCGTTCCCCGTGGATGTTACCCGCGCCGCAGGTAACTGCCTCGTCAATGTTCAGTTTTTCCTGCAGAGACCGGATTTTACTCTGATAATCCGGATAATGTAACGGGTCTTTCTGTTCCAGCCCTTCGTCCCACTTTTCATAAGTCCCTTTATCCACCACCATTCTCAGACGTTTTTTCGTGGTAATCCGGAAATATTTTCCGCATTTATAGCACACGTAATGGTTCTGCCGCACATCTTCTTTGTAGAGAAGTTCTCCGCATCCGTCACATTTTATCCAGAGGCCTTCCGGTACCGATGGTTCTTTTTCGGACATCAGAACCGTTCCGGTTTTCTTGAATTTCAGCATTTGTCACCCGCCTCCTTTTATTTATTCCTGATTTTATTAAATTTTAATTTTATTTATCGAAATATTTCTGTATAAAACCTGTATTGACATTCCCGGACTGAAAAACCGGATGATTCAGAATATCATACTGAAAATCCAGATTGGTAGTAATTCCGTCCACCACCACTTCTCCAAGGGCGCTGCGCATTTTCCGAATAGCGTCCGCCCGGTCTTCCCCGTGGACAATTACTTTCGCCACCATGGAATCATAGTAAGACGGAATGGTATATCCGTTATAGAGGGCCGATTCAATTCTCACACCGTTTCCTCCGGGAAAATGCAGATCTTTTACCGTTCCCGGACAGGGCATAAAATTCTGCTCCGGATTCTCCGCGTTAATGCGGCATTCAATGGCATGGCCTCTCAGCGTAATATCCTCCTGCCTTAGCTTCAGTTTCTCTCCTGCCGCAATCCGAATCTGTTCTTTCACCAGATCCACCCCTGTCACCATTTCCGTCACAGGATGTTCCACCTGAATTCTGGTATTCATTTCCATAAAATAAAAATTTTTCTCTTTATCCAGCAGGAATTCAACGGTTCCCGCATTCTCATACCCCACGGCCCTGGCTGCAAGCACAGCTGTGTTCCCCATACGTTCCCGCAAATCCTCATCTATGGCCGCACCGGGCGATTCTTCCAGCAGTTTCTGGTGGCGTCTCTGAATGGAGCAATCCCGTTCTCCCAGCCAGAGCACGGTACCGTATTTATCCGCCAGAATCTGGATTTCAATATGCCTGGGCTCCTCCATATATTTTTCGATATACATGGTATTGTCGCCGAACCCGCTGACGGATTCCTGCTGGGCCAGCTGAAAAGCCTGGACAAACCCTTCCCGGTCCGAAGCCACACGCATACCTTTCCCGCCGCCTCCGGAGGATGCTTTAATCATCACAGGAAATCCTGTTTTCTCTGCGATTTCCAGCCCCTGCTCCGCCTCATATACCGACTCTCCTGGCCCCGGCACCACCGGAATCCCGGCGTCCATCATGGTTGCCCTGGCCTGGGATTTGTTTCCCATTTTCCCTATCATATCTCCGGAGGGGCCGATAAATGAAATACCGCATGTTTCGCACATATCCGCAAAATGTTCATTTTCGGACAAAAAGCCAAACCCAGGATGGATGGCCTGGGCTTTTGTGGCAATTGCCGCGCTTAAAATGCGCTCCATATTCAGATAGCTGTCCGCCGGGGAGGCTTTTCCAATGCAGACCGCCTGGTCTGCAAGCTGGGTATGCAGCGCTTCCCGGTCTGCCTCTGAGTATACTGCCACAGAGAGAATTCCCATCTCCCGGCAGGCACGGATAATACGCACTGCAATTTCTCCCCTGTTGGCAATCAATATTTTCTGAAACATATAAAATGCTCCTTTAACTTTTATGCTAATATCTTATATCCGGCTGTTATCCAATGGCAAATGTCAGTTCCACTGCCACGGCGGTTTTGCCGTTTACCGTGGCTTTTGCATTCCCGATGCCCACCGGCCCTTTCTGTTTCACAATTTCAACTTCCAGCATCAGTACATCTCCCGGCACCACTTTCTGTTTGAACCGGGCCTTATTAATGGCCCCGAAATATGCGGTTTTTCCCTGAAAATCCGGCTGGCTTAAAATGGCCACCGCGCCGGTCTGTGCCAGAGCTTCCACAATCAGTACCCCCGGCATCACCGGTTCTCCCGGAAAATGCCCTGCGAAAAAAGGCTCGTTATAAGTAACGCATTTTTTCCCCAGTGCGCGTATTCCCGGCTCCAGTTCCTCTATGGTATCCAGCAGCAGAAAAGGCTGCCGGTGAGGAATAATTTCCATAATCTCTCTGGTTCCCATAAGTGACATCACAGTTCCTCCTGTCTTTCCTTCCTGTTTTATCTGCCGATTACAAACAGCGGCTGGCCAAATTCTATCACATCCTCGTTGGATACCAGAATCTGCTTTACCACGCCCTCATAGTCGCTTTCAATTTCATTCATCAGTTTCATGGCTTCCACAATTCCAAGGGTCTGGCCTCTGGATACATGGTCCCCTACTTTCACAAAAGGCTCTGCCTCCGGCTCCGGCCCGCTGTAAAACGTCCCAACCAGCGGAGATTTCACAATATTTCCTTCGGAGGAAATATCGGAAGGCCTGCTCCCGGCGGAAACAGCTTCCGCCTCTGGAACCTCTGCTGCTCTGGCTCCGCCTGCTTTTGCATCCACTGCAACCAGTGTCTGCTGCTTTTCTTTTTTCATTGAAATCACAATCCCTTTTTCCTCATAGGAAAAACGGGTCAGTTCAGACTCCGAAACTGTCTGAATCAGTTTTACAAGATTATCAAATTCCATGCTGCTGTCTCCACTCCCTGTTTTTCGCTCATTTACCATTTCCTTTTCAGGAATCCTGCTGACTGAATTTTTTCAGAATCAGGCTGGCGTTGTGCCCGCCAAATCCCAGAGAATTTGTTAAGGCATACTGAAACTTCCGGTCTTTTCCGTTATTCTTCATGTAATTCAAATCAAGTTCTGCTTCTGACTCCTGCAGTCCCACTGTGGCATGGATATATTCATGCCGCATCTGCAGAATACATGCAATCACTTCCACCGCCCCGGCTGCTCCCAGCAGATGTCCGATCATGGACTTGGTGGAATTGATGTCCAGTTCATACGCATAGGCTCCAAAAGCCTGTTTGATGGCTCTGGTCTCAAACAGATCATTGTGATGGGTACTGGTTCCGTGGGCATTGATGTATTCCACCTGTTCCGGTGCAATCCCCGCGTCTGCCATGGCCTGCTTCATGGCCATGGCCGCTCCCATACCGTCTTCCGCCGGAGAAGTAATGTGGAAGGCGTCGCTGGTTGCGCCATAGCCCGCTACTTCCGCCAGAATGGCCGCCCCCCGTGCTCTGGCATGTTCCAGTTCCTCCAGAACCACGACGCCGGCTCCTTCTCCCATGACGAATCCGCTGCGCTCTTTATCAAAAGGAATGGAGCAGCGGTTCACATCGTTGCTGGATGACAATGCGGTCAGCGCGGTAAATCCGCCGATTCCAATGGGGGTAATGGCGCTTTCCGTTCCTCCGGCCACCATCACATCCGCATCTCCCACCTGTATGGTGCGGAATGCTTCTCCAATGGAGTGGGTGCCCGTGGCGCAGGCTGTCACCACATTGATACTTTTTCCTTTCAGACCGAACTGAATGGAAACATTTCCGGCGGCCATATTGGTAATCATCAGAGGCACCAGCAGGGGATTGATTCTGCCCGGCCCCTTTTCCAGCAGACGCTTATGTTCCCTCTCCAGGGCCTGAAGGCTTCCCACACCGGAGCCAATGGCACATCCCACCCGGTACGGGTCTTCCTGCTCCATCTGAATGCCGGACTGTTCCAGCGCTTCTTTTGCCGCAGCCACCGCATACTGGCAGAACAGCTCCATGCGCTTTGCAGATTTTACATCCATATAATTCTTTCCTTCGAATCCTCTGACGCTGGCAGCCACCTTTACTTTAAAATCTGCGGTATCAAACTGTGTAATCTCACCAAATCCTGTTTTTCCCGCTTTTAAACTGTCCCAGAATTCTTCCGTATTCAGCCCGATGGGGGTAATGGCGCCCATTCCGGTTACTACAACTCGTTTCATTCCGTCTCCTTCCATTTCTATCTGTCTTTGTTCATCTCCATCCGGTTCATTTCCATCTCTTTCATTTCTTTTATTTCTTTCATCTTCTCCTACATTCCCATGCCGCCGTCTGCCTGGATGACCTGCCCGGTCAGATAAGAGGCGTCTTCAGAGGCCAGGAAGCAGACCACCTTTGCCACTTCTTCCGCTGTTCCGAACCTCCGGAAAGGAATCTGGGCTTTTCCGGCTTCCACTGCTGCTTCCGGCAGTTTTTCCGTCATCTCCGTTTCAATAAATCCAGGTGCAACTGCATTGACGCGGATTTCTCTGGATGCAAGCTCTCTGGCCAGGGATTTGGTCAGTCCGATAATCCCGGCCTTGGAAGCCGCATAGTTGGTCTGTCCCGCATTTCCCATAATTCCGGAAATGGAAGAAATATTCACAATACTGCCAGATTTCTGGCGCAGCATTTGCCTGGCCCCATGCTTACAGGTATGGAACACCCCTTTTAAATTCGTGTCCAGCACTTCGTCAAACTCTGCTTCTGTCATTTTCAGAATCAGGTTATCTCTGGTAATTCCTGCGTTGTTTACCAGAATATCGAGACGTTTATATTCTGACACCACCTGCTTTATCATCTGCTCCACAGCCTCCGGATCTGCCACGCTGCACTGAAACAGCGACGCGCTCCCTCCTGCGGCCTGAATTTCCGCTCTGGTCTGCTCTGCCTGTTCCTGAGAGCCATTATAATTTATCACCACATGGGCTCCTTCGGCAGCCAGCGCTTTTGCAATGGCCCTGCCAATCCCGCGGGAGCCTCCTGTTACCAGAGCTGTCTGTCCTGCTAATTTCATATGGGTTCCCTCCTGCCTTTCTGTCTGTCCTCATCCTTCTGTCCGCAGCATTTCCAGCAGCCGCTCCATGTCTTCCACCGTTTCCACATGATAACTGTCCACATGGGGCGCAATTTTTTTCAGGAATCCGGAAAGGGTCTTTTTGGGACCGATTTCAATAAACGTATCCACACCCTCCGACACCATAAGTTCCACGCTCTGCTGCCAGCGCACCGGAGCGAAAATCTGCTTCTCCAGCAGCCCCTTCACTTCATCTTTATCACTGACAGAACCGGCGGTCACATTGGAAATATAAGGCGTTTTCAATTCTCTGATTTCCACCTTTTCCAGTTCTGCCGCCAGCTTCTTTCCTGCTTCCGCCAGTAATTCGGAATGAAACGGTCCGCTGACGTTCAGAGGGATACACCGTTTCGCTCCTGCTTCCTGCAGGTTTTTCGCCGCCTGCTTCACAGCCTGTTCCTGTCCGGTAATCACAATCTGTCCGGGACAGTTGTAATTGGCTACGGATACAATCCCTTTTGTCTTCTCACAGATTTTTTCCACCAGACTGCTGTCTGCGCCCATAACCGCCATCATGGCTCCGCCTGCGGGCACTGCCTCCTGCATCAGCCTGCCCCGCTTTACAATCAGTTTCAGAGCGTCATGTACCGACAGTCCGCCAGAAGCAGTCAGGGCCGCATATTCGCCCAGACTTAAACCTGCATTTACAGAAGAGGAAACCCCCTGTTCTTCCAGCACTTTCAATATTGCAAGTTCTACGGTAAGCATGGCAACCTGTGTATATTCCGTAACGTGCAGCTTCTCATTTTCCCGGAAGATCAGCTCCTCCATGGACATGCCGGACACTTTTCCGGCAATGGCAAACACTTCCTTCGCCCTGTCATAATTTTCATAAAAATCCCTGCCCATTCCGGTATACTGGGCGCCCTGTCCCGGAAATACAAATGCAATTTTTCTCATTTTCCTGCCCCCTGCATCAAAGCTGCGGCTTCTTCCATCATTTCCTCTATCATTTCCCGGCAGCTCTGTTCTTTCTTAATCAGTCCTGCAATCTGGCCTGCCATTACAGTCCCGTGTTTTACATCCCCGTCTATCACCGCATTCCGCAGAGAGCCTGCGGCGAGCAGTTCCAGTTCTTCAAAGGGGACTCCCTCCTGCTCCTTCTGTATGTAATCTCTGGTCATCTGATTGCGGAGCTGGCGGATAGGGTGTCCATGGCTTCTTCCGGTCACTGCGGAATCAATATCCTTTGCCCTGATAATCCGCTCTTTGTAATTTGGATGGCAGATGGATTCCTCTGCCACCACAAACCGGGTTCCAATCTGCACTGCCTGAGCGCCCAGCATAAAGGCTGCCGCAATGCCTCTTCCGTCTCCGATTCCTCCGGCTGCAATCACCGGAATTTTCACCGCATCCACAACCTGGGGCACCAGCGTCATGGTGGTGGCGGCTCCAATATGGCCGCCGGACTCGGTTCCCTCTGCAATCACTGCATCCGCACCGCCGCGCTCCATCATTCTGGCCAGTGCCACGCTGGCTACCACCGGAATCACTTTACTCCCGGCCTCTTTCCAGATTTCCATGTATTTTCCCGGATTCCCGGCGCCGGTGGTAATCACCGGAACTTTTTCTTCCGCAAGTACCTGCGCCACCTCATCCGCATAAGGGCTTAAAAGCATTACATTTACCCCGATGGGCCGGTCTGTCTGTTCTCTGGCTTTGCGGATTTCTCCCCGCACCCAGTCTGCCGGTGCGTTTGCAGCGCCGATAATGCCAAGTCCTCCGGCCGCCGACACAGCGGCCGCCAGATGATGTTCTGCCACCCAGGCCATACCGCCCTGGATGATGGGTACTTCTATCTGTAACAGCTCTGTAATCTCTGTCTTCAATTGCCACACCTCTTATTCCACGCCTTTTTCTTTCAGATACTCTGCCACATCTCCCACAGTCGCCAGTTTCTCCAGATCCTCTGAAGGGATTTCCACGGAATATTCGTCTTCCAGTGCCATCACCAGCTCAAATAAGTCCAGGGAGTCTGCTCCCAGGTCGTCCTTGAAGGAATCTTCCGGTGTAATCTTTCCTGCTTCTGTGTTTAACTGCTCAGCAATCAGTTCTTTTATTCTCTCTAACATCTTTCATTCTCCTTTTAATTTTCAAATATTTTGATATTCAAAGTATAGCACAAAAATTTTCTTTGTCAATCCTGTTTTTTATCTGTTCAGATTTCTGATAACTTTCCAATTTGACGGTAGAAATTTTTCCCTGCATATGATATTCTATTAAGGAGAGAACAGTCCGGACTCTGTAACCGGCGTTCTCACTGCTAACAGGATAAAGGGGGAAATGGTAATGATAAAATTAGCAACCAGAGATTTGTCCGCAGGAATGGTTACTGCTGCTCCTGTTTACAGTAAGACAGGCCAGCTTCTGTTTCCTGCCCGTACGGTGATGACTACCCAGAGAATTTCCTATCTGGAGTTCTACGGAATTGAGAACGTCCAGATTATCCCGGAAAAAGACATTACCGATGCTTCTGTGGAAGATTTTGCCCAGGATAACGATACGGAATCTTATTCCCAGAAAGTAAAACGGAGCCGGAAGTTCCACATGTTTAAGGTCGATTACTCCAAAAAAACCAAATTTCTGGAGAATTCTTTTCAAAATCTGATAAATAAAACCGAGGTTCTTGACTCAGGCGCCCTTCTGGAGCAAATCAGCAGCCTGTATACCGACCACCTCACATCTCTTTCTGTTTTTGATATGCTGCACAACATGCGCCAGATTGACGACACCACTTATGCCCACAGTATCAATGTGGCCATTATCAGCCGTATGATGGGTAAATGGCTTTCATTTTCCGATGAAGATCTGGAAATTCTGACTCTGGCCGGTTTGCTGCACGATATCGGAAAGTGCAAAGTTGACCCGAACATTCTTTCCAAGCCCGATACGCTGACTCCGGCAGAATTCAGACAGGTAAAACAGCATCCCCGGTACGGCATGGAGATTCTTGCCGATTTCAATCTGGACGAACGGGTCCGCTCCGCGGTTCTCATGCACCATGAACGCTGCGATGGTTCCGGCTACCCTTCCGGGCTGAAAGGAAATGCCATCGCCGACTTTGCCAAAATCATCGCCATCGCCGATGTATACGACGCCATGACCTGCAACCGCTGTTACCGGAAGGGAATCTGTCCCTTTGAAGTGATTGCCACTTTTGAGCGCAAAGGCTTTGAACGATATGAGTCTGCGTATCTGCTTCCTTTCCTGACGAATATTATCAATACCTATATTGGCAACACGGTGCTGTTAAACGATGGTTCCTCCGGCAAAATCATCCTCATTAACAAACAGTATCTGTCCCGGCCGGTCATCAGCACTCCGGCAGAGAAATATCTGGATTTGTCCAGACATCCGGAACTTTATATTCAGGCAATTATATAGCAGCAACTTTACAGGGAAAGTAAAAGAAAAGAGGTAAATTATGAGTGAAAAGCCCAACACCAGCCCCGAAACTGACGGAATGGAAGACGATGATTCCGACATACTTGTGACTCTGTCTCTGGACGACGATTCCGAAGTGGAATGCAGAATTCTTACGATTTTTGAACTGGAAGACCAGGATTACATTGTACTTCTCCCGCTGGACAAAGACGGCAATGACAATGAAGAAGGAGAAGTGTTCATTTACCGTTATCACGAAGATGACGACGGCAATCCTTCTCTGGAAAATATCGAAGATGACAACGAATACGAGGCAGTCACCGACCGGTTTGACGAACTTCTGGATGAAGCAGAATGGGATTCTCTCCTGGGTGAAGACTGACAGAGGCCATGCGGCATAAGTTATGACAGAGCAATTCATAACTTATGCCGCATGTTTTTCATTTTAAGAAGTCCGGGAAGATTCTTCCGGCTGCATTTCTTCCAGAAACCGGGAAACATCCAGTTCCCTGCCATTGTAGTTCCTGACACTGTGAATACAGAGTTCTTTTCTGGCTCTGGTAACTCCCACATAGAACATTCTGCGTTCCTCCTCCAGCTCCATATCCAGAACAGCTTTCTTATAAGGCATCAGTTCTTCATTCACATCCAGGATATGTACTTTTTCGTACTCCAGCCCTTTGGCACTGTGCAGGGTGGCCAGAGAAACGCAGTCTGTCAGCAGTTCCTGCTGCTGTTTCTGCCGCTGCAGTTCCTTCGTATATTCCTCCATATGGTCAAACCACTCCTCATAAGAGGAAAATTGTCTGGCACCGCCCTGAAGTTCATCCAGCACTTCCAGCAAATGCTCTCCGCTGATTCTGCGGTATTGCGCATAAGCCTCCAGAAATTCCTCATATCCGATTCCCATTCGGATATAATTGATGGCAGCATAAGGCCCGATTCTGCTTAAAACACGCAAATCCGCTTCTAACTGTTCAATCCGTTCTGCAACCCAGTGCTGCTTTTTCTCATAAAAATAATCTGCCCACACGTCAAACGCCACCGTGTCTTCCGGCAGACTGTCTCTGGTGATATACCGGTTGGGCCGGTTCATAATCTGAAGCATGTCCTTCCGGCTCCGGCTTCCCTGCCCAAGACGTATGTAAGTCAGAATATCTCTGGTTATCCAGTGCTCATAAAGATTCGGAATATTATCTCTGGTGCGGAAAGGAATGTTGTACGCCATAAGCCGGGACATAAAGATGCGGGGCTGGGTATTGGTGCGGAACAGAACCGCCATATCATTGTAACCGTACCCGGCTTTCACATCCTGTAAAATCTGTTCAACCACCCCTTTTCCCTCCTCCTGCTGATTTTCCCAGAGGTAATACTGTACTGTGGCATCCTGATTTCCGCCGGACTGAAGGTTTTTTTCAAACCGCCGGGTATTATGGGAAATCAGCCGCCGGGATGCATCTACAATGGATTTTCCAGAGCGGTAATTTACATCAAGAAGCACCTGCCCGGCCTCCGGATATACCTGTGTAAATCCCAGCATCAGTTCCGGTTTTGCACCCCGGAACCTGTAAATGGACTGATCGTCGTCTCCTACCACAAACAGATTATTTTCCGGCAGCGCCAGCATTTTCACGATATCGAACTGAAGTTTGTTGATATCCTGAAACTCATCAATTAAAATATACTGATATTTCCGCTGCCAGGCTGACAGAATATCCTTCCTCTGGTCGAACAGTTCATAACAGTACACCAGCATATCGTCGAAATCAATCAGGCGGTGCTGCTTCATCCTGTCGTCATAGTTCCGGTAAATCTGCTCAAAAATTTCTTTGGCGCATGTTTTGGAATAATAATGCTCCAGAGCAATTCCGGTATTTTTCATCAGACTGATTTCTCCCAGCAAATCCCCCATAAATTCTTTTTCGTCTTCATATTCCAGATGCATATGCCGTATAATATCCCCCATAAACTGAAAACGTTGTTCTTCCCGGATAATATTCCCTGCGTGAAATCCATAGGCGTGTTTGAGAATATGAAAAAAGACGGCGTGAAAGGTTCCGAACGTAACCGGATACTTTTTCCCGCCTGTGAGACGGTAAAACCGTTCCTTCATTTCTGTTGCTGCCGCTCTGGTAAATGTGATTACGAGAATATGGGACGGGTCTGCGTGCTGATTTGTAATCAGGTATTTTGTCCGCTCCGTGATAACCCTGGTCTTGCCAGACCCCGGACCTGCCAGTACAAGCAGCGGTCCGGCGGTATGTCTGACTGCCTGGGTCTGAGATTTGTTCAGACTCATAGATTATAATTCCTTTTCCAGTCTTGCAATGGCTGCCTGAATCCTTGCCACTGATTCCTCTCTGCCCAGAACCTCCATAAGCTCCGTAGCTCCTCCCGGCGTCATCTGCTTTCCGGAAACCGCAGTGCGCACGGGCCACATGGCATATCCGTTCTTGCAGCCTTTTTCTTTCACATATCCGCAGAGAGTATCGTACAGGGCGTCATTGGAATAGTCCTCCTGCTTTTCAAAAACGGGCAGAAGCTCCCGCAGCACCTCCAGCGAAGATTCCGGGGTGGTTTTCATTTTCTTATGGGCATACATGGAAATTTCATATTCCGGTACGGCGTCAAAGAAATCCACATGTTCCGCAATATCCGGAAAAACTTCGATTCTGGTCTTTACCATAGCCGCAATCTTCTTCAAATCATAAGGTTTATGAACCGACTCTTTCAGGTAAGGCTCTGCCAGTTCATAAAACCGGTCAAACTCCATGGCTTTCAGATATTCCCCGTTCATCCATTTTAATTTGACCATATCGAACACTGCCGGAGACTTGCTTATTCTGCGGTAATCAAAATCCCGTATCAGTTCTTCCAGAGAAAAGATTTCTCTGTTTTCCTCAGGGCTCCAGCCCAAAAGGGCAATAAAATTCACCACTGCTTCCGGGATAAAACCCTGCTCCAGCAGTTCTTCAAAAGAGGCATGGCCGCTTCGTTTGGACAGCTTTTTGTGATTTTCGTCGGTAATCAGGGGCAGATGGATATATACCGGGGACTCCCATCCAAAAGCATCATACAGCCGCTGATACTTGGGTGCGGAGGACAGATATTCATTTCCCCTCACCACATGGGTGATATGCATGGTATGGTCGTCCACCACATTTGCAAAATTATAGGTAGGGTATCCGTCCGACTTGATTAAAATCATATCATCCAGTTCCGCATTTTCCACAGTAATGTCTCCGTACAGTTCATCGTGAAAGGTGGTGGTCCCTTCCCTGGGAATATTCTGACGAATCACAAAGGGCTTTCCGGCTGCCAGATTCCCTTTTACTTCTTCTTCTGACAGAGACAGGCAGTGCTTGTCATACATCATGATTTCCTTGCCTTCCACAATCTCTGTTTTCAGAGATTCCAGACGCTCTCTGTCACAGAAACAGTAATATGCCTCGCCCTTTTTCACCAGTTCCTCCGCATATTTCATATAAATTCCTGTTTTCATCCGCTCGCTCTGGACATAGGGGCCGAATCCCCCGTCTCTGTCCGGGCCTTCATCATGGACAAGCCCTGCCTGCTCCATGGTGCGGTAAATAATCTCCGTGGCTCCTTCCACAAAACGCTCCTGGTCCGTGTCCTCAATCCGGAGCATAAATTCTCCGCCCGCATGTTTTGCAATCAAAAATTCATACAGTGCGGAACGAAGGTTACCCACATGCATTTTCCCGGTTGGGCTCGGCGCATATCTTGTTCTCACTTTGCTCATGTTTTCTCCTTTATATTCCTGTTATATTTCCACATTAAAAAAATCCAGCATATAGGTAATTTCTGCCAGACCCACTGCCGCGTCATGAATGGCCCCCAGGTCTTTTTCCCTGAATCCTTTTTCCAGTTCCTGTTTGGAAACCTCGAACATCTCCCGCAAATCTTCTTCCTTAATCTCCATATCCATTTCTGTTTTCTCCTTTCCTGATTACTGGCGCTCAATAAAGTATTATACAACGATTTTACTCCAATAAAAAGGGTTTCCTGCAAGAAAATAAAAAAATTTGTAACTATTCAGCCTTCGGCTTCATAGTTACTGAATCCGGCCTGTTCCGGTTTGCCTTCGGCAAAGAGGCCAGATTCTTCTCAACCACTACACATTCTCACGGACTTTGCAGCAAGCGCAAAGTCCTGGGCTGAACTGTTACAAAAAATAAAACAGACCGCATTTCTTCTATGGCAAAAGAAATGTGGTCTGTTAAATCAGGATTCTACAATATTTTATCAAATGCAGATTTATTTAATTGTAATATACTTTTTGTCCTCCACTGCGGGAGCTTCCTTCTTCGGAAATACAAGTTTTAAAACCCCGTTTTCAAAGCTGGCATGAATATCTTCCTGTGTTACGTTCTTTCCCACAAAGAAACTTCTCTGGCAGCTTCCCATGTAGCGCTCCCGGCGTACAAATCTGCCCTTATCGTCTTTTTCTTCCTTACTCTCATTGCGCTCTGCGGAAATGGTCAGATATCCGTCCTTCAAATCTGCCTTCAAATCTTTCTTCTCATATCCCGGCAGCTCTACTTCCATCTGATATCTGTCACCCAAATCCTGTATATCGGTAGACATACATGCAAGGCTGTTGCCCCGTTCAAAGGGCGAGCGGAATGCATCCCGGAACATATGGTCAAAAGAATCACCGAAAAAATCATTGCTGAGACTGTTATTAAAAATACTGGGTACTAACATAGGTCCTTCCTCCTTACAGATACTTCTGTTTATTATTTGTGATTACTGTTCTTTTATTCCAAAACAAAAGCAGGTTTTTCTGTTCTTCCGGCTGCCTCTGTTTTGTTCTATATGTAATATAACACTATTTATTAGCACTGTCAATAGGTGAGTGCTAAAATTGTGTGAAAATTTTGTGATTTCAGTAACAGTTCAGACGAGCTGCCCTGTTACTGATTTCTGCCAGAAAAGAATCCACCGCCTGCTAACCGACGATGGATTCTTTTTTCTCCCGATATCTGACATGGGCACGCTTACTCCTGAATGGATAAATGATATGGTTTTCCTCCTTTTCTCCGTCAGTCCTTCAGGACGTTTCCGTAATTGTTACAATTTCTTCTGCAAGGGCTTCTGCAAACTGCCGGTGTCCTTCCTCAGTCAGGTGCATATAATCAATGTCATTGGGTTCAGCCGAAATTACCTTATTTCCGTCCAGATAATGGCATCCCGTCAGTTCCGCTATTTTCCGAAATTCTTCCGCCAGTTTCTCTGATTTTTCTGCACATCCGCTCCCCATGGTTTCCGCAATTTCCGTATGGGCATAATTCCGGTGAATATTCTGAGGAGTCACAATCAGGATATTTGCCTTTCCTCCGCGCCAGCAGTCCACCGTCGCAATGGCTTTTTCCACCAGCCGCTTCAGCCCCAGGGCGATGCAGGCAGCGGAAGAACCGAACCGCTCTTTCGTATCATTGGTTCCAAGCATAATTACCAGCAAATCCACAGGTTCATGGCTCATCAGACAGGGATAAATATACTCCAGCCCGTTCAATCCTTCATGTATGGGGTCTGAAAAGCAGGTGGTACGTCCGCTTAATCCTTCTTCTATAATAAGATACTCTTCCCCCAGTTTGTTCTGAAGAAGACAGGTCCACCGCTGCTCTTCTCCAAACCTTCCTCCTGTCCGGGCACAGTAACCATGGGTATTGGAATCCCCAAAACAAACAATATGTTTTATCATGCCTGCCTTCCTTCCACTGCCTGGATAAACCGCTGAGCAATCTCAAGAGGTCTTGTAATTGCACCGCCTACCACTACTGCAAAGGCTCCGGCTTCCAGCATTTCCACCGCCTGCCGGGGACTATGCACCCTTCCTTCTCCAATGACCGGAATATCCAGGGTATCAGACAGTTTCCGAACCAGTTCATAATCCGGTCCCGGAAGTTTCGGTGTGTAGGAAGTATAACCGCTCATGGTGGTTCCTACAAGGTCCATGCCCAGCTTCCAGGCATTTACCCCTTCTTCATAGGTGGAAATATCTGCCATCAGAACAGCTTCCGGATATTTTTCCCGGACTTCCCGGATAAATTCACTGACCGTTTTTCCGTCTCCCCGCTTCTGCTCCGTACAGTCCAGGGCAATGACGTCCGAGCCGGCTTCCACCAGTTCGTCCACTTCTTTCATGGTCGGGGTGATATAACTCTCAAATCCTTCATACTGTACTTTAATCAGCCCAATGACCGGAAGCCCGGTTTCTTCTTTGATGGCCAGCACATCCCGGATGCTGCTGGTACGGATGGCCGGTGTTCCGGCCTGTTTTGCAGCCCTGGCCATCAGATACATAATGGATTTTTCCTCCACATACAGAGGTTCTCCCGGCACTGCCTGACAGGATACAATCACTTTTCCTTTTATTTTTTCAAAAATTTCTTCTTTTTTCACTGCTGTTTCCTCCTGACTCACTGTTTCTGCATTTTTAATCCAAATGCTTCTGCGCACGGAATGTTGCCTGACATCCCGTGCGCAGTTGTATACATATCTACCGGCAGTACTGTTCCATTGCCTTGTCAATCAGAGCCACACACGTTCTGACCTGCTCTGCATCTTCCGGAATCAGGGACGGAAGGGGTTTCCTTACACCGCCCAAATCCAGCCCCTCCCGGATTTTCAGAATTTCCTTAATTACGCCGTACATGTTTCCATGGCAGGCGCACATGGCATAAATCACTTCGTTTGCCGCATACTGCACCTTTCTGGCTTCTTCCAGATTTCCTGCTTTCACCAGTTCTTCTATTTTCAGATAAAGCTCCGGCATAACTCCATAGGTACCGCCGATTCCTCCGTCCGCCCCGATGGCAAGACCGGAAACAAGCTGTTCATCAGGTCCGTTAAACACCACAAAATCTTCTCCGCCTTCTGCCTTGAACATCTGAATGTCCTGAACAGGCATGGAGCTGTTCTTTACTGCAGCTACCCGCGGATTTTTCCTCATTTCCCGAAACAGGGGCATGGTCAGTGCAACGCCTGCAAGCTGGGGAATATTGTAGATGACAAAATCCGTATTGGGCGCCCCGGCAGAGATATCATTCCAGTATTCCGCAATGGCATATTCCGGCAGATGGAAATAAATGGGAGGAATTGCCGCAATGGCGTCTGCTCCAAGGCTTTCCGCATGTGCTGCAAGTTCCCGGCTGTCCGCTGTGTTGTTGCAGGCAACGTGGGCAATTACTGTCAGTTTTCCTTCTGCTGCTTTCATCACGTGTTCCAGCGTCAGTTTCCGGTCTGCGACGCTCTGGTAAATGCATTCTCCGGAGGAACCGCCCACATAGACGCCTTTCACACCTTTTCTGACCATATATCTGGTTAAAAGTTCCACCCGCTCTCCGTCTATATTGCCATGTTCATCGTAGCAGGCATAAAATGCCGGGATGATTCCCTGATATTTTTCTGTATTTTTCATTTTTTCCCTCACTCCTCAAAGCTGTTCTGTCAACTGTCAACCTATCCTGTATATACTTTCACTACTGCCTTTTTTACTTTGGAGGGTTCTTTGACCGCAAGTTTCACTTTATGGGCATCCTCCGGCAGGGTAATCAGTACCTTTCCCGGTTTCAGATGCATATAGTGCTCCACCGCACCTCCAACTTCCATAAGATCTGCTTCTTTATTCAAAGATTTTACTGTAACTGCGGAAAGCTCCGAAACACCCACCAGTTCTTCTCCGGTGATGGTTATGTGGATATCCGCATACCTTTCGTGGGCTTCAAAAAATGCCTGTTCCTCCGGAATGGTCTCGTATTCAAACACGTTCAGATAAATCAGATTACCGTCAATCTCATAGTGGCCCGTGTCCAGTTCTTCCAGCGGATGGCTGCACAGATACTCAATGGCCCTGTCCAGACATTTTCCCAGTCCAAGATAGCGTTTCAGACTGTCCAGTTCTGTATAAATCAATACGTCGCCCCCTGTCCTTCCAATCGTCCTGCGTTCTCTCTGGACTTCTATCCTTTTACCGCACCCATGGTAATTCCTTTTGTAAAGTATTTCTGGAACACCAGGAATACGATAATAATCGGAATAGCCGCCAGGGATGCGCCCGCCATAATCAGCCCGAAGTCCGTGGCATTTTCTGCCTGCAGCTTGGCGATACCAAGAGAAATGGTCAGTGTATCGGTACTGCTCAGCATAATCAACTGCATAAAGTAATCGTTCCATGAATTGATAAAGGTGAAAATTGCCAGCGCGCCGATTCCCGGCTTAATCAGGGGAAGGGCAATGGTATAGAAGGTTTTCCACTCTCCTGCCCCGTCAATTCTGGCCGCTTCCATCATTTCTCCCGGTATGCCTTCCGCAAACTGCTTCATCAGGAATACGCCGAAGGGCCATCCCACAATTGGGAAAATTACCGCCCAGATGGTGTTATAAAGTTCCAGAGAAGACATTTCCCGCAGCAACGGAATCAGAATTACCTGTTTCGGCAGCGCCATGGCGCACACAATCAGTGAAAACATGATGGTGCGTCCCACAAAACGTTTCTTTGCCAGCGCATATCCCGCCATAGCCGCGGTAATACAGGTAAGAATCATGGACGCCACGGCCATAAACACGGTGTTCAGAAGCCAGCGCATGGCTGCCGGTACCTCCGGCCCTGCGAAGCTGGTATCTGTAAAGGGAATGTGAATCTCCCACAGAGGCGCTACCTGACGGCTGAACAGTTTCTGATAATTATCCATAACCCATTCCTGAGGCCACCACTGAGGTGTTGTGGAATTGATGGCGGCAGGTGTTTTAAAGGAGCCTGTAATAATCCAGTAAAGAGGAAATGCAAATGCAAGAGCAAAAATCGCGATAATAATCACGGAAACCACTTTGTATCCGCCGGTCCGGTTTAATTTTTTATCCATAATACATCCTCCTCCCTTATTCTGATTTGGCCATCTTAAACTGTACGGCGGAAAGAACTGCGATGATAATTGCCAGGATTACACCCATGGCATTTCCATAACCGTAACGATACAGTTTAAATGCATTGTAATAAATGTAATACATAATGGTATCAGTGCTGTGGTTCGGCCCGCCGCTGGTCAGAAGCTGAATCAGTGCAAAACACTGGAAACTGTTGATGGTTGTAATAACCAGTATGTACAACGTGGTGGGCATAATCTGGGGCCATTTGATTTTCCAGAAACACTGCATTTTCGTGGCGCCGTCCACTTCGGCAGCTTCTACCAGAGACTGGTCCACATTGTTCAGCGCCGATACGTACAGCACGATGGGCTGGCCCACAGAGGTGGTGAGAAGAATCAGGATAATGCACCCAAGAGCAAATCTTTCATCTCCCAGCCAGTTAATATTCTGTTTTAACAGTCCCGTACTGGTTCCCACATAGTTAAAGATACCGTAATAGTTATTGAACATCCATTTCCATACCACCGTTACCGCAACAGAGCCCGTTACCACCGGAAGATAAAAGATACAGCGAAACGCCGAACATACCGGCCCTTTTAAATCATAGATAACGGAACTTACCCAAAGAGAGAAAATACAGGTAACCGGAACGGAAACAATCACGATGATAAAGGTATTTTTCAATGCCCCCATAAAAATTTCATCCTGAAACAGTTCTTTGTAATTGGCAAGCCCTACAAAAACATCCGCGCGATTCATGGTCGAATCAAAAAAACTGGTAAATACGCACTGTACCATAGGATAAATGACAAAGCCCAGAAAGAAAATCAGGCTGGGAATCATAAAGGCATAGCCTGCGATTGTTTCCCGGCGCACCAGCGCCCTGCTCATGGGATTCTTCTTTTTCATTAAAAGTTCCCCCTTTCCACATCCTTCAAAATTTTATAAAAAAGAATTTCGTTTTACGAAATTCTGCGCCGCAAATGCGTCGCCCTGGCGACATATTTCCTTTGCATTTGCGTGTGCATCTTTGTTTTTATCTTACAGGAAAGACACTTTCATGATTTAGCGTGACAAGGTCTTACCTGTTAAGATAAAAAACACCCCTTCCCTCAGATATTCACTCTTCGGGAAGGGGCGCAAATTCCATTCAAAATATCAGAATCTCTGCACTGCTTCCTATTCTGCCGCGCCGGCCGCTGCTGCTGCATTGGCGGTACTTACAAATTCATCTACCGCTTCTTTCACATCGGTCCCTGTTCCAATCTTCTGCAGCATATTCCACCATGCGGTACGTGCTTCTGCCCATCCGCCGACAACCTGATAGTAGTCGCCCATAAACGGGATGAATTTGGAATACTCTGTCATCAGCTCATCGCCTTCATAGATATTGCCCAGGTCTTTTACCGGCCAGTAGCTGGATGCTTTTACACTTTCCACAACCTGTGTTTCGTCATTTGCCATAAAGTCAATAAAGGTTTTTGCTGCTTCAATCTTAGCTGCATCGCCGTTGTCAAAAATACCGAATCCCCAGATACCGCCGCAAAGCTGCGGGTCGCCGCTCTCTGTGGGGAATGCCATGGGCAGAACATCAAAGCTGAGATTTTCCGCATTGTTCTTTTCCTGAGATACGTTCCAGCAGAATGCCATTGCCAGCGTACCATTGCAGAACAGGTTGATTTCATCGCCGCCCTGAATTGATGCGTCAAAGGTAATTCCTTCCATTCCGCTTAACAGTTCCAGTGCCTTGATATTTTCATCACTGCCTGCGGTATATTCCGTATGCTCCGGATTGGTAAAGGTTCCGCCATACAGGTTGTTAATCAGTGCACGTGTTCCCTGGTCGCCGCCCTGGCCGCCGCAGTAAACTGCTCCAACCTGTGTCTGGCCGGAAGCTGCAACTGCTTCTACCGCTTTCTGGAAGTTCTCAGTTGTCCAGGTTCCTTTTTCCGCATCCAGATACTGGAGTGCGTCTGCTTTCTCAAAGATGTCTTTGTTGATTGCCATGGTATGTGCAGTCATACACAGGGGGTATTCATAGAATACACCGTCATTGTTCTGACATGCATTTTCCACAGAATCATAAATTGCTTCTTTGGCTTCGTCTGTCCACAAATCGGAAAGGTCTACCATCAGCCCTTTTGCTCCCCAGTTTGCCACCAGACGTTCCGGTCCTTCCATTACAAGATCCGGTGCTTTTCCTCCTTCAATGGCAGTGTTAATCTGGTCGTCGCCATTGGTATAGTCCAGATATTCCACAGTTACATTGATGTCCGGATGAGCCTTGTTAAAGTTTGCAATCAGACCGTCCACGGTAGCGGAATCTCCCCAGTTTCCAATGGGATATGTCCACAGTGTAATGTCTGTGCTGTCTCCGGACGCTGCAGCACCCTCGTCGCCTTCGCTGTCATCCGCCTGGCTGCTGTCTTCCTTCTGGTCACTGCTGTCTTCCTTCTGAGTGGTGTCTTCTTTCTTGTTGTTTCCGCCGTTGCTTCCGCAGGCTGCAACAGAAAACGCCATCACACAGCTTAACGCCAGTGCCAGGATTTTACGATACTTCATAATTCATCCTCCTTTTTTACACATGACCTTTATCTCAGGTAGCTCATGTTATGTATTTTGTAATTTCATAATATAGTTAGTCGCACCATTTGTCAATAGATTTTTGAAAATATTTTTCATTTTATTTTAATTTTGAAAATTTCTAACATTTTTTTATCTATTTCATTGAAAGAACGTGACAGGTATGGTATAATGGCGGCAGATACTTATAAACTTTTCACCTGTTTTCAAAATCAAATGGGGGTTATCATGAGAATTTACAGAACAAAAGACTATGACGCCATGAGCCGCAAAGCGGCTAACATTATTTCCGCACAGATTATTACGAAACCGAACTGTGTCCTGGGCCTGGCCACCGGTTCCACGCCGATTGGCACCTACCGCCAGCTTGTGGAATGGTACAATCAGGGGGATCTGGATTTTTCGGAAATCACTACCGTAAATCTGGATGAGTACAAAGGGCTTCCCCGCCACAACGACCAGAGCTACTTTTACTTTATGAACAAGCATCTGTTTGAAAAGGTAAATATTGACAAGAGCAGAACTTTCCTGCCGGACGGTACGGAAGCCGACAGCGACGCCGCCTGCAGAAATTACAATGAAATCATCCATTCTGTGGGAGGCGTGGATCTCCAGCTTCTGGGGCTTGGGCACAACGGCCATATCGGTTTCAATGAGCCGGATACTTCCTTTGCCAAAGAAACCCACTGCGTAACTTTATCCGAACGGACCATTCAGGCAAACATGCGGTTTTTCGCGTCTGAAAAAGACGTACCCCGCCAGGCATATACCATGGGTATACAGACCATTATGTCCGCCCGCAGTATTCTGGTGCTGGTTTCCGGAGAGGACAAAGCTGAAATTGTAAAAACTGCATTTTTCGGCCCGGTAACGCCTCAGGTTCCCGCTTCCATCCTGCAGTTCCACAGCAATGTAACTCTGGTGGCCGATGAGGGAGCCCTGTCGCAGTGTCCCGATATCTTATAACAGAAAGGCAGACCATTATGACTGTAAAACACAAAATTATCCACGGACAGGTATTTCAGGAGGAAGGTGTATTTTCTCTCGGAACTGTTTATATCTGCGGCGACCGAATGGTATCGGAAGAAGAATATCAGGCTGCGCCGGGGGAAGAAACCGTTACGGACGCCTGCGGCAGCTATGTGATTCCCGGACTGACGGATATTCATTTCCATGGCTGCATGGGCAGGGACTGCTGTGACGGAACCACCGAAGCATTCCGTACCATTGCCCGGTACGAACTGCGCCAGGGAGTTACTTCCATCACTCCTGCCACCATGACCATGTCTGAGGAAGTCCTTTCTCAGATCTGTCAGGCAGCCAGGGACTTCTCCTGTCCGGACGGTGCAGATTTCTGCGGACTGTATATGGAAGGCCCCTTTATCAGTCTGGAAAAAAAGGGCGCTCAGAATGCGGCTTACATCCATCGGGCCGATACTGCCATGCTGAAACGCCTGCAGGATATTTCCGGAGGCTGTATCCGCACCGTTGTAGTAGCGCCGGAAACAGAAGGCGCCATGGAATTTATCCGCCAGAACAGCGGAACCATCAATATTTCTCTGGCCCATACCACTGCTGATTATGAGACGGCCAGAGAGGCATTTTCTCTGGGCGCTTCACAGCTTACCCACACGTACAACGCCATGCCTCCCCTCACCCACCGGGCTCCCGGCCCCATCGGAGCTGCTGTGGAACAGGAACACTGTATGGCGGAACTGATCTGCGACGGTGTGCACATCCATCCTTCCGTGGTCCGCGCCACGTTCAAACTGTTCAGTGATGACAGAATTATCTTAATCAGCGACAGTATGCGGGCTGCCGGCATGGAAGACGGTTCCTACGATCTGGGCGGCCAGACCGTAAAAGTCAGCGGCAATCTGGCTGTACTTGAGGACGGTACGATTGCCGGCTCTGTGACAAACCTGATGGACTGCCTGCGCACTGCTGTGAAAGACATGGATATCCCTCTGGAAAGCGCAGTGAAATGTGCGGCTGCCAATCCGATAAAAGCCATTGGACTCTGGAAAGACTACGGCAGCCTGACGCCAGGCAAATACGCCAACCTGGCCCTGCTGGACGAAACCCTTGCTCTGAAACAGGTCATTCACAGGGGCGTATCCGTATATTAAAATATGCGAACACACAAGGAGGACTCAGTATGTCCACAATGGTACTTGATATCGGCGGCACTGCCATCAAATCCGGCCTGTATCAGAACGGAGCTTTATCCGAAATCCGTGAAACAGCCACAGAAGCCGCAAAAGGCGGCCCTCATGTGGTAAACCGGGCCATGGAAATTATTCGGAAATATAAGAAGACATATTCTTTTGAAAAAATCGGTATCAGCACTGCCGGACAGGTAGACCCGGACAAAGGCTGCATTATTTACGCCAATGAAAATATTCCGGGCTACACCGGAACCATGTTAAAAGATATTATGGAACAGGAATTCCAGGTTCCCGCCGCTGTGCAGAATGATGTGAATGCGGCAGCCATCGGAGAGGCTGTATTCGGAGCGGGACGCGGGCAGAAAGATTTCGTCTGTCTGACTTACGGAACCGGCGTGGGCGGCGCCATTTTCATCAATGGAACTCTCTGCTCCGGATGCAGTTGTTCCGCCGGAGAATTCGGAGGAATTATCGTCCATCCTCAGGACAGGAATCCGGAATCAGATATTTTTTCCGGATGTTATGAGCGTTATGCTTCCACCACCGCCCTGGTAAAGGCTGCCATGGAGCTGGATCCTGCCCTTTCCAATGGAAGAGCCATATTTGAACGCCGGCAGGAACCGCCGGTCCAGCAGGTAATTGACCGTTGGATTATGGAAATTGTATATGGCCTGATTTCCATTGTCCATACCCTCAACCCATCCTGCGCGATTCTGGGAGGCGGTGTAATGGAGCAGTCCTTCGTACTGCAGCAGGTACAGGAAAAACTGTATCGGAATCTGATACCCAGCTTCCGCCATATTCAAATCAGAAAAGCAGAACTGGGCAATCAGGCAGGTATGCTGGGGGCTGCTGTCCTGGACGGCTTCTCCCCCTGACCACCCCCAAGGAGGCGATATTTTGAACGGCAATATTCTGGAATACATCACGGAACAGTATCATTCCCTCACACGCTCCGGCAAAAAGCTGGCAGACTATATTTTTACCAACACTTCCAGGGCCCAGTACCTTTCCATTTCCACACTGGCAGAAAACAGCGGCGTTTCCGAAGCCTCTATCACCCGTTTCTGCCACGGTCTGGGACTGTCCGGGTACAATGATTTTAAACTGGCGCTGGCAAAAGCAGCTTATGTCACCGATTTGGGGGATCCTTCCGACTCCCCGGAGACCATTACCTCGGAAGATACAATGAACAGCGTTTTTCACAAGCTGCACGCTTCCAATGTACTTTCCCTGAATGAAACGCTGGAACTTCTGGATGAAAGAGATGTGTCAAAAGCCGTGGATCTGCTCTCCTGCGCAGACCGGATATTCTGTCTGGGCCAGGGAGGCAGCATGGTTATGGCCATGGAAGCCTGGGCGCGCTTTTCCACAGCCTCCTCACGTTTTATCCATATTTCAGACTCCCATATGCAGGCCATGAATATTGCGCTGGCAACCTCCAGGGATGCAATTTTGTTTTTTTCCTATTCCGGCTCCACCAAAGATATGGAAGACATTATGAGTATTGCCAAAACCAGAAACATACCCATTATACTGATTACCCACTTTCCCAAATCCCGTGCAGCAGAATTTGCAGATGTAATCCTGCTCTGCGGTTATAACGAAAGTCCGCTCCAGTCCGGGTCTGTGGCCGCCAAAGTGGGACAGCTTTTCCTGATTGAATGCCTTTTTTATGTATTCTGTAAACGCAATCCGGAGCTGTTTGCCGCAGCCAGAACTGCCACTGCGGAAGCCATAACCAGGAAACTGCTGTAAAAGAAAGAACATAAAAAAGAATGCGCTTGCACATCCCGCCCGGAAGGCTTTATCTTATAGGAAATCTATACTCTTTAACACTTCACAGTAACACGGTATTTCCTATAAGATAAAAAAAAGCTGCCGCAAAATTGCGGCAGCTTTTTTGGCTCATGCAAATGATATCTATTCGGATGGTTTTGCAGTATCTTCCAGTCCATGTTGGGCCGGCCCGTTTATCAGCTTTCCCTCTGACGTAAAACAGGAACCATGGCAGGGGCATTCCCAGGTGTGTTCATCCGGATTTTCTTCCAGTTTACATCCCATGTGAGGGCATTTACCCGGAAATTTTTCCATGGAAATGGCCTGTTTTGACAGGCCTTTCACAGCCTGAATGGCATTTTCCGTAAAATTTTCAGACAATGCCGCCACCGGAAAGCGCCGGGGTGCAAAAACTTCTTCGTCTTCATGGGTTTTCCCGGTAATCATATCAGAAATTATGGACGCCGCTGCCATGGATGACGTCATTCCCCATTTTCCGAATCCTGTGGCCACATACCAGTTGGGAATTTCGGAGGAAAAATATCCGATATAGGGAACTTTATCCATGGGCATACAGTCCTGCGCAGACCAGCAGGCAATTTCCCGGCTGCCCGGAAACCACTCTCTGCCCTTTTTGCGGAGCAGCTCATATTTTCCGCCGGATTGGTTCTCTCCGGTGCGATGTCCCCCGCCGCCCAGAAGAAGAATCCTCCTCCCGTCCTGTTCCATGGTTCGAAAAGAATACCCCTCCGGTTCCAGACCCAGATACATGCCTTCCATCGGTTCCCATTCTGATATATCCAGAGCAACCACATAACTCCGCTCCTGATGCATTCTGAGAAAATAATATCCCGGCACAACCTGCCAGGGATAGTGGACTGCAAACACCACATGCTCCCCTTCCACCATTCCCCGTTCGGTAAACACACAGTTATTTTCCAGGCGCACTACCCTGGATTCCTCATAGACTGTTACTTTTTCGCTTATTTTCCTGATAAACTCCAGAGGATGAAATCTGGCCTGATTCTCAAACCGCACTGCTCCCTCCACCGGAAAAGGAAGTTCTGTGTCCGTAACAAAGGATGCTGCAATCCCCAGGGACTTTGCTGTCTCCACCTCCTGTTCCAGTTCTCCTCTCCGGCTTTCTTCTCTGGTATAGAGAAAGGAGGGGCACCGCAGGAACTGGCAGTCCACACGTTCTTTTTCTATGATACGGGCATAGTTCTCAATAGCCTGCTGGTTGGCATGGGCATACATTCCCGCCTTTTCGGCGCCGAATTTTTCCCGTAAATATCCATAAATCAGGTTATGCTGGGATGTGATTTTGGCGGTGGTATTGCAGGTCTGTCCGCCTGCAATACGCCCTGCTTCCAGCACCACTGTCTCCACGCCCTGTTCCTGCAGCAGATAAGCTGTCAGAAGCCCTGCCATGCCGGCCCCTATGACTGCCACTTTCGTGTGAAGTCCCTTTTCCAGTCTTCCCCTGCGGGGAATTTCAATATTTTTCTTCCAGACAGATTCCATACTATTTCCTCTTTTTTATTCAGTAGTATGGCTCAGTTTTTTCAAACTATGCATAAAACTGATTTTTCTATCTGGAAAACATGACTTTTTCACTGTCAAACATTTTCGTCAGAACAAAAACTCCGATTCCGGCATAGCAGATATTGGCCGCCACTGTCACAGCAATATTTACCATATTCATATTCAGTGAAAAGATTCCGTTCATGCACTGTACGCTGTTGTACAAAGGTATTAAAAACCATACCGGCTCTGTTTTGCAAAGGCTTTCCACCATGGAAGTCACTCCCAGAAGCATGGAAATAATCATAATGGGCGTTACCCATCCGGAAGCCTCCTTTACATTTTTGGCAAAGGCAGACACAATGGATACAATTGCCACAATCACCAGAACCGTAGACAGAATCACCAGAAGCAGCATCAGATAATCCTGTATGCCATAAACGTCCGCGTTAATTGTTCCCCCGTCTCCCATCAGTTTTGGAAACGACAGCATGGTGCCCAGAAAACTGGAAAGGCCGCTCAGAAGCGCGATAAAACTTAAGCTCACTATTTTCCCCAGAGCAAGGTGGCTTCGTTTCATGGGCGTTACCAGCAAAGTGGCAATGGTTCCCCTCTCTTTTTCTCCGGCGATGGATTCCGGCGCAATGGCCATACAGCCGCTGAACAGAAAGGCCATCATCAGCATGGGAATAATCATGGAAAACATCTGAGCGGCCAGGTCTTCCTCCGAGGCCAAATCATACCCTTCTCCTGGATTGACGTCAAATTTATTGGCAAGGGCAGATTCGTAGCCGTCCAGGAGCTGTATCATCATGGTATAGGCTGACTGGGAATCCGTATCGCTGGAATTGTAATAAACCTCCACTGCCGGAGCAGGCTGTCCGGAAGACACCTCATATTCTGCTATCATGGTATCGAAATCTTCCGGGAAAGACACCAGAAGATGGTATGCACTCTCTCCTTCTGACAGGGATTCCAGAATTGCTTCCTTTTCCTGCGCTCCCGACAGTTCCGTATATTCCAGAGGGATATCCTGGTTCCACATGGATTTCATGCTGTCCGGCAGAGATTCTACCTTTACCCTGGCCTTAAAGTCCTCAGCTTCGCCGTACTGGGAGGAAAATCCCTGACCCATCAGAGAATACATGAGATAAATCATAAGGCCTGGCATCAGCAGCGTGGTAAGCACCATTCGTCTGTCGGTAAAAAATCGTGTCAGTTCCTTCTTCATCACGGTCATCATATTGCTTTTCATATGGCCTCACCTGCTCTTTCTGCATAAATATCAAAGAATTTTTCTTCCAGAGATTTTTCTTCCGTTAAATGTTCCAGTGTATCACAGACCACCATGGTTCCGTCAATGATAATGCCCACCCGGTCGCAGATTTTTTCAATCAGACTGAAAATATGGGTGGATACCACAATGGTCTTGCCCTGTTCTTTCAGTTCCAGCAGGAAATCCGTTACCACTTTCGCTGTCAGTACGTCCAGTCCGTTGGTAGGCTCGTCGAAAATAATAATATCCGGATTATGTACAATGGAAATTACCAGAGACACCTTCTGCTTCATACCTGTGGAAAGATTGGCTACTTTCACTTCTGCAAATTCCGAAATCTGAAACCGGTCAAACAGATCCCTCTTCCGCTTTGCGGCTGTTTCTCTGTCCACCCCATGGAGTTCTGAAAAGAAATCGAACAGATAATTGGGGGTAAAAAATTCTTCCAGTTTCAGTTCGCTGGTGAGAAATCCAATCTTGCTGCGGACTTCCGCCGGATGTTTCACCACGCTGGTTCCGTCCACCAGCACATCCCCTTCATCCGGCGTAATCAGAGAAGCCATCATGCGCAGTGTGGTGGTCTTTCCTGCACCGTTGGAGCCAAGGAGCCCAAATACTTCTCCCTGATACGCGGTAAAGGTCAGATGATTGACCGCTACCTTAATCTTTTCTTTTGTTTTCTGAATCTTCTGCTGTTTTGCGGATATTTTAAACGTCTTTTTTAAATCCCGCACCTGTAGTAATTCTTTCATATCTATTCCTTTCTTTTTGTATTATTGTACTATTCGTATAATACAATAATACATATTATGCTTTCTGTCAAGGGAAAATTTTTTCCTGTCTGAGGCGATGTATTTTTCCTGTGAGACGCAGTGTCAAAAACAGGAACAGCACCATGACAGCATAGCTGGCCGCCAGAGGCGGCAGCCAGAAAAAATCACCGTCGGTAAAAAAATTCCATGTTCCGGATGCCAGAGATTCACTGATATATTTCCGGAAACTGCAGGTATTAGTTACTGATATCCCCACGCCATACAGGAAAAATATCAGAAACAGCAGCCGAATACGCCGATACAGCCGGATTCGGGATTCCGCATCTGTATATAACCTGAATTCTCCCTTCGCTGTTTCTTTCCGGAAAATTACCCAGACTGCCCAGGAACACACATATTCTGCCCCTGTGGATTCCACAAACTCAATATATTCTCTCTTCGCTTCCCTTCGTCTGCCAAACATTCCGGAAATTTCCGGCAAATCAATCCGATAAGTATAGGCTCCGGGTTCACATGGCACAAAAGTAAAAGCTCCCAGAAAAAAATTTGTCATGGCCCAGCCCTGGCCGCTCATTTTATTCAGCCAGGCTTCCTCTTTTTCCTTGTCATAATATAATCTGAATTTTCTCATGATATTCCTCCCGGAATTACCTCTGCTGCCGGCAGGCACCTTTCTTCTGGAATCTCCAGATCTGCAGCATTTACGGATAATACATGTCTGCCGTTTTCCACTAATTCTTCCAGCCTTCTGACCTCCTGCTGCAAAGCCAGCAATCCCTGCTCCGTCAGAATATACTGTTTCTTTCTCCTGGACTTCTTATCTTCGCTGTACAGCCGAATCCACTGTTTATCCATCAGAGTACTGAGAGCCCCATAAAGGGTTCCGGCTCCCAGCTCCAGCCTTCCTCCGGTCAGTTCCAGCGTATTCTGTATAATTCCATAGCCGTGATTGGGCCGCTGCAGGGATAAAAGAATATAATAGACTGCTTCTGTCATTGCAGTCTGCTTTTCTGCCACGGTTCCACCTCCTGTTTCTCACTTATCAATCTCTGATATATCGCTACTCGATATATTAAATATATCAGATAACGATATATTTGTCAAGGATATATATAATGAAAAGGCGCAAAGCCTTTGGTAACAAGCTCTGCGCCTTTCGCATAAAATTATGCTTCTCCTGTCTTCGGACTCTTCCGCTTACCGGAATCACTGTCCTCTTTCTCCCCGCTGTCGGTGGTAACGGGATTTTCTTTCTTCTTAATCTCTGCCATATCTCTTTTCTGTCCGGTCTTCTCAGCGTTTTCCTCTGATTTGGAACTCTCTTTCCCTTTCTCCGGACGGTCAACTACCACCACATAGTCCGATGCATGGGAGAAGGAAATGCTGATATTTCCGTCTTCTCCGATCTGCCCCGCATTCCGGAAAATCAGTTTCCCCGCACTGTCATAATAGTACAGGTTTCCCGTTCCTCCGCTGTTCTCACTTCCCATATTCAGGGTCAGATCCGCACGGAACCCGAATTCCCCGTTGTGGGTTAAGGTAAGCTGGGTGGTGGGTTTCCCCTCTGCAAGTTCATTAATCAGGCCTGTGGGTACCGCACCCGTATCCGCCTTTACTTCCAGATCAATGTCCTTCAGCTCTGCTGCCGCCACTTCCGTTCCTCCGATGGTCCAGCTGTAGCTTCCCATGTCAAGGACAATCTGTACTTCTTTCCCCTGAATGGCTTCCAGCACCTCTTTTGGCACCACTGTGGCCTGCTTCATGTCTATGGTTATGGTTTCCCCTGACCCTGCCTGTTCGATTTCCGCCACAATCCGGCTGATTTCCTCTTCCGGCAGCTTCACTCCCAGGGGGCCTTCTTCCGTTCCGTCTTTTAACTTTCCGGCACATGCAAGGAATTCCCGGTCTTCTGTAATCACCACGGTTTCGCCTTTTTCGCATCCTTCCCACAGCAGGTCCGTGTATTTCTCATTTTCTGTGGGCAGGGTAAACTTCTCACCTTTGTTCACAACGATATACTGGCAGCTTTCATCCGGGAACTTCAGAATCACCACGCAGTTGTAATACTGTGCCCGGAACCGGATGCTCTTATATCTTCCCTGATTCACTTCCATATCGCCTTCCCATTCGGACAGCATCAGGCCTTTCAGGTGGTTCACTTCCTTAAACACACCGGTGGCTTCTCCCTGGACTGCCGCATCGGAAAGGTTTTCCCCGTTCAGGAACATCAGCCTGTTTCCGGTGGCCAGCTTCCCGTCCTCTCCCCGGTAAGTATATAACACATCCACCGTGGTTTTTCCCCGATAAACTGCTGTCACTTCCAGCTCCGTCATGGGGGAGGAGAGTATATCATCTTCCGTTCCCTTTGTCAGAACCCAGCCCTCAAACTCCATTCCTTCCGCTGTTTCCGGTGGCTCCAGCTCTGCCAGGGCGTCCTTAACGGTCATACCTTTTTCATAAGATTTTACAACCCCTTTCTCTGCTCCCATTCCATCGCTTCCCTGATATCTGGTGCGCCAGGATACCTGACAGTTATTATACTCCGCTTCTGCTGACATCCAGCCAACGCCCCATATCTGTGAATTTTCATCCTGCCCTTCTCCCAGACGGAATCCGGAAAACCCTGTTTCACTGGCATCCTCCGGCAGCTTTAACTGCTCCAGCACTTCCCGGCAGGTGGAGCCCGCTTCCACAAAAACAGGTACCATTGCTGTTTTGATTCCCTGTTCTTTTGTCATATAGGTCAGGGACACATTGGCACAATCCCTGTCATAATTGCCATAAATACTGATGTCCACAGGGTCCGTACCGGCAAATATCAGTTCTGTGTTTTCATCCACCTCCGGCCCATAGCCAATCTGGCTGTTTCGTGTCCAGGTTACATTTATGCCTTCCGGAGCCTGGGGCAATGATACCCCCAGTTCTTTCAGGGAAGCTCTCCGTCCCACTTTTTCCACAGTCCTGGAAGATATCAGCCTGTTATACCGATAACTTCCATTTTCCTGGCGTACAAATCCAAGCACCGTAACTGTAACGTCTTTAAAATCTTCCCGATAGGTGTTGTCTGTTTTTACCCGGTAATACCAGGGACAGTTTATTTCCCAGAATTTGTCGAAATCCCGCAGAGAGGCTTCGTTTCCTTTGGTATCCGATATGGACAGTTCCGTCAGCATCCATTCACAGGGATAGGTATTCTCTGTAATGGAAGTGGTTCCAATATATTCTCCGGTATCCTGATTATACTTCAGACTGATATCCGCATTAGAGGAAACATTCGCCACCTGAGGAGAAAAACGTGCCCTGGCAGTTTGAGCCGGATGGTCTTCCTTCACTTTTACCTTCAGGGTAACAGTATCGCCAGGCAGCACCCACTGGCCCTTTTTATCAATGGTTATGCTTTCGATGACCGGATCTTCCCTGTCTGGCCGGTATCCTTCCGGGTCCACGGTATAGTACCAGGGGCAGTTCGTTTCCCAGTCTTCCTGAATATCCGAGAGCATTGCATTATGCCCTTTACGGTCAGACAGCTCCAGTCTCTCCAGTTCCCATTTGCAGGGATATGTCTCATCTGTAATATCAATCTGCCCTGTATATTCCATAGTTTTCCGATTTAAGGTCAGACTGTTATGATAATAAATAATACCTGTACCACTGGGACGAAACAGTATCTCCGCCTCATCTCTTGGGTTTTCTTCTTCCACCTTTATCGTTATGGTAACTTTATCCCCGGCTTTCACCATCTGTCCGTTTTTATCAATGTTTATACTCTTAATTATGGGCCGCTGTGTATCATATGTCTCCTGGACTACCGTAAACTTTAAATTTGCATCCGGCTCATTTCTGTTTGGATAA
Organism: Lachnospiraceae bacterium JLR.KK002; assembly: GCA_036941025.1. NCBI lineage: Bacteria > Bacillati > Bacillota > Clostridia > Lachnospirales > Lachnospiraceae > Lachnospiraceae bacterium JLR.KK002. The sequence goes on from JAYMNP010000001.1 coordinate 1,573,544, forward strand.
AAGCAGTAAGATATTCCGGATTTTGTCCATACCGTCATCTTCTCCCAGAACCATTCTGCCGGGTAGGTATCCTCTGTAACGGTATAAGTACCTGTCATGGTTCCACTGTCAGCATCCCAATTCATTTTTATGTAATCACTGTGACTGACAGTATTGGCCTTCATTTTGATAAACATATCTCCTTCCCCGGTCAGTTCTCCGCCTTCACAGGTCAAACGGGCGCTAAACGTTACCTTATCTCCCGGCCGTAACTTTCCGTCATCTCCTGATGATGTTATCTCTATTCGGAAATCGGACCCGGAAACTTTTTCGTTATTTACTTCCGGTTCCGGATACGCTACCTCAAACCGGTAAAGAAAACAGCCATCCTTCCTGGTTTCCTCTTCCGCATAATTACCGGCTTTATCTTCCACCTGAATCCTGGTGACATGAACACTGTTTCCCCCACGTCTGGTACAGGGATATTCCCCGGTATACAGATTTCCTTCTCCGCTTTTGTGTAACTTTACTTCTATTTCACGGTAATCATAACCATATCCATTCAGGTAAACCGTAACGGATTCGATACCACTGTCCGCATCGTAAGCCCACAGTTTAAAGTGCACCGTCTCATCTGTCGTAACTGTCTGCCCGTTTTCCACCAGTTCAAATTTCTCAATGACCGGCTGATTAATGTCATAACCGGCTGACAGAGGCATAACAGACTCTGTTTCTTCCATCTGAATATTTTCCGAAACTTCTTTTTCTGCCTCTTCCCGCTGCTTTTCAGGCTGCTGTATTTCTTCCACAGATTCCATCATCCTGTTTTCTTCTGATGATTCTTTTTTTTCCACACGTTCCATTTTTCTTTCTGCTTCGGCTGCTAATGCAGCTTCCATGGGAAACACTGCCGTCAGAGCCATGGAAACTGCCAGAAAAATTCCCAGCCATTTTTTCCCTGTTTTTTTCATATCTTATACCTCCCTGATAAAAATGCATAATGAAACATTTTTATTCTCCGGTCTTTGGACTCTTTCGCTTATTGGAATTACTGTTGTCTTCATCTGTTCCGCTGTCTGTCGTAACCGGATTCTCTTTCTTCTTAATCTCTGCGTTCTCTCCCTCTTTCCAGGTTTTCTCTCCCTTTTCCTCTGAACGGGCACTGTCTTTCCCGTTCTCCGGCTGGTCAACTACCACCACATAGTCCGATGCATGGGAGAAGGAAAGGCTGATATTTCCGTCTTCTCCGATCTGCCCCGCATTCCGGAAAATCAGTTTTCCCGCGCTGTCATAATAGTACAGGTTGCCGGTCCCTCCGCTGTTCTCACTTCCCATATTCAGAGTCAGATCCGCACGGAACCCGAATTCCCCGTTGTGGGTTAAGGTAAGCTGGGTGGCGGGTTTCCCCTCTGCAAGTTCATTAATCAGGCCTGTGGGCACCGCACCCGTATCCGCCTTTACTTCCAGATCAATGTCCTTCAGCTCTGCTGCCGCCACTTCCGTCCCTCCGATGGTCCAGCTGTAGCTTCCCATGTCAAGGACAATCTGTACTTCTTTCCCCTGAATGGCTTCCAGCACCTCTTTTGGCACCACTGTGGCCTGCTTCATGTCTATGGTTATGGTTTCCCCTGACCCTGACTGTTCGATTTCCGCCACAATCCGGCTGATTTCCTCTTCCGGCAGCTTCACTCCCAGGGGGCCTTCTTCCGTTCCGTCTTTTAACTTTCCGGCACATGCAAGGAACTCCCGGTCTTCTGTAATCACCACGGTTTCGCCTTTTTCGCATCCTTCCCACAGCAGGTCCGTGTATTTCTCATTCTCCGTGGGCAGGGTATACCTGGCCCCCCTGTTTACCACAATATACTGGCAGCTTTCATCCGGGAACTTCAGGATTACCACACAGTTGTAATACTTTGCCCGGAACCGGATGCTCTTATATCTTCCCTGATTCACTTCCATATCGCCTTCCCATTCGGACAGCATCAGGCCTTTCAGGTGGTTCACTTCCTTAAACACACTGGTGGCTTCTCCCTGGACTGCCGCATCGGAAAGGTTTTCCCCGTTCAGGAACATCAGCCTGTTTCCGGTGGCCAGCTTCCCGTCCTCTCCCCGGTAAGTATATAACACATCCACCGTGGTTTTTCCCCGGTAAACTGCTGCCACTTCCAGTTCTGTCATTTCTCCGGACAGTACTTCCTCTTCGCTGCCTGTGAGCAGCATCCATCCTTCAAACTCCATTCCTTCCACTGTTTCCGGTGGCTCCAGCTCTGCCAGGGCATCTTTTACGGTCATGCCTTTTTCATAGGATTTTACAACCCCTTTCTCTGCTCCCATTCCGTTGCTTCCCTGATATCTGGTATGCCAGGATACCTGACAGCCATTGTATTCCGCTTCTGCCGAAAAACGGACAGTTCCCCATATCTGCCAGTTTTCCTCATATCCCTCTCCCAGACGGAATCCGGAAAATCCTGTTTCGCTGGCGTCCTCCGGCAGCTTTAACTGCTCCAGCACTTCCCGGCAGGTGGTTTCCCGCTCCACAAAGACAGGGACTATTGCTGTTTTGATTCCCTGGTCTTTTGTCATATAGGTCAGAGATACATTGGCACAGTCTTTGTCATACGAAGCGTAAAAACTAACATCCATATGCCCATTGTCCCCAAACAGCAGTTCTGTATCCTCCGTTACCGCCCCGGAATTACGTCTCCATGTGGCAGTTACGCCCTCAGGCGCCTGCGGAAAGGACACACCCAGTTCCTTCAGTGTGGTTCTCCGTCCCACTTTCTCCACGGTGGGGCCGGGAATCGCGACGTAATCCTGATAACTGCCGTCTTCCTGAAGCGCCAGACCATAAAACGTAAATGTTACATCCCGGTAATCTTCCCGGTAGGTATCTCTGGTTTTCACCCGGTAGTAAAATGGATACGTTGCATACCAGTCCTCCATGTACTGCGATACGTTGGCTCTGTATCCGTTCTGGTCCTCTATACGCAGATCCGTCATCATCCATTCACAGGGATAGGTATCTTCTGTAATGGGAATCGTCCCTGTATATTCCATGGTGTCGGGATGAAACTGCAAATCCACACATTGATATCCGGAAACATTCGATACCTGAGGATAGAAATATGCATATCCATACCAGGAAGGATGTTCCTCTTCCACTTTCACGGTCAGAGTCAGGGTATCTCCCGGCTGAACCCACTGGTTATTCTTATCAAGGGTGATGCTTTTAATCACCGGCGCCTGATTATCCACATGGTATCCCTCCGGGTCTACCGTATAATACCAGGGATATACTGTCTCAAAGTCCTCCTGAAAATCTTTGAGACAGGCTGTATGTCCATTCGTATCCCGGACTTCCAGATTTTTGATGTTCCATCTGCCGGGATATGTCGCCTTTGTAACAGAAATTTCCCCCTGATAGGCTCCCAGTTCTTCTTTCCAGTACAGACTGGTATAGGATGATTTCGTATAATCCTCTGCTGATTTACAATATACACGCGCCCAGCTCTGCGGGTTTTCTTCTTTTACCTTCACAGTAACAGTAACTTTATCCCCGGCTGTTACCATCTCTCCGTTTTTATCAAGGGTGATACTTTCAATAACCGGAGCTTCCGTATCAAAGTTCTCCTGAACAACTGTAAATTTCAAACTTTCCTCCGAACGAAAAACATAGCTTCTTCCGGACTGAGTATAAACATAGATATATTCCCAGAGCCATTCGGAAGGATACGTGGTATGTTCCACCGTATACGTGCCTGTCATGATCTGAGTTTCCTCATTATAAGTCATGTTTATCTCTTTTGCATGATAAACTTTGGCCCCAACAGTGCCAAATCTCATCTTTGCATTCCTCAGCTTACTGCCCTCACAGGTCATACGAGCAGAACAGGTTACCGTATCCCCCGGTTTCAATGTTCCATCTTCACCGGAAGCACTGGTCTTCATCTGAAAATCAGTGACGGAAACCTTTTCTTCTGTCGGTTTTACCTTTATGGTAACATGATAACGGCAATTGTAATTATCATCATATATATCTCCGTCCACATAGTTTTTCGCCCGGTCTTCTACCCGGATTTCCGTAACATGGTGTTCTCCGCTCCAGAAAGAACTGCATGGATACTCTGCAGTATACAGTTTTTCTTCTCCGCTTTTCTGTAATTCTATTCTCTGGCCGCTCATCACAACATACACAGAACTGATATCGCTGTCTGCGTCATAGGCCCACAGTTTAAAATGAAGGGTATCGTCATCTGTCAGTGTCTGACCGTTTTCTTCAAATTCAAAGCCTTCGATTACCGGCTGGTTAATATCATATCCGTCAGACAGAGGCATGACAGGCTCTGTTTCTTCTGTAAGGACTGCTTCGGGCATTTCTTTCTCTGCCTGCTCCTGCAGTTCTCCCGGAAGCCTTACATCCTCCATGGTTTCCATCATCACTTTTTCTTCGGATGATTTCCCTGTTTCCACACGTTCCACTTCTTTGTCAGTTCCGGCCGCCATGGCGCCCTGCATTGGAAATACTGCCGCCACGGTCATGGACGCCGCCAGTATAACCCCCAGTAATTTTCTCCCTGTTTTCCTCATTCCTTATACCTCCTTTAACTAAGTATACATAACTCAAAAATCCTGGAACAACATAAAGTATCTGTGTCCGGTGCAGTATCCTCCCCCTGCACCTATGATTCTTCCGCCAGCACTGCCTGAATCAGAAGCCGGTTTTCATCCCGTCCGCTGTAGCAGGTTGACAGAGTAAGAATTTTATCGCTGCTTACCACCTCCGTTTCATGTCTGAAATTCACTTTGCATGATTCCACATCCTCCAGATATCTCCGGATTTCGGAATCCTCGGTAAAATCATACTCATAGGGAATCAGCACGTCCGAAAAATCTGCCGCCGCAAAGATTTCATAAATCAAAGTATCATCCGGCGTATAAATAATGACCTGTCGGTTCTCCTCAAAAAATTTACTGTCCTCAAACTCATGAAGGCTGCTGAACATCCCTCCGTTTTTCATATTATGTCCATACAGAACCGTAACCGAATCCTTAAAATCTCTGCTGTTTACAGGCTGAGTATAGATAGCGCCCGGAAATCCTTCCGACAAATCCGCCTTATGGTCCAGATAATAATTATCGTAAATATCTTCCGTGCCGCTTTTCTGCAGCACCGGATAGTCTATACCGGTTCCCGGAACGGTAATCCAGGCATAAATATCCGGGTTCTGGGCCTGCAGCAACTCAAAATCAATCTTTATTTCTCCGGATTCATCCCTGTACTTTACTTCATCCGCCACGGAATCCTGTGACAAATCCAGCGTGGCAGCAGGGGATATGGTATCCCCTGCATATTCTCCGTAATAACCTGCCAGAAACACTGACACGCCAAAAGCAATGACCAGAAGTGCCGACAGGATTTTCTTCTTCTCTGATTTTATCATGTTCTATTCTCCTGTTTTCGGGCTTTTTCGTTTACTGGTATTACTGTTGTCTTCATCTGTTCCGCTGTCTGTCGTAACCGGATTCTCTTTCTTCTTAATCTCTGCGTTCTCTCTCTCTTTCCAGGTTTTCTCTCCCTTTTCCTCTGAACGGGCACTGTCTTTCCCGTTCTCCGGACGGTCAACTACCACCACATAGTCCGATGCATGGGAGAAGGAAAGGCTGATATTTCCGTCTTCTCCGATCTGCCCCGCATTCCGGAAAATCAGTTTTCCCGCGCTGTCATAATAGTACAGGTTGCCGGTCCCTCCGCTGTTCTCACTTCCCATATTCAGAGTCAGATCCGCACGGAACCCGAATTCCCCGTTGTGGGTTAAGGTAAGCTGGGTGGCGGGTTTCCCCTCTGCAAGTTCATTAATCAGGCCTGTGGGCACCGCACCCGTATCCGCCTTTACTTCCAGATCAATGTCCTTCAGCTCTGCTGCCGCCACTTCCGTCCCTCCGATGGTCCAGCTGTAGCTTCCCATGTCAAGGACAATCTGTACTTCTTTCCCCTGAATGGCTTCCAGCACCTCTTTTGGCACCACTGTGGCCTGCTTCATGTCTATGGTTATGGTTTCCCCTGACCCTGACTGTTCGATTTCCGCCACAATCCGGCTGATTTCCTCTTCCGGCAGCTTCACTCCCAGGGGGCCTTCTTCCGTTCCGTCTTTTAACTTTCCGGCACATGCAAGGAACTCCCGGTCTTCTGTAATCACCACGGTTTCGCCTTTTTCGCATCCTTCCCACAGCAGGTCCGTGTATTTCTCATTCTCCGTGGGCAGGGTATACCTGGCCCCCCTGTTTACCACAATATACTGGCAGCTTTCATCCGGGAACTTCAGGATTACCACACAGTTGTAATACTTTGCCCGGAACCGGATGCTCTTATATCTTCCCTGATTCACTTCCATATCGCCTTCCCATTCGGACAGCATCAGGCCTTTCAGGTGGTTCACTTCCTTAAACACACTGGTGGCTTCTCCCTGGACTGCCGCGTCGGAAAGGTTTTCCCCGTTCAGGAACATCAGCCTGTTTCCGGTGGCCAGCTTCCCGTCCTCTCCCCGGTAAGTATATAACACATCCACCGTGGTTTTTCCCCGGTAAACTGCTGTCACTTCCAGCTCCGTCATGGGGGAGGAGAGTATATCATCTTCCGTTCCCTTTGTCAGAACCCAGCCCTCAAACTCCATTCCTTCCGCTGTTTCCGGTGGCTCCAGCTCTGCCAGGGCGTCCTTAACGGTCATGCCTTTTTCATAAGATTTTACAACCCCTTTCTCTGCTCCCATTCCATCGCTGCCCTGATATCTGGTACGCCAGGATACCTGACAGTTATTATACTCCGCTTCTGCTGACATCCAGCCAACGCCCCATATCTGTGAATTTTCATCCTGTCCTTCTCCCAGACGGAATCCGGAAAACCCTGTTTCACTGGCATCCTCCGGCAGCTTTAACTGCTCCAGCACTTCCCGGCAGGTGGTTTCCCGCTCCACAAAGACAGGTACTATTGCTGTTTTGATTCCCTGGTCTTTTGTCATATAGGTCAGAGATACATTGGCACAGTCTTTGTCATACGAAGCGTAAAAACTAACATTCATATGCCCATTATCCCCAAACAGCAGTTCTGTATCCTCCGTTACCGCCCCGGAATTACGTCTCCATGTGGCAGTTACGCCCTCAGGCGCCTGCGGAAAGGACACACCCAGTTCCTTCAGTGTGGTTCTCCGTCCCACTTTCTCCACGGTGGGGCCGGGAATCGCGACGTAATCCTGATAACTGCCGTCTTCCTGAAGCGCCAGACCATAAAACGTAAATGTTACATCCCGGTAATCTTCCCGGTAGGTATCTCTGGTTTTCACCCGGTAGTAAAATGGATACGTTGCATACCAGTCCTCTATGTACTGTGATACATTGGTCCTGTATCCGTTCTGGTCCTCTATACGCAGATCCGTCATCATCCATTCACAGGGATAGGTATCTTCTGTAATGGGAATCGTCCCCGTATATTCCATGGTGTCGGGATGAAACTGCAAATCCACATATTGATATCCTGAAACATTCGATACCTGAGGATAGAAATATGCATATCCATTCCGGGAAGGATGTTCCTCCTCCACTTTCACGGTCAGAGTCAGGGTATCTCCCGGCTGAACCCACTGGTTATTCTTATCAAGGGTGATGCTTTTAATCACCGGCGCCTTATTATCCTCATAATACCCATCCGGGTCTACGGTATAATACCAGGGATATACTGTCTCAAAATCTTCCTGAAAATCTTTCAGACGAGTTGTATGTCCATGTATATCCCTGACTTCCAGATTTGTGATATTCCATCTGCCCGGGTAGGTTTCCTTTGTAATAGGAATTATCCCCTGATAGGCTCCCAGTTCTTCTTTCCAGTACAGACTGGTATAGCCTTTCTTTCTGTAATCATCTGCTGATGTATAATACACACGCCCCAAACTCCGCGGGTTTTCTTCTTTTACTTTTACGGTAATGGTAACTTTATCCCCGGCTGTTACCATCTCTCCGTTTTTGTCAAGGGTGATACTCTCAATCACCGGGTCTTCCAGATCAAAATTTTCCTGAACTACTGTAAACTTCAAACTTTTATCCGGACGAACTTTACTGCCTTTCCCGGACTGCGTGGTAACCGTGATATATTCCCAGCTCCATTCGGAAGGATACGTGGTATCTTTTATAGTATATATACCTGTCACAGTCTGACTTTCTTCGTTGTAAGTCATGCTCATTTCTTCTGTATGGTATACTTTGGCCCCAATGGTACCAATTTTCATTCGTCCATCTCTCACCTTTCCGTTTTCACAGGTCACGCGGGCAGAACAGGTTACTGTATCGCCTGGCACTAATGCCCCGTCTTCACCGGAAGCACTGGTCTGAATCTGAAAATCAGTGACAGAAACTTTTTCTGCAGGTTTTGTATTCTGTACTATAACATAGTAAAGACAATTGTAATTATCGTCATGCACATCTGCCTCTGTATAATTTTTCGCCCTGTCTTCCACCCGGATTTCAGTGATACTAACTGTTCCATTTTTGAAAGAACTGCAGGGATACTCTGCAGTATACAGTTTTTCTTCCTCACTTTTCTGTAAATCTATTCTGCGGCCACCTGCTTCAACATATACAGAACTGATATCACTGTCCGCATCGTAAGCCCACAGCTTAAAATGAAGGATATCTTTTTCTGTCAGTGTCCGGCCGTTTTCTTCCAGCTCAAACCTTTCGATTACCGGCTGGTTAATATCGTATCCGTCAGACAGAGGCATGACAGGCTCTGTCTCTTCCATAGACAGAGGCACGACTGACTCTGTCTCTTCCATCTGAATTTCTTCGAAAACTCCGCTTCCTGCCTCTTCCTGCTGCTTTGCAGGCTGCTGTACCTTCTCCGGGGTTTCCTCCATCCATTTTTCCTCTGATGATTCCTTTTTTTCCACATGTTCCGCTTCTCTGCCAGTTTCCGCTGCCATGACGCTCTGTATCGGAAATACCGCTGCCACAGTCATGGATGCCGCCAGCAAGACTCCCAGTAATTTTCTTCCTGACTTTTTCATTTCCCATACCTCCTTAATAATAATTACTTACCTCAAAACAACACAAAATTTATGTGTCTGATAAATATCTCCCCTCCTTCCCTCACAATAATCAGGACTTCTTTCCTATTATAGTCCTAATTATACATTTTTTTTTTCAAAATGGAAGATTTTTCCTGATTTTTTTCAGGATTTTTTCTGATTTCGGCAATATATCCATAAAAAAAGAATCTTTTTATGCAGGATTCTCTCTCCAGTTTGGTTGTGCATATTATTTTTTATTCTATAAGAAGATACTTTCGCGCATTAGCGTGACAGGGTCTTTCCTGTAAGAGAACAAAGAATCCTGCAAAGCAGGATTCTCCGCCTGCGGCGGGTCGCTTTAGCGACATATTTCTTTTCCGCCGCAGTGTGATAATTGTCTTTTATTCTATAGGAAATCCAGAGGAATTTCCTATAGAATAAAAAAGGTACCCTGTCTGTGGCTCATTCCACAGGCAGGGTACCTTCCGGTTCCGTTTTCAGATTCTTTTATTCCCGATGCATGGAGAAACTGTCCATATCGTAATTTCCAAGATTCTCATGGATTCCCCGGCTGTCCGCCTGAGAAATCAGCGTATCGCGGTTCTTTCTGGATGATATCTGGTCATTGAATGCACTCGGACCTCCCACGCAGCCACCGTCGCAGATCATGCCTTCCACAAAATCTTCCGGCAGTTTCGCAGCTCTTAAGAGAAGCAGCGCTTTCTTACATTCTGCCGCTCCGTTGGCTTTGCAGACTTTCGCGTCGATTTCATGGCCGGACTCTTTCAGGCTCTGCAGCACTGCTCCGGTCACTCCGCCGGAATTTGCAAACCGTTTGCCATAAACAGACGAAATCTGGTCGTCGTTTTCGCATGGCTCCAGCTTCACGTCCCTGGCCTTCATAATGGCACGGATTTCACTGTAAGTCAGCACATAATCCGCATTTCCCGGAATCTTCTGGTCCACAACCTCTGACTTCTTGGCAAGGCAGGGCCCGACAAATACGGTTACAGCATCCGGCTCCTTAGCCTTAATCAGGCGGGATACGGCGCACATGGGGGAAACCGTAGCAGATACGCAGTCTGCCAGCTGAGGATAGTGGAGACGTACCATATTTACAAATGCCGGACAGCAGGAGGTTACTTTCTTCTTCCCTTCCTGATATGCTTCCGCCCATTCTTCCGCTTCATAAGCGGCTGTCATATCTCCGCCGAGACCTACATCGTAGAAATCTTCAAAGCCCAGTTCTTTCATGGCCTTCTTCCAGCTTGCTGTGGTGATATCCGCGCCAAACTGGCCTTCTGTTGCAGGAGCTGCCATGGCATAGACCTTTTTGCCGGATTTCAGCGCTTCCACCACATCCACAATAAAGGTTTTGGAGCCAATAGCCCCAAAGGGACAGCTATGGATACATTTTCCGCATCGAATGCACTTTTCTTTGTCGATAATGGAAATTCCGTGCTCGTCGTATGTAATGGCGTCTACGGGACAACTGTACTTGCAGGGACGTTTCAGATGGGCAATGGCGTTGTAGGGACAGGCCTGCGCACATTTTCCGCACTCCTTGCATTTGGACGCATCAATATGGGAACGGTCCCTGCCCATTTCAATTGCGCCGAATTTGCAGGCATTGATACATGCCTTTCCAATACAGTTCTGGCAGTTCTCCGTAACGGTGTAACTGGAAATGGGACAATCCTCACAGGCGGAGCTGATCACCTGGATTACGTTTCCGTCATCCACAGCTCCCGGCGCTTTGCCTTCTGCCAGGCGGACTCTCTGCCGGATGATCTCTCTCTCTTTGTAAATACAGCAGCGGAACTTCGGTGTGGGTCCGGGAATCAGTTCCAGAGCAATGTGATCCCGTTTGGCGTCCAGTTCCCCGGCAAATGCCAGTTTTGCAACTTCATAGAGTACATCGTGTTTGATTCTAATCACATTTTCATCAGCGAACATGGTCTTTACCTCTCTCTTTTTTTGTTTGACAACATTTTAACACTGTATGGTTCTTTCCTGCAAGAGAATTTTCTTTTGTATTTCAGAAAATACGATATTTCGTTACTTTTTGGGCCGGATGCCGTTACCGGAACACCCGTAGGGTGTGAACAGTAACGATATTTCTCCATTTTTCACAAAAGGGAACCCGCCTGGTACACAAGTACTGCCATAATCCAGGCAACCCCAAGCTGGAACAGAAGCATTTTCAGCGTAAATTTCAGAGAACCTGTTTCCTTTTTGATGGTCCCGATAGTGGCCGCGCATGGCACATAGAGCAGACAGAAAATCATCATGCAGTATGCGTTCAGAGGGCCGAATCCCGCTTCCGCAAGCTGGCCTGTCAGGGCAGCCATGCCCGCTGCGGAATTTACATTGCTGACGCCAAACAGCACGCAGAAACTGCTGACCACCACCTCTTTTGCGGAAATCCCGGAAATCAGAGCCACGCCAATCTGCCACATGCCCAGGCCTGCCGGAGCCAGTACGGGCTCCAGCCAGTGTCCCAGCACCGCTCCGAAGCTCTCCGATACTTCCTCTGTCATACCGTGAATTCCAAAGTTCAGCAAAAACCAGATGATAATGGAAGCAATAAAAATCGTGGTTCCCGCTTTCGTCAGGTAATCCTTGATTTTCTCCCATACATAAACTGCAATGGTTCTGGCATTGGGCGTCTTGTACTCCGGCAGCTCAATCAAAAGGGTGTGATGTTCCGTGTGAGTTTCCACCCGATGAATCACCAGAGCAATTACTATGGCAACAGCCATTCCCAGAAAATACATGGATATTGCAGCCAGGGAAGCATATCTGCCAAAAAACATACCCGCAAACAGCACATAGATGGGAAGCCTTGCGGAGCAGGACATAAACGGTGTAATCAATATGGTCCGTCTCCGGTCAGATTCTTTTTCCAGCGCTCTGGTGGCCATAATGGCAGGAACCGTACAGCCAAATCCCAGAACCATAGGCAGAAATGCTTTTCCGGAAAGGCCCAGAGAGCCCATCAGCCCATCCATCACATAGGCAACTCTTGCCATATATCCGCTGTCCTCCAGCAGCGCAAGGGCCAGAAACAAAATAAAAATGTTGGGCAGAAATGTGAGAATCCCTCCCACTCCCGCAATGATTCCGTCCACAACCAGCGAAATCATCCAGGGGGCCACATGCATACGCTCCAGCAGGTGCAGCATACCGTTGGATGCGGATTCCAGAAGCACCTCGAATCCGCCTTTCAGAGTATCCCCCACAAAAAAAGTCAGGAAAAATACCACCGCCATCACGCCGAAGAAAATGGGCATTCCCCATATGGGATGGGTCAGTATCCCGTCCACCTTATCTGTAAAAGCCGCCTTTTCTGATTTATAAAACAGGGTGTCCTCCATCACTTCTTCTATGTAATCGTACTTCTGATTGATAATATCCTTTTCATAGCTTCTGTCCAGTACTTCCGGCAGTTCCACCGGATAAAGAGAAGTAATTTCTTCATCCTGTTCCAGCAGCTTGATGGCATACCAGCGGGCATTTTCCGGAATCTGATATGACTCTTCCAGAGCCTGCTCCAGCAAATGGATTTTCTCCTCTATATCCTTCCGGTAAGTGACAATTTCCGGCCGGTGCATTTCCTCATAATGGTGTACCGCCGCATGGAGCAGTACATCCAGCCCGCTTCTTTTTCTGGCGGAAACAGGTACCACAGGAATACCGCCCAGCATTTCCGGCAGGCGGTGCAAGTCAATTTCCATGCCCCGTTCTTCCACAATATCCATCATATTCAATGCCAGAATCACCGGTTTGCCCAGCTCCAGAAGCTGCATGGTCAGATACAGATTCCGCTCCAGGGCCGATGCATCCACAACATTGACAATCACGTCCACTTCATGTTTCATAATGCACCGTCTGGAAACTTTTTCTTCAATAGAATAAGACGTAAGACTGTAAATTCCCGGCAAATCAATAAGTTTCAGCTTCTGACCTTTGTAAACGGTTTCTCCTTCCACTTTTTCCACTGTCACGCCGGGCCAGTTGGCCACTTTCAGATTTGCCCCGGTATATGCATTAAACAGCGTGGTTTTCCCGCAGTTGGGATTTCCCACAAATCCAACTCTAATGACTTCCATCTGCTTCCTCCCCTTCCGCAGGATTCACCAGAATTCCTCCTGCAATATCTTTTCCGATTGCCCAGCGGGTACCCCGCACTTTGATAATGACGGTTCCGTTCCGCTTCCGGTTCATCAGACGCAGCTTCGTTCCGCTGTTAATGCCCAGTGCTTCCAGCCGCCGCATAATGGGGCCTTCTATGGAAATATCCGTTACAATATAGGTACCGTCTATGATTCCGTCTACAATTGTCATATACTGTTCCTCGCTTCTTTTTTCTTTCAGATATTCTCTTATGCTCAAAGCCATTATACTCTAAATGATAATGATTATCAATAGTAAGTATTACAGATATTGACGAAATCAAAGAATCTACCCTGTCTGAATTGCATCAGTCCTTTTCATATCCATTTCTTCGATAAAGTACTAAAAATACAAGAATACTGATTATCAATTCTCCCACAAGCACTGCGATATCCAGAGGTTTTAACGTATATGACATTCCTTCTGCAAATCCGCTCGCCATCTCTGTCAGCACCCCGGTAAACAAAAATCCTGAGATATGGTGCAATTTTTCGGAAAGATTTCCAAACATTGGAATCATCATAAACACGATCATCAATGGATAGGAAATCAGATTTGCATTCATCTGATTTCTGGCGCAGAGACCGACAATCATTCCCATTACGCAGCTGATCAGGGAGGCTGCTGCACTGACCAGTAAGAAAACCGCAACCGATACCTGGCTCATGGAAATACCACTAATCACCAATACCACAATATTGATTATGTTCATCAGCACAAACGGAAACAGAATACTTCCGATAAAATACTGCATTCCCGTGACCGATGACGTCATTAAAACCCGTAACGTATGTTTCTCTTTCTCTTCTGCTATGGCAGTTCCTACCATCAGGAATCCATCCATACACAAATTAAGGGAAATTCCCAGACTCAGGATCAAAGACACCAGAACCGGTGACAACTCACCTCCTGAATTGATACCATATAAAATTTTGAACATCCATACCATGGCCACAGTCAGAAGGGGCCCAATCATAATCGCCGTATTGCGGCTGATACAAATCCATTTAATCTGTGCAACTGCTGCTAATTTATTGATATTATTCATCTTAAAACTCCTCTCACATACTGGCTAATCCAAGGGATGCCCCTGTTACCTGTAAAAATACACGTTCCAGTGTTGGCTCACAGGAATGAATACACTGTATTTCATCTCTCTGCATCCATTCTGAAATTTTTGCAATATTTTGAGGACTCTGCTCTAAGATGACTTCTTCCTGATTATTCAAAAGCAGATGATATTTTTTATTTTGATTATATTTCAGGCAAAGTTCTTTGGGCGAGCCGCACTCGACAATTTTCCCCTGATATAAAAGTGCAACTCTGTCACAAAGTTTTGTGGCTTCTTCCATATTATGTGTGGTCAGAAAAATTGACATACCTTCTTTTTTCAGTCCCAGCAACATTTTATGAACAGCTACCGCAGTCGATGGATCTAATCCGCTTGTGGGCTCATCCAGAAATAAAATTCTTGGCTTATGAAGCACTGCCCTGGCCAGAACAAGTCTCTGCGTCTGCCCTCTGGAAAGTTTACCTGCCGGCTTTTTCCGATGTTCATACAATTCCACCTGATGTAAGACTTCCTCCACTCTTCCCCTGGGAACACGCCATATTTTTGCAAACATACTTAAATTCTGCCATACTGTCATTTTCTCATAAATTCCGCTCTGATCAGAAACCACGCCGATTTTTTCATAAATTGATTCATCAATATTAACCGTATCCGTATCAAGAATTTTCGCCTCTCCGGATGTCTGTCTTAACTGTCCTGTGATTATTTTAATCGTGGTAGTTTTTCCAGCGCCCGACGGCCCTAAAAATCCCAGAATTTCACCTTTATGAAGGGTAATATTGATATCCTTAAGCGCCAGTTCCGTCTTATAGCGTTTGGAAATATGTGATAAATCCAGTAATACGTTTTGTTCCATAACATAACCCTCTTTCTGAATATTTTCTTTATAATTGCCCTGTTTTCTGTTCCAGAGTAATTATGATGGAAGTATCGTATCATGTTTTATCACCTTTTTGCCGAGTTCTGCCTGAATGATATGCCATACTGCCTGAAACGGCCTGTAAAACGCTGTCAGCTAAATTCTGCTCAGCAACTCCCCTTTCATACTTTTGGAAAACAGACATTTTTCTCCGTTCTCCATAAGAATTTCCCGATGCTTTAAATCTAACTCCTGAATCTTATTTACATTCACCAGATATGACCTGTGAACCCTTAAAAAATGCTCCCCAAACTGCTCCTGCAGCTCCTGTATACTGCCAATAAAATCAATACATTCATTCTTCCCATGAAGTTCTATTCTGTGTGTACGGACACTCGTTTCAAAGAACATAATTTCATCCACCGGAATATGCCTGACAATATCCAGCACCTTTACCGTAAAGTATTCCTTTTGCTCTCCCTGCTCCTTACACATCCGCTCCGTAATAATCGCAAGGTTTTTGTGCATTCCAGCCAGCATTTTTTCAGTATTGCCCTTTACTATATAGTCCAGCGCTTCCAGGTGATAACGAAATGTCTCAAATGCCAGATCCGGAAAGGAAGTCACATAGATCAGAAAGCCTCTGGTATCAAACTTTCGAATCTGTTGTCCCAGCATAAATCCATCCATCGCCTCATCCTTAAGCTCCACATCCAGAAAATAAATCCCTCTCTTTGGATGCGCTGCCACCGCTTCAATAATTTCCTGGGGATGCCTGCTGCACAGAGCAATCTGCATATCATATCCTTCGATCATAATCTGTTTTTCCAAAAACTCTCTCTGTGCAGCGAGTATCATCCCATCATCTTCACAAATATAAACCGGAAGCATATTTTTCCTCCACAACTTTTCACACTTCTTATTCCTGTATCTTTAACTCCTGAATAAAATAGCCATCCCTTACTGTTGTCAGAGAGAAGACATTTTCATAATGTTGTAAAATATTTTTATAACTTGCAAGGCCAATTCCTCTGTCCGCCCCTCTGGTAGAATAACCCTGCTGCCAGATTTTGTGAAAATCAACGTTTGAATACAATGGATTTCTTACCTGAAATGTTGTGCATTCTTCCTGTCTGCTAATCATAATATGTACCTGCGGTTTTGGCTTCTTACCTTTTTTCCCCTGTACTTCATCAATAGCATTGTCAATCAGTATCCCCAGGCATCTGCACAGGTCAGTGGTTCTCAGCCGTGTTCTTTCAAATGGACGCAATACTTCCAGTTCACAGGAAATCTGCTCCTGGTGCATTTTTTCCATTTTCCCCAACAGCAGCCCTTTTACCTCAGGCATATGGATATTTCCAAGCTGTGTCAATCTTCGTATCTGTTCCCCCACCTGATAATCAAAATCACTTGTCATATCCTGGATAAAATTCTGCACTGCTTCCATATTTCCCTCTTTTGCCTGAAGGTACATGCCAGACATCATATTTTTATAATCATGACGGAATCTTCGCATTTCATTCTGCAGTTTTTCCAGACTCTCAATATAAGCATTTTGCTGCTGCATACTAATCTGCTGAGTCTGAATTTGCTTCTTTTGCATTTCCTGACGCCCTGCATAACCAAAAATAATAAAAACAATCAGCAGATATAACAGAGAAACCACTGCATTATCGTTACCAACCCGTTCTCCCATTTGCACCATAAAATAAAGTATTTCAGACAAAATCGGGTATAAGCTGATAAAAATAATACTTAGCTTTTTCGATTCTTTCCGTTCCATCCACAGTCGGAACATTTTCCCAACTCCGGTTTTATATAGAAGCAGCACCCAGATAATCTCTATGAGTGGTGTTAATACATACAGAAAAAAATAATATATGAACCGTTCTTCCAAAATATCCAAATGAAAAATCATATCAGGTGAAAATAAAATCCCTATGTGTACCGCAAAAGATTCCAACATTTCTAAAAAAACAGCCGAAATCCAACAAGCCAGCAGATTTTCCCGATAGAGAAAATATAAATAAAACATTGCTCCCGTCATTCCCATATAGGTAAACAGGATTTGTCCTGCATTATACCCCCATCGAAAAATACCCATTTTATAAAAAACTGTCCCTGTCAATGCCCAGACACAGATAAATAATATAGTAAAAGCAATTATTTTCACTTTGCGCTCTCTTATTTGATATGGTTTCCGCTCCAAAAGCAACATGGAGGTCCAGAGCATAAATAACACACTTATTGTCAGCCCAAAGGTATTACTGCAGAAAAGCCCCCAAAAACTCATAATCTTCTTTTACCTCCTACAATTTCTCACAATCCGGGATTTGCATTTTTCTTACTGCTGATATGTTTATCCGGTAAGCCTGATTATTTTTTATGTATAATAAAATAGAGCCTTATGGCTCTATTTTATTATATGTGAAACAAAAAAGCACATACTTATTATTCTCAATCACTAATCAGTCTCGTAGCACAAATGGGCGTACGGTAGAATGCATTGGAAATCTTAATTCCCGTTTTCGCTGAACTTGCATGTACCACCTGTCCGTTTCCGATATACATGGCAACGTGGTTAATTCCTCCTCCGTTTCCATAGAAGAACAGGTCTCCCGGTTTTGCTTCAGAAGGATTGATTCTGGTTCCATATCCTGACTGGGCGCTGGAGGAATGGGGCAGATAAATACCATATTTCTCATAAATCCGCATGGTAAATCCGGAACAGTCCACACCGTTGGTCAGACTTGTGCCGCCCCATACATAACGGTTGCCCACAAACTGACATGCATACTGAACCATATCCACACGCACATCGGAAATTCCTTCCCCATAACGAATCTCAGTCATGGTCATTGCCTTGGGAAGCTGCTCTGACAGTTCCACAAATTCTCTGGCCACATAACACTCGTCACCGTCCACATCTACTTTCAGCCATTCGCCCTGATCTTCCAGCATTTGCAGCTCTTCGCCTTCTGCAATCATGGTCCAGATGGAACAGTCCGTATTGGGCTCCACTCTCGCATTCAGCGTCTGAGTTACGGAAGTTGCAACAATGGATTTCACTTCATCCGCCCTGGCCGCTGCCTCCTGTCCGGTCAGCAGAAACTCGCCTTTCACATATCCGGTTACTTTTCCGGAGCGAATCTGAAACCATTCTCCCTCCTGGGATAATATCTCACATCCGGCGTCTACCGGTAATTTTCCTACCAGATCATATTCTTCTCCGGCCCCTTCACGAATATTCAGATGATTCTCCACCTGTGCAATTCCAAGGTTGGTATAGCCGCATACAGTTGACGGAACCTGGGGTTCTTCCCCGGCGGCATCCGAATCCGTGGTAAGGCTCGCACTGAGCATGGCAGTCACTCCCGCGTCCACATTTGCTGCTTCTGCCGGTATCTGAACCATACCAAAAATCATTGCTCCTGACATACATGCTGCGATTGCTTTCCTGAATCTGTTCTTCATCTCTGACCTCCCGGACATTTTTCTATCTTCAGTTACCTGCTTATCTTCATACTTCTCCGGACATGACAGCTCTCTCCTGCTCCCCGACTGCCTGTCCTGTTCATTTGCAATTATATCAACTGAAAATTACATTGTCAAGATTGTCGTAATATTTATGTAATATTTGTAGAAATTCACAGTCCTTATCCATGTTCCGTCTCCGCAGGGTGTCAGTTATCCACAAAACAGTATCCGCTCAGTCCGTTTTCTCCTCCGGGTCCTTATCCAGAATGGAAAAAGCAATGTTGGTGGCGTGGTCTGCCACACGTTCCAGCCCTGTTACCAGATCCGTAAAAATTATACCGGACATGGGAGAGCATTTTCCTTTGGCCATCCGCTTCACATGGTTCTGCTGCAGTTCGCGCTCCATATGGTCAATGTCATCCTCCAGTTCCAGAATATCCTGCAGGTTCTTTTCATCCAGCGTCACAAACATTTCCATGGCCTTTTCCAGGATTATCATGGTTTTCCGGTGCATTTCCTGAATTTCCCTGGCGCCTTTCCTGGTAAAATCCAGATGTTCCTCCAGACACTTCACTGCAAAATCCGCAATATTTTCCGCATGATCCCCGATTCGCTCAATATCGCTGACCACATGGAACAGGCCGCCGATTCGTTTCGCATCCACAACGGGAAGCTGAAGCTGGTTGATTTTTACCAGGTAATCCGTCAGCTCATGGCTCAGGAAATCAATCTGCTTTTCCGTCTTGTAAACTCTGGCAATCTTTTCTTCATTTCCCTCAAAAAATGCTTCCATGGCAAGATTTAAATTCTGCCGGGCCATGGTTCCCATCCGCTCGATTTCCTGAGTGGTTTCCACCACTGCTGTGGAGGGGGAGAAAATATTCTGTTTTCCGATATAGAGAAGCTGGTATTCTTTGTTTTCCACATCTTCTCCCGGTATCAGCCGCCTGGTCAGCGATACAAACTGAGAGGAAACCGGAAGAAAGATAATGGTCTGGAAAATTTTGAACAGGGAATCCGCATTTGCCACGCATCGTCCCACATCCGCACCTGAAATATGTAAAATAAAAGATTCAAACTGCTTCATGCCAAATGCCAGCAGAATGCCGATAATCACCATGCCGAACACATTGAACATCACATGAATCAGTGCCGCCCGCTTTGCATCTTTTTTGGCGTCCAGGCTGGCCAGCACTGCCGGCGTACAGGAACCGATGTTACATCCCAGAACCACATAAAAGCAGACCGGAAGAGCCACCAGGCCCTGGCTGGCCATCAGAAGCAGAATGCTGACTGTTACCGAGGAACTCTGAACAACAACCGTAATTACCGTTCCCAGCAGAATTCCAAGTATCGGGTTATCCAGACTGGCCAGAATATTCAGTACATTCTGATATTCCCGCAGACCGGACATGGCGTCTTTCATCATACTGATTCCCAGAAACAGTGCGCCGAACCCCAGAATAACTTCTCCGACTTTTTTCACCATAGGCCGCTTTCCGAACATCATAAAGACCGCGCCTACAAAAAGAATCACGGGAGCAACTCCCGTCAGGTTAAAGGCTACAAGCTGAGACGTAATCGTGGTACCGATATTGGCTCCAAAGATAATCCCCACTGACTGGGCCAGCGTCATAATTCCGGTATTTACAAAGCTGACCACCATAACGGTAGTGGCGCCTGAGGACTGAATAATCGCTGTAAACAGGGCTCCGAACAGCACCGCGATAATTTTATTTTTCGTCATGGCCTCCAAAATGCTCCTGAGCCTGGCTCCTGCCGCTTTCTGCAGGCCCTGGCTCATAAAGCTCATACCGAATAAAAACAGTCCAAGACCTCCAAGCAATGTTACTATTAATTCCATGGTATTCTCCCTTTTTCATTCCCGCTGCCGAACATCCCGCCGCGGGGTTCTGCTTCCTCCGGTATCATCCGGTTAATTTCCGCGGATGATACAATGTGTATCAAAATATTTCCTTCCGTATAAGATGTCCTGCTCCATCTGAGATTTCAGTACTTCCAGGCTGTCAAACCTGCGTTCTTCCCGCACCCGGCTTAAAAATTTCACTTTGACCTGCGCTCCGTACATATCCTCCGATACGTCAAAAAGGTGGGTTTCCACTCCCACCGGGTTCTCTCCCTCAATGGTGGGCTTGCACCCCACATTGGTAATACCCGGATATTCCGCTCCGCAATATTCTGTCACGGTAAGATATACGCCAAAAGGCGGCAGCAGCTTGTCCGCCGGGGGCTCAAGGTTGATAGTGGGAATACCCAGCACAGGCTTCCCCAGCTTCTTTCCATGGAGAATCTGCCCTTCCACAAAAAATTCATATCCCAGCAGCCGGTTTGCTTTCTCCATATTTCCTCCGGCAATTTCCTCCCGGACAAAAGTACTGCTGATATCTCTGCCTTCCTCCTGCATTTTGTCCACCACTTCCACTTCATATCCATACCGGAAAGCATACGCTTCCAGCATCCGGTAATCGCCCCGGCGTTTGTGGCCAAACCGGAAATCCGTTCCCACCACCATATATTTCACGTGAAGCCCTGTCACAATCCGTTCTATAAATTCCTCCGGCTCCATGCGCATAATTTCTTCTGTAAAAGGACATTCAATCAGATAATCAATGCCGATACTCTCAAAAAGTTTCACTTTTTCCTGATTGGTGGTCAGTACCTGGACCGGTGTATTCTGAATCTGTTTCCCCGGCGGTATGTCAAAAGTAAAAATCACTGCCTTTAATCCCGGATTCTCCTTTTTTCTTTTTGCCATATAATCCATCAGCAGTTCATGTCCCCGGTGAAGTCCGTCAAACTTTCCCAGAGACAGTACCGTCGGCTCCTTGATTTCAAAAGTGATACTTTGCTTTATGTATTCCATGTTCGTTTCCTCCTCAGGGCAATGCTCACTTTGCCTTTCCATGTAAAAACCGCCCTCAGGGCAGGTCCATGAACATCCGGACCGGCTTCAGTTCTTTTCTTTTTTCATCCCAGCGGTAAATACCAGCAAATGACTGCTTTTCATCATAAAGACGCAGGATGGTCTGACGATATTCTTCGTGCCATTCTGTCAGCCACTCCGGTTTCAGTGCGTTTCCATTGTATAACAGTCCGGAAAATTCTTTCTGCACCGAGGAACAGGGATATGGAAGAAATACACAGTCCGTATTTTTTACCAGTCCCGGCAAATCTTCCCTGGTCAGCTCTTTCTGAGGGTCATGTGCCCTGACTGCCTGTACCTGAGCTTCCACTTCCGCCAGCCGGACGGCATCCTGTACTTTAAAATCCGCCACTCTGGTACGCAGCAATGCTTCCATACATCCGCCGCAGCCCAGTTTCTGTCCGATATCGTGGCACAGCGTCCGAATATAGGTTCCTTTGGAGCAATGCACCCGCAGCCGCACCCTGGGAAGTTCCTCTTTCAGAACCTGAATGGAAAATACTGTAATCTCCCTGGGTTTCCGCTCCACTTCAATCCCCGCCCTTGCCAGATCACAGAGCTTTCTGCCGTTGACCTTCAGAGCGGAATACATGGGAGGAATCTGCCGCTGTGTTCCTGTAAATCCTGCGATTACTTCCATCACCTGTTCCGGGGGACAGGTTACCTCTTTTTCCTCCAGAACCGTCCCTGTCATGTCCTGGGTATCCGTGGTCTTTCCCAGCAGCAGTGTGGCCTCATACACTTTGTCTTTCTCTGTCAGCATGTCGCAGACCCTGGTGGCTCTGCCAAGGCAGACCGGAAGCACTCCTTCCGCTTCCGGGTCCAGCGTTCCCGTATGGCCAATCTTTTTCTGCCTCAAAATTCCCCGGAGTTTTGCCACCACATCGTGGGATGTATATCCTTTTTCCTTGTATACATTAATGATTCCGTTTATCATGTTCTGACTGCTCCCTGCGCATCTCCGCTCTGAAGCTGTTTTTTCATTTCTTCACAGAGCTTTTCGATGACTGACTCGCTGCTGCCTTCCATGGTGGCTCCGGCTGCCCGGACATGTCCTCCCCCCTGGAATTTCACGGCAATTTCCGCCACATCCACTCTTTCGTTGGAGCGCATACTGATTTTCCAGGAACCGTCTTCATTTTCATAGAGAAATATGGCGGCTTCCGCGCCTTTTGTCACCCGAAGCTGGCTGACAATCCCGTCCAGATGTTTGGGAAGGACATGATACCTCTCCATTTCTTCTCTCGTGACTGCTGCGGCAATTACCTGGTTTTCCAGATAACGCCTGCTGTTTAACAGGGCCTGTCCCAGAATCTTATTCTGCTCAAAGGTTTTGGTATAGAAGGTTTCATCTATGATTTTCGTATAGTTGATACCCTTTCCCATGAGAATTCCCGCAACGTTCATGGTCTGCGGGGAAGTGCTGGAATACTGGAATACCCCGGTGTCATGCACAATACCCACATAAATGCATTCCGCAATTTCCTTTGTAATCCTGTCTTCCTCCAGCAGTTCAAAAATCAGTTCCGAGGTGGAACTTTTCTCCGGAAAAATATAATTTTCGTCTGCAAAGCTGTCATTGCTCACATGATGGTCAATACAGATGGTCTTTTTTGCCGTATTGAAATATTTTACCGCTGCCCCAAGACGGGCAGTATCCCCGCAGTCCTGCACAATGCAGAGGTCGTAGACTTTATCGCTTTCGCAGGTATGGCATATCCGGTCCGCATGATGCAGAAATTTAAAAATATTGGGTATGGGCTCCAGATACAAATCCACTTCCGTCCGGGGAAACCAGGTGGTGATGTAATTATAGGTTGCCAGGCAGGAGCCGACGCAGTCCCCGTCCGGCCTCACATGTCCTGCAACGGCAACTGTTTTTACCTGAGCCAGTTCTGACGCTAAATCTTTCATTGCTGTGTTCTCCCTGTCTGTGTCTATCGCTGCGGTTCCTGCTGTCTGTTCACATCGTCAATAAGTTTCGACATGCTCACGCCGTATTCAATGGACTGGTCCAGTACAAACCGGATTTCCGGCGTATTTCTCAGGTTGATATTCCGGGCCAGTTTGCTGCGGATATAGCCTTCCGCACTTTTTAAGCCGGCCAGCGTACTGGTCTGTGAATCCTGGTCTCCCAGTACGCTGATATACGCCTTGCAGCTTTTTAAATCCGGAGCCACTTCCACTGCCACCACAGAGGTCATGGGGTTGATTCTGGGGTCTTTGATTTCCCCCCGGATGATGTTGCTCAGCTCCCGCAGGACCTCCTCGTTGATTCTTGTATTTTTAATGCTGTTCTTTTTCATATTCTGCCTTTCTAACGGGGCACTTCCACCATGGTATATGCTTCTACCACATCCAGTTCCTGAATATCGTTGAAGCCCTCAAATACCAGGCCGCATTCATAGCCCGCTTTTACTTCCTTCACGTCATCCTTAAACCGCTTCAGAGATGCCAGATTCCCTTCGAAAATCTGTTCTTCTCCTCTGGAAATACGTATCTTGCAGCCTCTCTGGAACACACCGTCCAGCACATAGGAGCCGGCAATATTTCCCACTCCGGAGGCTTTGAATATCTGGCGCACTTCCGCATGGCCCAGCACCTTTTCTTCAAATACGGGGTCAAGCATACCTTTCATTGCCGCCTGTACATCCTCAATGGCATTGTAAATTACTTTATACAGACGCATATCCACGCCTTCCCGCTCTGCCGTCGCTTTTGCAGTGGCGTCAGGACGCACGTTAAATCCAATGATAATGGCGTTGGAAGCAGAAGCAAGACTCACATCGGACTCGTTGATAGCCCCCACGCCTCCATGGATGACTTTTACCACAACTTCTTCGTTGGAGAGTTTTACAAGACTCTGCTTTACCGCTTCCACGGAACCCTGTACGTCCGCTTTCACAATAATGGGAAGTTCTTTGATATTTCCGGACTGAATCTGGGAGAACAGATCATCCAGAGACATTCTGGATTTTGTCTCTTCCAGCATTTTCTCCCGTCCCTCGGAAATAAAAGTATCCGCAAAGCTCTTGGCCTCTTTTTCCGAATCTGTACATACAAAGATTTCCCCGGCATTGGGCACATTATTCAATCCTAATATTTCCACCGGTGTGGAAGGCCCTGCTTCTTTCACTCTCCTGCCCTTGTCGTCAATCATGGCTCTTACTTTTCCGTAACAGCTTCCGCAGGCTACCGGCTGCCCTACCTTCAAAGTTCCCTTCTGAACCAGAATGGTGGCTACAGAACCCCGGCCTTTATCAAGCTGGGCCTCAATCACAAGACCTCGTGCATTCCGGCTGGGATTTGCCTTTAACTCACAGATTTCCGCTGTCAGCAGAATCATTTCCAGCAGTGTGTCAATTCCCTCATGGGAATGTGCGGATACCGGTACAAAAATAGTACTTCCGCCCCAGTCTTCCGGAATCAGCTCATATTCTGCCAGTTCCTGTTTCACCCGTTCCACATTGGCGCTGGGCTTATCAATCTTATTAATTGCCACGATAATTTCCACGCCTGCCGCTTTGGCATGGCTGATGGCTTCCACCGTCTGGGGCATAACACCGTCGTCTGCAGCCACTACCAGGATGGCAATGTCTGTTGCATTGGCCCCTCGCATACGCATTGCGGTAAATGCCTCGTGTCCCGGTGTGTCCAGAAACGTAATCTTTTCCCCGTTGCACTCTACCATATAAGCGCCGATGTGCTGGGTAATGCCGCCTGCCTCCCGGTCAATCACATGGGTATCGCGAATTGCATCCAGCAGGGATGTTTTTCCATGATCCACGTGTCCCATAACACACACAACCGGAGGACGTTTTTCCTGAACGGACACGTCTTCTTCTTCCTCTTTCAGCAGTTCCGCTATTACGTCTATCTTTTCTTCCTGCTCGCAGATACAGTTGAATTCCAGCGCGATTTCTTCTGCTGCCGCAAAATCAATTTCACTGTTCACGGTTACGATATTGCCCTGTAAAAACAGTTTTTTGATAATCACAGAAGGCTGGATTTTCATGCGGTCCGCCAGCTCCCGGATAGTAAGTTTTTCCGGAATGGTAATCGTCTTAATCGTCTCTTCCTCTTTCTTCTGAGGCTGCTGGGGCTGCTGAGGCTTTTTGCCTCTGGTTTTCTTTTCCAGATTGTCAAACCGTTCTTTTTTCCTGCCCATCAGCTCTTTTTCATGCCGCTGATTGCCGCCCTTGCGGTTGTCACGCTCCCGGCTTTCCTTCCCTCTGGTTTCTTCCATGGAGGAGGATGGCGCATTCTGATTCATCTTATGAATTTCCTGCTCAAAACGATTTTTCTGTCCGGGACGTCCGTTCTGGAACGGACGGTTATTCCGGTCTCCCTGGGACCTGCTGTTTCTGTCTCCCTGCGGTCTTGCCGGTCTGTCTCCCTGCGGACGGTTATTTCTCTCTCCCTGCGGCCTTGTTCCCCGCTCTCCCTGCGGTCTTGCCGGTCTGTCTCCCTGCGGACGGTTATTTCTCTCTCCCTGCGGACGGTTATTTCTCTCTCCCTGCGGTCTTGCCGGTCTGTCTCCCTGTGGACGGTTATTTCTCTCTCCCTGCGGTCTTGCTCCCCGTTCTTCCTGAGCCCGAATATTTTTCTCTCCGTTCTGGGGCCTTACCGGTCTGTCTCCCTGCGGACGGTTATTTCTCTCTCCCTGCGGTCTTGCTCCCCGCTCTCCCTGCGGACGGTTATTTCTCTCTCCCTGCGGCCTTGCCGGACGTCTCGGTGCAGTCTTGCTGTTCTGGGGATTAAACACAGCAGTGATACTGGATTTTTTTCTGGGACGTTCTGTTTCCTGTTTTCCTGTTTCCGGTTTATCGGCTTCTGCTTTCACTGGTCTGGCTGCATCTCCTTTTTTCGTTTCATTCTCAGGCGCTGCCCCTTTCGCCTGGATATTTTTGGACGATTCTTCTTTTTTCTTTTCTGTTTCCGTTTTCGGACTGTCTGCTTTTCCCCCGTTAAATTTCTTTTTTACCATATCAATTACATCATCTTCTATGGCACTGCTTGCCGTCTTTTTTACTATATTTTTCTCCTTCAGAAATTCGATTACGTCTTTAGATTGTATGTTCAATTCATTTGCAATTTCATATATTCTGACTTTTGCCATATGTTACTACCTCCGTTATTCCGTTACATCTGCTATTTTCAACTTTTCTATCAGGTTTGCGGCAAATCCTTCATCCAATACTGCAAGACTGGCGCGATACTGTTTGCCGATGGCATGGCCCAATGTCTCTTTCGGAGCGTACAGATACATTGGAACATGATAATAAGAACACATATTTCGAAACATTTTTTTCGTATTTTCCGAAGCTTCCGCAGAAATAATCACAAGAAATGCCTGATGGGATTTCACCGCCTTTTCTGTGGAAAACTCTCCGCTTGCTATTTTCCCCGCTTTCGCCGCCAGCCCAAGCATGGACAGAATCTTATCTTGCTGCAATGGCTTCCATCTCCTTTGTCAGATTTTCGATTATTTCTTCCGGTATGGATATTTTCAGAGAACGTTCCAGTCCCTTTCCTTTCAGAGCCTTTTCAAGACATTCTCTGCCGGGACAGAGATAGGCGCCTCTCCCGTTCTTCTTTCCGGTGACATCCAGAAGAATTTCATCTTCTCCGGTTCGGATGACCCGCAGAAGTTCCTTCTTGCTTCTCATTTCACCGCAGCCCACACACTGGCGCATGGGAATCTTTTTAGTCATTTTTATTCCCCTCTTCTTCGTATTCAGATTCTCCCTCATATTCGGATTCTCCCTCGTACTCAGAATCTTCTTCATATCCGGATTCTCCCTCATACTCAGAATCTTCTTCGTATCCTGACTCTCCCTCATACCCGGATTCTTCTTCATATTCTAAATCAGGATCTTCCTCGTAATATTCTTCCGCCTCATCGTAATCGCCGGCTTCATAATCTTCTTCGTATTCCTCATATTCATTTTCATAATCCATAAAGTCTCCGGCTTCTCTTGCCTGAGTCTCACTTTTAATGTCAATCTTAAATCCGGTCAGCCTTGCGGCAAGTCTTGCGTTCTGCCCTTCTTTTCCGATTGCCAGAGATAACTGGTAATCCGGCACCACCACTCTGGCTGTCTTTTCTTCCGCATCTGCAATAACGGAAATTACTTTTGCAGGGCTTAACGCATTTTCAATCAGCATTGCCGCATTATCGCTCCAGTTGATAATGTCGATTTTCTCTCCCCGCAGTTCATTGACAATGGCGTTTACCCTGGCTCCGTTCAGCCCCACACAGGCCCCTACCGGGTCCACATCCGGGTCATTGCTCCAGACTGCAATCTTGGTTCTGCTTCCGGCTTCTCTGGAAATGCTTTTGATTTCCACAATTCCTTCTTTTACCTCTGTCACTTCCGACTCAAACAGACGCTTCACCAGTTCCGGATGGGTTCTGGACACCAGGATTTTCGGACCCTTGGAGGTTGATTTTACTTCCAGGATATAGAGCTTAATCCTCTCCGTAGGCTGGAATACTTCGCCTTTTACCTGCTCGTTTTCACTTAAAATAGCGTCTACCTTGCCCAGATTGATACTGATGTTCTTCCCTACATACCGCTGTACAATTCCGGTTACCACATCTTTTTCTTTTCCATAATACTGGTCAAAGAGCACCTTGCGCTCTTCCTCCCGAATCTTCTGCAGAATCACATTCTTGGCATTCTGAGTGGCAATACGTCCGAATTCTTTGGATTTTACCTCAATATTGACGATATCTCCCACATCATATTTGGAATCAATCATTCTGGCATTGGCAACGCTGATTTCCATCACGCTGTCTTCCACTTCCTCCACCACTGTTTTTTCCGCATACACATGGAATTCACAGGTTTCCGGATTGATGTCGACTTTGATATTGTCTGATTTGCCAAAATGATTTTTACATGCGGTAATCAGCGAATTTTCTATTGCTTCCAGCAAAGTATCTTTGCTGATATCTTTTTCTTTCTCCAGTATGTTCAACGCTTCCAATAATTCATTGTTCATTTCTTTTACCCTCCTGAAACGTTTGTATTAAAAATCGAAAGCCAGACGGATTAATGCAATGTCTGTCTTTGCAAACACCTTTTCTTCCTGATTCTCCACTTCTATGGTTACCGTAGTTTTATCATATGATTTTAAGACGCCGTAAAATTCTTTTTCTTTCTCGATAGCCCGGTAAGTCCTGATTTCCACTTCTTTCCCCAGACTTCTCTTAAAATCCTTCTCTTTCTTCAGAGGCCTTCCCAGCCCCGGAGAGCTCACTTCAAAAATATAGGATTCCTCAATAAAATCCTGCTCATCCAGCAAGTCGCTCATTCGTCTGCTGACAATTTCACAGTCGTCCACGGTAATTCCGCCTTCTTTATCAATGTAGGCTCTCAGATACCAGTTTCCGCCTTCCTTCACATACTCCACATCCACCAGTTCAAACTGATACTCTTCTATAATCGGAAGCAGCAGTTCTTCGGTACGCTGCTCGTAAGTTTTCTTTCCTGACATTTCCACACCTTCTTTCCACTCAGCTTCCGGGCACACATTCGTCAGATTTTTTCTGCGGGCCCTGTGCATAAAATTGAGAGTGGACAAAAGCCCACTCTCAAGTCTGAGTTTATCATGTTATCGTACTTATGATAGCACTTAACGGAATCAAATGCAAGGGAAAATACAGGATATTTCCATTTTTTGTAACAGTTCAGCCATAGACTGCATTCTGTGTACGAGATTCTTACAGGAGGAACCATCAGGGTTCTTCCCACTTCGTGGTTTTCCCCTCATGGTAAATACATGAATGAACAGGTCTTGCCGGTTATGAGCGGAGCTCACCTTAAGCCTCAGACAGGCGCTGCGGCAGCAGCAAAGCCTGCCTGGCAGGCGATCTGTGACTTGTTTTATAAAATCTTTTCTTTCTCAAATATCCACAGCAGCATCTTCCCATGAACCACTGCCAGCAGCGAACCTCCGGCCAGCAAAACCACATAAAATACAGGCGTCCACAGAAGTCCGGCAGTAAGAAACAGAACCGTAAAAAACAAAAGATACAGAGACTGAGGCAGATACTTAAACATCAGCAAAATCCCATTGCGCCAGGTCACTCCTGCCTTTGTATCCATTCTCGCAGCAAGGGGAAAGATATAAATTGCCAGCACAAACCACAGACCGGACAAAACACAGATAAATCCCCTCATAGCTCCGGCAAAATCTCCTTCAGTATTCCTCCAGAACAGATAATCCAGACACAGGACAACTCCTCCGGTAAAAAAAGGAATCCATAATTTCAGAGACAATTTCATCTTTTCCCGATACACTTTCCAAAAACCCCGAAACACATAACCCTCCTCATCTTTCAGAATCTTTACTGCCATGACATGCAGGGCGCAGAGGGCGGCCCCTCCTGTTATCAGAGGAAGCGAACATACCATCCACAAAAAATTCAGTTTTATCAGTGCAAATGCTTTTTCCAAAATCCGAAATACTCTGCCTTCCAAATGAAACGCTCCTTCCATGATTCCCTCCGTTATGATTTGTGATATTCTTATGGACTTTGCAGGAAAACTTCTTTTAGCCCTTAATTCCTGTAGATGCAATACCTTCCACATAGTATTTCTGCAGGAAGATAAACATAATCAGCATCGGAATGGCAGAAATAGTAAGGGACGCCATAATGGGCCCGTAATTGATGGGTTTGGAACCGAAAAAGGTCTGGATTGCCAGCTGAATGGTACGTTTTTCTTCTCCCGTCACTACCAGCAGCGGCCACATAAAGTCATTCCAGTGAGCCACAAAATCCAGAATAAAAATCGTGGCATACACAGTTCCTGATATGGACATTACCACTTTGAAAAATGTCCGTACCGGACCGCAGCCGTCGATGGAAGCTGCTTCCAGCAATTCATCCGGTATGCCCAGAAAAAACTGGCGGAACATATAGATACTGAAACATTTTGCTACAAAAGGTACAATCAGAGAGGCCCAGGAATTAATCCAGCCCAAATCCGCCATCTCCCGATACATGGGAAGCATAATCGCCTCTGCCGGAAATACCATCAGACTGATAACAAGGGTCAGCAGGAGACTTTTTCCCCGAAATTCAAATTTCGCCAGCGCATACCCGCAAATGGAATTCACCAGAAGGTCCAGGACAATAATAATCAACACATAAAACAGGCTGTTCCCGATAAATTTCCACATATTGATTCTCTGAAATACTTCTATATAATTGTTAAGGGAAGCCCCTTTTGGGAAAAAGGTGGACATTGAATTCAATCCCTTAAAAATCTCCGATTCCGGCTTTAAGGAAGACGAAATCATCCATATAAGAGGCGATACAAAAATCAGTGCAACCAATGTATTGCCAAGATAAAACACAATATTTTCAAATGTTTTTCTCTTCGTCATAAGAATCCTCCTCCCAAATCTATTCCGCTTTGATAATTTTCTTCATTCCCAGTGAAAGGCTGATAACAATTACAAAGAAAACAGCCGCCACCGCACAGGCGTATCCGAAATTCCGCTTCTGGAAGCCCTGTTCATAAATATAATACACCAGCGTACGGGTAGAATTCTGAGGACCGCCTTTTGTCATAACATAAGGCTGAGTAAAGAGTTTCATAGCCTGGATTACGGTAATCATTACCACATACTGAATAACGCTCTTAAGACCCGGAAGAGTCACATAGAAGAAGCTCTGTATTTTCCCCGCACCGTCGATGGAAGCCGCTTCATACTGCTCTCTGGAAATCCCCTGCAGTCCGGCCAGGAAGATCATCATCTGGTATCCGGCACCCTGCCATGCAGACATAAAAATAATGGAATTCATCGCCGTTTTCGGGTCGTTCAGAAATCCGCAGGGTTCCAGTCCCAGCTTTACCAGCAACGCATTTAACAAACCGCTGTCCGGGCTGGAATTATACATGACCGTCCAGAGGATTGCCACAACTACCATAGAAGTTACCTGCGGGCTGAAATACGCTGCCCGAAACACAGACACGCCTTTTCTCCTGGAGGAAATCAAAAGAGCCAGGGCCAATGCCAGAATCGTCTGAAACGGCACCACCAGAACTGTAAAATAAAGGGTATTTTTTACCGCAATCCAAAAATCTTCATCCTGAAACAGTTCTGCAAAATTATTAAACCCGCAGAACACAATCCGATCCGGACGCATAATATTATAATCCGTAAAGGCATACCGAATGGTCTGCAGAGACGGATAAATTAAAAATGCTGCCAGCAAAGCTACGGCCGGAATCACGAAAAGATACGCCGCTCTTCTTTCACTTACTTTATTGATGGATTTCTTCATAGCCAATCCCCCTTCTGTATTAATCTTTCCCATAATATTTTTTATAATCTTTATCTGTGGCTGCTGCGGCTGCATCCAGGGCTTCCTGCGCATCTACGCCGGTAAAAATATTCAGCATTGCTTCTGCAAATTCTGCCGTCAGTACGCTGTAAGAAGGCGTTCTCGGCCTTGGATGCCCGGTTTCCATCAGCTGTTCTTTAAAAATGGAGCGAGGATACTCATTGTATTCCGTCAATACGTCATAACTGGAAATCCTGGTAGGAGGCTTTGAAATCGCCTGCGCATAAGTAGTTACATTTTCCTCTGAAAACAGAAAACGCATCACCTCTCTGACAGCATCCATGTCCTGAACATTTTTTGTAACAGCCGCTGCCCAGTCGCCGGTAGGAGAAGTAAGAACCCCGTCTTCGTCGGCCACCGGAAACCAGGTAACGCCCCAGTTCAAATCCGGATAATCCTTTTCCAGCGTTGCCACTTCCCAGGAACCGCCCAGCATGGTTGCCGCTTTACCGTTATGGAATTCCTTCTGAACAGGGTCAATATTGGCATACCCATCCCGAATCAGGCTGTTTAAAAATTCTGCCGCTTCCACACCTTCCGGGCTGTTCAGCCATCCATTGGCGGAACTTCCGTCTTCATTGACAAAATCCGTCCCGTTGGAAATCCAGAACTGTTCCAGCACATAGGAGAGGCCTTCTCCCTTATCCATAATAATATTGGTTCCCACTACTCCGTCTTTTGTAAGTTTTTTTGCCGCATCATAATATTCACTCCAGGTCCAGGCATCTTCTTTGCGCTCCGGCACGGAAATCCCTGCTTCATCCAGCATATCCTTATTGTAGTACAATGCCACGGAGCTTTCCGTTGCACCTGCCGCATAAATTTTTCCGTCATAAGTATTCTGCTGTCTGGAGGAATCAAAAAAATCACTCCATTCTTCCTCGGAAAAGAAATCATCCAGGGGAAGAATTATTTCATTTGCCGCATAAATAGATACATTCGGTCCGTCCACATACAGGATATCCGGTAAATCGTTGGAGGTTATGGCCGCATTGACCTTATCTTCATATGCATAGGAATCCGCACGTACAATGGCTTCCCTGCGCAGCTCAATTTCCCCCTCGTGGGCATGATTGAAGGCTTCAATTTTCTCCACCCACCATTCTTCAATCGCCGGCTCGTCACTGGGGCTCCATACGGTAATTACCGATTCCCCGTCTTCGTTTACCCGCTCCTTCGCTCCGCCGCAGCCGGTAAGGGTACACATACCTGACGCCACTGCAGCTGCAAGTAATGCCGCAATTACTCTTTTTCGCATCTTTCCTCTCCTTTTTCGTTTTTCCGCCGATGAATTCCATTTGGAAAATACTGTTCCATCCATCTGAATCTGTTCCATGCACACCGATCCGGTCACTCCCATATGGATTTCATGCGGAATATTTCCACCTTTTTAATACATGCCGGCATCTCCGTATGCAATATAAAACACCCGCTGTCCCGGATATCATAAAATAATTTTGTTCCCACTGCTTCGCCGTCATTTACATAAATTTCCACCGTCCTGCGGTCCGTAAAAATTTCCAGCTTTTCCACTTTATCCACCTCCGCCGGAAACAGAACATGTTCGCTTTTTACCCCTTTTGTTTCCAGATGCAGTCCTTTCTCATCATAAACAAGCAGAATCTTCCGTGCCGTATCTCCGCCCAGCCGGACAGAAAATGGAATGTTATTCTCAAATTCCAGTTCTGCCTTATACACATTGGGATGAATTTCTTCCAGACAGACATTCTCTCCATGTCCCCGGTACAGGCACTCTGCTTTCAGAGATTCCATTTCCTTAACCGGCGTAAGATACAATCGGCTGCCCCGGATATGCATTTCTCTGGGAATCGTCATGCTTCCGCAGGCTCCGTTTTCAAGTTCCAGATGTTCCTCATAAAAATCAGCAATCCATCCAATGCTGATTCTGCGGCCCTCGTGCTCAAAACTCTGCATTGCGTAACAATTGCCGCCGAAATCAAACCATCCTCTGTCTTCTTCCGTAAATATACCGTTTTGAAACTCCCCTGTATAATATCTGCACATCTGATATCTGCCTCCGGCATCACGATGCTGCATCAATGCTCCGATTACCAGAGCTTTCCCGTCCAACTCCATAAAATCGGGACACTCCATACAGCGGATACCGTTTTCCTGTTCCACAAGCAGCGGACCGAAATAACTCCAGTGTTCCAGATCTTCGGATTCATACAGCAAAACAGCCGCTTTTTCTTCCAGAGCGCTTCCCAGAACCATATACCATTTTCCTTCTGCCCGTATTACTTTTGGATCTCTGAAATCAAAAGACGCTCCCTGAGGCGGCCTGTCAATCACCAGCTTTTCTTCCGTAAAATGCAGCATATCTCCACTCTTTGCCATCCACTGCTGCTGTAGTGTTTTCGCACTGTCAATATGAGGACCGCTGCTCCGGGTCAGAAAAAATACCGCTTCATTTCCATATACTACGGCAGAGCCGGAAAATGCGCCTCCTTTGAATTGTTCCGGATTCTTCAGTATCTCTTCCTGCGGCTCCAGCACAACCGGAAGATGAACCCAGTGAACCAGATCTTTACTTGCCGCATGACCCCAGTACATCTGAGACCACTGCTGGCTGTGGGGATTGAACTGGAAAAACAAATGGTAATATCCCTGAAACCAGCACAGCCCGTTAGGATCATTGAGCCAGTTTTTCCAGGGGGAAAAGTGATATGCCTCCCGTACAGGGGAATCATACTGTTCCTTCTGACTGCCTTTTATAAATCTTCCGTTCTCCTTTTCCTGTTCCAGATAACAGACCCCGGTTTCCAGAATATGTTCGCAGCCGCTGAGATAACAGAGAGAAACCCTACATCCTTCGCAGAGGATTTCATACTCTGTTTCCTGCTCCACCGGTATTCTGAGCCATCTGTAATATCCGGATTCCACCGGTATTTCCTGACAGTTCTCCGGAACGGAACTCTGCTTTAATGTCGACAGATTTCTGCTTTTTGCAAAAACCTCCTGCTGTCTGCCTCCTCCGGAAAGCAAACGGATTTTTCCGCCCGACTGCAATGCTTCTGCAAATATCTCCAGCATTGTATAATCTCCCGTATTCATCTGTCTCCTCCTTTCCTTCACTGAATAAATTCTCTGTGTACCTGTCAGAATTTTATTGTATATAAAACCGGTTCCATATAATATAATATTAAATTTATAATATCTATTTTTTCTTTTTCTCTTATCATTATGGAACCCGTTCCATATATGGATTGTAGTACACTATGAGAAATTTGTCAATTATCTTTCGGCCCTTTTTCCTCTGACAACAAAAAAGAAGATTTTGTATTGTGCAATTTATACAAAATCTTCTTTCTTAACTATTTTCACTAAATCTTGTTTATGGTTTTTTTACAATTTCACTAAAAATTTCGATTATGCTGTTCCTCCAGGCTGGATTTCCACGTCCAGAATCAGACGATGAGGCACATTTTTCCGCTGTTCCACGATGTCCAGCAGGGTATTCACCGAAACTTCAGCCAATAATTCTACATTTTGCCGAATTGCAGTCAGCCGGGGATATACCATATTGGAAGGCGTTGTGGCATCAAATCCAATAATCGAAATATCTTCCGGTACCCGCAGCCCTCTTTTCTGTGCCATGTTCAGACAGGCAATGGCGGCCAGATCCCCTCCAAAAATTCCGTCAATATCGGGATAGTTCTTAAAAATTTCTTCCGCCATTTTATAATGTGCATCCCAGTGAAATATATTCCATTCCATTACTTCCCTGAGAACCGTGACTCCTGTTCCTTCCATTTTCCGCATAAATGCAAGGTATCTGTCATTTGCCGTAACATTCGGCGAAATTCCGGAAACCAGGTATATTTTCTTTCGCCCGGCCTTAATCATAAGTTCCGCCGCCAGTCTCCCGCCCTTTGCATGGTCGCAGCCTATCAGTGGAATCTGAGGCCCAAGATCACGGTCTATAGAGACAATAGGCTTCACCTGCCTGCGGTATTCTTCCACCTCCAGACCATGAGAAGCTGTGATAATCCCGTCCACCATGTTCCGCCCCAGCATATCCAGATATTCCTGTTCCCGGCTGCTGATGCCTACCGTATTGCAAATCATGGTTTTGTATCCCTGTTCATATAATTCCATTTCAATATATTTCACCAGGGAAGCAAAAAAGGGATGATCCAGATCAGGCACGATCACTCCCACGATTCCTGTTTTATTATGATAGAGATTTCTTGCCAGCTCATTAGGCGTATAGTTCAGCTTCCTGGCTGCTTTTTCAATTTTTTTCCTTGTCTCGGCCGAAACATACCCGGAACCATTCAGGGCGCGTGACACGGTTCCCACTCCTACTCCTGCTTCCTGTGCTACTTCTCTGATACTTGCCATTTTATTTCCTCGTTACCTTCTGTTTTCGGCAAATAAGGTATCTGCCTCTTTATTATTGTTTTAATATATTTTTGCAGAAAAGTCAATGTGCCTGAGGACAATTTACCGTCTCCATTCCAACAGTTCAGCCTATGCCCTTTGAACAGGCCACAGACAGCCTGCCCGCTTCCGGAGACCAGAAGGGCGGAAAACCTGCGAATACATCTGTCCGGTTCATAATTCCGGCAAAATTCCAACAAAACGCCGGGAATACCATTATCAGGTATCCCGGCGTTTTATCGGGTTGGGCTATTCAATTATAGCTTAGCAGCTCGTAGGGGAATCGAACCCCTGTTTCCGCCGTGAGAGGGCGGCGTCTTGACCGCTTGACCAACGAGCCATACTTTGACTTTGACTTTGTTCTTCAAAACTCAACAAATTCATTATACATATTACAGGTTGGAAAGTCAAGAACAATTTTTATTTTTTTACATAATTGTCCATGGAATCCATATCTCCCCTTTCAGGGCTCCCGGTTAATTTCCCAGGAGTCCTTTTACAATCAGAAACAGGATCAGCACAGGCAGGATAAACGTCAGATAAGGACGAATCCACCGGGGCAGCTTAAGACCGTTACCGGTATTGGTTTCTTTTCTGTAATTTTCAAAGCCCCAGCCGAACCGTGTCACGCAGAACAGAAGATAGCAGAGGGAACCGATGGGCAGTATCAGGTTGCTTACCAGAAAATCTTCCAGATCCAGAACCGTGCTGCCTGCGCCGAGAGGCTGAAAATCAGACCACAGATTATAGCCGAATACACAGGGCAGAGACAGAAGGATAATTGCCCCCAGATTAATCAGGCAGGACTTCTTTCTGCTCCAGTGAAATAAATCCATACCGCAGGAAATGATATTTTCAAATACAGCCAGTATGGTGGAGAAGGCCGCAAACGTCATAAAGATGAAAAACAGCGTACCCCAGACGCGTCCGCCGGCCATTCCGTTAAATACATTGGGCAGCGTGACAAAAATCAGGCGCGGTCCCATATCCGGGCTGATGCCGAAAGAAAAGCAGGCGGGGAAAATAATCAGACCGGAAACAAGAGCCACAAAGGTGTCCAGAAGGGCGATATTTACCGATTCGCTCAGGAGCCGGTGGCTTTTATCAATGTAGCTGCCGAATATTCCCATGGCGCCGATTCCAAGGCTCAGGGTGAAAAACGCCTGATTCATGGCTGCGGTAACCGTTTCCCAGATGCCCACTTCCTGCATTCTCTGAAAATCAGGAAGCAGATAAAATTTCAGCCCTTCCAGACCATTTTCCAGCGTACAGCTATGGACTGCCAGAAGAACAATAATGGCAAGCAGCATACTCATCATAACCTTGGTAATCTTTTCCACACCTTTCTGCAGGCCCATGGAACAGATGAATATTCCTGCGGCCACAATGATTACCATGGCAGAACCCAGAATCTGCGGGCTTAAAAGCATATCCTGAAACATCTGTCCTACCTGTCCGGCGTCTTTTCCCTGAAATTTTCCGGTGAGCATCTGGTAAAAATAGTACAGCATCCATCCGGTTACCGTGGTGTAGAACATCATCAGAAGATAGTTGCCTGCCATTCCAGGATAACCATTCAGATGCCATTTCTGTCCCGGTTTTTCCAGTTCCTGAAAACTTCGGACAATGCTTTTCCTGCTGGCCCGGCCCACAGCAAATTCCATGGTCATGACCGGAACGCCCATGATAATCAGGAAAAACAGATAGAAAAGCACAAAGACGCCTCCTCCATACATACCGGCCACATAGGGGAACCTCCATACGTTGCCGATTCCGATTGCGCAGCCTGCGGACAGTAAAATAAATCCAAGGCGGGAACCTAATTTTTCTCTTTCCATTGTTCTGTTCCGGCTGCAAAAGCGATACCTGCAGCCGTTCTCTCCTTCCATAAATTTTTCAGATTATTCTTCCTCCATAAACTCCAGCAGCAGCACATCCTCCGTCAGCACCGACGCCACCCGGCCTTTCACCAGCTTATTTGCCAGATTTCGGGATGCTCCATCCGGCAAATGTACCGCTGCTTTCACGTATTCCCCTGTGTGGCCCAGAAAATACTTTTTTCCTTCCACAGAAATTTCTTCTTCCATCAGAACTTCCACCTCCCGGCCGGAATACCAGTCCAGAAATTCCCGGTTCATCCGGGACAGGTCTGTAAAAAGTGCGTCGCTGCGCTCTGCTTTCACCTGCTCCGGTATCTGATGTTCCATTCCGGCCGCAGGCGTTCCCTCCCGGCGGGAATAGCGGAAAATATGGATTTCAAAGAATCCGATACTTTTAAGAAATTTTCTTGTAACTGCAAATTCGTCTTCTGTCTCTCCCGGAAAACCCACAATTACGTCCGTGGTAATGGCCGGATGGGTAAAATATTTCCGCAGCAGCCCACACCCTTTTGCATACTCCTCACAGGTATATTTCCGATTCATCCGTTTTAAGGTGGCGTCACAGCCGCTCTGCAGGGACAGATGAAAATGAGGGCAGACTTTCGGCAGCTTTGACAGCGCCCGGACAAAATCTTCTGTTACAATTTTCGGCTCCAGAGACCCCAGCCGGATACGTTCAATTCCCTTTATTTCATGGACTTTCTGAACCAGCGCCAGCAGGCTGATTTCTTCCCTGGCCGGAGTATCCTGCCGGTTCAGGTCTGTCCCGTAAGAACTCAGATGAATGCCTGTCAGCACCACTTCCCGGTATCCGTTGGCAGCCAGGGCTTCCACTTCCCGGAGTGTATGTTCCGGATTCCTGCTTCTGACCCGCCCTCTGGCATAGGGGATAATGCAGTAACTGCAGAACTGGTTACAGCCGTCCTGTACTTTTACAAATGCCCGCGTATGCTCTCCGGCCCGGTTCACGCCGGATTCTTCATAGATTCTGTCCTCTGCAATATTTTCCACCAGCACGCAGGAAGCATTTCTTTCCTCCTGCGCAGGCATCATACTTTCTTTCTGCTTTTCCCGCTCTGCAAAAAAATGTTCCAGCAAATCTGCCAGTTCATGTTTCTTATTATTTCCTATTAAAATA
Organism: Lachnospiraceae bacterium JLR.KK002; assembly: GCA_036941025.1. Taxonomy (NCBI): domain Bacteria; kingdom Bacillati; phylum Bacillota; class Clostridia; order Lachnospirales; family Lachnospiraceae; species Lachnospiraceae bacterium JLR.KK002. The sequence goes on from JAYMNP010000001.1 coordinate 1,612,895, forward strand.
TCAGCAGCCCCGTCTTCCCGGACATGTTCCTCTGCCGTCTGTACATAACAGCCTGCCGCCACCACCACACTTCCCGGATTCCTTTTTCTGGCCCGGTGAATCATCTGTCTGGATTTCCGGTCAGCCATATTTGTCACAGAACATGTATTGATGACATAGACGTCTGCCTGTTCTTCAAATGGGACAATCTCATATCCGGCTTCTTCCAGAATCCGGCGCATACTTTCTGTCTCATATGCATTCACTTTACATCCCAGATTATGCAGCGCTACTTTTCTCATATTCCAAAAACCTTTCTTTTTTCCCTGCCGACAGGCCTTTTCCAACGTCAAACTGCCGAAAAACCTGTTGCATTTATCTGTGAAATTGGTTACGGTGTTATTGACTTTTCCCATGAAAGACGGTAGTATAATAGAAAATATTTCAAATATTTACCTGTATTTACAGAACATTATTGTTCCGCAGGTACCATCATGAAGGAGGTTCTTACATGAAAACAGTTCAGATTTCTTTAAATTCTATTGATAAGGTGAAATCTTTCGTAAATGCCATCTCTCAGTTTGAGTTCGATTTCGATTTGATTTCCGGAAGATACGTGATTGACGCAAAATCTATTATGGGTATTTTCAGCCTTGACCTTTCCAAGCCCATTGATCTGGCAATCCATGCGGAAACAGAAGTGGACGACATTATGGAAGCGTTAAAACCATATCTGGTTTAATCTGAATGATACCGACGTCCCCCATGAATCCATGGGGGTTTTTGTACGGGAAAAAACCCGCAGCAAGCTGACGGGGTATGCAACTTGCATGGTTCACTGCTCGCGGAAATAAACATTTATTCCACCACAATCGTCTCTGCTGTCTCAATGGCAGTCCGTACCATTTCATCAATCTTTTCTTTCAGATGAGTTTCCGAACGCCTGATTACTTTCAGACTGGGTTTTGTTACCGGGTGCTTTGCCACAAAAATGGTGCAGCAGTCCTCATAAGGCAGAACGGAAGTCTCGTAAGTGCCGATTTTCTCTGAAACTGCAATAATCTCCTGTTTGTCAAAGCCAATCAGCGGCCGGTATACCGGAAATCTGCATACTTCGTCCGTAGCTGCCAGCGACTGCATGGTCTGGCTGGCCACCTGTCCGATACTCTCCCCGGTAATCAGCCCAAGGGAACCTGTCTCTTCCGCAAAATGCTCTGCAATCCGCATCATATAACGCCGCATGATAATGGTCAGTTCCTCATGGGGGCACTGCTCGTAAATATACATCTGAATGTCGGTAAAATTCACCACTTTCAGATAGATGGGGCCTGCATATTTTGCCACAATCCTGGCCAGATCCACTACTTTCTGTTTTGCACGTTCGCTGGTATAAGGCGGCGCATGGAAATAAACAGCGTCAATCTTAACCCCTCGTTTTGCAATCATGTATCCGGCCACAGGGCTGTCAATGCCTCCGGACAATAACAGCATACCTTTTCCGTTGGTGCCCACAGGCATTCCGCCCGGCCCCGGCAGAACATCCGAATAGAGATTGATTTTCTTTCGGATTTCAACATTTACCAGAATATCCGGATGGTGCACGTCCACTTTCATTTCCGGAAAAGCTTCCAGAATCCGTTCTCCCAGCGCTGCGTTTACCTCCATGGAACAGAGAGGATAATTTTTTCTTGCCCGGCGGGTGTGGACTTTAAAGGTCATATTTTTATCCGGATAACGTCTGTCCAGCCAGGAAATCACATCCTCCGCCAGCTTTTCAAATCCCTCGTCTTCGGTAATCACCACGGGACAGATACCCACAATCCCAAACACCCGCTGAAGATGTTCCAGAGTTTCCTGATAATCATAATCCCCCAGCGCTTCCACATAAATCCGGCCCTGTTCTCTGGTAATGGAAAATTCTCCCTCTACCGGTTTCAGGGCATATTTTATCTGCTGCACCAGTGCGGCCTCAAAGAGATGACGATTTTTCCCCTTAATGCCGATTTCTCCGTATTTGATTAAAAATGCTTTAAACATATGTTCCTCCCATCCAACTGCGTCATAAATCTGCAGACTAATGTCTGGTATATCTCTGAAGTACGGGAACCAGACTTTTCAGGACATCCAGGCATTCGTCCACCTCTTCCGGAGTATTCTCTCTGCAGAAGCTGATTCGTATGGTGGAATCCAGATATTCCCGTTTTACATGGATGGCCTGAAGGGTACTGCTGGGGGCGGGTTTATTGGATGCGCAGGCGCTTCCGGCAGACACGTAAATCTCTTTGTCCTCCAGCCCGTGCAGTAATACTTCGCTGCGCACTCCGTCCACGCTGAGACTGATAATATGAGGAGCGCTGTCCCGGCCGGTCCTCCCGTTCACATGGGCCCACTCCAGCCCTGCCAGCCCTGCCAGAAATCTCTCCTTCAGCCCATACAGATATGCCTGCTTCCCGGAAAAGTCTTCGTATGCTTCCTGGGCGGCCTGTCCCAGACCTGCAATTCCGGGCACATTTTCTGTACCGGAACGCATATTTTTCTGCTGTCCTCCGCCGTACATCACCGGTATTATTCTGGTTTTTTCTTTCACATATAAAAACCCCACCCCTTTGGGCCCGTGAATTTTATGGCCGCTGACCGACATCAGATCAATGCCCGTTCTTCCGGGATAAATCATATATTTTCCATAGGCCTGAATGGCGTCCACATGAAACAGAGTCTCCGGATTCCTGCTGTGAATCACCCTGGCCGCCTCCTCTACAGGCTCCACAGCTCCGATTTCATTATTCACATACATGACAGATACAAGAATGGTGTCCGGCCGGATGGCATGTTCCAGTTCTTCCAGGGAAATCAGCCCGTCCCGGTCCACCTTCAGCCTGGTAACGGTAAAGCCCTGTTCTTCCAGAAATTTCATGGGCGAAGATACCGCCGGATGTTCCACTTCCGTGGTAATCAAATGCATACCTCTGCGTCTGTTTGCCATTGCCGCGCCCAGAATGGCCAGATTATTGGACTCTGTTCCGCCGGAAGTAAAAATCAGTTCCGACTCCTTACATTTCAGAGTCCTGCCAATCTGCTCCCTGGCTTTCCGAATCTGGTTTTCTGCTTCCATGCCCCTGACATGCAGGGAGGATGGATTGCCATAGTCTTCCGACAATGCCTGAATGACTCGTGCTTTTGCCCCGTCACAGCAGCGGGTCGTGGCCGCATTATCAAAATATGCTCCCATTCTAATCCTCCATTTCATAAAGCAGCATGGCAAGAACTGCCATTCCCGCTGTCTCCGTCCGCAGTATACGGTTCCCCAGTGAAATAATTTCCATATAATCCTTTACCGCCTCAATTTCTCCGGAGGCAAATCCGCCTTCCGGCCCGATAAAAATTCCAATGGACGCCCCTTTTTCGATGGTTCGGAACACCTCTCTGGTGTGGGCCATACCCCGCTCCTGCTCATAGGGAAGCAGGCGTACCTCCATGGTCCGCACATACTCCGCCGCCTCGGCAAAAGAATGTACCGGGCACACGTTCGGAATGACACTTCGCTTTGACTGTTTTGCCGCGCTTTCCGCAATGGCCTGCCAGCGGATGCGTTTGTGCTCCGCCCGCTTTTCATCCAGCTTCACCACACAGTTGCCCATGGCCACCGGAATAATTTCACTGACCCCCAGTTCCACGGCTTTCTGAATCACCAAATCCATTTTATCTCCCTTGGGCAGCGCCTGAAATAAGGTGATTTTCACCGGCGGCTCCGTACCCTCACAGGATTTTAAAATCTCAAGGGTAATTTTCTCCCCTTCCGTCTTCCGGATTTCGCACAGAACATCCCTGCCCTGCTGGTCGCTGACCCGTATCTGTTCGCCCGGTTTCATACGCAGCACATTCCGAATATGATTCACATCGCTGCCCGTAATAAAGGCTTCCTTTTCCCCGATTTGCTCCGGCCCTGCAAAAAACTGAAACATATCTCTCTCCTGTCTACCTGTTTTCTGCGGTAATGCTGACCCACTCTCCCTGACGGTTCACTTCCAGAACGGTCAGTCCTGCATGTTGAATGGCTTCTTTTACCGCTTCTTCTTTAAAGTCAATAATACCGCTGGTAATATAAATACCGCCCTTTTTCAGATGACGGGGAATCACCGGCGTCAGGGGAATAATAATATCGGCCAGAATATTTGCCGCCACAATATCATAATCCCCTCCCACCTGTTCCTGCAGTTTCCTGTCCTCTATCAGGTTCCCGTGCAAAAACCGGCTGCCTTCCTCCGGCAGACGGTTGAGCCGCCAGTTGTCAAGGGAAGCCTGTATACACAGGGAATCAATGTCTGTTCCGGTTACATGGGAGGCTCCCAGTTTATGGCTGACCAGCGAGAGAATGCCGCTTCCGCAGCCCACATCCAGTATCCGGTCCCCCGCCTTCATATGGCGGCATAACTGCCGGATGCAGAGCTGGGTGGTCTCATGTCTTCCTGTTCCAAAAGAAGTTCCGGGGTCTATTTCAATGGTAATCCGGCTGTCTGACTCCTCCGGCCAGGGCTCCCAGGTGGGCTTAATCAGGATATGTTCAATGGTAAAGGCTTTAAAATACTGTTTCCAGTTATTCACCCAGTCTTTGTCTTCTGTCTCTCCCTGGGTAATCGTTCCCTCGCCCAGGTTCACAAACAGCCGCAGAGATTCCAGTTCTTCTCTCACCTGTTCCAGCAGCGCCCCGTCGTCCTTTCCTTCCTCCAGAAAAAAACTTACTCTGGCACTTCCGTCATCCGGCGGCAGCTCCGGAAGAATATCAATATACATTTTTTCCTTATCCTCTGCCGATAAGGGAATATTATCTTCAATCTGCACCCCTTCCACACCCAGATCCGCCAGCATACTGCTGATAAAATCCTCTGCCTGGGTGGTGGTCTGAATGGTATATTTTTTCCACTTCATACAGAATCCTCCCTGCTTTACATAATTCCCGTGTCTTCCAGATGTTCCTCAAAGAAATTGTTCAGCTTTATCAGAGGAGTACGGAATACCGTACCAAACAGGAAGAAAATGGGAAAGTACACAAACAGTTTCAGCAGGCTGACAATGTATGTATTTCCATAGAATCCCGCAATGGCCTCCCGCATGGCGTTCATGCCATGGGTGAAAGGCAGAAACGGATTAATCTTATTGAAAAAGCTGGGCGTGACTTCTATGGGGAAGGTTCCGCCTGCTCCGGCCACCTGCAGTACCAGCAGCACCACTGCAATGGCTTTTCCCACATCTCCAAAGGTAATGGTCAGGGTATAAATCACATTGGAAAATACAATGCCTGCCACAACTCCCACAAAAATATACAGACCGGGATGGATACACTGAATTTTCAGCCAGTACAGATCACCCAGACAGATAATCACGCTCTGGAGGATTGCAAATATCATAAAAATCAGATAACGCCCCATATACAGCTCAAAGGGCCTGTACTTGCTGACTGCCAGAGTTTCATCTTCCCTGGCCTTGCATTTGAGAATGGAAACCAGCACCAGTCCTCCCACCCACATGGCAAGGATGGAATAAAACGGGGACAGCGCGGAGCCGTAATTGGCAATGGGATAAATTTTTTCTGTTTTCAGTTCCACCGGAGAAGACAGAAAACTGCCGATAGCTTCCGGCGTATTGTCGTATTCGTCCAGATTTACTCCGAATTTCTCCAGAAGGAATTCTTTCAGACTGTCCACAAGGCTCTTTTCGGAGCTGTCCTGTACCTTTTTCAGGATTTCTTTCACGTTTTCCAGACTGGTAATTCCGGAAGAAACCAGCTCTTTGGAATTTTTCAGCACCTCTGCCACAGAATCCATGGAACTGCCCAGGGAATCCATGGCGGTACCTGCGCTTTTAATAGTATTATCTGCAATAGGCGCCAGTGATTTTACAGAAGCCAGTTCCGAGCGGACAGAAGCCAGCCTGCTGTTCATATCCGATACAATGTTTTCGATTTCTCCCCGCGCCAGATTCCGGTATCCTTCCAGGGCAGAGTGCATGGCATTTGCCGCCTCATTCAGTTCATCCCGAAGCTGACGGACGGATTCTGACACATCCTTATCCTCATTCAGCAGCTGAACCGCCCGGTCAATGGAAGATTCCGCCTTTGTCAGGGAAGCATTGGCGCTTTCCAGTTTTCCGACCAGCTCCTTTACCCCCTGGAGGTTGTACAAAAAGGAATTTCCCTTTAAAATATCCATCAGTCCGCTATTGATATTTTTGATTCCTGCAATCTGATTTTTCATGGCTGACAACAATTCAATGGCTGACTGAGCGTCCTCATCCAGATTTTTCTCCAGAACTTCCAGCCGGCTGATCAGATTATCCAGATTGCTGTTTATGGATTCCAGAACCGTATCATAAACGCCGGGCGTAGCGCCGGAAATATGTTCCAGTGATTCACTCTTCTGAAAGTCCTCCTGGCTGTTCTGCAGATTTGACAGACTTTCATCCGTAATCTGAATGGTGGTTCTTAAGGATTCCACCAGACTGTCCATGGCTTTGGAAGTATCGCCAAAGGCATCTATGGTCCCCACCAGGCTGTCTATGGACACATTCAGATTCTTCATGGTCTCAATGGCGTGTTCCACCGATACAATATTATCGGATAACGACACATGCTCAAAGAGTTTCTCGTCTATTTTTCCTTCAGTTTCAGAAACCCTCTCCGCAATCTTCATCACCGTATCTCCCATCACGGTCACAATCTGGGAAATAAAGGTCTCGTTCACCTGCTGCTGAATGGCTCCGGCCCCTTTATCCGTAATCTTCGGTGCGATGGCGTTCTTCTTTTCATTCACATAATACTCAATCTGAGGTCTTGTAATATCTTTTCTCAGAACACTGGTCATGTCCTGGCTGAAATCCTCCGGGATTACCACCGCAGCATAGTATTTGCCGCTTTTTACCCCGGCAATGGCCTCCTCCTGATTCGTAAATTTCCACCCAATCTGATCGTTTCCTGTAAGGCTCTCAATAATGCTGTCGCCAATGTTCATCTCCACTCCCTGAATCGTGGTTCCCTCATCCACATTCGCCACAGCCATAGCCAGATTATTGGTACTTCCATAAGGGTCCCAGCTTGCCTTAATATTAAACCAGGCATAAAGGGAAGGCAGAATCAGCACCCCCACAGCCACAACAGCCGCTATGGGATTGGTAAATATTTTTTTAAAATCATGTACCATAATCCCCAGAATTTTGCCGGTACTTTCCTTTACTATACCTGCTGCTTTTTTCATAAAAAATCCTCCACCAACTGTACGCTGAACGCTTCCGCCTGCCCTGCACTCATATGCCCCTCATAGTCCGTAAAAGCATTCAGACTGTCATCAAAGTTCTCAATTTCTGTTCCAGGACGGTTATAATTCCAGTAATCAATCCCCATTTTCCCCAGATATTCCGTGAAAAAGTTATCTGCCTCCTGAAAATTTTCCCCATATTTATCCAGAACCTCTCCGGGAACCGGAGTGGTCAGAACTACCAGGCGGATTCCCATTTTCTCACAGAAAGCTGCCATTTTCTCAAAATACCGAAAAGAATCTTCGTTTTTTTCCTTCTCATCCCAGAGTACCAGATTTTTTTCCGGCTTCTCTCCCGGTATGGGACGGTTGCGCATAAATCCGTCCATGTAACCGTATCCATCCCACTGAAAGAGAGATTCTTCCCGGTTCCGATACTCCGGGCTCCGCTTACGGGCTATAATTTCTTTCATATCCCGAAACTGCCCGCGATAGTAGAACCAGGGGAACAGGGCTGCCCTGAAATCCAGCTTCCATTCCTTATTCAGAAAATACTCTGCTTTCGTAAAAGACCAGGGCATTTCATAATAGGCACGGTTAAAATCTCCCCTTTGTCCTTCCGGCGTACACCAGTAGCCGAAATCCAGTTCATATACTACGGTTTTCGGTATGCTTTTTTCACAGACCATTTTCAGAAGATAATAAGCATCTCTGGGATATTCTCCGCCCATACACAGATTGATGGCTTTCTCTCCTGTCTGCTCCTCCACTATTCTGGGGCTGATTCCGTTCAATCCATGGGAAGTTCCCAGAAATACCGTGTCATGAGCCTGGCTTACTCCTTCATAAATCATAAAATTCACATAACTGGCGGGTATCAGGGCGTAATTCAATCCCAGATTCACCACTGTCAGAAGCAGAATCACCGCTGCCGGTATTGCAATTTTCCTAAAACTGCGCATATATAAATCCTCCTGCCTCTCCGGAAGGCTGTCCAAGTGCAGGCAGCGCCAGAATCAGACACAGATAAACTGCCGATTTCACCAGCCAGTTCTGTCTCTCAAAAATTTCCGACAGTTTTCTGCCCTGTTCCTCCATCAGACTCACCGCAAATACAAGGAGGCACCCGCAAAGAACCACTCCAATGGCTATAAGGGTATAAGTGGTGCCGCTGGCTTCCCCAATCTCAATTCCCGGCTCCAGAATCTGATGCAGGTCAAAATGGGTCAGGGTATTTTTCATCATAAGCAAAGCGGTGGGCACATCCTCTGCCCGGTCAAAAAACCAGCTGATATTCACCAGCAGGAAAGTCCTTGCAATCTGAAACAGATGAAATCCCCGGCTGTCCCCGGAAATATGAAACGCTTTCTTCCATTTCCGGTAAGAGGGAGCCATCAGGCCGCTGAACGCAATAATCAGTCCGTTGTAAAGTCCGTAGATGATAAATTTCCAGGCGGCCCCGTGCCAGATTCCAACCACCAGAAAGACTATGATATTGGCAAGGCAGATGGGCAGAGTTCGCCCGGTCTGTTTTCCGCATGTTTTCCGGGCGAATCCGGAAAAACTCTTCATCCAGCCGGACAGGGACACAGGATAAAATACATAATCTTTCATCCAGGTTCCCAGGGTAATGTGCCACCGATGCCAGAAATCCGTAATGGAAACTGCAAAATAAGGCCGCCGGAAATTCTCATCCAGCTTTATGCCGAACAGTTCTCCGATTCCGATTACCACATCCATGCCGCCGGAAAAATCACAGTAAAGCTGTATACTGTATCCTAACACACCAATGATTCCAAGTCCATCGTAAATATCCGGATGGTCAAAAATAGCATTGACAAAGATTACCGCGTTGTCCGCAATCACCATTTTCTTAAAGTAGCCCCACAAAATCCGCAGTACGGCCTGCTCTGTCCTGCTCCGGTCAAAGGAATGGCTCTCATACAGCTGGCTGCCCAGAGTGCTGAACCTGCCGATGGGGCCCTGCAGAATTTGCGGAAAAAAGGATACAAAAAGAGCAAAACGGAACAGATTATGTTCCGCTTTCGTCCTGCCCCAATATATGTCCAGAATATACCCCATGGACTGAAAGGTATAAAAGGATATTCCAAGAGGCAGCAAAAGCTGCATCATGTCAAAGTCCGCACCCGTCAGATGACTGACCGTGCCAATGGCAAAATTAGTATATTTCAGCACTCCCAGAATTCCAAAATTCAGAATCAGGGCACATGCTGTTATCTGCTTCTTCTTCCTCCCGGCCTTTTTCCGGTCTGAAATCCGCTCGGAAACACTCTCCACTCCAATGCCGGCCAGCCAGGAAGTCACTGTGGTAAATGCCAGGAAACAGGCCGCCCGGATTCCTCCGCTGAGATAATAAACATAGCTGAATCCCAGCAGCCACATCCACTGGTATTTGCGGGGAATCAGATAATACCCCGCTGCGGCCAGAACCACAAACACTAAAAATTCCATGGAAATCAATGACATAAGACTGCCTCCGCCCTATTCGTCCTGCAGTCTTACTACCATTGCCCACAACGCTTTCGCAGAATTGAAATTCTCCGGTATAATATCCGCAGGAGTAATGGAAATTCCAAACTCCTCCTGCAGTTCGCTTACAATAGACAAAATGGCAAATGAGTCCAGAACTCCGTCATCAATCAGTGTTTCACAGGTATCAAAATCGGCATCCGGCTGGATGTCCTCCAAAATCTCCAGTAATTTTTCCATATCTTTTCCTTTCTGTCATGTATTCTGACAATTGAATGGCCTCTCAGTAATCCATATATATGTTAAAGGTTCCCGCTGTTGATTCTGTCCGTAGCCTGAGAATCCCGTATCAGCCGCGCGCCCTGTGCCTGGGAATAAAACAGCACTTTTGGCAAATCCCTGCTCAGAAACAGGTTGATTCCCTCTGTGACAGAATAAGCCCCCACCCGCTCAAAAACCAGCACATCTCCCACTTTCCCTCCGGTCAGTGGAAACTGTTTTACAATCACATCCGCAGTGGTACAGAGAGAACCGCACAGATTCCATTTTTCTTCTGTCTGTTCTTTTGCTGAACCGGTGCCGGCATCTACTGGCGGACTTCCGCAGGAAATATGCCGCACATGGGGAAGTTTCATGGCCATGGTCTGCCCATAATAATTCAGGTGATGGATTCCTCCGTCCACAATTCCGTAAATCTGTCCCTGTGTGTCTTTCCGGTCCACAATGGAGGTCAGAAAGCTGCCGCAGTCCGCGGTCAGAAATCTTCCCATTTCCAATGTGATTTTCCCTCCAAATCTCATATTCTGAACCAGCTTCCGGAATTCTTCCAGCAGCCTCTCCGGAGATTCTTCCGCATCAGACTGAAAGTAAGGTACCCAAAATCCCGGCCCGTATTCCAGTTCCTTCACAGAATGCCCCTGTTCACGTACCTCCTGGCAGAAATCATCAAGGCTTTTCAGTTCCTGTTCTATCAAAGCCAGATTCTTTTTCTGGGTGCCGGAATAATACTGAATCCCCTGAAAAATAAGCTCCGGATATTTTTCCTGCTCTGCAAATATTTTAACAGCCAGCGTTCTGTCCACGCCAAACTGGTTGCCGCTGCTGATACGAACAAGTACGTTCAGATGATACCCTGTATTCCGGGCGCATTCTGCTAACAGTTCCATCTGCCGCAGTGACTCAATGGTAAAAATTCCTCTGCCCTGGCAGTTTTTCACAATCCTCAGTATATCTTCCGGTTCCTTATTAACGCCCGAAATCACCAGGCGTTCCATGGGAAGCTGTTCCCGCTCACAAATCCGGAATTCTCCCGGCGAACATACCTCAAACCGTTCCACGAAAGGCTCCATGGCCCCTGTCAGAAAAGGATTGGCTTTCATGGCATAGCACAAATCCATATGTCCCTGTTTCAGAACCGATGAAATTTTTTTCAGCCTCTCTGCCAGCGCATCCAGATCAAACACATATGCAGGGGTCTGATACTCCTGCAGAATGTTCCTTATTTCCTGCTCTTTCATGTCTGTTCCTCCTGACATATCTCTGCAAGCATAGCGGGCAGGCCCGCTTCACCTCTCCTGTTCTCCGGATCCTATGCAGAAAACTGTTTCTTCAGGATATCATAGGTTTTGTTAATCATCTGCAGAGTACCTGTGTCTCCTGCAAGATTATCCGGGTGATAAATCTTAATCAGTTCTTTATAGCGTTTCTTTAATGCAAGCTCATTGTTCACACCGGAGAAAAACATTTCCGCTTCAGAACTGTCAAACACCGCCTGGGAATGAAATCCTCCAAAATTTCCGCCATACTGTTCTTTTTCCCTGGCTATCTCCTGCTTTTCTTTTGCAACTTTCTTTAATTCATTCTCCAGTATCTTCCATTTCATCTGAAACAGCCGGGATTCTTCTGCAAGGCGTTTTTCATCCATTTTTTTCCTGAAATAAAATTCCTTCTTCTCCCGCTCAAACTCCCGTCTGTCCTGTTCCAGCTTCCTCTGCTGATTCTGCAGCATTCTTTCCTGCTGTTCTTCTGTAGCCTGCTCATGAATCAGCTCGCTTACCGCCTCATCAGGCTGATACATAACTCTGCCTCCTTTTTGCCGGACTCTGTCCTTTCGGCATACGATACGTTACGGTTCCGGTGTCCGGCATTACTGCCGCATAGTGCATGGCACCGTTTAAACAGTAACCATTATACAATATATAGTTTTAAATAGCAAGAACAAAGCTGAGAAGTCCTCTGCTGCGAATCAGAAAAATGCCGGAACACGATTTCCCTGTTCCGGCATTTTTCCTAAAAGTTCTGCATACACTGTCCAAATTTCTGTTTTGCTTCGTCTACTTTCTGGGTCTCGGCAGAGGGAGTTGGATAATAACCTCTCTCATGCATCATATTAAATACCTCGTTCTGAATGTTGTGTTCTTTTTCCAGACAGTCCAGAATGGCATTTCTCACATTGTCGTGAACGCATTCGTTGGAAAAGGTATTGTACAGTGTGGTGGCTGTTTTTTCTGCGGTCAGTGCATCCGCAAACATTTCTTTTTCTGAATAAAATGACTGCTGCATGGTCTCTCTCCTTTTCATATGCTTAGCTTAACTGGGAATACAGGGAACGGAAATGTTCCTTATGCTCATTGGAAATTTCAGTAAATTTCGCCTTCATTTCCGAATCCGTGCTGTTATCTGCCAGCACCTGAAACTTTTTAATCAGAAGCTCCTCGCCGGTAAGCAAATCATTTAAAGCGGATAATTCTTTTTCTGAAATCTGGTTCATGGGAATCTCCTTTCGCTTGTCTGTATCAGGCAATGTGAAATCTGTCATATAAATCATTGCCTGTCGCATTTATTTTCCGCTTTTTTTCATCAAATATGCATGTCACTTTTTATGAAATTTTCACATTCTTTCCGTCCGCAGTCTTCTTCCTGGATTCCGGTATGAAAACACCTGAATCTTCAGGGCATCGAATCAGGTATTTCCAGGCTGAATCCCTGATAAATACTGACTGGTACCTGTTCTCCGAATCCATATTCTTCCATGGTATCTTTTACAAAATTATAAACTGTAATTATTTTTTTCTCAGGATCCACCACCCAGTATTCCCTGACGCCGGAATTTCGGTATTTAAACAGCTTTCGGTAATAGTCCATGGTCCGGCTGGAAGGAGACACAATTTCAATAATCCAGTCCGGCGCCCCGTTGCAGCCCCTGTCATCCAGTTTGCTTTTATCACAGATCACACTGATGTCCGGCTCCAGATAATTCCGGTTGTCATTGTTCAGAAACACTGCAAAGGGAGCAATGTCCACCTCGCATTCTCCGTGATGGGCGTCAATATAATCCGCTATTTTCCTGTACATAAATCCAAGAATCTGCTGATGTATCCTGCCAGGAGAAGCCATATCGTAAATCTGCCCGTCAATCAGTTCCGCACGTACTCCTTCCGGCAGTGCATAAATATCATCCACCGTGAAAAATTCAATATTTCTCGCTGCATCCATGTTCTTCACCCTCCTTTTCTTTTTATTATAAACCATCTCCTTCTCAATTACTATCCCCATAATTTGCACGAAAACCGGCAGGTTCGTTCCTGTAGCAGAATCCTACCCGAAATACATCAGAACTGTCACTGCCCCGGCCAGCGCTGTACTCAGCCAGAATACAGCTCCCGGACGGTAACTTCCGGTTTCCGTAATTTTCTTTTTTGCCCGGCGCTGTTCGTACAGCAGCTCTGCTACGACAATCACCAGAAACAGAAGGGTCCATCCTATATATCCCACAGATTCCGGGGAATTATTCTGCATATTGCGCAGCTCTGTTTTTGCAAAAGTAACAGCCACAAAGCCCAGCACCTGTACGAGAAAACAGACAACAGAAAAGTATCCCGCCTTTGCAATACGTCTGTCCAGCTCTCTTACCAGTATTCTGTCTATACTGCGGTAATTGTAAAATACCGGTACCACGCACAAATCCACACAATAGGCAAAAATCAGAATGATCTCTGTCAGTTCCCATCTGCTTTCTTCCAGAAATGCGGAGATTCCAAACAACAATATGGTTCCGAAAGAAATACAGCCAATATGAACATCCATCTGAATCAGCACTTTTTTCACTTCTTCCAGATTATATTCCACTTTGCCGTCGTACCCTGCCAGCATGGAAAAATTCCCTGTTTTTACGCTGCCTGAAAAAAACAAATGCAGAAATAACTGGATAAAGACGCCGATGATTACCATAATTACCACACAATCCACATACAGATGTCCCGTCATTCCGCCGGCAACCAGATATCCGAATATTACCGCCCCGGTGGCTGCCGCAAGGCGGCCCGGTGTTTTCGGCATGGTCACTTCCGACTCTTTGGTTCCTTCCATAAATTCATCCAGCGTCATGCTGAACAAAGCTGCTATCTGCTGCAGGGTATACACATCCGGCAGGGTCTTATCCCGCTCCCAGTTTGACACTGCCTGCCTTGTTACTGAGAGCTGCTCCGCCAGTTCCGACTGGGTATATGGTTTCTGTTCCCGAAAACGTTTTATTTTCTCTCCCAGACTCTGTACCACTTCCTGTTCCTGACTTTTTTCCGGCGTTTCCTGCACTGGATGATTTTCCTCTTTTCGGCTCATACTCTCTCCCTTTCTTTCCCGATTTATTTTTTTCATCCTACCACGTTTTTGCCGAATACGCCAGCAACAATCTGTTGCGTGGCCTTTTCTGCCTGAAAAAACAGGGATACCGCACTCCCGTTTTGCAGTATCCCTGTTACCTGTATATTTTACACTTATTCTGTTTCTGCTTCCTTCAGACGAATATAAATCTGGCAGGAATCATAATTTTCCACCGGAACCGGCAGAAGAACTCCGCCGTTCATCAGTGCAGCCCCGGTAAAAGTCCCTGCAGGTTCATTGTTTTTCCACATGGAATAAACCCCTTTCGGGCGCAGTCCCCGGAATTTCACAGACTGGGCAGCCGGATTTCCGTGCAAATCGGTATAAACCACACCAAGATATGCTTCTTTTCCATCCTTATCCGCATATTCCCAGGCAGTGAAATCACGGTTTTCCAGGGGAGAGGTAATTCTGTAATAATCCCCAAACTGGAATAAGCGGTAACGCTTCTTAAATGTGCGTATCTGTTCTCTTGCCTCCGTCTTCTCATCCTCTGTCATTTTACTTAAATCCAGCTCATATCCAAAGGTTCCCTGCATGGCGCAGATTCCCCTTGTCTGAAAAGGCGTTACCCTTCCATTCTGATGGTTCGGGCATACAGACACATGAGCAGATACGGAAGACATGGGATAACCAAAAGACGTTCCGTACTGAATACTCAGACGTTCAATTGCGTCTGTATTGTCACTGCACCAGATCTGAGGCGCATAATAGAGCATTCCGGCATCGTACCTGCCGCCGCCGCCGCTGCAGCCCTCCAGCAGCAAATCCGGATACCGCTCCAGCATGGCTTCCATTACCTCATACAGACCCAGTACATACCGATGGCGCAGTTCTCCCTGCCGCTCCCTGGGCAGAAGCGCACTGTAGGCAGCCGCCACAGAGCGGTTCATATCCCATTTTACATACTGAATATTGGCAGAATCCAGTATATCAAATAACCGTTCCTTAATATAATTTTTCACATCCTCACGACTCATATCCAGCACAAGCTGTGATCTTCCCCGAACAGGCTTTCTGCCCGGAACCACCATGGCCCATTCCGGATACTTCCGGTACAAATCACTGTCCTCGGAAATCATTTCCGGTTCAAACCATAAGCCGAACATCAGGCCCATATCATTGACCTTATCCACCAGTTCCTTCATGGAACAGCCCAGCTTCTTTTCATTCACATACCAGTCCCCAAGGCCGGAATAATCATCGTCCCGTTTTCCAAACCATCCGTCGTCCAGCACCAGCATGTCCAAATCCAGTTCTGCCGCTTCCCTGGCAATTTTCAGAATTTTTTCCGCATTAAAATCAAAATAAGTTGCCTCCCAGTTATTTACCAGAATGGGACGTCTTTTGTCTTTCCAGTTACTGCGGATTAAGTTTTTCTGAAAACCGTTATGATAGCAGTGGGACAGCTGAGACAGTCCCTGACTGCTGTAAGCCATGGCAATTTCCGGTGTGGTAAAACATTCCCCCGGCTGCAGGCTCCAGGTAAACACAGAATCGTCAATGCCCATGACCAGTCTGGTCTGATGGAACTGATCCACTTCCACATGCATATGGAAGCCGCCGCTGTACAGCAATGAGAATCCATAGCAGGCTCCCAGCTCCTCCGTGGTATTCTTTTCCGCAAGAATCACAAAAGGATTATGCTGGTGGCTGGAAGTGCCGCGGGTGCTTCTCAGCTCCGTAACACCATGAAACAGAGGCACCCGCTCCATTTCCCGCTCTCCGGCATGGCGTCCGTAGAAATGAATCATATCCATTCCGCTGGAATCCATATCCAGGCAGGCAGACAGAACCTTTGACAGCCGCACCTCCCCGTCCGTTCTGTTCTCCACCATTGCCGCTCTGGTGATGATATCGTGTTCTTCAAACACTCCGTAGTACAGATGGACATAAAATTCTTCCTGACTGTCCTTTAAAATAATTTCCAGTGTGTCAACCGGCTCATCTTCAGAGGCAAACATGGCCGGAAGGCCTTCCAGCCCGTATTTTCCATGGAACGTCCGGTAACTGTCAAAAAACAGCAGGCAGTCTCTGACGCCGGTTCCCAAATCCGCATACATACAGTTTATCCGATAATCTCCGCTTCCCCGTACCGGAAACTCCTGAGGCAGAAAATCAAGGGAATATGTTCTGTCTTCCCTGGCTTCATAAATATTCCCGGAAAATCCACGGTCAGCCATGGATATCATATAGGAATAATCTGTCTCATCCGTTTTGCTTCCATAATAAGTGTGCAAAAGGACGCCCTTGCTGTCTGCTTTCATCTGATATGTGCTGTTTCTGGTCTGAAGGGTAAATACATTGTCTTTGATTATAATTGCCATAAATTAACTTACCTTTCTATTCTAATCGTAATTACAGGTAACGGTCACACGGAAACCGAAACATGGATTCAGGCTGCTTTCTCTGCCGGAATGTCAGACAAGCCAGAGATATTCATAGGGCCCTAACTGTATCTGGTTATGGTAAGACCTGACATACCTTCCGGTAATCAGATCCTGCATTTCTCCTGGCAGGCCGAACCAGTCAAATGATTTGGAATCCACCCACTGTTCCTGCTCCGAAAAGTTTGCAAGCACCAGCATTTTGTCTGCCTTGTGAAAACAGAACACTGCCGGATTTCCCGTATCCACCGGAACGGCCCGGTATCCGGAGCCGAATAATTCACTGGACTTGCGGATTTCAATCATATTTCTGATTTTTGTAAAAATCTGTCCCTGTACCGTACTGAAATCCCTTCTGTTTTCCGCTGCCTCCCAGTCCATCTTCCCCCGGTGAAGCCAGCGGGAATCTGCCGCATGTTCCGGCACCTCTTTATAACTCCAGTCATTGAGCTGTCCGATTTCATCGCCGCTGTAAAGCAGCGGAATTCCCGTATAGGAAATCACCATGGCATGGAGCAGCAGAATCCTTTTTACCGCAAGCTCCACCTTGTACATGTGCTTCTCCCGCAGAGCCTGCTCCAGCCCGCACATGGAAGCCAGTGTTCCGCTGTTTCTGGCGTCCTGCGTCACCGGATTATATTCATACAGTTCTCCTGTGGCAAAACTTCCCGGAAATCTTCCTTCCATAAACTGTATAATATACTGCTTATGAAGCTCCGGGTCCAGCCCCAGGCTCTTTAAAATCTCCTTTTCAAATCCCCATCCGATGTCGTCGTGGCAGCGCACATAATTAATCCATGTGCCGCTGTCCGGAATTCCGTAATCAATGGAAAGAGAACGCTCCATCAACTGCACGTCTCTGGTAGCCAGGGAATTCCAGAGCAATACCATAAAGGAAGCGTTGTACATCACGTTGCATTCCTTCATCTCCTGATTGCCGAAATATTTTACAATCTCATAAGGCTCCACAATGGCTTCTCCCAGAAATACCACGCCTGGGCACACCTGCTGTACAATCTCGTACATCATGCCCAGCAGTTTATGTACATTGGGATGATTCATACATGAAGTTCCCGGTTCTTTCCACATATATGGTATCGCATCCAGCCGGAAAATGTCAACGCCTTTATTGGCAAGGGTAAGCATGACTTCCACGATTTTGTTAAATACCTGCGGATTTCTGTAATTCAAATCCCACTGGAATTCATAAAACCGGGTCATCACATATTTCTGGATATCCGGATACCAGGTGAAATTTCCAGGAGCCACTCCCGGAAAAATTTCTGTCATGGTCTTCTCATATTCTCCGGGAATGGTATCATCGTCAAACATAAAATACATGTCGTCATAATCGTGATCCCCTTCCCTGTACTTCTGTACCCAGAGATGCTCTTTTGCCGTGTGGTTCAGTACAAAATCAATACAGGTGCGGATTCCTCTGGCTTTTAAGAGCTTCATCACCCGTTCCAACTGCTTCATGGTTCCGAATTTATCGTCCACCATCAGGTAATCTGATACCGCATAACCTCCGTCGTTGTTGCCTTCCCTGGATTTTAAAAGAGGCATGAAATGCACATAAGTAATCCCAAGCTCTGCAATATAGTCAATCCGTTTCTCGAATTCCTCCAGATTGTTGCTGAACCGGTCCACATAAAGCATCATGCCAACCATTTTTTCCGACTGATACCAGTCATTCCCGTTCCCGTCTGCCTTTTTCAGGGCAGACGGACGGGTTTTTGCGGCATGTTCCAGGATGGACATTAACTGTCCCCAGCGGTATTCGGTAATTTCATTTCTTCCATAAAGTTCGTAATAGCTGTTTTTTAAGTCCATACCGTATATTCCTTTATTCTGTTTTTATTTTACTGCACCGTTTACAACACCGTTGATAATCTGTTTCTGGCAAATGATATAGAAAACCAGAATTGGCAGCAATGCCAGCAGATAAGATGCAAATGCCAGGTTGTAGTTGGTTCCGAACTGTGACTGGAAATTCAGCTGTGCCAGCGGAAGGGTATTGACATCGCTTCCTGACATGATAACCAGCGGAGTCATAACATCATTCCATGTGCTCATTGCAGTAAGCACTGCTACTGTGGCGTGCATGGGCTTCATATTCGGGAAAATAATCTTCCAGTATGTCTGCCAGACGCCTGCACCGTCCACACATGCCGCTTCTTCCAGGGCAATCGGAATGTTTTTCAGATACCCGGAGTACAGCAGAATATTCATGGGCATGAAGAATACCACATACAGCACCACAACACCGAATCTGTTTGCAATTCCTATCTGAGAAGTCTGTTTTACCAGAGGCATCATCAATACTGCAAAAGGTACGAACATACCGCTTACAATATAGAAATAAGACACCTTAAACACTTTCAGCTTTGCCATCTTTCTTCCAATCACATAACCTGCCAGAGAATGCAGCAGGATACAGATAATTACCGTTGCTCCGGTAAGCAGTAAACTGTTGCCCAGAGAGCGCCAGAAATCCGTTACCCGCATCGCTTCTGCAAAATTGCTGAAACTCCAGCTTGAAGGAAATCCCAATGCTCCTGCCACGTCATTTGTCATTTCCGAAGGCTTTTTAAACGCAATGATTACTGTCATATAAAGAGGAAATAATATGGTAAGACAGCCAATTGCCAAAAGTACATTGATGATATTATTCACGGCCTTGCCGCCAACTGCTCCTTCGCTTCCTTTTTCTTTTTTTCCCATTATAACTGCTCCTCCTTACCTCCTAAGAATTTCATCTGCAGGAACGAAATCACTACGATTACTACAAAGAATACAAATGCATTTGCACTCTGGAATCCGAACTGTCCGCCGCTCATACCATTGTTGTAAATCAGGTAGGAAATGGATTCCGTACTCTGGGACGGGCCGCCCTTTGTCAAAGACATAATCTGGTCGAATACCATCAGCGCATTTTTCATACAGAGCACCAGGTTGATGGTGAAGAACGGAAGAATCAACGGGAAGGTAAGGCTCCAGAATTTTTTCCATCCGCTGACACCGTCAATCATTCCCGCCTCATAAACTTCTGCCGGAACGGTCTGCAGTCCTGATATGTAAATAATCGTATTCATTGCTATTCCCTGCCATGCACCTACAATCACAATGGCAATCCATGCTGTTTTGGTGCTTGCAAGCATACTGTTCTGGAGAAATCCGATTCCGGTTGCTTCTCCCACTGCCGGAAGGATGTATGTAAATACAAAGCTGAAAATATAACCTACAACCAGTCCTCCCAATATATTCGGTACAAAATATATTCCTCGTAACGCACTCTTTCCCCGTATTTCACGATTTAATCCCAAAGCAAGGATTAAACTGATGATGTTGACTGCAATAGTCATAACTACCGCATATTTAAACGTAAACAGATAAGATTTTCCCACACGCAAATCCGTAAACAGGTCTTTAAAATTCCGAAGGCCTACCATGTCAAAATCACCGTATCCCTTGTAATTGGTAAGACCGTAGTAAAAACCTTTTAATAATGGAAGGGTGTTGAACAGAAAGAACAGAATCAACACAGGAATCAGCATTCCAAGAAAAATCTTATCGTTTTTCGTCCACAACTTATCTCTCTTTCCTTCGTTTCCCATGGTCTATTCCCCCTTTTCCTGATATTCCTGCACTTTACTGATAATGTCCTTGTTATATCTTACCCATTCTTTATCAAATCTGGTAAGGAAGGTGTCCAGTGCATTGCTGCTGTCGTCGAACAGATAAGTCTGAATCATGGCGTCTACTGCCATTTCACTGGGATAATGGTGGTCCTGATAGTCTGCAACGATTCCATTTTCTATGTACTCTTTCATGCCGTCCAGTTCCGGAGCAATCTCAAAATCACCTTTCTTACACGGTACTGCACTCTGGTCATTCAGGTAATCCTGAATATTTTCGTCTTCCAACAGAAATCTTAATACTTCATAGGCTTCCTCTTTATGTTCACAGTCTTCCATTATGCAGAACATCAGATCGTTACCGGAATTCAGGATGTTTTCTTCTGCGTTGCTGCTTGCCGGAAATACAAAAGAATCAATGTTCATTTCCGGATTAACAGATTTAATCTGAGGGATTGCATAATTACCAATCACGTACATGGCTGACTGCCCTCTTGCAAAAGCAGTACATGCATCGTTGTAGCTGTATGCCACCGGATCAGACTGTCCGTATTTCAGAAGCTCCTTGTCTTTCACCGCAATTTCTTCATATGCCTCTGAAAATGTGGCGTTGCCGCTGTTTACCTGATATGCAATGTCCGTGCTGCAAAGATCTACTGCAATGGCGTTCCACGGCGCAAGGCAGGTCCAGGTATCCTTATATCCGAAATACAGTGGCTGGATTCCTTCTGCCTGAATGGTTTCACAGAGCTGATTGAATTCTTCCCATGTGGTGGGAATCTGCCATCCGTGTTCTTCAAACATATCTCTGTTGTAGAGAACGCCTGCCGCATTTGCCATATAAGGCACTGCGTAAACACCTTCCTGAGGCACATATTCCAGCTCTTTATTCGTAGCAAGATAGTTTTCCTTAATATCTGACAGACCGTCAAAATCGGAAATGTCCATCAACATTTTGGCATCCAGGAAATTGGAGTAGTTGATATCTCCGCCAATCCCGATAATATCAGGGTTGTTTTCCCGGATAAATCTGGTTTTCAAAATAACCATGGCATCATTCGGTGAATCAATCACCAGCTTAATGTTGTCGTGAGTCGCATTAAATTTTTCTTCCAGTGCTTCAAATACGTCCACTGCTTCCGGTTTGTAGTGGACCAGCTCAATCACAACCTTTCCGTCCGCATCATCCTTTTTGCTGCCACAGCCGCCAAGCAAAAGCCCTGAGACAATTGTCACAGCAAGGAATAATGCCATTACTTTTTTCTTTTTCTTTGCCATTTTTTACCTCCTCGTCTTTTTAAACAAATTTTCTGTTGGAACCTTGCTCTTTGCATTGCTAATTTTATTTAGTTATGTTTTGTTTTGCAACATATTATGTGCATAACCGTTTTTTTATACAAATTTTAGAATTAGTTTATGTATATTTTATATAAAAAAAGCGGGCATGACAGCTTTTTGCGCGCGGACAGATTGCGGAACCATAAAAAGGTCGTAAAAAAATAGCTGCTATATACAATATATGGATAAGACTCACCGAGTCTGAATGCCATATCCTGTATATAGCGGCTATTTTGTGACAGCCCCTTTCCAAACTGACAGAACAGTTATGATTCAGTTGATATTCCGGATGCTTTCTCTTACAATCAGCTCCACCGGGAGCTTAAATGACCTGGCAATAATTTCTTCTCCCCGGATTCTCTGCACCAGAAGTTTTACTGCCTCCTCCCCCTTTTCCTTCACCGACTGGCGCACCGTGGTCAGCATGGGCCTGCTCAGCCGGGCATAGATATTATCGTCAAATCCCGCCACAGAAATATCCTCCGGCACTCTCAGCCCTTCTCCGAAGAAAATACTGATGGCTTCATTGGCCAGCAAATCAGATACCACGAATATCGCCGTGTACCCTTCCTCTTTTGCTTTAAGAGCAAAGTTACGCAGCGCCTCCCGCCTCAGATTCCTGCCGGCAGGCAGATAATAGTAATCTTTGTTGCTGTAGGAAATGCCATAACTTTCCAGAGCGTCGCAGTAACCCCGGAACCGCTCAAAGGTACTGGATACCGGATTTTTCTTATCACAGAAAAAAGCGATTTTCCGATGCCCCTGCTTCAGCATAAATTCCGTTATCCGCTTCCCTCCTTCATAATCCGCAATTCCCACATTGTCGTAGTCTCCTTCCCCGCAGTCAATGTACACCAGAGGCTTTCCCACTCTGTTTGCGAATTCCTGACATTCCCAGGGGTCAAATCCAATCACAATACCCCCTTCTATATTACGGGCCTGCAGCTTATGAAAAATATCCTGCTCATCCTTTGGAATTCCGCACACCGGATACCGGCCGTATTCCTGCAGCTTCATGCATATGGCATTCAAAAGCTCCGCACAGAACGGGTCTGTAAAAACACTTTCTTTATATCGAAGACAGAAATCCACCGATATCAGCTTCAATGCCTTTCCGTACTCTTCCCGGTGAACAGTTTTCTGAAATCCGTACTGTACCAGTGCCTCCTCAATTCTCTGCCTTGTGGCAGGCGACATTTTCTCTGTATGACCGTTTACAACATTTGACACGGTTGTAGGGCTGATCCCCAATATCGATGCAATTTCTTTAATCGTAATCATAACTGCTCCCTGACTGCACTACTTATGCATTTTCGTTGATAATTTTATGTACATCATCCGTCTCCGGCATGGAACGGATGGCTCCCTTCCTGGTGGTAACCAGATAAGCCGCCGCATTTGCAAAGGTCAGCATCTGTTCCAGATCTTCTTTTGTCAGGCTGTCAATGTCCCGGTACAGCAGTCCGTAAAGAATACTTCCGCAGAACGTATCTCCCGCTCCGGTGGTCTCAATGGTTCCCCCTAACTTAAAGCTGGGTTTATATACCATCATATCTTTATAGAAGGCATAACTCCCCTCTGCTCCCGCTGTTACCTGGAACAGCTTTACAGGGAACTTCTCCCGGAGAATTGCCGCCCCTTTTTCAATATCCTTCTCTCCTGTAAGGAATTCCACTTCCTCCTCGGAAATTTTACATACGTCGCATTTGCTCAGACCGTACTCCATCTTCTCTTTTGCAACACTCAGATCCTTCCAGAGCGGAATCCGCAGATTCGGGTCAAAGGAAATCAGAACCCCGTTCTCTTTTGCAACATTCACTGCCTTCTCCGTAGCTGCGCACACCCCTTCATGGGTCATGGACAAGGTTCCGAAATGGAAAATCCTGCTGTTTTTAATCTGTTCCTCATCCACTTCATCTTCCGTCAGCATCATATCCGCCCCCGGATTCCGGTAAAATGCAAAATCCCGGTCGCCGTTTTCAAAGGTCTTTACAAAGGCAAGGGTGGTTTTTACTTCCTCGTCAAAACAAAGACCGTCCGTGCCGATTTTCAGCTCCTCCAGAGTATCCCGCAGCAGATAACCGAACTGATCCTTTCCCACCTTGCCGATAAAGTTCGTGGTTCTTCCGCATTTATTCAGCAGTGCCAGCACATTGCAGGGAGCTCCGCCCGGATTTGCCTCCAGCAGGGAATTCCCCTGTTCGGATTCCCCGGTATAAGTAAAATCAATCAACAGTTCCCCCAGTGCCGTTACATCATATTTCTTCATATTCCTACATCCTTTCCGGAGCTTCAAAGCCAAGTACGTCAATGCAGATTTCCAGTGCTTTCCTGGTCAGCTCCAATAATTTTATATAACCTGCCTGTATCATTTCGTCAGGTTCTGCCATAATTTTTGTCTCATGATAAAAATGATTAAAAGCGTTTGCAAGGTCGTAAATATACGCGCACACCTTATGGGGCGCTTTTTCTTCAAAGGCACTTTCCATCATACCGTTAAATTTACTGAGTTCCAGCATCAGCGCCTTCTCGCTGTCCGAATGAGCAGGAAGGATTCCTGCATGTTCCGGCAGTTCCCGTGATTCCTGATATTTCTTCAGGATAGACTTCATACGCACAATGGTATAGAGAATATAAGGCCCTGTATTTCCCTCAAAAGAAGTGAAACGCTCGATATCAAAAATATAGTCTTTGGAGGCCTGGTTGGATAAATCCCCGTACTTGATGGCAGAAAGGGCCACTGTTTTTGCAGTTTCCCGGCCTTCCGCTTCCTCCACGGTATGATTGTCCGCAATCTTTTTGTACATTTCCTCATTGATACCGGACACCAGATATTCCAGACGCATAACGCCTCCTTCTCTGGTTTTGAATGGTTTCCCATCCTTCCCGTTCATGGTGCCGAAGCCCAGGAATGTCAGTTCCGTCTCCGGCCCCACCAGTCCTGTTTTTCTGGCGCAGCGGAATACCTGTGTAAAATACAGTTCCTGCCGCTTGTCCACCACATAGATGATTTCATCCGGATGGTAGTCCTGCATACGCCATACTATGGTGGCAAGGTCGGTGGTGTTATACAAAGAGGCTCCGTCTGATTTTAAAATCATACAGGGGGGAATCTCTTTGGTGTCCGTATCTTCCTTCACGTCCACCACCAGCGCGCCCTCGCTGATATAGGCGAATCCGTCTTTCTTCATCTTTTCCACCATATCCGGAATATAGGGCTGGGCGTCGGATTCTCCCTTCCACAGCTCAAAGGATACGTTCAGATTTTCATAATTGCGCTTTAAATCACTGACTGACACATTTAAAATATGATTCAGCAAAGCTCTGTAGCCTGCCCTGCCATGCTGCAGTTCATAAGTTGCTTCCATGGCCGCTTCCTTATAGGCTTCGTCCTCTTTGGATTTCCCGCTGGCAGCAGGATAGATTTCCTCCAGTTCAGAAATGGTAAAAGGTGGCTCCGGGGGATATTCCCCCGTGTAATCTTCATCAAAATACACAAGCTCCGGTTTCCGCGCTTTCAGTTCGGTGATAATCAGCCCCATCTGCAGGCCCCAGTCCCCCAGATGTACGTCTCCAATCATATTATGGCCCATAAACCGGCCGATCCGCTTCACACTTTCCCCGATAATGGCAGAACGCAGATGGCCCACATGGAGGGGTTTTGCCACATTTGGTCCGCCATAGTCTATCAGAATGGTTTTGGGATGTTCACATTTATTGCAGCCCAGCCGCTGTCCGTCCCCTTCCATCTGACGCAGATATTCTGCCAGATATTCCGGGCTCAGTTTCAGATTCAGAAATCCCGGTTTTACTGATTCTGCCGATTCGAACATTCCATTTTTCTGTAACTGCTCTGCCACCTTGTCCGCAATCAGAAAGGGAGCGCATTTATACTCCCTGGCGGCAGCCATGGCACCATTGCACTGGTATTCGCAGAGGTCCGGACGGTTCGACAAGGTAACCTTTCCGTATTTTTCATCGTAACCGCAGGTCTTTAAGGCCTCCATCACCTGTTTGCTGATCACATCCAATATCTTTTCCATAAATTCTCTCCTGTAACTCTTATTGCTCCCGGAACAGCCCCCTTTTCATCATCCAAAGGGCCGGATTCCATAAATGTAACTAATTTCCTATATCATAACAAAAAGCGGGGAAAATGTCACCCACTTTTTTGCGTTTCTTCCTATTAATTGTATTTTTTCTGAAAAGAAGCTGCCGCAAAATAGCTGTCATATACGAAATATGGCGTAAAACTCACAGTTCTCACCCATACATTGTATATAACCTGCGTTTTGCAACAGCTTATTTCCAAAAGCATTCTTTGCTGTTTTCGATTCCTGCAGCTTCAATGCATATGCATATTTCTCCTCAGCGGACTCCCCTCTTCCGGTCAGGCAAAAAAATTCTCCGCCAGTGTAAATGTACCCACGGTTCCCACACTTCCGGTCATATAAATGGTTTCGTCTTCTTCCATCTCAATCAGAAGGTCTCCGCCCTGCATATGCACTGTTACCTTATTGTCTACAAGGCCCATCCTCTTTGCCGCTGCCGCCGCCGCACAGGCTCCGGTTCCGGAAGCCAGCGTATAGCCTGCACCGCGCTCATATATTTCAATGGCAATATTTTCCCGGTCAATTACTTTGCATATCTGCATATTGGTACGATTGGGAAAATATTCCGCCCCTTCCACATAAGGCCCCAATGCCCTGGCTTTCTGCGGCGTCACTTCCTCCATCATAATCACACAGTTGGGATTCCCCACAGACAGACAGGTGGTATTGTAATCATTGTCATGGAATCTCAGATGAGCATTTACAATCTCACCCTGCAGGCCGGTCAGTGGCATTTCCTTTCCCGCATACACCGGCTTTCCCATATTTACCCGCATCATACTTCCGTCTTCTTCCACAAATTCAATTTCCACATCTCCTGCCAGCGTATTCAGGCTGAACTTTCTGTCCTTCACATATCCCTCATCCAACAGGTATTTTGCAAAAATCCGTACGCCGTTTCCGCTCTTTTCCGCCTCGGAACCATCCGGATTAAAAATACGTACTTTTATTTTTCCATCTTCCATAATGGGGCCATACAGCAGACCATCTGCACCCACGCCGAAATTCCTCCGGCAGAGCATTTCTATATTTCTTGTCTGCAGCACCATATCATTTTTATTGGGGTCCAGTACCAGATAATCATTTCCGAGACCATGGTATTTTTTCATTGTAATACTGTCCATACATTCCACCCTTTCTTTTCTGTTCAGCATATGCCAAAACCTGCCGATTCATACCACTGCCATGTAAACTGTAACTATTTTAACTCATTCTTTTTGCATATAACAGTAAATTTATTGCTTGAAACACTGCAAAAAGTGCTGTATAATTTATCATGAGGAGGAGCCCTGATGATTTTTGAAAACCCCTGATGATTTTTGAAAACCCCTGATGATTTTTGAAAACCCCTGATGATTTTTGAAAACCCCTGATGATTTTTGAAAACTCCTGATGATTATCATGAGGAGGGGCCCGCTTGCGGGAGGAGGGACAAATCATGCATCATAACTCAGAGAAAGCAAAAGAAAAACAGACCGGATATCTTCATCAGAATTTCCGTCTGTTTCATTTAAAAGATAAAAAAAATCAGGAATTTGAATTCCACTACCATGATTTCAACAAGATTATTATATTTTTATCCGGCAACGTCACCTATTTCGTGGAAGGTAAGGCTTACGACCTGAAGCCCTGGGACATCCTTCTGGTCAACAACCATGACATTCACAAGCCTGTGATTGACGCAGGCGTCACCTATGAACGCATTGTCATCTGGCTGCAGCCGGAATTTATCAGAGAGCAGCAAGACCGTTCCTGCGATTTGTCCCGCTGCTTTACTACAGCAACCGCAAAAAGGTTCAATCTGATTCGGCTGAATCATCATCTGCAGGCAGACATACAGACCATTCTGCAGCAGCTTGAATCATCTCTCGCCAGCAGAGAATTCGGCCATGAAGCTCTGAGCCAGGCATATTTCCTGCAGTTTATGGTATATCTGAACCGTATTTTCCTGCCGGAAACATGTCAGCCGGACTTTTCCGCTTCCCGGTATGACAGACAGATTGCCGATATTCTGTCTTACATCAACCTGCACCTGGCAGAAGACCTGTCCAATGAGACCCTGTCACGTCAGTTTTTTGTAAGTAAATATTATCTGATGCACAAGTTCAAAGAGCATACCGGATACACCCTTCATGCCTATGTGCAGCAAAAACGCCTGCTACATGCCAAAGACCTGATTCAGGAGGGCACACCCATTTTAAAGGCTTCTTCTCTGTGCGGTTTTTCCGATTATTCCACATTTCTTCGGGCATTCCGCAAATTTTACGGAATCTCTCCCAAAGCCTTTCTCACTTCCGGCAGTGAACCCTCCGGATTCCGCGACGCCCGGACAGACATAACGCACATACCTTACTGACGAATATAAATTCCCTGCTGTTCAATAAAATCTTCCAGCTCATCCTGCGCGTCCTGTGACCAGGTTTCGCTCAAAGGGGTGTGCTTCCTGTCCGTCTCATTTTCACGGGCTGATTCCTCTCTGTCCTTTAACTGTTTCATGCTTCCGCCTCGCTTTCATCTGTCTGCCCCGGTCCTTCATCAAACCCGCTCTCTGGCGGTTCCTGCATTTCTTCCGGCCCCGGAATTGCCGTGCCCATATCTTCCTGTTCTCCGGCCGGAATTTCTTCCTGATATTCCTCAGCCGGAAGCTCCTGTATTTCTTCTTCTAACGGAACAGCTTCTTTCTGCCCCATTTCTCCATCTGGTGCAGTTTCTCCGGAAGCTCCTTCCGGAACTGAACTGTCAGATTCCGCATTGTCTGTTTCTGCTCCGGCGTCATTCCCCTGATTTTCTTCCGGTACAGGTATTTCCACCGGCTCACTTTTTTGTGCCAGTGCAATACTGCTGGCAGATATAATATCCTGCAACTGCTTGCTTTTTTCACTTAATATCGCCTCTACTCTTTCCTGTGTTATGTCATCCATCGGATGTTTCCCGGTAGCATCCATTCCTGTTGCCAGTTGTTTTTCCAGCATTTTCTGTTCAGCCAGAAGCCGCTCTATCTCCATGGCCTTTTTCTTATCTTCATCATCCCGCAGCCGCCTTGCAAGTTCTTCCGCTGTCTCTCTGTCCTGCTGTCTGGATTCCTCCTGCTGTCTGCGTTCCAGCTCTTCTTTAGAAATATAAACAATATTTCTGCGTTTTACAATACTCCTGGCAATTTTTTCCCGTTCATTTCTTTTATCAATGGCATCTTTCATCGTTATCTGTCTCCTAACAACAAATTCTTCAGTTTTCACTCGTCGAATGTCCCAGGGCCCGTCTGCCGCTGCCCACGGTACAAACAGCCCTTCCATTTTCCTCTGCCCTTTACGTTTATTATACCATAATCACTTCGTGATAAAGTATGGTAACGTATGCGCACTTCGGCGCATATAATATCTGACGATATTATACCATAATCACTTCGTGATAAAGTATGGTAACGTATGCGCACTTCGGCGCGTATAATATCTGACGATATTATACCATGAAAATTTCATGAATAAAAGTAGCAAATTACGCGCATTCTTTTAATACATCAAAACTTTCCGGAGGTAACATCATGGCTGCATACAAAGTAGAAATCTGCGGAGTCAACACTGCAAAACTCCCCGTATTAAAAGAGGAAGAAAAAAGCGACCTGTTTTCCCGCATCAAAGCGGGAGATCTGGAAGCCCGCGAGGCTTATATCAAAGGCAATCTCCGACTGGTCTTAAGCGTAATCAAACGCTTTTCCAACAGTAATGAAAATGTGGATGATCTGTTCCAGATCGGATGTATCGGGTTAATCAAATCCATCGACAATTTTAATCCGGATATCGGTGTGAAATTTTCCACCTATGCAGTTCCCATGATTATCGGAGAAATCAGACGTTACCTGCGGGACAACAATTCCATCCGGGTAAGCCGCTCCCTGCGGGATACTGCATACAAAGCAATCCACGCCAGAGAGCTGCTGTCCAAAGAACTCTCCCGCGAGCCCACCATAGAAGATATTGCAAAGGAAATTGATATCCCCAAAGAAGACATTGTATTTGCTCTGGACGCCATTCAGTGTCCTGTCAGCCTCTATGACCCGGTCTACACGGACGGAGGAGACACCCTTTATGTAATGGACCAGATCAGCGACAAAAAGAATAAAGAAGATACCTGGGTGGAAGAACTTTCCTTAAGCGACGCCATGAAACGGTTAAATGAGCGTGAAAATTACATTATCAAACTCCGGTTCTTTGAAGGCAAAACACAAATGGAAGTGGCGGAAGAAATCCACATCTCCCAGGCCCAGGTAAGCAGACTGGAAAAATCTGCATTAAAAAATATGAAAAATTATCTCTCCATTACTCCCACTTATCACAGAGAGAGTTAATCTGATCTGCGAATTTTCCAAGTTCTTTGTTAGGCCGCCCTTCTGATTTGCGGATAACCGCCAACAGGCGCTCGCCGGCCGCCAGAAGCCTTGTAAAAACATTGGAAACTCCACGGGACTCTTTTGCTTTCTGCACTTTCTTTTCCCGGCTTCCCTCTGCCACACAGACATTTTTTTCCAGATCATAAATGTCTCCGCTGTAGGGAGCTGTGGCCGCAAGCCCCGTTTCTTTCGTCACCAGAGCTGCAAAGGTATCGCACACGCTGTCTTCTCCATGCACTACAAACACACGTTTCGGTGTTTCCCCGAAGGCTTTCACCCATTCCAGCAAATGCTGCTGATCCGCATGACCGCTGATTCCCGCCAGATTCTGGATTCTGGCATGGACTTCAATGGTTTCACCAAACAGTTTCACTTCTTTCGTTCCGTTCAGCAGCATATTTCCAAGGGTTCCCGGCACCTGATAACCCACGAACAGAATGGTGGAATCCCTGCGCCAGAGATTGTGTTTCAAATGATGGCGAATCCGTCCCGCTTCACACATACCGGATGCGGAAATAATCACAATGGGTTTTTCAATGAAATTAATCATTTTGGATTCGTCGCTGGTTACGGCTACCTTAAGTCCCGGAAAACTGATGGGATTCTTCCCTTTGCGCACCAGCTCCAGCGCTTCCTCATCGAAACATTCTTTTACATTTTTATGGAAAATACTGGTAGCCTCCACTGCCAGCGGACTGTCTATATACACCTCAAAATCCTCAAATTCCGGCAGCAGGTGTTCTGTTTTGATTTTCCGCAGAAAATACAGCATTTCCTGTGTTCTGCCCACGGAAAAGGCCGGAATCACCACATTTCCGCCTCTGGTAAATGCATCCTTGCACACCTGTGCAAGCTCTGTTGCATAATCCGGCGGATTCTGATGGAGACGGTCCCCATAGGTGGATTCCATAATCACATAGTCAGCCTCCCGAATGTATCGGGGATTCCGGATTAATGGTTTGTTGCCGTGGCCGATATCACCGGAAAAAACAAGTTTTACCTGTTTTCCTTCTTCAGTTCCCCAGATTTCAATACTGGAAGAACCCAGAAGATGGCCCGCATCCACAAAGCGAATGGTAATTTCCGGACAAAGGGTAATAATCTCCCCGTATTCGCATGGAATAAAATGCTCCAGTACCCCCACTGCATCGTCCATGGTATACATGGGCTCCACCAGAGGCCTTCCTGCACGCTTTGCCTTCCGGTTTTTCCATTCCGCCTCAAACATCTGAATATGGGCCGAATCTTTCAACATAATATTACACAGTTCCACAGTTGCTCTGGTACCATAGACTTTCCCCCGAAATCCATGGCTGTACAACAGTGGCAGCAGACCGGAATGGTCAATATGGGCATGGGTAATCAGTACATAGTCAATTTCGGCCGTATTGACCGGAATCTCCTGATTTTCATACAAATCCGCTCCCTGCTCCATTCCGCAGTCCACCAGCAGATGGACGTCTCCCATCTGCACATAATGACAGCTTCCTGTCACCTCATGGGCTGCCCCCAAAAATTCAAGTTTCAAATCACCATCTCCTTTGTAAAATTTTTGATTTATACCACCGGGGCTCTTCCCGCAAGCGGGCCCCTCCGGTTCATCATAAGGGCTCTTCCCGCAAGCGGGCCCCTCCGGTTCATCATAAGGGCTCTTCCCGCAAGCGGGCCCCTCCGGTTCATCATAAGGGCTCTTCCCGCAAGCGGGCCCCTCCTCATGATAAATTTTACCACATTTATTCGAATTTTACGATTTCTTTTTTCAGACGTTTCATAATCTTTTTTTCCAGGCGGGAAATATAGGACTGGGAAATTCCCAGCAGGTCTGCAACTTCTTTCTGGGTCATCTCCTCTCCCTGGGCGTGGTTCAGACCAAACCGCAGCTCCACAATGGCCCGTTCCCGCTCGGAAAGTTTCGCCACTGCCTTTTTCAGAAGATTCTTCTCTACCTCTGTCTCAATATCGCGGTATATAATATCCTCGTCCGTCCCAAGAATATCTGACAGAAGCAGCTCATTTCCATCCCAGTCCACGTTCAGCGGCTCGTCGATGGAAACCTCCATTCTGGTCTTATTGTTCCGTCTGAGATACATCAGGATTTCATTTTCGATACAGCGGGAAGCATAGGTGGCCAGTTTGATATTTTTGGTGGGATTAAAGGTGTTGATGGCCTTAATCAGGCCGATAGTCCCAATAGATATCAAATCTTCCACTCCAATACCTGTATTGTCAAATTTTTTGGCTATGTACACCACCAGCCGCAGATTGTGCTCAATAAGTATGCTTCTGGCACGTTCCGATTCCTCTCCGTCCAGCATCTGGATACAGCGGTTTTCTTCCCGTGCTTCCAGAGGCGGAGGCAGAATTTCCGCCCCTCCGATATAGTGGATATCCCCTTTTTTCATCATCAGCAGACTGCGCAGGCTGGGTATCAGCTTTAACTGAAAGTGCCGCGGTATTGCAATTTTTATGTACATAATCTTCCTCCTTTAACTTTCCATGGCTTTCCCATTTAATATCACATCACATCTGTCATCCTGAAACAGCTTTTCATCTGCAAGACCGAATACGGGTTTTTTCAGGTATCGGGGACATCCTTCTCTGACAATGTACATTCCCTCCAGTGTCACAGCCTCCAGAAGCCCTGATTCCTGTCCCAGCGAATGGAAAGGAATCAGCCTTGTGGGAAGCTGTTCCCGCTGTATCTGAGCCTGCAGAAGTTCCCGTTTTATAATATGTACCGGCCGGTTGCCCAGAGGGTCCGTCAGCAGATTTCCCGTGTCGTAAAAACCCTTTACAGAAAGATTCCCTTCTCCGGTTACCAGAAGAAGGTCATAAAGAGTTTCTTTTTCCCGTTTTACATGTCCCAGTATTTTCCCCGCTGTACCAAGGAACAGCAGCGCTCCTGCCAGACAGAGCACAAAATATCCGCTTCCTTTTCCCCTTTGCATACTCCAGGACAACACACCTCCCAGCAGTACAAATGCCACATAGGTAATCGCCCACTGACATAAAAATTCCTTTTTCTTTCTGCTCCCATAACACAGATACACCATCAGAGGATTTATCAGGAAATGGACGCAGAGCTGGTACATGGTATAATTCGCCAGACTGAGAAAAAGGATCATGGAGCCGGCTGTTCCTGCAAAGCTGCCCAGCAGCAGTCTTCCGGGACGAATCCGCTGCTTCATCAGTTTTCCCGCCAGAGTAAGAGCCAGGCTGTCCATGACAAAATTTGTCAGAAACCAGACGTCTGCATACAGTTCATATTTCACCTGCTCCCTCCTTGTCTGTTCTTCCTGCAGGCTGAGCCTGATACCGTACAGTATAAAACGAAACCGGAGATTTTTTTGTCAAACCATTGTCCTCTTTTGGAAAAATTCTTTTACAGAAACCGACAGGATAATTTATGGGATTCGGCCAGAATAAAGCAGTCATCCTGCCCGAAGGGCTTTATCTTACAGGAAATCTATATGATTTAACAATTCACGGTAACATAACGTCTCCTGATAAAAAAATGCCATGCAATCGGCGAACCTTTTGCATGGCATTTTTTATTTTCCGTTTACCTGGACAATCTTCATAATTGTTACAGTCTTTCCTTATAGGCCGCTTCTATTCACTGCGGAGTCTTTTTCCACTGTTACACAATACGGTTGTCGTCTATAATTTTTACAATACCTGGCTCCGCCAGAATATTCAGCATGGAAGTATCAATTTCATTTCCTGTCCCGGCGGCAATTTTACGAAGAATCCGCCGCACAATCTTACCGGAACGGTTCTTGGGCATTTCCTGCACAAACTGGATTTTACCCGGTGTGGCAATGGGCCCGATTTCCTGTCTTACCAGGTTTTTCAGCTCATCACGCAATGTGTCGTTTCCTTCCCATTCTGCAGAAGTAACCACATAAACATACAGGTCTTCTCCTTTTACCGGATGGGGATATCCCACCACTGCCGCTTCCACCACGCCCGGATGGGAACAGAGCACCTTCTCCACTTCTACGGTACCCAGACGGTGCCCGGAAATATTTACAATATCATCAATTCTTCCGGTAATCCAGAAATATCCGTCTTCGTCTTTGTATGCACCGTCGCCGGTAAAGAAATATCCGGGCTGCTGGGTATAATATCCGGTGATATGGCGCTCCGGCTCTCCGTAAAGGGTACGCATGATTCCTGGCCAGTTGGATTCCAGGCACAGCTCGCCTTTTTCATTTACATCTGCTTCTACCGCCGGCTCATCACCGGAATTTCTTGCACGCAGAATTACCGGTTTTACCCCGAAAAACGGCAGAGCGGCACTTCCCGGTTTCAGCCCCATGGCCCCCGGAATGGCAGAAATCAGGATACCTCCTGCTTCTGTCTGCCACCAGGTATCCACAATGGGGCAGTGATCATGGCCTATATGGTGATAATACCACTGCCATGCTTCCGGATTGATAGGTTCTCCCACAGAGCCCAGCAGCCTGAGACTGGAAAGATCATGTTTCTCCACCCATTTTATATCCTTATTCATCAGGGAGCGGATTACCGTTGGAGCAGTATAGAACGTAGTTACTTTAAATTTGTCAATAATGTGCCAGAACCGGTCCGGCTCCGGATAAGTGGGGATGGACTCATACAGCACCGTGGTCGCTCCATTTAAAAGGGGCCCGTATACAATGTAAGAATGGCCTGTAATCCAGCCGATATCCGCGGTACAGAAGAACACATCATCCTCTTTATAATCAAAAATATATTTAAATGTGGTATAAGTATACACCATATAACCTGCCGTAGTATGCAGGGTTCCTTTTGGTTTTCCGGTGGAACCTGAGGTGTACATAATAAACAGCGGGTCTTCCGCGTCCATTTTCTCTGCCGGGCAGAAATCAGAAATTTCTTCCAGCATCAGCTCTTTGGAAAGAGAGGTATCACGATATACAATATAAGGCACGTCAAAGTCCACCATACGGTCTACTACAAATACATCGTCAATAGTAAGACCTGCGCTGGCGCACAGCATACATGCCCGGTCCACATTTGCCTTGGCATTGATTTTCTTTCCTCCCCGCCAGTAACCATTTGTCGTCACCAGTTTCTTGGCGCCGCAGGCCAGCATCCTGTCTGCCAGAGCCTCGGCAGAAAATCCGCCGAATACCACCGTATGTACCGCACCGATTCTGGCACAGGCCAGCATAACCACAGGAAGCTGCCAGATCATGGGCAGATACAAGGCAATACGGTCACCTTTTTTCACACCGTTTTTCTTAAGTACATTTGCAAAACGACATACATGTTTCAGCAGCTCTTTGTAGGTAAACTGCTTGCAGTCCGCTTCCGGCTCGCCCTGAAACAGGAGCGCAATCTTATCTCCTCTTCCTTTTTCAATCTGGGCATCCAGGCAGTTATAGGAAATATTTGTTTTTCCGCCTATGAACCATTCATTGTCTCCGATTTCCGGTTCTCCCCGGTATACTTTTACCCAGGGCCGGAACCAGTGAAAATCTTTGGCAATATAACCCCAGAATGTCTCCGGATCATCAATGGACTGTTTCCACATTCTCTCATACTCTGCACGGCTCTGAATATTCGCCTGTTCTACAAAATCTCTTTCCGGCAGGTACATATCATCTCTTTCTGTCGCCATGGTAAAATCCCCCTGTCTTATTTTGATTTGATATTTCAATATTACAGTTACCCTTACAACCGCTGACTGGTGGCTGCGCACCTGATACAGGATTGTACTGAAAAAAATACACTTCTTATTATCTATTTTACAGATTGTTAAATATTTGTCAATACTGAATTGTTATTTTTTTAACAATTTTATACAATCCTTGCGTTATGTATAAAAAAGCGGACAGGTCCGCTTCAACTCCCTAAATCCCTCATTCTTGAGGGACCTGGGCGCTTTGTCGCGCGCGAGCGGATTGCCTGGCAATAAATTTCCTCTCCATGAGCTGCGCATCTTAATTTTCTTCTACAGGAAGACACTTTCATGCGTTAGCGTGACAAGGTCTTTCCTGTAAGATAAAAAAACCGTTGCATACATGCAACGGTTTCTGTTTCACTGTGTTCTTCCGGCTGTCTCAGGTTACGCCTGCAGCCAGCCTCAAAACAGCTATGTACTTTTTATTTTCTTGTATTCTTCAAAAATTCCGGAATCTTAATATCCCGCTCCGGCACACTGCTCTCCGGTTTTCTGGGCCTCTGAATCCCCAGTGTTGAAGCGGTAACCCCCAGATTGCTGCCGGCGGCAGAAGACTGGGTGGTTCCATAAGGATTGGCCGGACGTGCCACCGTACCAAGATTGCCGGAAGCAGTTCTTGCTGTGGTGGGCATTCTGGTAGCAGTCGTCTGAGAATACTTCATGCCTGACATTACCTTCGGCGCTGCTGCCGCATCCTCCAGTCCGGTTGCAATCACTGTGATAATTGCTTCGTCTGCCATGGCCTCGTCAAATTTCGCACCAAAAATAATATTTGCATTATCTCCTGCCAGATCCTGCACATAGCTGGCCGCATCGTTGGCATCCATCAGAGAAATATCACCGGAAATATTAATAATTACATGAGACGCACCGGTAATGGTAGTCTCCAGCAACGGACTTGCCACTGCCAGTTTCACAGCCTCCGTAGCCTTATCATCACCTTTGGCCATACCAATACCGATATGTGCCATTCCCTTATCCTTCATAACAGTCTGTACATCTGCAAAATCCAGATTAATCAGGGCAGGTACATTAATCAGATCCGTAATGCCCTGTACTGCCTGCTGTAACACTTCATCAGCCTTTTTCAGCGCATCCGGCATGGTGGTCCGTCTGTCCACGATTTCCAGCAGCTTGTCATTGGGAATCACAATCAGAGTATCCACGCTGGCCTTCAGACGCTCAATGCCGCCCAGTGCATTGACCATACGGGCCTTTGCTTCGAATTTAAAAGGCTTTGTCACAACTCCCACGGTCAGGATGCCCATTTCCTTTGCAATCCTTGCAACCACCGGCGCTGCTCCTGTTCCGGTTCCGCCACCCATTCCGCAGGTAACGAATACCATGTCCGCACCTTTAATCTCGGCAGTCAGTTCGTCAATACTCTCTTCTGCGGCCTTTTCTCCAATCTCCGGCTGAGCTCCCGCTCCAAGCCCTTTGGTGAGCTTCTCGCCAATCTGAATCAGAGTAGGTGCCTTGCAGAGCGTCAATGCCTGCTTGTCCGTATTGATTCCAATAAACTCAACACCACCTATATTTTCCTCAATCATTCTATTGACTGCATTATTTCCAGCCCCTCCCACACCGATTACGATGATTTTTGCACTGGAATCCGCCTCTGTCGTCATTATTTCAAGCAAGGTTCTTCCTCCTTTTGTCCTCTATATGAACACTTTCTATTTAATCCCACTTTAAACTCTTATACTATATAGTATAATTTTTTCGGGAATTAATCAATAACATTTTACAAATTTGCAAAATTTTTTCTAACAGTTCAGCCATAGACTGTACTGCGGACGAATCATGCCAGCATGAATGAGTTCGCAATACAGGCTATACTATTTTGCTTCTTCAAAGGTAATATCAGTGGTATTTTCCGTCCACCCTTCCAGATGAAGGGTTCCCTTTTTTCCCTGCAGCTGCGGCAATACGTAAGAAAGCCGCACTACCTTTTCGTTCAGTTTCCGGGCCTGTCCAATCAGAACCGTAATATCACCGTAATTCAGAACATAGTTTCCTTCTTCTCCATATTTGATATTATCCGGTACCTGCTCATACTTTTTCAGCATCTGTGTCAGGGACAGCAGATTTTTCAGAATATCTTTCCCTTTAATTGGAAGTTTTTCATACAGTACAATCTGCTCCACATCCAGTCCGCTTACTTTCGGCACTCCTTCAATTACCTCCGAGGACATTTCCACCACAAATCCATCTTTGTCAAAATAGGCATTCTGCCCCAGAGTATCAATATAGACCCGTCCCAGCAATGCCTTTTCCTGGACTGTAATTTCCAGGGTGTGGGGAGATTTCAGAGAAATCTCCATATTGTCCACAAAAGGCATTTCCTTTGGTTCCACAAATTTATACTTAAAATACACATACAGACTGTTCCAGCAGTATTCATCATCCAGCATCCATTCCCGGATTGTTTCATCCGGATAATGCTCATTTCCTGTAACCTTTACTTTTTCCACGGTAAATACTTTCAGGACAATCAGCGCGCCGATGGCAAACAGCAACAGAATGATAAGGAAGGTCAGCCCCGCAGACTGCCATCTCTTCTTTTTTCGTTTTCCTTTTCCCATATATTACTCCTGTTCCAGATGAATTCCCCTGGAAACACTTAGCACCAGCCCGATTTCTGCCAGCAGAAACACCACCGAGGTTCCTCCATAGCTGATAAAGGGCAGGGAAATTCCTGTATTTGGTATGGTGTTGGTCACAACGGCAATATTCAGAATAACCTGTATGGAAATATGGGCGAGGGCTCCCGTTACAAGCAGCGCCCCGTACAAATCCTGGGCATTGCTGGCAATTACCATAAAACGCCAGATAATAATCACAAACAGTAAAATCACGCTGACAGCTCCAAACAGGCCCAGCTCTTCACAGATAATGGAAAAAATCATATCATTCTGGGCCTCCGGCACAAATCCCAGTTTCTGCATACTGCCGCCGAGTCCCTTGCCGAACAGTCCGCCGGAACCGATGGCGTACAGGCCCTGCAATGTCTGATAGCCTTTCGCATGGCTTTCCGGGTCCAGCCAGATTTGCAGACGCTCCGCACGATAAGACTCCAGCATGATAAAAGCGGCGCCGAAAATAAGCACTGCAGCTCCCACAAC
Source organism: Lachnospiraceae bacterium JLR.KK002 (assembly GCA_036941025.1). Taxonomy (NCBI): domain Bacteria; kingdom Bacillati; phylum Bacillota; class Clostridia; order Lachnospirales; family Lachnospiraceae; species Lachnospiraceae bacterium JLR.KK002. The sequence goes on from JAYMNP010000001.1 coordinate 1,651,952, forward strand.
AAAAAACTGCATATATTTGGGGCTGGCCACAAACACCATGGAAATGGCGATTCCCAGTATGATAATAGCTGTACTTAAATTCTCAGTAGCCACAATGGCAACCATGGGCAGCACAATTACCATTACTTTTATCAGAGAAGAAAATTTCCCCATCTGCCGGGGCATCTGGCTGATAATCGTGGCCAGGAACACAATGACTGCCAGTTTTGCCAGCTCGGAAGGCTGAAAACTGACCACCTTCAAATCCAGCCATCGTTTTGCGCCCTGAATGGTATCTCCTATAAAAAGTACCAGCGTACAGAGACCAAAGGCCGCTATGTAAGCAAGAAGCCAGAAATTTTTCCAGACACGATAATCAATTCTCGCCACAATCAGCATGGCAATGACACCTAAAATATCTGCCACAAGCTGCTTTTTCAGATAATATGCACCATCTTTAAATTTTAACTGCCCGTTATAAGCACTTGTGCTGTACAACATGACAAGACCAAAGCATATCAGAAAAAACACAATCAACAACAGCGTATAGTCAAAATAGCGGATATTTTTTTGTCTTTTGTCCGTCTTTCTTTCTCTACCCATATCGGCACTCCTGACTTACGATTTCACTGTTACTCCTCCAGGGCCTTTACCAGTTCCCGGAACATATCGCCGCGTTCTTCATAATTCCGAAACATTCCCCAGCTCGCGCAGGCCGGAGAGAGCAGTACCGCATCCCCGCTGTCTGCATACTCTGCACATGCGCTCACAGCTTCCTGCAGATTATCCGTTAAGATAATATCCTTCTGGGGATATCCAAGGCGGACTGCCGTATCTCTGATTTTTTCTCTGGTAGCTCCCAGCAGCACCAGCTTCTTTACTTTTCCATCAAAGGCATGAATCCACGCATCATATTCAGAATCTTTATCGTAACCTCCGCCAATCAGAAGGGTCGGCCATTTCATAGCCCGGACGGCCTGAATGGCCGCGTCCGGATTGGTACCTTTGGAATCATTATAGAAACGAACCCCTTTTCTGGTTCCCACATATTCTATTCTATGCGCTACTCCTGTAAAAGTAACCAGAACTTCTTTTATTTTTTCAGATGAAACTCCTGCTGCGGTTGCCATGGCTGCAGCAGCCATTACGTTTTCGTAATTATGGTTTCCCAGAAGCTGAAGTTCCCGAACGCTGCACAAAGGCCTGTGCATCCCGTCCCAGGCCCGGAAAATGGTTTCTCCCTCCAGATAAAAGCCTTCCTCCAGCTTTCTTTTGCTGCTGAAAAAAATAACTCTGGCTTTTACCTGCTCCGAAAATTTCCGCAGCCTTTCATCTTCGTAATTCAGAACGCAGAACTGGCTTTCGTTCTGGTTCTCAGCAATCCGCTCCTTGATTCGGCAGTAATTCTCCATGGTATGATGACGGTTCAGATGATCCGGCGTAAGGTTCAGAATCGCAGACACCTGGGGACAGAATTTATGAATGGTCTCTAACTGAAAACTGCTGATTTCCGCCACTGTTACAGATTCCTCCCTGGTATCTGCCGCCAGGCCTGTATAGGGAACCCCGATATTTCCCACCACTTTTACATCCAGACCGGCATGTTTTAAAATTTCTCCCAGCAGAGAAGTGGTTGTGGTTTTTCCGTTGGTTCCGGTAATAGCAAGTATCCGCCCCCGCTCAAAAGCGCAGGCCAGCTCAATCTCGCCCCACAGTTCCAGCCCTCCGGCTCTCATACGCTCCACAAGAGGAGCGTCGGTGGGAATTCCAGGACTTAACACTGCAATATCACAGTCTTCCAGCGCATGCTGCGGCAGTTCTCCCAGCAAAATGGGGATTTCCCGCAGTACCGGGGATTTCCCGCGGACTTCTGCTTCCTTCTGCTGACTGTTTTCATCATATAATACCACCGGAATACCGTGTTTCACCAGAAGCTCTGCCGCTGCAATTCCGCTGATTCCGGTTCCCGCAACCAAAAATTTCTTTCCACTCAGGTTCAATCCTATCCCTCCTAAAGAGCCAGCAGTCCAATGAGACACAGTATGGCAGTAATAATGGAAAATACCGCCACTACTCTCGTTTCAGACCATCCGCAAAGTTCAAAATGATGATGTATGGGCGCCATACGGAAAATACGCTTTCCGCCTGTTTTCTTAAAATACGTCACCTGTATCATAACCGACAGTAATTCTACCCAGTAAATAAGAGCCACAATCAGAATAAAAACAGGCATTTGCAGCACATAGGCAGTGGAAGCCACAAATCCGCCCAGTGCCAGAGAACCGGTATCCCCCATAAATACGCTGGCCGGATACACATTAAACAGAAGAAAACCCAGCAGAGCCCCTACCACCGCACAGGTCACAGGCTCAATACCGCTGCCGGTTCCGATAGCCACCACAGAAAAAAAGGTTGCAATCAGCACCGTCACGCTGGAAGCCAGGCCGTCCAGGCCGTCTGTAAAGTTGGCCCCGTTTACCGTTCCCAGAATGGCCAGAAACATAACGGGAGCTGCCAGCCATCCCAAATCCAGATAAATTCCATGTTCAAATCCGCCGGTAAATGGAAGCAGCATTTTACTGGCTCCCTCCGTATACCGGTTCATATAGAAAATAAATACCACCGTCACCAGAATCTGGCCTGCCATTTTCTGCCAGGGCAAAAGACCGTCAGAACGCCGCAATACCACTTTCAGGTAATCATCCAGAAAACCGATAATGCCAAATCCCACTGTCACAAACAGTATGGGCAGTATGCCCGGATAATCTTTCATATAAATCAGGGAAGTTACAATAATACCTGCCAGTATCATAAGACCTCCCATCGTAGGGGTTCCCGCTTTTTTCAGATGGGATTTTAATTCTTCCCGTTCTGTCTGCCCTACCTTTAACTTTCTCAAAATCGGAATTACTACCGGACCCAGTACAGCCGTAATTGCAAACGCAATCAGCACCGGAACTATTACTCTCTGTTCCATTTTCTCTACACCTCTTTGTTTTACGATGCTTTATGCCCACCGTATCTTTCTTTTATCGTATCTTTGAAACATGCCCGTTCTCAGGGGCGTTTCTGCAATCCTGCTTATTATAAAACCTTTCCCCGCATTATTCAAGTGTCTCCTGCCCGCCATTTTCCGATTCCTCTTTCTCCGGATTCACTGCTTTCTCAATACCAAGATAAGGTAAAATATTGGAAAATATCTCTTTTACCACCGGGGCGGCAATGGTGCCTCCGTAGTAAATTCCCTGAGGATTATTAATCACAACCAGTGCCAGTACCTGGGGATCTTCCGCCGGGGCAAACCCCAGAAAAGAAGAAATATATTTGTTGGCGCTCCTGGGAAGAGTCTGAGAGGTTGCTGTCTTGCCTCCGATGGAAAATCCTTCTATAAAAGCTCTTTTTCCGCTTCCTTCCGCTACTACCTTTTCCAGTACCGTGCGCAGTACCTGAGAAGTTTCACTGCTGACAATTCCCTCCTGCACATCATACTGCAGCGTTTCAATCAGTTCTCCCTGGTCATCTTTCACAGATACACCGAAGTGAGGTGTAATCCGGTTTCCTCCATTAATTAAGGAAGAAACGGTGGTTGCAAGCTGAATGGGAGTAATCTGGAAGGACTGTCCGAAGGATACCGTTGCCAGTTCCACCGGCCCCACATTTTTCTTATCGTGCATAATGGTGGCTGCCTCTCCCGGAAGGTCTATCCCGGTCCTGCTCAGAAGTCCGAACTGTTCAAAATATTTGTATATATTATCCACGCCCAGACGCAGGCCAAGTTCAATAAATACCGGATTACAGGAATTCATAATTCCCTGGGTAAAATCCTCGGAGCCATGGCCGGTTCTTTTATGGCAGTGGATTCTCCGGTCCTCCACCAGTTTGTATCCCGGACAGAAGAAATGGTCACTCAGAGATACCACCCCTTCTTCAAAGGCCGAGGCTGTGGTGATAATCTTAAATACGGAGCCTGGCTCGTAAGTGTCGTTGATACAGGGATTCCGCCACATCTGATTCAATAAATCCTGTTTACCTGTTTCGGTATTTTCTGATGTTCCACCATCCTCTGTTTCCGGCAGCGTAAACGGGTCGTTCAAATCAAATTCCGGAACATTCACCATGGCCAGAATTTCGCCGTTATCCGGTTTCATCACAATAACCGATACCCCGTCCGCCGATTTGGCTTCCATTACTTTTTTTGCAGCCTGTTCACAGTACATCTGAATATTGTAATCCAGACTTACATGAAGATTATATCCATCTACCGGCTCCTGTCGCCGCTCTCCGGCATTTTCAATCTCAATGCCCCTTGCATCTGTCAGAGTGAGAATCTTACCGTTTTTCCCTTTGAGATACTCTTCATATTTTACCTCCAGACCGATAATCCCCTGATTATCTCCTCCGGTAAATCCCAGAACCTTGCTGGCCAGCGTACTGTAAGGATAATAACGCTTGTAATCTTCATCTACTTTAACCCCGGCCAGTCCATAATTGCGGATGCGGTCTCCTGTTTCTTTGTCCACATTGGACTTCACCCGCTCAATGGAACTTACTTTTTCCACCCGCTTTCGTACCGCCGCTTCTTCCATCTCCAGTTCCTTTGTAAGTACCCGGATTACTTCTTCCGGCTCCTTTATCTGACTGTGAATTACGGAAATGGTGCAGACCGTCCGGTTGGTGGCCAGCACAGTTCCTGTGGCGTCGATAATTTTGCCCCTGGCTGCTTTGATATCCCGTTCCCTCTCATGCAGATCCTCCGCTTTCTGTCCATAATATTCCGAGCAGAAAATCATCAGATATACCAGTCTTCCCACCAGAATGGACAAAATCAGCATAACCATGGTAAAAACAACCAGTAATTTCTTACGGTTAAATGTTTTATTACGGAACATACAGTAACCTCACCTTTACAATTACTATAATCTATTACAGTTCTCATGAGGTTATGTACCATTTTTATCATTCGCAGTTCTCTGCCCTTCTATTCTTCTGCCGGCGCCTCGTCGCCGCCTTCCGGCATGGCCTCCGGAACTCCTTCCGACGGATATTCATCTCCTCCCGGATGTTCCGGCTGAACCGGTTCTCCTTCCGTTCCGCCTTCTTCCGTTCCGGTTCCTTCCGATGTGCCCGGTTCTCCTTCGTTTCCTTCCTGGCTTTCTCCTTCCGGGTTCTCTGTTTCTTCGTCCTGGAATATATTCATATAAGGAAGAATATCTGTAAATATTCTTTTTGCCAGCTCTGTGGCAAGGGCGCTGCTCTGTTTCTCCAACGCCACATTTGCCTCGTCAATTACCACATAGACCAGTACCTCCGGATTTTCCACCGGAGCGAATCCGATAAAAGACACTACATATTTCTTATCGTCTCTGTTGCCTTTCTGGGCTGTCCCGGTCTTGCCTCCCATGGAATAGCCTGCAACTTTGGCGCTTTTTCCGGTGCCCTCCGACACGGTTTTGTACAAATAACCTTTGATGGTATCGCTGGTCTGCCCGGACACGGTCTGTTTTAAAACAGTCTTTTCAAAAGACTGTACGGTATTTCCGTTGTCGTCCACAATTTTCTTCACCAGATGGGGCTGATAATAATAGCCCCCATTAATCAGGGAGGAAAAGGAGGATGCAAGCTGCACCATGGTTACGTTGAAATTCTGTCCGAACGCATTGGTGGCCAGAGAGGTATCATTGGTATTATCTACCGTATAAATCAGCGTATCTGTCCTGGCTTCTCCCGGCAGGTCTATATTGGTGCGCAGGCCGAAATTAAAGATATTCTGATATTTGTAAAATGCCTCTTTTCCAACTTCAAAGGCCATGGCCATCATGGCGTCATTGCAGGAATTCATCAGCGACTGCTCCATGGTCTGAGGCCCGTGGCCGGAACGCAACACACAATGGATTTCATGGCCGCCGATTTTCTCCATACCGTCGCAGTCATACCACTCTCTTGTCTTTCCGGTCTCCAGTGCGGTAGCCACGGTAAAGGGCTTTGTGGTGGAACCTGGCTCATACGTATAGGTAATACAGTAATTCTGCCATATTTCATTCAGTTTATCCAGCTGTTGTTTTTCACTGAATCCATTGATTTCTTCTTCCGTATAATAAAGAGATAAATCTCTGGGATTATTCAAATCGTACACAAGGCTGTCCGACATGGCCAGAATTTCGCCGTTCTGGGGATTCATCACAATTACACCTGTCTGACTGCTGCCCGGACCTTCGTGTTCTTCATCCCGATGTTCTTCCTGAAATTCCGCAATCCGCTCCTGAATAATCTTCTGTATATTCAAATCCAGGGTGAGAATCAGAGTTTTTCCGTTGACAGGGTCTTTAATGGTTTTCTCAAAATTATTGTCCGAGTTGAGAAATCCGTACTGGCGTCCGTTAATCCCGTTTAACGTGCCGTTGTAGTAATCTTCCAGGCCGCCGATTCCCTCATTCCCTGAAGTGGTAAAGCCCAGCACTTTGCTGGCCAGATTACCATAGGGATACTCTCTCTGATACTCTTTTTCAAACCATACCCCCTGTACATTGGGATTTACCTTTTTCCCTTTTTTATCTACTTTGGATTCCAGCTCCTGAAATTCCCGGATTTCTTCGTAATGAAGTTTTTTACGCAAAACAAAATAACGACTGTCTGCCTTCTCTGTCAGAGCAGCCATTACCTCTTCTTCTGTTACATCCGGAAAACACTGCAGTAACGCCTCAACCGTGGGTTCCACATATTTCTTTACTTTCTTCCTGGTTTCCAGATCATATGTTTCTTCATTGATTAGTTTGCAGTCCAGAATCACATTGTACACATCCACGCTGCTGGCCAGTACAGTACCTTTGGAATCCAGGATTTCCCCTCGCTGAAAGGGAATACTCTGGCTCTCATAGCCCTGCTGGCTCAATACCTGCTTCTCATATTCTTCGCCTTTCACCTGCTCAATATAAGTCAGTCTTCCAATCAGGGCAAACAGCATTGCCATAACGCCTGAAAACATCACCAGCAGTTTCTTTTTCATTCTTCTGGAAAATTTTGCAGGTTCTTTCTTTTTTCCGGGTCTTCTCTTTCTCTCTGCCAATAGTTCTTACCTTCTTTGCGGGTATTGGAATTCGTTACTTTTATTCTGCCGGAATATCCTGATACTGATTCATATAATCCGTACTGTCTACCTCAAAATAAATAATCTGGTCTTTGGACGGATAAATCATTCCCAGTTCTCCTGTAGCCCTGTTACGGATTTCTTCCAGATTTACTGATTTGTCAATCCTCTTCTGCTCTGCATCATTGTCTGTTTTCAGATTCAGCACCTCACTCTTCAGAGACGCCACATGCCGGATTCTTCCGGTAAGTTCCGCCTGCAGATAGAGATAAACGCCGGATACTGCCACCATAATCATGGTAGCCGCTGCCAGAAACAGCACATAGCCCGGACTCATCTGAAGGGCCCGTTCCTGGTTCCTCCTGGCTGTTGCCCGCAGAGCCCGTTTCCGTTCCCGCTGTTCCCGGTCCAGCTTCTGCTGTTCCACAAACTGCTGATGGGTTTCCTCACTCCGTCTTCCTGGGTTTGGCTGTACTTTCCTTACGGTATTTCCATCTATATAGCTTACAGTTTTTTCCTTATGTGTTGCATTTCCCTGCTGCCTCACTGTTTTCACTCCAATCTTTTCTGCCTGATATCCTGACGCTTTTCAAATACTCTGAGTTTTGCACTCTTTGCGCGCGGATTATACTCAATTTCTTCTTCGGATGGTAATACAGGCTTTCTGGTTACTGCCTTCCCCAACGATTCCTTCCCGCATACGCATACCGGAAAATCATCCGGACAGGTACACGGCTTTTCACTTTTCCTGAAAAAATTCTTCACAATCCGGTCTTCCAGAGAATGAAAGGTAATGACACAGATTCTCCCTCCGGGACTGAGCATGTCTGTCATGTCTCCCAGGGATTCCTCCAGTACTTCCAGTTCCCGGTTCAGTTCAATCCGAATTGCCTGAAACGTACGTTTTGCCGGATGTCCTCCGTTCATTCGTACTTTTGCCGGAATTGCTGCTTTGATAATCTCAGTCAGCTCTCCTGTTGTCTCTATTTCTTTCCTGGATCTGGCTGCCACAATATGTTTTGCAATATTTTTGGCAAACTTATCTTCTCCATAATCACGGATTACCCGGTATAACTCCATTTCACTGTAAGTATTCACCAGTTCTCCGGCTGTAAACTGCTGCCGGTTGTCCATACGCATGTCCAGCGGCGCTTCCTCCACACGGTAAGTAAAACCGCGTTTCGGGTCGTCCAGCTGATAGGAGGACACTCCCAGATCCAGCAGAATACCATCCGCCTGTCCGATGCCGCAGGATTCCAGAACACCCCGCATCTGACGGTAATTGCTGCGGATAATCTGTACTCTGTCTTCAAATTCCGAGAGTCTTCGGTTGGCCGCCTTTATGGCGTCTTCATCCTGGTCAATTCCAATCAGCCTGCCCTTCGGAGACAGACGTTTGCAGATTTCATAAGCATGTCCGCCGCCGCCCAGTGTTCCATCCACATAAATTCCGTCCGGTCTGATATTCAGATATTCAATTGTCTCTTTTAAGAGTACGGATTTGTGTTTGAATTCCATGGGCTTCCTTTCCTGATGGCCGGGATTAAAGGTTGAGTCCCAGGCCTGCCATATGCTCTGCTATTTCTCCCACATCGTCATATTCATTGTTCTCCTGCCATCTGTCTTTGCTCCAGATTTCGATATGATTCAAAACGCCTGCCAGAACAACCTCTTTCTCAATTCCGGCAAATTCTCTTAAAACTGCCGGAAGAAGTACGCGCCCCTGCCTGTCCACTTCACAGCTTGCTGCGCCTGCAAAGAAGAACCTTGCAAATTTACGGGCTTCTTTGGAGAACTGTGATACTTCCCTGAACTTTTCTTCGATGAGTTTCCATTCTTCCCCGGAATACACGAATAAGCATCCGTCCAGTCCCTTTGTCACTACAAATTCATCTCCAAGCAATTCTCTGAATTTGGACGGGACTATCAGTCTGCCCTTTGCATCCACTGTGTGATTGTATTCACCCATGAACATAGAAATCACCTTCTGACAGTCAGGTTCGGGCGGTTTGTCGTTTCATGGGACTTTTCCACATTTTTATCCACTTATCCACCACTTAACGCCCTTTTCTACCACTTCTCTCCACTTTTATTCCATTCTAGCCCATCACAGGGAAAAAAGCAATAGAAAATTTCCGTGCCTGAAGGAGTCCCGGAATGGAAAATCCCTCTGAAAACCTTTAAAATAAAGGGAAAATAAAGAATTTGCCAACTAAAAAAACAGGGAAAGAAAATAAAACTTCATTTTCTTTCCCTGTATGTATTCCCGCAGTAATTAACTTTCTGCAATCCGCTGTATCTTTTCCATATCGGATATCAGTTCTCTGGAATATTCTTCCGCTTCTCTGCAAATCTGCTCCGCTCTGGCATAATCTTCATTAAACAACGCCTGTATGGCATCTGAGCCGAATCCATGGAACTTCTGATGCTTCTCTCCAAGGGCATCCCAAATCTCCCGTACTTCCGGTATATCCGGCGTGATGGAGTAATAAAAGTGTCCAAACCCACATTTGGAGGAATCCAGCTGCAGAGGCACAATCACCCGCTCGGATACCATTTTCTTAAGGTTGGTAATCCAGGTTCTGTGAGCGGTAATGGCTGTCTGAATATAATCGGCAAACTCCCGGTTCTCCAGATGAAAGAATGCGTCTTCAGCCATCCTGCCCATCTGTTTCACCGCATCATCGAGGGTAGATTCAATCTCTACCACCGGCTCGGTGGCCTTCATCAGTTCTTTTCCAATCTCCTGCATGAAGTCCGTACTGTTTCTTAACTGATTCTCCATTTCCGCCATGGTGCTGCTGATTTCTTCACTGACTGCCGCCAGAGAAGTGACGGATTCGCTGACCTGCGACACACGATTCTGATTCTCTTCATTAATTTCCCATACGTTTCCAATCTTCTCTGTCATGGTTCCAAGGGCTTCTATGGTGTTGGTGGTACTGCCGGCACTCTTTCTGGATGCTCCCCGAATTCCTTCCACAAACTCTCCCATATCTCCTGTCAGTTTCTGGGTCTGTTCAGCCAGAGCACGGATTTCATCTGCCACCACTGCAAATCCCCTGCCGAATTTGCCTGCTCTCGCGGCCTCAATGGAAGCATTCAGAGCCAGCAGGTTCGTCTGCATGGAAATCGCTTCTATTCCTGCAATTACTTCGTTCATATTATTGATAACTTCCAGCAGATCATCCATATCCCTGCGCATTTCCCTGGAAATCTCAATGGCATTGCTGGAAAGATCCCGAATGGAGGTCAGTTCCGCCTGCCCTTCTTCAATCTTCCGATATACTTCTTCCATATCTTCCGAAACCCGTATAATCGTATTCGTCAGTTCTTCCAGAGAATTATGCCCTTCCGCTGTGCCCTGTCCGGCGGAAGCTCCGAAAATAACTTCGGTAGCCTTCGCAACATTCCGGGAAATTTCCAGAATCTTATCAGTCTCATGCTGCATGGTCAGATCGAGGGAACTGATCTGCATCACCGCACGGATATTTTTCCTGAGAACATCTGAAAACTGTTCTCTTCCGCTGACCAGACGCTGATAAATCTCACTCAGCTCCGGTTCACTGGAATAGTCGGCATTTTTTAATTCTGCAACTGATTTTACGAGCTTTCTTTTTGTCTTTCCAATTCCCATATTCCTGTCCTCATTTTCTTAATTATCCTACTTCATATTCTTTATCATATTTCGTCATATGTCAATATTTTTTTGATTTTTTATGACAATTTCCTGTGACAATTTGTCCCGCACAGCAAAAGGGCCGGTACGTCCCCGGCCCTGCTGCCCATTCTCCTCGAATGGCGCCGGCTGCTGCCGGCATTTCCATATTCTGTTGTCCCCCTGATTCAGCTGTAGCTCAACAGCCGAATTTTCTCTTCGTATTGCATGTAGTCTTCAATGAGTGCGTCAAGCCGCACGCTCACCTGATAACATTCCGGCGCCCACTCATTGCCCTGGACGGCTACATCCAATTCCTTTCGTACAATTTCGATCTCTCTCTTTAGCTCCGATAGATGGTTCATCTTCTATAGCTCCTCTTTCCCCTTCTCTATTGTATTATGTTCACGGGAAAAAAGCAAACTAAAATCGTCATTTTTTTACAGGACATTTCGACACGAACTGCTTTTATTCGACATATCTCCTGTTTTCTAACTGGCTGCGGGCAGTACGCAGGGGATTTCGTCCCCTTTAATCAGCCGGAGAACCGCCGCCACCACCTGATGGCACAGCAGTACGATATGAAGACAGTCTTCTTCGACAGAATTCTTCCGCTTCACATAAATTTCGTGAGCATTCTGAATAAATCTGCAAATGTCTCCCGTACTGTTCAGGCAGCTGACAGACGCATGAATCCATGCACTGTTCCGTTCTGCCTCTCCACTTTGAATATATTCTTTCAGGCCTTTTTTCAGCTGTTCCTCATAAATGCAGTGGTCCCGCAAGGTTCCGGGGTAGTGGGGATTGTGGGGAAAGGTAAAGTAATCCGCAATGTAATGAATGACTTCTCCCAGATTCCGGTAAAATACCCGCATGTTTATCTGATCTTTCCGCTGTCTCTCCACCAGTTCTTCCAGATTATGCTGTACCTTTGGAAACGTTCCTTCCATTTCATGCTTTACCGTAATAAAAGACGGTTTGCAGTCCGGCAGGATACTGCCCAGATAAAATGCTTTTTTATGTTTCATCAGCTCCTGTTCTTCCAGACTGTCTACAATATATTTCGCCAGTGATATATGAGATTTCTTTCTCATTTCTGTCCTCCATAAAGCAAATCTGTTATCTTCCTCCGGCAGGCCCTGCATTTCTCCTGAGTTTAAAACAGGAAGAAGAATTCTGAATTTTTCGCTCCAGACTTATTCTACTTCCTGCTTTTCCATATTACAAGTATTTTTTTCGAAATTTAATAAATTATTAAACAGTCTGACATGAGGAGGGGCCCACGCAACCGTTCGTTATCTGCAATGACAGTCAAAGCTGGCACATTCCGTTTCTCCGCAGCTGCAGGCGTTGCTTCCTGCAATCCCGATTTCTTTTGCATTACACTGGCAGTTCTCATTAAAATCACAGTTGGTTGCCTGGCATCTTACGCTGATGTCTTTGCTGGGGCTGCCTGTCACTGCATTTGTCATGCTGTCCGTTCTCTCCCGAAAACTTTCACAGCAGGTCTCATTTGGTCTGGAAGCATCACGTCCGCCAATGGTGATATCTCCTTTGGAACAGAGATGTTCCTCGTTGTACATACAGTTTTTTACAGAACATTTTAACTGAGTCATTTTAAATCTCCTTTCTTACTCACAACAATCCTGCGAATCTGGCGTCCAGGCTCAGTATCCGCTGTATTAGTATTGGAAAATTCAAAATGATTTATACATTGCCTGCTGTTTAAAAGTTATCCGGCCGGCATTTTTATTTTTTCTGTTCTTCTGCCATTTCTTCTTTCCGAATTTCTTTTGTACGAATTTCCCGGCAAATCTGGCTGATGAAATCTCCCAGAAGCTTCACGCCTTCATCCCCTGCAAAACGGCTGCGGACAGATACGGTCCCGTCTGCTTCTTCCTGCTGTCCCACTACCAGCATATAGGGAACTTTTTCCAGCCTGCTCTCCCGGATTTTGTAACCGATTTTCTCAGAACGGTTGTCTGTGGTACACAGAATGCCATTTGCCTTTAATTCTTTTTCCACTGCTGCCGCATATGCTTCATATTTGTCAGAAATCGGCAGCACTCTCACCTGTTCCGGGCACAGCCAGGTGGGAAATTTGCCGGCATATTTTTCAATAAGCCATGCCAGCGTCCGCTCATAGCAGCCCATGGAGGTTCTGTGAATGATACAGGGACGGACTTTATCCCCGTTCTGGTCAATATAATACATGTCAAACTGCTCTGCCAGCAATGCATCCCACTGAATGGTAATCATGGTATCTTCCTTGCCGTAGACATTTCTGGCATTGATGTCGATTTTCGGCCCGTAAAATGCTGCTTCTCCCACATCCTCCGTATATTTTATGCCCAGTTCATTCATAATATCACGCATATGCTGCTGGGTTTCTTCCCAGACTTCCGGCTCGCCGATATATTTCTCCTGGTTTTCCGGGTCCCATTTGGACAGGTGGTATGTCACATCTTCTTCCACACCCAGCACGGACAGACAGTGTTTTGCCAATGCAATACAGTTCTTAAATTCTGCCACCATCTGGTCCGGTCTTACAATCAGATGGCCCTCGGAAATGGTGAACTGGCGGACACGGGTCAGCCCGTGCATTTCTCCGGAATCCTCGTTACGGAACAAAGTGGAGGTCTCTCCGTAACGCAGGGGCAGGTCACGGTAGGAATGCTGTTCTGCCTTGTATACATAATACTGGAACGGACAGGTCATGGGACGCAGAGCCAGCACTTCTTTGTCTTTTTCTTCTTCTCCCAGTACAAACATCCCATCGGTATAGTGGTCCCAGTGGCCGGAAATCTTATATAAATCAGATTTTGCCATCAGCGGGGTTTTGGTACGGATATAGCCCCACTCATTGTCCTCCAGATCCTCAATCCACCGCTGCATGGTCTGGACAATTTTGGCTCCCTTCGGCATTAACAGTGGCAGGCCCTGGCCAATCACGTCCACGGTGGTAAACAGCTTCATCTCCCGGCCCAGTTTATTGTGATCCCGTTTCTTAATATCCTCCAGATGTTCCAGATAAGCGTTCAGCTCCTCTTTTGTGGCAAAGGCAGTGCCGTAAATCCTCTGAAGCTGGGCCTTATCGGAATCTCCTCTCCAGTATGCCATGGAGGAGGAAATCAGCTTAAATGCCTTAATGGGTTTAGTGCTCATCAGATGGGGGCCGGCGCATAAATCTGTAAATCCTTCCCCCTGCTTATAAAAGGAAATCTCCGCATCCTCCGGCAAATCCTCAATCAGTTCCACCTTGTAGGGTTCTTCTTTTTCTTTCATAAACTGAATGGCTTCCGCCCTGGGAAGGGTGAATTTCTCCAGCCGGTTTCCTGCTTTGATAATTTTCTTCATTTCTTTTTCCAGATTGTCCAGATCCTCTCTGGAAAAGGGCTCCGCCTCGAAATCATAGTAGAATCCTTCGTCTATGGAAGGGCCGATAGCCAGTTTCGCATTGGGAAATAAATGTTTGACAGCTTCCGCAAGAACATGGGAACAGGTGTGGCGGACCGTGCGGATTCCTTCCGCATCTTTCTGAGTTAAAATATTCAGCTCACAGTCTCTGTCAATGACAGTCCGCAGGTCAACGGTCGTTCCGTCCACTTCCCCGGCGCAGGCCATTCTGGCCAGTCCTTCGCTGATATCCAGGGCTATGTCATACACACTTTTTTCTTCACTGTATTCCTTTACGGAACCATCTTTTAATGTGATTTTCATATTCTGTATTCTCCTTTGTCATCTAATTGAAATGAATTACGTCGTCTTCCTCGTCCGGTTCGTCCCATTCTTCCGGCAAATCCCCTTTGTATCCGTTCCCGTTTCCGTTGTATCTGTTCTTGCTGCCATTGTGGCAGCCAACGGTGGTATATTTGATACGCCGGGGCGCAAAGATATAACCTATAATAATTCCGCCCAGCAGGCTGGTGGTGATTGTCAGCACATATTCTTTCCTGGTCATTTCCACCACATCTGTTAAGGTTTCCATCCATCGTTTCATTTTACACATAAGAATTCTCCTTTCAAAAAAATCCCATGCAGTATATAAATACTGCATGGGACGTAATATACGCGGTTCCACCCTGCTTGTTCTGTCCTATAAAGTATACTTATTGAACTGATTATGCTCAATAAAGTACAGAAACAGAACCTCTCATTCCGACGGTAACGGAGTCACCGGGCTTATGCCAGCTCAAGGGCGGTCTTCGGCTGCTTCCTGCCAAACCGTTTCCAGCTCCCGAACAGTTCTTCTGTTCTTCGACGGTTCTCTCTGCCTGTTCTTTCCTAATATAATCATTCTTTCTCATATTATATTTTCTTATATTATATATAGAAGAAACCCGGCATTTCGCAGCTTACTCTTCCTGTCAGCGCCTTTTCTGATTCAGTTCTCTATTACTATAATCCTTTTTTCTTCATCTGTAAAGGGATTTTTACTTATTTCTTCCGCAGCACTTTTTGTATTTTTTTCCGCTGCCGCAGGGACATGGGTCGTTGGGATAAATTTTTTCCTCTTTTATAATCGTACCGGACTTCTTCTGCTCCAGATACAGTCTGTGTCTGGTTTCTTCATCATAGATTTTCTCCCACTGGGGAAGCTCATAGAGCCAGTCTGCCTTTGCATCCACCATATTTTTGTAGAGCTTCTCCTTATCAAATGCCAGACTTACCCTGGTGTCTTCTTCCATTTCTTCAATGGGATTCGGGGTAATCAGACTGTCATTAATACCGTCCAGAAATCCTGTCATATCCATAATGGACAGTTCGTATTTCTCCGCCAGTTCCTTTACGGTTCCTTCTACCGGCTGATCCGGATTCTCCAGTAACTGCTCATACACACCTTTTTCCAGAAGAAAATATCTCTGCCAGAATCTCTGAAGTTCTCCTTTGTTGGTTTCCTGATTGTATGCAATATCTTTCCACTGTTCTAATAATGCCATATTAAATACCATCCTTTACCACTTATTCTGTACCTGTCCTGTACATACTTATCATAGTATAAACCATTTCCCTGGGTTTTTCAAAGGTATTTTTTATAAATTTCCCGGATTAGCGTGCCCAGGGTATTTCCTGTAAGATAAAAAACCCCCGCAAGGCTGTGCCTTACGGGAGTTTTTTAAAAAGGGGAGGATAAGTATTTAACCTTATCTTTGGTTCAAAGCATTCTGCTTTTACCGTTCAGGACAAGTGGGGGCTTTGTCCTGTTCGGATGGTAATAGTATGAACCGTTTCTGTTCTTTTATACAACATTTTTAAAATTTTTGCTATTTTTATTTCTGTTATGTTAAAATAGGTAGTAACAGTTCAGCCGGCGCCATGCGCTGGACGGAACTATAGAATAAAATAACCCATAAAGGTGGTAGCTTATGATTCAAAAAAATATTTCAGGTAACAAATATTTTCTGTATGTCACAGAATTTTTCTCCGGCATGTCCGTAATGGCTGTGGAACTGGGCGCAAGCCGCCTGATGGCTCCTTATTTCAGCTCTTCCCAGATTGTATGGACGGTAATCATCGGCGTCATCATGATTGCCATGGCCCTGGGAAATGTATGGGGCGGCAGACTGGCAGACAGGACTTCTTCTCCGGACAGGCTGTATGGAAGGCTTCTTCTGGCCTCTGTCTGGATTGCACTGATTCCTTTTGCCGGAAGGTATCTGATTGGCGGGATTTCCCTGCTCCTTGCGGCATTTGTCACCAGTAATTTTCTGGTATGGGCTGCTCTTTTTGCCTGTCTGGCTGTGTTTGCCTTTCCCTGCGTACTTCTTGGGACGGTTACCCCTTCTCTGGTAAAGTACTCGGTAAACAGCCTTGACAACAATGGAAAAACCGTGGGTGAACTTGGGGCGCTGAATACCATCGGAAGCATTATCGGCACATTTCTGCCCACTTTTGTGACCATTCCTTCCGTGGGAACCGCCGTGACCTTTTTAATCTTTTCCGGTGTTCTGGCCCTTATCAGCATTGTTTACTTTGTCTCCATGCGGAAGAAAATGATAACATGCATGATGACCATCGTGCTGATTCTGGTGCTGGGATTTACTTCTTCCAGCTACAGCTTTGCATTCTGGGAACAGGATATTACGCTGGAGGATGAATCTATTTATAATTATCTGCAGGTAAAGGAATCGGACTCTTCTGTGATTCTGTCCACCAACGTACTGTTCGGTGTTCAGTCCATTCTGATGAAGGATTCCAGGCTGACCGGCATGTATTATGACTATGCCCTGGCCGCGCCGCTGATGGCGGGCATTTCTGCCGATAATCCCGGTGACATTCTCATCCTGGGGCTTGGCACCGGAACCTTTGCCAAATACTGCAGCGAATATTTTCCGGGCTGTTCCATAGAAGGCGTGGAAATTGACCGGAAAATTGCGGATCTGGCAGCAGAATACTTTGATTTGCCGGATTCTGTCCGGGTGTCTGTCTACGACGGACGTTCTTATCTTGCCGCTTCTGAGAAAACCTATGATGTGATTATGGTGGACGCCTATCAGGACATTACCATTCCCTTTCAGATGTCCTCCGTGGAATTTTTTACGGAGGTTCGGGAACATCTGGCTCCGAACGGGGTAATGGTGGTGAATATGAATATGAAATCCGGCTCCGAACACTCCATCAATGATTATCTCTGCGATACCATAGGCTCCGTATTTGAACACGTTTATACCGCCCCTGTAAGCGGAGGTACCAACTGTGAGGTTTTTGCGTTTCAGTCTCCTGACGTTTTGAACACTTTTGAGACAGGAAGAAAGAGCCTGACAGATGAGGCTCTTTCTGATATGATGGAAACGGTTTCCGGCCAGATAACGCTGCGAGAATCCGGCAATTTAATCCTCACCGACGATAAAGCCCCGGTAGAACTGCTGGGTATGCGGGTACTGGATGAAATTATCGCCGATGAGCTGGATTACTACCGGGAACTGTATCTGGGAGAAATTTTTTAACATCTTTTCTTTCGTACGGTGTCATGGCTGCTGTCATATCATTTCTGTTTCATCTGTTTTACCAGCCAGTTTCCCCAGGGGGTCAGGTCTTTGCTTTTCCAGCCGGAAGTTTTTTGGCTGGCAGATTTAATCAGGGCGGAACTTTCTCCTTTGTTGGAAAGGTTCCAGCCCATATAGCTGATTTTGTTGCTTTTCAGAAATTTCATCCATCGGCTGCCTTCTTCTTTATTCAGGGCGCCATTTCCTGAGGCGTCTGAAATGCCAAATTCCGATACAAACAGAGGCAGTCCCCTGTCCAGGGCTGTCTGAGCCTTCTGCCGCAGGTATTCCCCATGGGTCCCTGCATAAAAATGCAGGGTATACATAAGATTTTTCCCTTTAACCGGACTTTGGGCGGCCGCATCCACGTCCTGGGACCAGTTGGGCGTTCCAATCAGAATCACTGCATGTTTGTCTTTGGAGCGGATGGCCTTTACCACCTTCCCGGCATAGGTTTTAATATCTTCCCAGGAAGTTCCCCCGTTGGGTTCATTGCAGATTTCATAAATCACATTGGTATAATTCTTATATTTCGACGCCATTTTCTTAAAAAAAGCCACTGCTTCTTTTTCATAAGTCCTGGGATTTCCGTCGCTTAAAATGTGCCAGTCGATAATCACATACAGCCCCGCTTTTGCGGCATATTTCACGCCCTGGTCTATCTGTTTCTCCAGTGCCTTGCGGTTGGCGCTGTCTCCGGTACAGTATCCGTTGTATTCACCGGTATACATGGCCAGACGCACCGCATTGATATTCCAGTTCTTTTTCATATAGGAAAATGCTTTCTGATTCACATATTCCGGATACCAGGAAAGCCCGTGGGTGCTCACCCCTCTGAGCTGAACCGTTTTTCCTTTTTCATTCACAAGCCGGGTTCCCTTCACCTTAAGAGCCGGAAGTTTTGCCCCATACACCGGCATACATTCCAGTGTGGTGAGGCAAAGGACTGCCAGCAGACAGGCAAAGAGCGTTCTCACTCTGTTTTTCTTCATAAGCTCCCTTCCTTTCTGTCTGTTTCAGCAATAAAGGCTGTCTGGCCTCAATATACAAATCTGTCAGATGTTCAAAAAATCGGCTGGCGTAATTGCCGGGATTACGGATTTTGAAAAATCTTTCACATTGCGCGTTAAAATATAACTGGAGTTGTTTCTTTCTGCTACTGCATCCACTACTGCGTCCTCAAAATCGGGCATCTCCCGCATGAGTGCTGTCTGGACATCCATTCCCTGTACATCGGCAAAAGTGACAAGCCGGGACAACTGCTCAATCTGTTCCCTTGCCCGTTCTGCCGAGTGCAATGACCTGCGAAGCAGGTAGAAAATATCCGTAACCGCAGAAACTGAAACCATACATTCTGTTTCTGCTTTTATGGCCTTCCGCAAAGCAGCATAAGAATTCTGAAAGAAGGGTTCCCGCTTTCCCAAAATATCCATTATCACATTTGTATCAATCAAAAGATTCATTGTCTCGCCAACCGTTCCTCTCTTTCCACATCTTCCACTGCTGCATCCTGCTCCGGGATAATTCCCACAAGGTTATCCAATATAGCCAGCCTGTCAATAGCGGGGCTGGTTAGACGTGCGATATTTTTCCCATTTCTTGTAATAAAGATATCCTGCCTTGCGGCCAATTCCAGATATTTCCCCAGATTACTCTTAAATTCTGTTGCAGTAACAACCATAAGAAAACCCTCCCTGCAAAATATAGTACAGTCACTTCCTGTTTATATTATACAAAAATCGAACAATTTTGTCAATTTAAAACGTTCGATTTATAATGTTCGATTACTATCATCCATTTAAAAATATACACTTTAAATTGTTTTTATATATGTTTTTTTCACTGAAAGTTTCAAATTACACCAGTTCATACTCTTTTTTCTCAATGACAACTCTGATATCCTCTATGCTTCTGCCTGTTGCAAGTGCAATCTGTTCCAACGTAAAATGATTCGTGTACATATTTAAAATAATTTTTTCTTCCTTTTCCACTCCTCCCCGGGCTCTGCCCTCAGCTCTGCCTTTCTCCCTGATTCCCTGGCTCAAATTACACATTGCGTTCACATCCTCTCTCATTTTATCATTTATAGGGATATTATACTCTGTTTCCATTATCCCCAGCTTTTCATCCGTGGATAGCTCTATGGAAAGCATGGCGCTCAAAAGACGGTGCAGTTCATAGTTTTCATCATGTTCCGGAAGTTTACCGGTTATGCCTATCAGCACAATGTTCAGCAGATCAGGCCCGCCTTTCCACTGACTGGAGCCCAGAACCCTGTCATTTGTAAGATGCACGTAATCCATGCTATTTTCTTCCATGTTCATGCAAATCCGGATGCTGTAAACAGGTTTTATGTCGTCATAATGGGTTTTTACAAAATCCCTCTCTTTCTGAGAAGAAATCAGCCGACTCACATAAAATACCGCCCTGTTCCATATATGGTATCCTGAAGAAATGTCCTTCTGTGCCTCCAGGTTCACGATAATCTGTGAAATTCCGTCTTTCATCCGTACATAAAAGACGATGTCAAACCTTACAAGCCCTTCATTGATTTCCGCACTTTCTGTATTCAGCCCCACAATCCGCTGTCCGTTTTTTCCTTTTGCCGCATTGGTCTGTCCCGGCTCAACCGGAACTGCACTGATGTATGGTTCCCCTTCAATATATGGCACAACATCTTCCGGTTCCATTTTCCGAAACTCATTTACTGTCTTTACCAGGATATGCGCCAGAATGATTTTATTCCCCAGCAGACGCTTCGCCTTTTCATCATACTGTGATCCATATCTGCCGCGTTGATTGCTCTTTTTATCTCCGTGTCCACAACCATCCTCCTTCAGCTTATTTATGGGCAATGTCGTGTTTAACAATATTATACCATAATCACTCCGTGATATGATATGGTAATTTATGCGCACTTCGGCGCTTATAACATCTGTCGATATTATACTATAATCACTCCGTGATATGGTATGGTAATTTATGCGCACTTCGGCGCTTATAACATCTGTCGATATTATACTATAATCACTCCGTGATATGGTATGGTAATTTATACGCACTTCGGCGCTTATAACATCTGTCGATATTATATCCTGAAATACCTTCTTAAGCAATTGGCATTTTTCCTTTAGAATTTTCTGATTTCCCGTGTGCCCGGTCAGGAATCAGAATATAAAAGGTTCTGTTTGTTCGTGTGTGGCTGAAATATACAAAATGCAGGCCGATTTTTTTGATTTTTGCTCTTTTTTGCTGTTATGGCAACTCACTGATTTCGTGCGCTGCCCTGGGAGGTTAAATTGAGAAACTGTTTTTGCAGTCTCTCCTCGCAAAAAATTGACTGTAATGAAACTGACAGAAAGACTCAAACGGATTTTAACTGGTAATCGGATGCCAAAAGCCCGCGAAACCACAGTATTCCTGTACTTTCGCGGGCTTTCCTCCACCCATTTTTTCTCATACCACAAGCATTGCGTCTCCGAAACTGAAAAATCTGTACTTTTCCCGCACTGCTGTTTCATAGGCATGTAGCACATGCTCTCTCCCCGCAAGGGCCGACACCAGCATGACCAGTGTGGATTCCGGCAGATGGAAATTGGTAATCAGGCCGTCCAGCACCTGGAACTGATAGCCGGGATAGATAAATATATCGGTCCAGCCGCTGACTGGCGCTACAACGGTTCCGTTCGGAAATACTCTACTCTCCTGCTGTTTTTTTGCCTGCAGTGCCTTTGCCGCAGATTCAATGGTGCGGCAGCTTGTGGTTCCCACACAGATAATCCGGCCGCCTCGCTGTCTGGTCTCATTGATGATTCTGGCCGCTGTTTCATCAATCTGATAGAACTCAGAATGCATATGGTGATCCTGCACCTGTTCTGCTTTCACCGGCCGGAAGGTGCCAAGACCCACATGGAGAGTGACTTCCGCAATGGAAATTCCCTTTCTGCGGATTTCCTCCAGAAGTTCCGGTGTAAAATGCAGTCCGGCCGTGGGCGCCGCCGCAGAGCCTTCCTCTCTGGCATAAACGGTCTGGTAACGGTTTTTGTCCTGGAGAGGATGGGTAATGTAGGGCGGCAGAGGCATCTGGCCCAGCCGATCCAGAATTTCCTCAAAAATCCCCTCATAGGTAAACTGAATCAGACGGTTGCCCTCTTCCGCGATTTCCAGCACTTCTCCTGTCAGCAACCCTCCGCCAAAGAAAATTCTGGTTCCGGGCCTGGCTTTTTTTCCCGGTTTTACCAGTGTTTCCCATATATCGTTTTCTTTTCTTTTCAGCAGCAGAATCTCGACTCTGCCATGGGTTCCTTCCCGTTCTCCAAAGAGCCTTGCAGGAATTACCCTGGTATTGTTGAGTACCAGACAGTCCCCTGGATTCAGATAATCTGCAATACGGCGAAACCCTGTATGCTCCAGTTCCCCCGTCTCTTTGTGAAGTACAAGAAGACGAGAGGCGGAACGGTCCTCCAGAGGGTCCTGGGCAATCAGTTCCGGGGGCAGCTCATAATAAAAATCTTTTACGTCCATAAAGTCTACTTCCTCAGTTCAATACCCAGTTCTTCCAGAGTTTTCAGAATCTTCTCCATGGCCGGCGCATAATCTGCTTCTTCCAGCGTCTTGTCTTTTGCCCGGAAAGTCAGGGAATATGCCACGGATTTATAACCGGTTTTAATCTGGGCTCCTTCGTAAATATCGAACAGTTCATAGCTTTCCAGATATTTTCCTCCTTTAGCGTCAAATATCTTTTCCACTTCTCCCACCAGAATGTTTTTCTTCATCACCATACTGATATCGCGGCTCACTGCCGGGAATCTGGCAATTCCTTCGTATTTCCGGTCAAAACCGGCCATTTTTACAATTTCCGGCATATCAATCACGGCCACATACACCCGGTCTTTGATAGAATAATTATCCGCCACCTGGGGATGAATCTCTCCCAGATATCCCAGAACCTTTCCATGATACCGGATATTGGCCTGCCGGCCCGGATGGAGAAAAGGTTTTCCGGAATCCGGGTCGCAGGTTATTTTCTCTGTTAATCCCGCTTTTTCAAAAAATTCCTCCACCACGCCTTTCATGGTAAAGAAGTCTCCTTCTCCGTACATGCCCAGGGTAAACTGCATCCGTTCTTCCGGCAGTTCTTCCAGCGGCACCTGTTTCGGCAGATAAATATTTCCCAGCTCGTACAGGCGTACATTTTTATTCCTGCGGTTGTAATTGGTGGACAGAGAAGTGAGCATTCCGTTCAGGGAAATGGTGCGCATAATACTGAAATCCTCTCCCAGCGGATTGGAAATCACCACTGTTTTACGCAGTTCGCTGTCTTTGGGAATCATAAGTTTGTCAAAAACTTTCGGGCTCTCAAAGGAATAAGTCATGCCCTGGCTGAATCCGCAGTATTCCGCCACATTTTTTGCCACTTCCTCCACTCTGAGCTTAAAGGAGAGTTTTCCTGTGGTGGCTTCCCCGTTGGGCAGTGTGGTAGGAATATTGTCATATCCGTAAAATCTTGCCACTTCCTCCGCCATATCCGCCAGACATTCCAGATCCTGCCTCCAGGAAGGCACCAGCACTTCGTCTTTCTCCCTGTCGTAACCCAAATCTATCTTCTGAAAATAACCAATCATGGTTTCTTTTGAAATCTGTGTTCCCAGCAGCCGGTTGACTTTATCCGCGTCAAAAGGAATTCTTCTGCCTTCCTTTACTTTGCCGTATACGTCAACTACACCGCCCACTACTTCTCCGGCTCCCAGTTCTTCGATTAACTGGCAGGCACGGTTGATGGCGTCCAGTGCATTGTTGGGGTCCAGCCCCTTCTCAAATTTGCCGGAAGCGTCCGTGCGCAGACCGATTTTTTTGCTGGAAAGGCGGATGTTGGTACCGTCAAAGCAGGCTGCCTCGAACAGCATGGTCTGCACATCGTCGGTAATCATGGAATTTTCACCGCCCATAATTCCGGCAATACCCACAGCTTTTTCTCCGTCGCAGATCATCAGTACGGACTCATCCATGGTGCGCTCCTGACCATCCAGAGTGACAAATTTCTCCTCTTTGGATGCCCGCCTTACGATAATCTCCCGGCCGGCAATGGTGTCCAGGTCATAGGCGTGCATGGGCTGACCGTATTCCTCCATCACATAGTTGGTAATATCCACGATGTTATTGATGGGACGAATCCCCTGAGAAGCCAGACGCCGCTGCATCCATTCCGGTGAGGGAGCGATTTTGATATTTTTTACCACCCGTGCGCAGTACCGGGGACAGAGCTCCGCGTCTTCCACGGTAACTTTGATATAATCCTTCACATTTTCGCTGTTGCCGGTCTCAGTCACCGCCGGAGGCTGAAATTCTCTGCCGAATGTGGCCGCTGCTTCCCTTGCAAGTCCCAGAACCCCGAAACAGTCCACCCGGTTGGATGTAATTTCATATTCAAACACCACGTCGTCAAGGCCCAGCGCCTGAATGGCGCTTTCTCCCACAATTGCATCTTCTCCGAAAATATAAATACCTTCTTCCGGCGCTTCCGGATACATTTCCCGGTCAGAGCCCATTTCTTCAATGGAGCACATCATACCGTTTGATACCACGCCTCTTAATTTTCCCTTTTTGATTTTAATGCCGCCAGGCGTTTTCTTTCCGTCATGGCCTCCTGCCACCCGTCCTCCGTCCAGCACTACGGGAACTTTCTGGCCTTCTTTTACATTGGGGGCTCCGGTAACAATCTGCACATCTTCCCCGGCGCCCACATCCACCTGGCAGACCACCAGTTTATCTGCATCGGGATGTTTTTCTATTTTTTTAATCTGTCCGATGATGATTTTTTCCAGATCCGCATCCAGCTTTTCATAACCTTCCACTTTGGAGCCGGAAAGGGTCATTGCGTCCATGTATTCCTGAGGAGTTACATCCAGTCCCGGAACATATGCCTTTATCCATGATAATGATGTATTCATAATAATTGATTCCTTTCTCTGATTTTCAATAATAGGCGTTTGCGAAACGCCAGAACCCACATAAATACGGGATTCTTTTTGTTACAAAATAAAACAACTCCTCACTGGTTTGTGGTAAAATTGAGATGTCGAGTAACAATCAACCATCCACCAGAAAGGAGTTGTACCTACATGATACCATACAAACAGCTCTCTTTGGCAGATATTTTTACCGATTGCCAAAATAAATTTGATAATGATAAATATCAGTTCCTTGCACTTCTCGAAAATACCATCAACTTAGATGAAATGGTCCCAGTGTCCTTTATTTCTCATTTCCATGCCGCCACTGGCAGGCCCCGTAAGCATCTGCTTTATCCAATGCTCAGGGCTCTGTTATTACAGCTTATCTTCTCAATCCCAACAACATCCCTGCTGATTGTATTCCTGAAATACTCTCAGGAACTGCGGGACTTCTGCGGGTTTGATGTTGTCCCGGATGCCTCTAAATTCACCCGCTTCAAACAGGAGTTTTTATCGGACTTACAATCCATGTTCGACCATCTTGTTGACTTGACCGAACCGATATGCCATTCTATTGATACACAGAAAGCTTCCATGCTTCTCTTTGATACCTCCGGCATTGAGGCATGGGTTACAGAAAACAATCCCAAATATGCCAACCGTATCATCAAACAGCTGAAAGCCTTCAAAAAAGCAAAAGGGATGGCCGATTCCTTTGACCCTTATAAAGCCGCCTACGGCTCCATGCCTTCCCATGCTGCCGCCAGTCCAGCCATTCAGCAGATGTACATTAACGGGCATTTCTGTTATGCTTATAAATTCGGTATTATTACCAACGGACTCGGCATTGTCCGGGATATTTCCTTTTATAACAAGGACTTTCTTGCGGCTCATCCTGACATCATTGTTGGAAAAAAATCTGATTCCCCGGATGAAGATAAGAGTCTTGCCGATTCCAGGGCATTGGTTCCCACTTTAAAAGATTTCTTTCGGAAGCATCCGCTTATCAATCCGAAAACTTTTCTGGGAGACGCCGCATTTGATTCCATTGAAATCTACAAATACCTGTTACAGGAAGCTTCCTTTGAGAAAGCTTACATTCCCCTCAACGGCAGAATCTCCCTTCCGGAATCCGACTGCCCGCTGAATAAGGACGGCATCCCCTGCTGCCCCAAAGACCCATCCCTTCCAATGAAACGGGAAGGAAGCAAATCCCATCTCCGCTGCGGGCTGCCAACCATGAAGTTTGTATGCCCGAAAATGAAATGGGAGTGGAACAAACTTACAAAGAAATCAAAACGTGTCTGCCACTGTGAAAATCCCTGTACTGAATCCCCCTGCGGCAGGATGTTTTATATTTATCCCGAGAAAAACCTGCGCGCCTATCCTGGTACGCTTCGTGGTACGGCCGAATGGGATTCCACCTATAAGCTCAGGGTAAACGTTGAGAAATCAATCAACCATTTCAAGGACAGCTTCTGTGTTGCCGGACGTAAAACGCAGAATGAAAAAACGCTTCATGCTGACCTGCTTCTCGCCGGGATTACCCAGCTTATTACTGTAATGGTGGCTGATAAACTGCACAGGCATGAATATATCCGCAGTTTAAAACCTCTGATTGCATAACCTTACATACCGCATACCATTTCACGGGCAGATATCCTTATCTGCTTTGTTTTCATGTCTTAAAATCCTTGTTATCCACATCCACCTCCTGTAAGTCCGGCTCAACCGGGCCTTTGCCCTATTGGAATCAAGATTTTGAACTTGTTTCGCAATTACCTAATTTTCAATAATATATCCTGACAGGTTCAGAACTGTTTCAGAAAACGGTCGTCGTTTTCGTACAGCAGACGCATATCGTCAATCTCATATTTCAGCAGTGCAATCCGTTCCAGTCCCATACCAAATGCAAATCCGGAGTACTCTTCCGGGTCAATGCCGCTCATACGCAGCACCCTCGGATGTACCATACCGCAGCCCAGGATTTCAATCCAGCCGGAACCTTTGCAGAACCGGCAGCCCTTTCCGCCGCATTTGAAGCAGGTCACATCCACTTCCGCGCTGGGCTCTGTAAAGGGGAAATGATGAGGCCGGAATTTTACTTTTGTCTCTTCTCCGAAAAGCTGCTTTGCAAATTCTGCCAGCGTTCCTTTCAAATCTGCAAAGGTAATGTGTTTATCAATCACAAGCCCTTCGATTTGATGAAAAGAGGGGGAATGGGTGGCGTCCACTTCATCGGAACGGAATACCCGGCCCGGTGCAATCATGCGGATGGGCAGTTTCCCTTTTTCCATCTCCCGTACCTGGACCGGAGAGGTCTGGGTACGAAGCAGAATCTTATCGTTGATATAGAAGGTATCCTGCTCGTCCTTGGCCGGATGGTTGGCCGGAATATTCAATGCCTCGAAATTGTAATAATCATATTCCACTTCCGGGCCTTCCACCACTTCATAGCCCATGCCGATAAAAATACGTTCCACTTCTTCCAGCGCAATGGTATTGGGATGGCGGTGTCCCACCGGATTTTTCCTGGCCGGAAGGGTTACGTCAATTACTTCCTGTTTTAACCGCAGATCCCGTTCTGCTGCTTCCAGTTTCGCCTTCGTCTCCTCAATCAGTTTCTCAATACTTTCCCTTGTCTCATTGACAAGCTGCCCCACCATGGGGCGTTCTTCGGGAAGTACGTCTTTCATGCCCTTTAAAACGGCCGTCAGTTCTCCCTTTTTCCCCAGAAATGCAACTCTCACGTCATTTAATCTGGCCAGTCCGTCAGAATTCTGAATTTCACGGACTGCTTCTGCCTTAATCTGTTCCAGCTTTTCTTTCATAATCATTCTCCTTTTTATATCAATGTAAAACGCATACGCTGTGCGGATTTGTCCTAAGGGGTACCAGGCTTGCCTGAGGGATACCTCAGGACGTCACATAGTGACATTTTCTATTCGCACGAGTGCGCATAATTTTTTTATCTCACAGGAAATACTTTCACGCCTTAGCATGACACGGTCCTTCCTAATTAAGATAAAAAAATCCCTGTGCAAAATGCACAGGGACGAAATGTTCCGCGGTACCACCCTGGTTTCCAGTCTCCCTTCTTTCTGCATACAGGCGACCGGACTCTCTCTCTGCGTAACGTGCAGACAACGTCATATCCTACTTCTGAAACATGTTTCAGATATGCAGCTCCGGTGGGAAATTCGATTCCTGCCTTCTCTTAAGAGGACTTACAGCCGGTGATCCTCTCTCTCTGCAAGCAGTACAGTTCTCTACTGAACACCTTCTTCGCTTTTACATGGAAATTATTCTAACATGTGTTTCAAAAAACTGCAAGTGTTTTTTTCATCTTTTTACTTTTCAAAATGCTGATAATCCTTCACTGAATTCCAGCTTCCGCCCCAGGTAAAGCCATGCTCCTGAAACAGACGCAGGCATAAATCCCCTTCTGTAATCTTACAGGCAAACTCCCGGCTTCTGTCGGCGTACTCCGTTCCGTTTAAGGGACTTACCAGAAGTTCTCCATCGGAGGTATGCTTCACATAAGGATTATATCTTGGATTAATGTCAATGGCAAGGCCCAGTGCATGTCCGGACAGCCGGGAAGAACCTGCAATTTCCCGGTAGTTGAACGCGGAAGTATTATTGTCGGACATGGAACTTTCATCGTCCCCATCGTATGTATCAATCAAAATCATCTTCTCAATGGGATAGGACTGATGATAGAGTTCCAGCATAATCTCCAGAATATCCTCAGCAATGGACTGATTGACAATCAGTTCCCCAACATGGGTTTCCCCGTCAAGGCCCATATGAAGGACCCGCAGATAGCGCAGCTCTTCCAGAGAAATATTTTCATTTTCCTGCCAGGAAATTCCTGAAATCCGCTGTCGTATTTCTTCGGACAGCTCTCTGCTGTAAAAAAAGCTGTCCAGTGTGTCCTGGGGCACTCCGGCTGTATTCAGAATCTCCCCGGCTGTCATTGCCTGCACATCTGAAAGTTCCGGAATCCTGCCGGATTCCGGGGCGGAGCCGGTTTCCAGTAAATCTCCTGCAAAAGGAACAGGATTCGGCTCCGGGGCTTCTGTGGCGTTATTCACTTCCGGCTCCAGGACTTCCGGAGCAGAATCTGATTTCGGCTCTGCAGAAGCCCTTTCTTCCTGCCGGTCATTTTCCTTCTGCAGCGGCCGGCCGGCCCGAAAATCTCCGGAACAGGCCAGGAACAGAACACAGACTGCCGCCAGCATAAGGCAGCCTGCTGTCCTTTGATATAATAATTTTTTTCTTCTTTTCATTTTTCACACTCCGGCTATTTTACGGTAACCGTTCTGCTCCATGCACTGTACCTGGTTTTGCACTTATATCCGGCGCATTCCGTCCGTACCCGGAATCTCAGATTTTTGTCCGAGGTCTTCAGCCCTGTAATGCTGCACACCAGTTTTCCGCCCTTTGTTTTTACTCTTTTCAGATACTTCCATTTTTTCGTCCTGGCATTATATTTGTACAGCTTTTTCGATTTCACCCGGTAAGCCAGTTTGTATTTTCTGCTGCTCTTATTATACTGGCTGATTTGATAGGTATTTGCATTTTTCACCGGCCTGAAAGAAAGCTCCACGCTTTTGGAAGAAAGACGTTTCACCGTCACCTTTCCAGGGGATTTTGGCTTTACAATACCTCTTGCCTCGCTGGAATAAGGGCCGTAATACGTTCTGCCCTCACTTTTTCCGTACGCCCTGACTTTATAACGGTACATTTTTCCTGCTGTTTTCTTTCTGTCCGTATAGGAGTTCCCGGTAACCGTGTTAATCCTTACGAATCTTCCTTTGGAAGGATTGTAGCGGAATATTTCATATCCCTGGGCATTGGATACGGTATTCCATTTCAGTTTCGTCCGACTGGTGGCGTCAGAGGAAACACTTACGCCTGTCACTTTCTTAAGGGTATCCGGCTGAGCACTCATTCCCGGCTGAGCGCCGGGCTGTTTTGGCACCTGTACTGTCACATTGCATCCTTCATCTGCAGAAGTAACTTTTGCCGCGCCGGAAGCAGAGGAAACCACCAGGGTATAGTTCCCGGAGTCTTTTTTCGAAGCGGAAGAAACGGTAAGTTTTCTCCCTGTCTTCCCGGTCAGAGGCTCACCGTTTTTATACCACTGGTAAGTATGAATTCCTTCCCTCTCCCTAATCTCAGGAGCAAGTTCAAATCCCTGCCCTTCGCCGATGGCAATCTGCCGGGATGAAAACCGGATTTCTGCCGGAACTGGTCTGGGCTGTACCGGCGCCTCTCCACGCCGGGCTTCTCTGGCTCTGACGCTTTCAGCCGCAAATGCCGCATCCACCACATCCCCGGATTCCAGAGAGTTATAATTTATTTCCACCGTCATGGATTTCTCATCTGTAATTTCCTGCCAGACGCTGCCCGCTACAAGCTGGTCAATCACATATCCGTCTGCTGCCTGAATGGTAAACGTACGGCTTTCCCCCGGCTGCAGTGTGACAATTCCTTCTTCCGCTCCTGTTATGCTGCCTCCCGGAGTATTGCTCACAATCACCGATTTGGCCGGGGTTCCGCCGGAGCCTTCGCCTTTCACCGCCATAACGGCAAAGGGACTGAACGATTTACATGTAATGATCAGACCATATCGTGTAACGGTACAGGGTACTTCTTCCACTCCGATAATTTTTCCCGCTTTGTTTTTGATAAAATGGCAGGCTTTGAAGGTCACCCCTTCGTCAGAAGGCCCGTATCCTGCGGGAAATCCGACGGAAACCCGGACAGAGTCTCCCAGTTTTACTATATTCTTTTTACAGGTGAGAAAATTAATATTATATGTCTCGCTTTTTAACACCTGCTCTCCTGGAAAGGTGCTTTCTGCCAGACTGTTCATGGCGTCTGCCTGAGCCTGAGTCGTGGTAGTTGCCACAAGGGTGAGGCCCGTCACCATTTCAGGCGTAAGACCTGTTCCGTCTTCTGTCTCCCAGCTTTCCCAGTTTCTGGCGGAAAGGTCGGCCTGTTCCAGAAGGGAAGGCCTTCCCCAGAGATTATAAAAATATCCTCTGGAACGATATGCACAGATACAGCTTCTGTAAGAAGATGAATAACTGAAGGGATTCGGTACTTTCCCGCTGTCTGTCCCCACCAGGCCGGTAAGGCCGAAGTGATATGTGATAAAATTATCCAGCCACATATTACTGGGCGTAAAATCCAGCTCTACTGTTCTGTCTCCGTCCCAGGTAAAGTTCTCAACTTTGCAATATTGCATGGCTGAAGTATCTGCCTCTTTCACAGATAGTGTAATACCTGCTTCTGCGGCGCCGTCGGCAAGTTTTAACGTATCATCGTATGTAATTTTCAGATGATGGGTTCTTCCAATATCCAGATTGGCAGTCATTACCGGTTCTGCTTTCCGTACATATGGAGGCGGCGTATAAGTTCCGTCAGGATTGGAAAGCTGTTCAGAAGCTGCCTCAAACAACAGGGGATCTCCATGAAAGGCAAGATTCTCCAGGCTGCCGCCATTGTTCCCGTCGTAATTGCCAGGATTTTCACGGGTCACCGCAAATTCCACAAACTGGGCACTGGGCACATACATGGTCAGCTCTGTCTCCGTATCATCCATACTGGGGTATACATCCGGAAGGCAATAAGCCCACTTTCCATACTCCCACCGCTTCGATTCTTCGTAATATTTTGTCTCTTTCATCAGGATATAATTGCCGGTTTCCATGGACTTTGCCGCCCCCATACCCTGATAGCTCACTTTAAATATTCCGGCAGACAGGCCATCGTGCATTCCTTCGCTGTAACTGACTTTCAGACCGTTCTCATTCACCACTTCCTCAAATAAAGGCCCCTGGCCTTCCAGTGCAGGATAGGTAAATTCAAAATCTGCTTCTGACATAATCCCATTGGGCACATGGCGCCTGCCCATAACATCTGCTCCTGCAAGCAGGTACATGGTTCTTTCTCCGCCGTCCAGTCCGTCTCCGTTTTCATTTGGCACAGGCGTAATCGGGTCGTCCATGGTGGCGTCCACTCCGTACCACCTGCCGTCCACCTGCACATAATTCCACATGTGCAGCTCGCCCTGGTCTCTGGCAAGCTGATACATGCCCTGTATCAGCACACAGGGAATCCCCAGGCGGTCCAGCACAGATTTCATTGCCCTTGCATATCCCTCACAAAGGCTTTCCCCTTTTATCAGAGCCCCGTAAGCGGTCCGGATATGTCCTGCATTTTCTTTTTTACAGGTATTTTCCAGCCGATATGTGGTATGATTAATGATTTCGTTATGGGCATATTTCACCTGCTGTTCTGTGAGATTCTCCCCTTCTGCCACAGAAAGGCTCTGAGCCCCTGCCACAATCTCGCCGATTCTGCTCTCATATGCGGCAATGGCTTCTTCCACCTGCTGACTGTTTTCAAATCCTTTTACATAATAGTCGCTGCTTCTGCCGGAACCCAGCCAGGCATGATAATTTCCTCCCCCGTCTCTGGTCACCCGCAGAGAAAGACAGGAAAAATCCACATAAAAAATATCCGGATAATCTGCGCAAAATGCATCTCTGGCAGCTCCCATGGCCAATAGCAGACTGTTGTTTCCGCTTGCGTAACTTTCCAGCTGTTCTGCTGTGACACTCTGACTGGCTGCCAGATCGTAATCTCCGGTTCCTGTTTTAAAAATGCCCTGCTCATACATCTGATACATGGCGTCGTAGAACTTCTTTGCTTCTTCTGTAAGCTGGCTGTAATAGTATCTTTCCTGCGCCGCCCCGTGTACTTCCTTCATGCTGCCGCCGGACAGCTTCGCTGCCAGAGGCAGCATGAACAGAAAAACCAGCAGAATCAGAGATTTTTTCTTCTGTTTCATCAACTTCCTTCCTCCCTTTTCCTGGAAAACATTATTCTGATTCCAAGAATAACATGGGAAAATTCAGGAAGTCAAGCCCTGTTCAAAACTGTTACAAATTTTCCTGAGCAGTGCAATTTCCCTTCCATATCCTTCCAGATCATTAGGCGTCTCCAGGAAGAACGGAAGTTCCCGCAGGGAAGGATGGGTGACAATGGCTCTGAAAGTCTCCAGTCCAATCTTTCCCTCTCCGATTTTCGCATGGCGGTCTTTATGGCTTTCCAGTCCGTAGATACTGTCGTTCAGATGTATGGCTTTCAGCCGCTCCAGACCGATGACAGAACGGAATTCCTCTATTACTTCTTCCAGATGATTTACAATATCATAACCGCTGTCATACACATGGCAGGTGTCCAGACAGACTCCCAGGCGGCTGCTGTCCTCCACCCGGTCAATCATGCCCCGAAGTTCTTCAAAATTCCGTCCCATCTCCGTACCTTTTCCCGCCATGGTTTCCAGCAAAATCGTGGCATGATATCCCTTCTCATTTATCCGGTTCAGCATATCGGCAATCAGCTCCAGGCCCCGTTCAGCCCCCTGTTTCACATGGCTGCCCGGATGGAAATTATACATGGCCTCCGGAAAATACTCCAGCCGGGCCAGGTCGTCGCACATGATATCGTACGCAAACCGGCGCAGCCCTTCCTCCCTGGCACATGCATTCAGCGTATAAGGCGCATGAGCCAGAATCCGTGCGATTCCGTGTTCCTCTGCAAATTCCAGATAAGCGGCAATATCTTTCGGATTCAGTTCTTTTGCCTTTCCTCCTCTGGGATTTCTGGTAAAAAACTGAAAGGTGTTGGCTCCGATTTGCGCCGCCTCTTTTCCCATGGCCAGAAAACCTCTGGCCGAGGACAGGTGACATCCGATTCTCAGCATATCGTCTCCTTTACAGTTCTTTTTTCATAACTGCGCCTTTTGCCCCTGAGGTAACCATCTGGGCATATCTTGCCAGATAGCCTTCCGTCACCCTGGGAGTCCTGGGCGTCCATTCTGCTCTCCGTTTTGCAAGAATCTCCTCCGGCACATCCAGTTCCAGTTTCATTTCCGGGATATTGATTTTGATGGTATCTCCTTCTTCCACCAGTCCGATGGTTCCGCCCACTGCCGCTTCCGGTGACACATGGCCGATGGAAGCGCCCCTGCTGGCCCCGGAAAAACGTCCGTCTGTAATCAGCGCAACGGTGGAACCCAGTCCCATACCTGCAATGGCAGAGGTGGGGTTCAGCATTTCACGCATACCCGGACCGCCTTTGGGCCCTTCGTAGCGGATTACCACCACATCTCCGGCTACGATTTTCCCGCCTTTGATAGCTGCAATTGCGTCTTCCTCACAGTCAAATACACGGGCGGGGCCTTCGTGCACCATCATTTCCGGCGCTACTGCAGAACGTTTTACCACGCTTCCTTCCGGCGCAAGATTTCCTTTTAATACCGCAAGGCCTCCTGTTTTGCTGTAAGGATTGTCAAGGGGCCTTATCACTTCCGGATTCCGGTTGACGCAGCCGCTGATGTTCTCTCCGATGGTTTTTCCTGTTACTGTCATACAGTCCATATGTAACAGATTCAGTTCCGCCAGTTCATTCATCACTGCATACACGCCTCCGGCTTCATTCAGGTCTTCCATATAGGTGGGGCCTGCCGGAGCCAGGTGACAGAGGTTCGGCGTCTTTTCACTGATTTCATTTGCAAATCCAATATCAAAATCAAAACCAATCTCATGGGCAATGGCCGGAAGATGAAGCATACTGTTGGTGGAGCATCCCAGGGCCATATCCACGGTCAGAGCATTTAAAACAGCTTCTTTTGTCATAATATCCCTGGGGCAGATATTTTTGCGGTACATCTCCATTACTGCCATACCTGCATGTTTGGCAAGACGGAGACGGTCAGAATACACCGCCGGAATGGTTCCGTTGCCCGGAAGGCCCATGCCAAGGGCTTCTGTCAGACAGTTCATGGAATTGGCCGTATACATACCGGAACAGGAACCGCAGGTGGGACATGCCTTTTCCTCAAATTCACAGACGTCTTCTTCCGTCATGGTGCCTGCCGCAAAGGAGCCCACCGCCTCAAACATGGAAGAAAGACTGGTTTTTCTGCCCTTAACATGGCCTGCCAGCATGGGGCCTCCGGACACAAATACTGTGGGTACATTGATTCTTGCAGCCGCCATCAGCAGCCCCGGCACGTTCTTGTCGCAGTTGGGAACCATCACCAGTGCGTCAAACTGATGGGCCAGCGCCATGCACTCTGTGGAATCTGCAATCAGGTCACGGGTTACCAGAGAATATTTCATCCCTGTATGCCCCATGGCAATTCCGTCGCAGACTGCAATGGCCGGAAATACCACCGGAACTCCTCCGGCTTCTGCCACACCCAGTTTCACCGCATTTACAATTTTGTCCAGATTCATGTGTCCCGGAACAATCTCATTGTAGGAACTTACGATTCCGACCAGCGGTCTGTCCATTTCCTCTCTGGTAAATCCCAGCGCGTTAAACAGGGAACGGTGGGGCGCCTGCTGCATTCCTTTTTTCACATTGTCACTTCTCATCTTCTCTACCTCTTTCTCTCTTTTTTCTTTATCTTATCAGAAAATACTGTTTTGATGTACTCATTATACCTTCATAGTTGTCTGCTGTCAATACAGTTGTATAATGTTTCTCGTTTCATTGACTTTCCCGGTAATACATGCTAAAATATGGAATGGTTTTGGATTACAAATTCAGGGAGAGAGTTAGCATGAATAAACAGAAAATGAATCATAACTTAATTGAGCACATCCTGAATCTGCTGAGCATCCCGGAAAATCATGATATTGACACAGAAGATTTGCTGGAAAAAGGAAGACATACGGAATTTCCTGATTTACTGGATTCTCAGAATGCCCGGACTGCTTACGAAGTGATAAACTTTATGGACGAAATGCCTGGAGGTTTTCTAATCTACCATGCGGAAGGCAAAGAGGAAATTATCTATGCCAACAAGGCGCTGCTGCGGATTTTCCAGTGTAAAACGCTGAAAGAATTCAAACAACTGACGAATAATTCTTTCCAGGGCATCGTACATCCCGAAGACCTGGATATGGTGGAACAGAGTATCCAGGAACAGATTGCCGACAGCCAGTATGATCTGGATTATGTGGAATACCGGATTATCCGCAAAGACGGAAGTATCCGCTGGATTGAAGATTACGGCCATTACATACATACAGACTCCATTGGAGGAATTTTCTACGTTTTTCTGGGCGACGCCACGGAAAAAAGACAGCGGCAGATTACTGAGCGGACAATTTTATTAAATGAAACCAACCAGAGGGAGCAGAAACTGCAGACCCTGATTGAAGAATATGACAAGGAACGGAAACTGATCAATCAGGAACATCTGCGCCGTCTGGAAGTCATTGAGGGACTCAGTGTCAATTATGAATCCATCCTCTATGCCGACCTGGACACCAACAGAATCCTGCCCTATCGCCTGAGCGAGCGGACAGAACGCCAGTTCGAGAAGAAGTTTCAGGTGAAAGAATTCGGCTGGTATGCCGCTGATTACATCAGTACCTGGGTGTATCCGGAAGACCGGGAAATTGTCACCAAAGTGACCGCACCGGAATATATCCGTAAAAAACTTGCCAATAACAAGACGTATTATGTCAATTACCGCATCCTGCGGGAAGAAGAAATACAATATCTGCAGCTTCGCATTGTAAATGTCAGCAGCAAAGACCATATTTCCCAGATTGTAATGGGCTACCGGAGAATCGACGAAGAAATCAGGCGGGAAATTGAACAGAAAAAAATATTTGAACACGCGCTGGAAAATGCCAATCTTGCAATTACTGCCAAAAATACATTCCTTTCCAACATGTCTCATGACATGCGGACGCCTCTGAATGCAATTTTCGGCTTTACTACTCTCGCCCGCAAACATATGGACGACAGGGAGGCTACGGAAAATTATCTGAATAAAATTGAACATTCCGGCAGACAGCTTCTGAGCCTGATTGAAAAGGTACTGGAAATCTCATGGTTTGAGTCCAATGATACCCGCGTTACGGAATCTGAATGCAATCTGTGCGATATTGTACAGGACGCCCATGAACATCAGCTCCCCCTGGCGGCAGACAAAAATATTACCTTCAATCTGTATACCGCAGACGTCAGACATGCGGATATTTACAGCGACCAGGAAAAACTGAAACAAGTCCTCATGCACCTGACCAACAATGCCATTACCTATACGGAAACCGGCGGTAAGGTGGATCTGGTTGTCGCGGAACTGGAGAAATTCCCAAACGGCTACGCAGTTTACCAGTTTACCGTCCGCGATAACGGTATCGGTATCCATAAGGATTTCCTGAAACATATTTTCAAACCCTTTGAACGTGAAAAAAATACCACATTCAGCGGTATTCACGGCACAGGACTGGGCCTTGCCATTGTAAAAAATCTCGTGGAAATGATGGGCGGTCATATTCAGATTGACACCAAACCGGGAGAAGGCAGTACTTTCACCATCACCCTCCGGTTCCGGGTACAGGCTCATCCCCTTTCCTCCGAGGATTCGGAAGAAGGATTTGCCAACCTGCTGAACAAAAAAATCCTGCTGGTAGACGATAATATGGCCAATCTGGAAATTGAATCGGAAATCCTCCAGGGCATGGGATTTCATGTGGAGACGGTCACCGACGGCAGTATTTCCGTGGAAAAAGTGGGCCAGTCCTCTCCGGGAGATTATGATCTGGTCCTGATGGACATTCAGATGCCCGGTATGAACGGATGGGACGCTACCAAAGCCATACGCAGGCTGGAAGATCCGGTTCTGTCCAGTATTCCCATTATTGCCCTGTCAGCAGACGCTTTCGAGAGCGACAAGCAGATGTCCAGGGAAAGCGGCATGGACGCCCATCTCACCAAACCCATTGATATTCCTCTTCTGCTGGAAACCATTTCCAAAACACTGCAGGCCCACAAACTCTTACAGGGAAATCAGAATCTGACGGCAGCAGAATTTCAGCAGTTATAATATTAAAAAGCAACCTAAAGGGGCCGTTTCCAACGGCCCCTTTCACACGCCGGCACAAGATACCGGTTTCATTCCATGGGAAGCTGTTCCATGGCATGGAGGATATGAATGCGCATGGCATTTCTTGCCCCCTCTCCATTTCGCTCTTTCAGAAAATCCATCAGAATTTTGTGGTCTGTCAGTGTGGCCTGCACCGCTTCTTCATGGAATTCTGACAGCCGCACTCCCTTGTTGATTCCCTCATAAATCACGGGCATAAGCTGATTCATAAATTCATTATGGGTTGCCTTCGCAATGGATTTGTGAAAAGACTGTTCCACTTCTGTCCGGTCTTTTCTCTGGCGTATACGCCGCTCAATCTCAGCCCCCAGTGCCAGAATCCGCTGAATTTCTTCTTCCGTTGCCCGTAAAGCCGCATAATAAGCGGCTTCCGGTTCAAAAATCAGGCGCATTTCATACAAATCCCTGGCTTTCACTCTGGCTTTATTCAGAGAGGACATCTCTTCCGGCCGGCTGATTTTAAAATCTTCCCGTACAAAGGTTCCCCGGCCCCGGCGGATTTCCAGAACTCCCTCTGTGGACAGAATCCGTACGGCTTCCCGCAGAGTGGTGCGGCTCACCCCCAGTTCTTCCGACAGCACGTTCTCGTTAGGCAGTTTGCTTCCCGGCAAAAATCTTTTTTCCACTGTAATCATGGACAGAACGCTGTCTGCAATCCGGTCCGATAATCTGCTCTCCTGTTCCATTTTCTTTCCTTTATACTGCGTGGAGGTTTTTCAGAGAAATATCCATAATGGGAGCGGAATGGGTCAGTGCTCCGCTGGAAATATAATCCACTCCAAGGGAGATATAATGTGCAATATTTTCTCTGGTCACATTTCCGGAGCATTCAATCTCTGCTTTTCCATCAATTACCGCAATGGCTTTCTGCATTTCCTCCACGGTCATGTTGTCCAGCATAATAATGTCAGCTCCCGCTTCCACTGCTTCCCGTACCATTTCCACAGTCTCGCATTCGATTTCTATTTTCCGTACAAAGGGCGCATATTCTTTTGCCATCTGAACCGCTTCTTTCACGCCGCCTGCAGCGCCGATATGGTTGTCCTTTAACAGAACTCCGTCAGAAAGGTTGTAACGATGGTTATAGCCTCCTCCGATTTTAACGGAATATTTTTCAAAAATGCGCATGTTCGGCGTAGTTTTCCTGGTATCCAGCAATTTTACCTTACTTCCTTCCAGCAAAACGGCAATGGAACTGGTATAAGTGGCAATTCCGCTCATGCGCTGCAGGAAATTCAACGCCGTCCGCTCTCCGGACAGAATGGCCCGGATATCTCCTGTCACCACTCCAATCAGATCTCCTTTTTTCACTTTATCGCCGTCTGCAAAATGGAATACCACGGAAACTGTTTCATCCAGCAGCTCAAATACACGCTGAAACACAAAGAGTCCTGCAAGCACCCCGTCCTGTTTGCAGATTAACTGTGCTTCTCCTTTCTGCGCTTCCCGCATCACGGCATTGGTGGTCACATCCTCACTGGAAATATCCTCCCGCAATGCCTGTAAAATCAGTTCATCCGCATTTAATTTCATGGTTATGCTGTT
The DNA here is from genome assembly GCA_036941025.1 of Lachnospiraceae bacterium JLR.KK002. Taxonomy (NCBI): domain Bacteria; kingdom Bacillati; phylum Bacillota; class Clostridia; order Lachnospirales; family Lachnospiraceae; species Lachnospiraceae bacterium JLR.KK002. Next base: position 1,691,151 of record JAYMNP010000001.1, read on the forward strand.
GTTCATACTCTTTTCTCATCCTCTCTATTTCTTTCTGCACCAGTTCCCGGTTCTCCTGCCGCAGTTTCTTTCTGTCCCTGTAATTTTCAGGCCGAAACAGTTCTTCCTGTTCCTGATTTATGGAGACCTGTCTGAACGCAGGGCCTGTTCCCCTGTATGTTCCATCCGGTGATACTTCCTCCGATTCAATGTCGAGAGCGGCCCGCCTTGCAAATACCAGGCTCTCCAGAAGGGAATTGCTGGCCAGCCGGTTGGCTCCATGCACTCCGTTGCAGCTTGTCTCACCTACTGCATACAGACCTTTCATGGAAGTTCTGCCCTCCAGATCGGAACGAATGCCTCCCATAAAGTAATGCTGTCCCGGCACCACCGGAATGCATTCTCTGGTCACATCATACCCTTCTTCCAGACATCTCCGGTAAATATTGGGAAAATGGCTGAAAATATCTTCTTTGGGAATCCGTTCCATGGACAGCCATACATAGGGCTTCCCGTCTGCTTTCATCTGCTTCTCAATAGCTGCTGTAACCACGTCTCTTGGCAGAAGCTCGTCCACGAACCGTTCCATGTTTGCATTATAAAGCACCGCTCCTTCTCCCCGGACAGACTCGGAAATCAGAAATCTCCTGCCTGGCTTTTCTGAATACAGGGTAGTAGGATGTATCTGCACAAAATTCACATCCTGAAGCTGTACATTATGGCGCAGAGCAAGGGCAATCCCATCTCCGGTCAGGTGGGCAAAATTCGTAGAGTGACGGTAAAGTCCACCGATACCGCCACAGGCAAGTACCGTATGTCCGGCGCGCACCGGTACCAGTTCGCCCCGACTGTCCACTGCCACAATACCATAACAAATATTATCCTTACAGAGCAGGTCTATCATTTCCGTATGCTCGTAAATCGTAATATTTTCGCGTTTTCTGGCCTGAGCCAGAAGTTTCCCGGTAATCTCCTTCCCGGTAACATCCTCGTGAAACAGAATTCTGGGCCTGGAATGGCCTCCTTCCCTGGTATATACCAGTTCTCCGTTCCTGCGCTCAAATTCTACTCCGTAGTTCATCAGTAAATCAATGATTTTACCGGAACTTCGAATCATCATTGCCACGGAATCTCTGTTGTTCCTGTAATGACCTGCCTTCATGGTATCTTCAAAGTATCCGTCAAAATCATCTTCTGACCGCAGAACGCAGATTCCGCCCTGCGCCAGAAAGGAATCGCTGTTTTCGGCTTCATCTTTGGTGATGACTGTTACTTTCTTACTCTCCGGCAGCTGCAGTGCGCAGAACAGCCCCGCTGCTCCTGTGCCTGCGATTATAACATCTGTTTCTTTTTCCATGTCCCCACCTGTATTTTCTTATCACTTTCCGAATCTGCGTTTTCAGACGCCTGATTCATACTAACGCTAAGATTTTATCATATTTGCCCGGAAATTTCCAGTGTTATTACATGATGTGCCAGTCTATTTCTTCACGCCTTTCCCGTCCCGGCCGGCCACCCGGAGCCTGTGCAGTGCAATTTCCTTTTCCCTTACCGTAATGGTATGTTCCTCCTGCCCCAGCAGGTACACATCTGTCAGCCTGTCCTTTTCGTCGATTTTCATACCCCGGACGCCCACAGCGCCTTTTTTCTTTTCCGGCACGTCAGAAGCCATAAAACGCAGAAACATGTTTTTCTCTGTCTGCATAACAATGGTTTCCTCTGTTTCTTCTTCCAGAATCCGTACCAGAAGAAGTTTCTCTCCTTCGTTTAATTTCGTGGCTGCCGCAGTACGCCTGGACACGTCAAATTCTTCCCCTCTGACCTGCTTGAGCATTCCGCCGCTGCTGGCAAACAGCAGTTTCCTGCCCCGCAGGCTGCTCAGGCTGCTGACCAGAAGCATGACTTCCTCGCTGCTGTTATAATTGCTCACGTTATCCAGAGGCGTTCCCTTGTCCCGGAACTTTCCATGGGGCAAATCCAGAACTTTTACCGTATGGAGCTGGCCTTTATCCGTAAAAATGCAAAGCCTGTCCGTGTTCATACAGGAAATAATATATTTATTTTCTCCGTCTGCCGCTTCTTTGTTCCGCTCATAAGCTGGCATATCCACGGTTTTTACATAGCCGAAACGGTCCATCAGAACCACAACCGGCATTTCTTCCACTTTCTTTTCTTCATATACCGCTTCTTTTGCATTTTCAATGGCAGTTTTGCGGGCCCGCCCGTATTCTTTCTGAAACCGGTTTAATTCTTTGATGATTACTTTGGCCATAGATGCGCGGCTGCCCAGAATTTCCTCATATTTTGCTATATTGGAAAGGGTAACTTCATGCTCTTTCATCAGTGCCTCAATTTCCAGGCCAATTAATTTATACAGACGCATTTCCAGAATTGCAGTGGCCTGTCGTTCCGTAAAGCAGAGCTGCCGGGCGTCTGCTTCGGAGCCTTTATAACGGAACTCTATATGCTCCGTATTTCCGTTCATCAGGCATTCTTTGGCGTCTTTGATGTTTTTGGAGCCCCGGAGGATTTCAATAATCAGATCAATCACGTCGCAGGCTTTGATTAAACCTTCCTGGACTTCTTTTTTCTCCAGCTCTTTCGCCAGCAGTGTTTTGTATTTTCTGGTGGCCAGCTCATACTGGAAATTCACATGATGGCGGAGAACGGGCACAATTCCCATGGTCTCCGGGCGCCCCTCTGCCACTGCCAGCATGTTGACGCCGAAGGTATCCTCCAGCCTCGTTTTTTTATAAAGCATATTGCAGAGCTGCTCCGCATCCGCTCCCTTTTTCAAATCCAGTACAATGCGAATCCCCTCTTTGGAAGACTGATTGGAAATATCCACGATATCGCTGGTTTTCCGTGTTTCCACCAGATGATACACATCCATCAGGAATTTTCCGATATTGGCTCCCACCATGGTATAGGGGATTTCCGTAATCACCAGACGCTGCCTGCCGCCTTTTACCTGTTCCACTTCCACTTTTCCGCGGATTTTTATTTTTCCCGTACCTGTCTCATAAATCTGCAGCAAATCCGACTGATTTACCACAATCCCTCCGGTGGGAAAATCCGGCCCCTTAATGTACTCCATCAATTCTGCGGTGGTAATGTCAGGATTTTTCATAAGGGCTTTTACACCGTCGATTACTTCGGAAAAATTATGAGGCGGAATACTGGTGGCCATACCCACGGCAATTCCTTCCGCTCCGTTAATCAGGAGGTTGGGCACCTTTACCGGGAGCACGGAAGGCTCTTTTTCCGTCTCGTCAAAGTTGGGCACAAAATCCACCACGTCCTTGTCCAGATCTGCAAGGTAGGCTTCCTGGGTAATTTTCTGCAGACGGGCCTCCGTATAACGCATGGCCGCCGCTCCGTCCCCCTCAATGGAGCCAAAATTCCCGTGACCGTCCACCAGAGGCAGTCCTTTCTTAAAGTCCTGCGCCATCACCACAAGGGCTTCATAGATGGAACTGTCCCCGTGGGGATGGTATTTACCCATGGTATCCCCCACGATACGGGCGCACTTCCGATATGGCCTGTCATGGCGAATCCCCAGTTCATGCATATCGTAGAGGGTTCTGCGCTGCACCGGCTTTAATCCGTCCCGCACGTCCGGCAGTGCCCTGGCGATAATCACGCTCATGGCATAGTCAATGTATGATTTCTGCATTAATTCCGAATATTCCGTTCGGATAATCTGTTCCTTTTCCTGCATGGTAATTCCTTTCTCCTGACTTTTCAACAGCTACGCAGACTGTCCGTTTCCGAACAAAGTGGGCAAACCCACTTCAACTCCCCTGCCCCTCAGTCCTGAGGGGCGCTGGACATCCTGTGGATGTCCGTTTAGCGCGGACCGAAGCGGAGCGTAGACCTGCGCACTTTGACGCGCCGAGTGCGGATTTGTCCTAAGGGGTACCAGACCTGTCTGGGGGATACCTTAGGACGGTCACGTAGTGACATCTTCTATTCGCACGAGTGCGCATAATGGTTTTCTCTTATAGGAAGACACTTTCACGCTTTAGCTTGGCAAGGTCTTGCCTATAAGAGAAACAAATCTGCTTATACGTCAAGCTCCGCATCGTGGGCATGTTCATGAATAAATTCCCTCCGTGGCGGAACTTCCGTTCCCATCAGCATTTCCGTTACGTCCGACGCCATCCGGGCGTCCTCGATTTCCACCCGTTTCAGAATTCTGGTCTCCGGATTCAGCGTGGTTTCCCACAGCTGGTCCGCGTCCATCTCTCCCAGACCTTTATACCGCTGAAGGGTAAAAGGCCCCTTATGACGTTTTCTGTATTTCTCCAGCGCAACATCATCGTACAGATACTCCTCCGCTCCTCTGGACGGAATGGCTTTGTACAGAGGGGGCATGGCAATGTAAATATGCCCTTCAAAAATCAGTTCCGGCATAAACCGGTAAAACAGCGTCAGAAGCAGGGTGGAAATATGGGCTCCGTCTACATCCGCGTCCGCCATGATGATAATCTTGTCGTAACGCAGCCTGGAAATATCGAAATCATTGCCGTAGCCCTCGGAAAATCCGCAGCCAAAAGCATTTATCATGGTCTTGATTTCCGCATTGGCCAGCACTTTGTCGATACTGGCTTTTTCCACGTTCAGAATCTTGCCCCGGATGGGCAGGATTGCCTGGTAATTCCGGTCTCTGGCCGTTTTGGCAGAGCCTCCTGCAGAATCTCCCTCCACAATGAAAATCTCGCAGATGGAGGCGTCCCGGCTTTCGCAGTTGGCCAGCTTCCCGTTGGAATCAAAGGAAAACTTCTGTTTTGTCAGCAGATTTGTTTTGGCTTTTTCCTCTGTCTTACGGATTTTGGCCGCTTTTTCCGCACAGGCAATGACCTTTTTCAGGTTTTCCAGATTCTTGTCGAAATAAAGCTGTATTTCTTCCCCGGTTATTTTTCCGGTGACACGGGCCGCGTCCTGGTTGTCCAGCTTTGTCTTGGTCTGGCCCTCAAACCGGGGACTGGGATGTTTGATGGAAATCACTGCCGTCAGTCCGTTGCGCACGTCCGCTCCGGTAAAGTTGGAATCTTTTTCCTTCAAAATGCCCAGTTCTCTGGCATAATTGTTAATGACCGTGGTAAAGATGGTCTTGAATCCCGTCAGGTGGGTACCGCCCTCCGCGTTGTAAATATTATTGCAGAAACCCAGCACATTTTCATGAAATTCATTAATGTACTGAAAGGCTGCTTCCACCGTAATTCCTTCATTCTCCCCTTTAAAATACACCACCTCATGCACTGCTTCTGCTTTTCGGTTCAAATCCTTCACAAAGCCGCTGATTCCCTCTTTCTCATGGAATTCCAGATGTTCCGGAGTTTCCCCGCGCCTGTCCTCATAAATAATGGTCAGTCTGGGATTCAGGTAGGCAGTTTCATGCAGGCGGCTTTTTACATCTTCTTCCCTGAAACGTGTTTTTTCAAAAATTTCCGGATCCGGCAGAAAATTGATTCTGGTACCCGTCTTTTTTGTTTTCCCGGTTACCGGCAGCATCCCCTGTTCCAGTTCCAGAACCGGATTGCCCCGCTCATATCTGTCATGATATATCTTCCCTCCCAGATATACCTCCAAATCCAGATATGTGGACAATGCATTTACCACGGAAGAACCTACGCCATGCAGGCCGCCGCTGGTCTTATAGGCGTCGTTGTCAAATTTCCCTCCTGCATGGAGGGTGGTAAATACCAGTCGTGCCGCAGACATGCCTTTTTCATGCATTCCCACGGGAATTCCCCGGCCATTGTCCTCCACGGTGCAGGAACCGTCCGCCTCCAGCGTTACATATATGGTATCACAGAATCCTGCCAGATGTTCATCCACAGAATTGTCTACAATTTCATAAATCAAATGATTCAGACCCTTGCGGGACACACTTCCGATATACATGCCCGGCCTTTTTCTTACCGCTTCCAGTCCCTCCAATACGGTAATATTCCCGGCACCGTATTCCTGATTCTTTGCCATTTTGTTTTCCTTCCTTACTTTATTTCAAAATTTTGATACACATGTTCTGTTTTTAACCTGATTATTGTACCATAACTTTCTTCCATTTGCAAAGTTTTCCGGTGTATGTTTCAAACCCATGGTAACAGGTCAGCCCGCAGTGCCCCACAGGAACTGTACCGATCCTTTGGCCGGAAACGGGTACATTTCCGGACAATTCGGGCCAGCTTCCGGGGCAGTCTGCGGTTCCAGCGGCGGATGGAATACTGCCCGCAGGGAAACCGGCAGGGGTCTTTTCCTGTAAGCAGATGGTACATGGTGGCTCCCAGACCGTAAATATCCGTTCTGGCGTCCACCGGTTCCCCGGCAAGCTGTTCCGGCGCCGCATAACCTCTGGTTCCCAGACTGACCGAATCCTCCTGTCCCGCAAGTTCCAGAGCCGCTCCAAAATCCAGAAGCCGCAGGTTTCCGCCGGACTGCAGCATAATATTGGCCGGCTTTATATCCCGGTAAATCACAGGAGGCCGGCAATGATGGAGATAATCCAGCACCAGACACAAATCCTTTGCCCAGGAAACCACCTGCCGCCAGGGCTGAGGTCCCAGCCGCTCCAGAAGCTGAGCCAGAGTTTCCCCTTCCAGATATTCCATAACAATATAATACTTCTCCCCCTGCTCTGTCACTTCTTCAATTTCCGGAAAATAAGGATATCGCAGCTTCCGTATCAGCTCTGCTTCCTGATGTTCCATAGTATGTACGGAGACGTTCCGGGGCCTGTCCAGCTCCTTGACGGCCCGGTTCCGGCATTTCTCCCTGTCATATGCCAGATAAACGCAGGAAGAACCTCCTGTTCCCAGTATCTTTCGTATTTCATATCGGTTTACCAGAATGAATCCCGGTTCCAGCATTCCTGTTCCTCCTTAAAAACAAAATAAGGCTGCGCATATGTACTTCTTCTATGGGAAATCCGAAGGCATTTCCCATAGAAGAAAAAAGAATCCCGCCTGTGCGAGATTCTTCGTCTTCATTTATCCTGAGTTCCTGTAAAAATTTATCTGTTTTTGTTCAGGCTGCCCGCATTGCTGATGGAAAATTTATTTTCTGTTCCGCTCAGCAGACGCTTCACATTGGCCCGGTGGCGCCAGATTGCCAGAATGGTGAAAACCGCGCCCACCACATAGACCTCCGGCAGCAGTTCCGCATCCACCCACAGATATCCCAGCTGGCCGAACACAATCAGCTGTATATAGAAGCAGACAGATACCAGAATGGAGCCAAGGGACACATATCTTGTCACTGCAACCGTCACTACAAAAACCAGCAGGCAGAGGATTGCCAGAGGGGGATAAAAAGTAATCAGAAATCCTGCGGTACAGGCAATGCCTTTTCCACCTTTGAATTTCATATAAAATGGAAAGTTATGCCCCAGTACGGCTCCAAGGCCCGCATACATTTCCAGAAGATTTACCTGTCCCGGATATTTTTCATGAAACAGAATCCAGGCCAGCAGCATGGATAAAATCGCCTTGCCCGCATCTCCGAAAAAAGTAATCAGGCCGGCTTTCCATCCCAGCGTCCGCAGAGTGTTGGTAGTTCCCGCATTACCGCTGCCATACTCCCTGATATCAATATGCTGCAGTTTTCCGTAAATAAATCCTGTCTGAAACAGACCGAATATATAACCCATAACCAGACAGATTATCCTGTTTACAACCATTTTATCCATCCTTCCTTTCCCGAATAATGAATTTTAACGAAGTTCCCTGGAAGCCAAAAGCATCCCGGATGCGGTTTTCCAGATATCTGGTATAGGAAAAATGCATCAGCTCTTTGTCATTTACAAAAATCACAAAGGTGGGCGGTTTTACCGCAACCTGCGTAATATAAAACAGCTTCAGCCTTTTGCCCTTATCAGAGGGGGGCTGCTGCATGGCTACTGCTTCCGACATGATCTCATTCAGCACGCCCGTAGCCACCCGCATGGAATTATTCTCCAGCACCACGTCAATCATCTGAAATAACTTCCGGGTACGCTGTCCTGTTTTGGCCGAAATATAAAGAATTTCCGCATAGGGCATGAAGCTCAGAACTTCCCGGATTCGCTCCGTATGTTTATAAATGGTTTTATCATCCTTTTCGACAGCGTCCCATTTATTTACCGCAATGATGATACCTTTCCCGCGGTCATGGGCAATACCGGCAATCTTGGCGTCCTGCTCGGTCACGCCTTCGGTGGCGTCAATGACAATTACCACCACGTCCGCCCGTTCCACGGCCGTCACCGCACGTATAATACTGAACCGCTCCAGTTCTTCTTTGATTTTACTCTTTCTTCTGAGGCCTGCCGTATCAATAAACACATATTCCCGGTCCTGCCAGATTACTTCCGTATCTATGGCGTCTCTGGTGGTTCCCGCAATATCCGACACAATCACCCGTTCCTCTCCCACCAGACGGTTAATCAGAGAAGATTTTCCCACATTGGGCTTGCCCACAATGGCAACCCTGGGCCTGTCATCCTCCGCAGCCTCCTGTACGTCTTCCGGAAAATGCTTCAGAATTTCATCCAGCATATCGCCGATTCCCAGTTTGGAAGCGGCTGAAACAGGCACCGGATCTCCGATTCCCAGGTTATAAAACTCATAGACGTCCGGCATGAATTTTTCAAAACTGTCCACTTTATTTACCACCAGCACCACCGGTTTTTGGGACCGCCTGAGCATATCGGCAACTTTGGAATCCGCGTCCACCAGGCCCTGACGCACATCCGTCATAAAAAGAATCACATCCGCCGTATCAATGGCAATCTGAGCCTGCTCCCGCATTCGGGACAGTATAATATCCTGGCTTTCCGGCTCAATCCCCCCTGTGTCAATCAGGGTAAACTCTGTATTCAGCCATGTGACATCCGCATAGATTCTGTCTCTGGTCACGCCCGGCGTATCCTGCACAATGGAAATACGCTTTCCGGCCAGAGCATTGAACAGCGTAGATTTACCCACATTGGGCCGTCCTACTACTGCAACTACTGGTTTACTCATTTCACTCTCCTAACTTCTCTCATCAAACACGACACCAGCTCCTGTCCGCTTGATTTTACAATATCTGTCTCCACTTGTAAAGCATTTTCCAACTGGGACAATGTAACATCGTCCAGAAATATCTCCTCGCCGCTGCGCAGAAGGTTGCAGGGCAAAAGCAGCCTGTCGCCCATATTTCTGCCTTTTAACTGAGCAATAATATCCTGTCCCGTCAGCAGCCCGGAAACCGTAATCTGCTCTCCGAAGAAATGATTCACAACGGGAATGACCTGTATCTCTTTTGCCGAACAGACCTGATGAAACGCTTCTGCCAGTTCCTGCAGGGTGGGAGCCGCAAGCACTCCTGTTGCGATGGTGATTTTCTCTGTTCTGCCCGTCTTTCGGGACTCCGTCAGTCCTTTTCTTCCGGCTTCTGCCAGGGCTTCCGCAAATTCCTGCCGGAGCAGGCGCAGCATTCCCACACCGTTTTCCAGCTGCGGATAGCCATCGTAGCTCTCTTCCTGAGGAAGTTCCTGCTCTGCCAGCAGATACCACTCGTCGCTGGCATGGATAAAATGCAGTCCCTGAGTCTCAAAACATATCTTCTGATAATGATGAATAAGTTCCAGAACCTGCCTGGCGTCCTGTTTTGTAAAAGGCTCCAGGGGATACAGTCCCTCCCGATATCTGCTCAGTCCCACCGGAACCACCGATACGCTCTCCATCACCGGCATATATTTCATCAGATCCGTAATGCTTTTCTCCAGTTCCTTTCCGTCATTCACGCCTTTGCAGAGGACAATCTGACCATTCATGGGAATTCCGGCCTCATACAGCCAGTCTATTTTCTTTAAGGCTTCTCCTGCAAAACGGTTATTCAGCATTTTGCAGCGCAGCTTCGGACTGGTGGTCTGCACCGATATATTGATGGGGCCCAGTTTATAAGCAATAATCCGCTCCAGGTCATGTTCTTTCATATTGGTAAGGGTCACATAATTCCCCTGAAGAAAAGACAGGCGGGAATCGTCATCCTTAAAATACAGGGTATCACGCATTCCCTCCGGCATCTGGTCAATAAAGCAGAAAATGCATTTGTTATGGCAGGATTTGTAATCGTCCATCAGACCGTTTTCAAACACAATGCCCAGATCTTCTTCGTATTCCTTTTCGATTTCCAGCTCCCATTCTTCTCCGTCTTTCCTGCGGATTACAACGGTAAGATATTCCTCATTGGTGTAATAGTGATAATCAAATACATCTTCTATTTCATGATTATTGACGGACACCAGCACGTCTCCCGGTTCCAGTTCCAGTTCCTCCGCTATGCTGCCCGGCTGAATCTTATATATGATATGCTCTTTCAAAATCGTTCTCCTGTAAGATAAAGAAAGGAATTACCATTAATTTGCTAACGATAATTCCCATCATTTCCGTATGCAGTATTCAGAAATTTTAATCTTCCGTATCTTCATCCACAACTCCGGCCACTGCCCCGGCCACAGAAGATATCACTGCAACAATCACTGCAACCAGTACCACGCCTCCGATTATAAAAACCATCATTTCCCGTCATCTCTTTTCTTCATATTTTATAACTGCCCATATTATACCAAAATGCCTGTCCGGTGTAAAGTCCTGTTGTAAAATTTCCTACAGCACCTTTCTGTCAAAGCAGACTGTTGCCAGCACCAGACAGAGCAGAATCATGCATACTGCCGCCGCCAGGCCCCCGGCGTAATCACCGGGAACGTTTACGCCCTGCAGCAGAGACATACCGTCCATGAGTTTTGCGGGCAGAACATCAGCAAATTTGGGAAACATGCTCAGTATATAAGTTCCCAGAATAACTCCTCCGGTTCCCAGAAGCACCTGGGTGCTGCCGGCTGCCACAGTTGAGAAAAATATCAGAAATGCAAGCACCCATATTCCGTACAGCCAGATCATGGCCCCGGCAAAAAACAGATGTTCTGCAATCCCGTTATCCCAGAAATATGCGTTATATCCATACGTAATCCCAAAGCAGAGCCAATACGACACAGTCCACAGGGCAGACACGGACAGCCCTTTCGCCAGCAGGATTTTCCGGCGGGACAACCCTTTTGTTACCACAGGAATCAGGGTTCCTTTCTGATATTCCCCGGTAAAGCTGCTACTGCAAAACAGAATCACTATCACCATCCCCGCAGGAATATTTTTATAAAACTGCACCCAGGAATCCATGGCGTCTATGGTCACCTTACTGACTGTCAGCCCCGTATCTGCAAGGGAATCGGAAAGGGTTTCCATCAGCCAGGGCGTCATCTTTGCCAATGCCGGATTCATAATCCCAAACAACAGGAAAATCAGAAGCAGTACCAGAAGACGGCCGCTGCGGCATAATTCCATCCATTCTTTTTTCAGAAATGCTCTCATTTTCCCACCACCTCCATAAACAGTTCTTCCAGAGACGTTTCCTGCCGCTCGATTCGCAGAACGGATATGTTCTGGTCTGCAAGAAAATGCAGGATTTGGGGCAGATGTTTTTCATCCTCCAGCAGGACATTCCTTTTGCCTGTGGATTTCAGATAAGGAAATACGGACAAAAGTCTCCGGGTATCTTCCGGCTGTTCCGGTTCCAGTTCCATTGCCGCTGCTTTCCTGGCTGTCCGCAATTCCTCAATGGTCCCCTTAAGGACGATTTTTCCATCGTGCAGAAATGCGGCTTCATCACAGATATGCTCCACATCTGACAGAATATGAGTGGAAAACACCACCGTTGTCTGCTCCTTTGCATCTGTCAGAATATCCAGCAATTCCCTGCGTCCCGCCGGGTCCAGCGCAGAGGTGGGCTCATCGCAGATTAAGAGCCCGGGACGCCCGAACAGAGCCTGCGCCACGCCCAGCCGCTGCTTCATACCTCTGGAAAATCCTCTGATTCGGCGGTTTTCATGTTCCAGTCCCACCAGACAGAGCAATTCCTCACTGCGGGCTCTTATCTCCTTTGAAGACATACCGGAAATCTCCCCGCAAAACCGCAGATATTCAAAAGGGGTCATACAGGAATAAAATTCCGGCACATCCGGCAGATATCCCACAAACCGGTTGGTGGGTGTATTTCCATAGCGGACTGACATTCCATTTACGGTTATTTCTCCTCCGTCACCGGCAAGCAGGCCCAGAATCAGTTTCATGGCGGTGGTTTTTCCTGCGCCGTTTTTTCCCACAAAACCAAACACCGTGTGCTCCGGCACAGAAAAGGTAACATCCTTAAGCACCTGTTTTTCTCCAAATCTTTTTGCCACATGGGAAAGGGTCAGCATATCCATTTAAGCATCCTCCTTTCCCAGCAGAAAGTACAGAACAGGCCCTATAAATTCCATTCCAATCAGCACAACTGCAATCCACAGCCCCCTGCTGCCCCGTTTATATGTCTTATGAGTCAGAATATGATAAAGGGTAACCCCAAGCAATACAAACTCAACGATTATCAGGGGAATCAGAAAAGGCAGAAATTCCTTTACGTCAGGCATTCGTTTCACCTCCCTCCGTCAGTCTGCGGAGCAGATAATGAAATTCATCCTTATCCTTTATCCTGCCAAAAGCCGGATGGGACAGAGCTTCCCCAAGGCTTTTCTTAATAAAACTTTTGTCCCTGGGCGCCATGTTTCCAAGGGGCTGTTGGTCTATCCATGCATCCAGCAAATCAAAATAATCGTCGCCGTGAAGTTCTATCCGTTCTGCCTGTAAAAGTCTGTTCACACATGTTTCAAACAGGCGGAGAGCTTCCAGCGTCTCTTTATCTTTCCCGTTCATCCCGAAGACTACCGCAGACTGGTAATGAAACTGCGCCGCCAGATTGGGGTTCAGCTCCTCCAGATGATACAGCTCCAGAATCCCCTTCACACGCCGAATCGTTTCCTCACACTGTTCCAGATTATGTTCATTCAGCGAAAGGGAAAGAACGGCATCGCCGGTCAGATTTACCAGATCCAGATAATATTTTGCCTGAGCGTAGCTTCTGGCCTTTTCATGTTCTCCGGACATCTGATAAGCCTGCACCAGCAGAGTTCCGTTCTGCCCTGCAAGGCGGCCGGGGTCTGCAGAGGGTTCCAGCGCCTCAACGGCTTCCACCGCTTTTCCAAGCTGAAGATTCAGCCCTGCTTTTAATACCAGCGCATCGCTGCAAAGGCCCACATCACCGGAATTTTCCATAATCCGGTCGCACCATCCCGCAGCCTCCTGCAAAATCCGGCTCTGTTCTTCTTTTGTTTCTGCCAGCATATAATGATTCCAGTACAGAACGGAAAGCTGCAGCAAAAGAGGATAGCAGGCATAATATCTGTGGGCAAGGGACCTGGTTTTCTCCAGCGCTTCCCGAAAAGGAAGGGCTGCAAAATCTCCGGAAAGCTGCCCGTACTGATACCGTATCTGTTCGCCGGAAAGCTGCGCTTCATATCCAATCAGCTCATCCACCGTCACATCGAAAAAAGCCGCCAGCCGGGGCAGAAGCAGAATATCCGGCGTATTAATGCCTTTTTCCCATTTGGAGACAGAGCCTTTGGTCACTCCCATAAAATCCGCCAGTTCCTCCTGAGTCAGCTTCTTTTCATGGCGGAGCCGGATAATATTATCCGATAAATTGAGTTTATTCACAGATGTGTCCTCCTGTCGTTTGATTTTCTATATTATAACAGGAGGATTTGCTGTCTTTCAATGGACTGTTCCGATACTTCAGGCAATAAAATCACCTGACAGGAAACTTTTTCTGTACAAAGGGCGTATTTCTGAAATGTTAAAGGATGGGCAGAAGCTGGAAGCTGAACTGTTCAGGCGTGGATATACATTCTGCTCATGTCCGTTTCACCATCTCCCTGTACCATGCACAGAAATTCCCATCCATACCGTTCATAAAAAGAAGTATGATCCGTCACAAGATATAAAACTGCAATTCCCTTCTCTTTCATATCCCTGCAAACATAGTCCAGCAAAGCGCCTGCCACTCCCTTACACCGTTTATCTTCTTCCACATAAACTGCGCAGACATTTGGAGCAAGGTCTTTCCTGTCATGAAAATCATTTTCAATCACTCCCAGACCGCCGATAATTCTGTCCTCCTCCATTGCAACATACCACTGGGGAACAGAAGTTTTTTTCAGCAGACACTCCTCCATGCTTTCCCTGTAGGCCTCTGACGGAATGCCCCATTTTTCATGAAACCACTCTGCAGCTTTTTCCTTTATTTCCGGCCGGTCCATAAGCCTTATTATGTTATAATTCATCCGACCGGTCCTTTCTTTTTCATCCTCATCTCGAATTCTCCCATAAGCCGGCAATCCGAACAGCCGAAGCCATCCCGCCGTCACCATATGTGGGATTATTTAAAAAGTCTTTTGATGACTGGCTTAATTCCCGGTGATTCGCTATTGCGTGGGCTACTTCATTTTCCCAGTTATATAATCTTAAATCTGATATGGCTTCTATTCCCAGCAGTGCGTCTGAAATATGGGTATGATAGCTGCCAACATGTTTTTCGATTATAAAACCCATAAGTTCCAGCCGTTTATCCATACTTTTTATATTTGATGAAACAGGAGTTGTACGATATTGAATCAGCGGTTTATCCACAATCCCAATCCATGATTCCGGAGAAGTTTCCAACATGCTTAAAAAGAAATCCCAGTCCTCAAAACCGGAACGCATAGATTCATCATATCCTCCGCATTGTTCAAATATATCCCGGCGAAGAATATGTGTTGCCGGACAACAGTTTCGGGATAAAAATGAATTTATGTTCCCTCCGGAAGGACAGACCACAGAATCTAAAACGCCAAATGTATGCATCCAGGAAGATGCTGCCACCATGGATGGATTGTCACGAAGCAACCGGCTCACATACTCCGTATATTCCGGCTTCAGTCTGTCATCGCCATCCAATACCAGTACCATCGGCGCCTGCGCTTTCTTAATACCTGCATTTCTTGCAGAAGATACTCCCCCATTTTCCTGATAATGTATCATTACAGGAACCGGTAAATCAGACTTTTTTTCAATATCTTTTAATACGCGGATGGAACATTCGTCCGTGGAACCATCATCTATGATTATAATTTTCTGCGGCAATAATGTCTGGGCACATACGGATTCAACGGCTTCAAGAATCATCGTTCCCTGATTAAAACTTGTTATAACTGCTTCAATGTCTGTCCCAAAACCATCTCTGTTTCTGCTCATTTTTATTTTCTCCAATCTTTACAGACATTTCTTTTCTTTTTCGCCTGAGGAAAGTAATATGTTTATCTATTTGCCGCGAAATGCTGAGCTGCTGCCGCAAAATGCTGTATAAAATATCATTCATTTGATGCACTTTGTAAATGCGAAAAGTATCTTATCAGCCAAAAACGGAATGAAGTTATATCGCGGCTGCTCTCATGGCTGCATATACTATTTCTTCTCCGACAGGATTTCATGGGTTACAAACTGCCCGTTATAGAAAAGAGAAAAGGTGGTAAAGGGCGAAGGGGCATTCTGCGCATCCTCTCCGGTCCGGATATGTACGGTTTGAAACGCAATGTTCCTGGTCTTTGCCATCTCCTCCAGTATCGGTACATGGAGATTGCGCAGCAGATGTGCTCCTTTTCCATATTTTCAAATGCCGATTTCTTTTAATGTATGGCTTCCTGACAAACGAGAAGTTATCTGTTAAATCAACGAAAGTATTTTCATAATTCCTGTTTCGTCATTCCGAGAAAAAACCGTAAAACAGGTATTCTTTTTACGATTTCATATATTAAAAATGTTGCAATACACGAAACCAAAACAATCAGTAAAAATTGTCCTGCAACACCAACAGGCAATTTCAGGACAAAAAAACCTGCAACCACCAGAACTGGCATATGGAGAATGTAAACAGGGAAAGACATTTGGGTTAAATAAATGCTGACCCGGTTATGAAAGTTCAGCTTTGACCGTCCTATGCCAGTCAACATAATAATCCCCATCCATCCGTAAAATATGTAAAGCCCATCCATCCATATGTTTCGGATATTTTCCAGGCAGTACAAATAAGTATACAGACTGCCTGACATTGCGAAAAGTAAAAGGCTTACAAACCTGTACCTCTGCAATTTTTCCAGAATACTTTCCTCCGAAAGGATATAGTATCCGAACAAAAACAGCAGCATAAATTGCCCCAGACTTTTCCCGCCTGTGTTCAGGGCATACAGGCAAAACCACTCCGGTACAAACAGCAAAATAATAAAGAAATATGAAAGGCTGCCAGCCCTGAATCCTGGAAAACATTTCTTTTGCAGGCGAACAATCAGTAACGCCGTCAGAGAAATAACAAACAAATAAAGTAAAAACCAAAGATGCGCGGGAGTAAAACCTCCATGATATCCTGTTAAATCGGTTTTCTTTGTAAAAAACAATTCATACTGCTGCCAGTAAGTGCCTGTATACCCATTAAAAAATACTTCTGCAGTATAGGTCATTACAGGAACAAGTACAAGCAGTCCAAAGAAAAATGGAATGACTAATTTTTTTATTCGCTCCACAACAAATTGTTTGTTTGTCCTTTTCAGAAGAGAATATTTACAGCTCATACCTGCAATAGCAAACAAAAAAGTCATATACCACGGGTACACGGCAGTTGAAAACACATAAAGAGCGGTGTTTGTGTGTGACCATATGTAAAACCCGCTGTATTCGCCTCCGCTCCAAATCTGTGCCGCATGGAATGGAAAAAGCAACAGGATTGCCAGCCATCTTAAATTATCTATATAATACTTTCTTCCCATAGATTCTTTTAAATCGTTCATTGAATTTCTCCTTTGTCCCACAAACTGAAGCTATATGAAATGAAAATCATTTATTACGAAATATACCATTCAGCATGGATAACACTTTCTCCATTCCATCCTCCTCAGAGCCGGACTTGTAATCATTTCCCTGACATCTGCCCCGCCAGGCGTCCTGCCAAACCGGTCTAAAATGTCTGTATCAAAAGCGTCTCCTGGCTTCCATCGGATTATTTTCTTACTAATTTTTCCATTCTTGTCTCATAGTCACCTGCCATTCTCTGTAAAGTCCAGGCTGCAGAATTACGCTGTTCGGAAGGAATCGTATTCAGGTACTTATTGATTACATCCGGGAATCCCCGGAAAATCATCTCATATTGTTACCGTTTATATTCATATCCCTGTCTCCTTATATCTTCAAATCCAGATTTGCGCCTGTCTCATTTGCGCGATTGCCCTGTTTTTCCACCTGCCTTTCGTCATGTTCCCTTGCCGCTTCAATAACTTTCTGCATATCATCATTATCAAGCAGTATTCTTCCGTCCTTCGCATTTTCCAGTTTTTCTGCCAGCAACCGTTCTGCTTTATCCTGATTTGCATCTGATTTGACAACAATAATGCCTGTTCTGTCCTGCTCTTTTTCTGCCTCCTCTGCCTTTTTCTCCATATTCTCCGAAAGCTGATCTGCTTTTTTACGGGCATTTTCACGCGTCTTCTCAATCCGCTTTTCGGCGTTTTCCTGCGCTTCTTTGCGGAGTTTTTCGTTCAGCTCATCCTTTCTTACCGAAATGGAAAAATTAGAAAAATTGCCGTTTTCATCAACATACCCATGCCTGACAATTACGGTATGCCCTATTGATTTTTTATAATTATCAAGCCATTTCGTAGCCGCTTCAATATCTTTTAACCGCTGTGTATATTCCTTTGCTGCCTTTGGATCATTCTGCATCTTCTCCAGGAGCTTAGGGCTGACATCCAAAACATTCACTTTGCCATCATTATTTGTGTTAAGCCCATACCCGATTTGTAACTTCATATAGGGTACCTGCTTCTGCAAATTTTTAAGGTATTCCTCATTGCTGCTATTCTTTGCTGTTTCAGCGCTTTTTTGCGTAGCTGCTGTTTCTTTTGTTTCCTCCTTCTTTGCTGCTTCCTTTCCTGATAAAGCATATGCGCTTTTAGAAACACTGTTGTAATTACTCACTCCTGTAATTACCATAATATTATCCTCCCTGATAAAAATTTTCAACATTTTTCTTTGTAAAGGTTCCCGCAGGCCTCTTAAGCTGCTGCTTTTTTTCCTTCAGCTTCCTGATTTCCCGGCTTTCTCTGCTTCCTTTTCTTTTTTCGGTTACAGAAGGTAACATTTTAATCCATTTGCTGTGGACTGCTTTCCGGATGCTGTGGAATGAACAACAGCACAGGGAGGACAAATAATTTCTATCACAGGAGGGTGCAGAGGCATATGGCAGAGCAGGGCCTGCGCTCCATCGTAGTAAAGCGGCTCCATAGCGCTGTCGGCTATCTGACACCCCGGCAAAAGGAGGATGAGGAACCAGGGAAATCAGCATAACTTTTCAACTTTTTTTGTCCAAAGTATTGACATAGGGCCAAAACCATTTTACGCTATGGGATAAAATGATTTTGAGGCGAGGAGACAGTTATGCACTTTGTAAATGCGAAAAGTATCTTATCAGCCAAAAACGGAATGAATCTATATCGCGGCTGCTCCCACGGTTGTATTTACTGCGACTCACGAAGCAGATGCTATCATATGGAACACGATTTTGAGGACATTGAAATCAAGGCAAACGCCATTGAGCTTCTGGAAAATGCACTGAAACGGAAACGGGCAAAATGTATGCTGGGTACAGGCTCTATGACAGACCCCTATATACCCCTTGAAAGTAAAATCGGGAATGTCCGCAAAGCATTGGCTTTGGCAGAACAATATGGTTTCGGCTTCACGTTGATCACCAAATCCGACCGGATATTGCGGGATTTGGATTTGTTGAAAGCGATCAATGAGAAAACAAAATGTGTCGTGCAAATGACGCTGACCACCTGCGATGAAGATTTGTGCAGAAAAATTGAGCCAAACGTAAGTACAACAAAAGAGCGGGCCAACGCTTTGAAAAAGCTGAATGAAGCGGGTATCCCAACGGTTGTCTGGCTTTGCCCGATTCTTCCCTTCATCAATGATACGGAAGAAAACATCCGGGGGATTTTAGAATATTGCGTGGAAGCAAGGGTTTATGGCGTAATCTGCTTTGGAATGGGTCTGACGCTCCGCGAGGGAAACCGGGAATATTTCTATAACCAGTTAGACCGGTTGTTTCCACATATGAAAGAGAAGTATATACGTACTTACGGTGCGCAATATCAAATCAGCAGCCCAAAAAGCAACGAACTTATGAAATTATTTCATCAAATATGCGGGGACAATGGTATCCTGCATGATAACTCAAAAATCTTTGAGTACCTGTGTCGCTTTGAAGAAAAGAACAGCCCTGTCCAATTAAATCTGTTTGATTAGCTTTAAGTCAGAATACTGCCATTTCTGCCCCTGAATCTTTCAAAAAATTTTCATCTGCCTGTATCCTTCGGACAAACGAAGTATACTAAACAAAAGCGCCAAAAAGCCTGCAGACGGAAGATTGAAAAGCGCAAAAAGCAAAGAAAACAGACCAAAGGAGATTACCTGCAATGAATGAATATAAAATTATGGTCGTGGACGATGAACCGGATATTCTGGATCTGCTCGAAAAGGCTTTAAGTATTGAGGGCTTTCCCGCTGTCATAAAAATTGATACAGGCAGAAAGGCGATAAATGCCTGCAAAGAAATACAGCCGGATGTGATTATCTTAGATGTTATGCTGCCGGATATTGACGGCTACGAAGTGTGCAGGCAGATCCGGCAGTTTTCCCATTGCCCCATCCTGTTCCTTTCCTCCAAAAATGATGAATTGGATAAAATCCTTGGCCTGGCTGTGGGCGGCGACGATTATGTTACCAAGCCTTTCAGCCCCAGGGAAATTGCTTACAGGGTGAAAGCACAGCTGCGCCGCATGGAATACAGGCAAAGCCCCTGCGCCGGCCGGACAATAGAAATCGGAGCCTTGACGATTGATACAGATGGCTGTAGGGCGCTCAAAGACGGCCGGGATCTGGAACTGACTGCCAGGGAGTTTGAGATACTGCAATACCTGGCGGAAAATAAAGGGCGGGTAATCAGCCGCGAGCGCTTATATGAAGCGGTCTGGAACGAGGACAGCTTTGGCTGCGATAATACGGTCATGGTCCATATCCGGCACCTGCGCGAGAAAATGGAAACCGATCCTGCTGCTCCCAGGTATCTTATCACAATGAAAGGATTAGGCTATAAACTGGTAAATCCTTATGAAAAGTAAAAAGAATTTCAACCCCTTTTTCCGGATGGTCCTGCTCCTCTCCATGACATTACTGGCCGGCATTGTCACGGCAATCGGCCTGTTCTATTATATGTTCTCCATCCCGGAACCGGAAGGAATGAGCCTCGCCCATTGGCCGCAGACCTTTACAGACAATTTTTCTTCCTGGACAACCTATGAGGACGGAGAACTCTCTATAGAACAGATCGGTCTTGACCGATTAGACGAATATGGCCTGTGGATTCAGTTTTTGGATGAATCCGGTCAGGAGATTTTCTCCTACAACAAACCTGCCGGGTATCCTGAAAAATATTCCGCTTCCGAACTGCTGGTTCTTGGCTCCAGCGACTATCAAAACGGATATACGGTATTTGTAAACAGTCTGGAAGACTCCGAAGAAGCCTGCAGCTATTGTATCGGATTTCCTTATGATATAGGAAAGTATATGCTGCATTACAACGGCAGCAGGGTTTCAAGGCTCTCCCCCGTAGCAAGAATAATTATTCTTGCTGCTTCAGGCACCCTTATCATCATCGTGCTTGTTTACGGTTTCTGGCTCTCACGGAAATTGTCAGGCATTACAAGGGGCATCAAAAATATTTCCCTCCGCTCCTACCGGCCATTACAGGAAAACGGGATGTTCGGCGAAATCTACAGCGCCCTGAACAAAATGGACAGGGACATACACCGCGCCGACCAAATAAGCCAGGAAACAGAAACAACGCGCCGGGAATGGATTGCAAATATTACCCATGACCTGAAAACGCCCCTTTCCCCCATCAAGGGCTATGCAGAACTGCTGGCCGACAGTTCGGATAAGGAGAAAGAGACCGTACAGGAATACGGCGCTGTTATCCTGAAGAATATTAACTATACCGAAAACCTGATCAATGATCTGAAACTGACCTGGCAGCTTGATTCCGGCGCTATACCGTACCATCCTCAAAAAATTCTTATTACACGCTGCGTCAAAGAATGGGTCATTGATATTGTCAATGATCCTGCTTTTTCAGACCGGGATATTGCATTTGAGAGTAATGTGCCAGCATTGTATGCCCATATTGATTCTGCTCTGTTTCGGCGCGCCGTTACGAATCTGATTCTGAACGCCCTCACACATAACCCTGCTGAGACAACAGTAAGCGTTACACTTGACACAGACAAAAACGGCAGTATTCTGCTGTCTGTCCGTGATAACGGAAATGGACTGAGCGAAGCAGAACAATCAAAGCTGTTTGAGCGGTATTACAGAGGGACAAACACAAAAGAAAAGCCGGAAGGAAGCGGACTGGGACTTGCCATAGCGAATCAGATTGTAACGCTTCACGGCGGTGAGATCACAGTCAAAAGCCAGCCGGGTACTGGAACAGAATTTATCATCCATGTTCCATGTAAAAACGGAGAAGCTGCAAATTAAGATTTCCTTATGATTGCCGGACGGCATAGAGGTATCTTAAGGTGAAGTTAAGACAGGGAAAAGTTCAGGCTAAGACAGGTGGTTTATGCTATTAAGCATAAGCCACCTTATTTTTATCTTATGGGAAAGCAGTCACAGGGCAACTATTCCCTGCTCGATTGCCTGTGTAAAATATATCAGGAGGATTATTGTATGCAGTTACAATTAAAAAATTTATGTAAGCAGTACGGAACAAAATGTGCTGTGAATCATGTAAATGCAAGCCTTTCACCCGGAGTATACGGACTGCTCGGAGCAAACGGCGCCGGTAAAACAACACTTATGAGAATGATATGCGGCGTTTTAAAGCCCTCTTCCGGCAGCATCCGCCTGAACGGCAAAAGCATTGAGGAACTGGGGGAGCGGTACTACTCCCACCTGGGATACATGCCGCAGGATTTCGGCTTTTATCCCGATTTTACCGCCCGTGAATTTATGCTGTATATGGCAGCGGTAAAAGGGCTTGACACCAAAACGGCGAAACAAAGGACAGAGCATCTGCTTCATATGGTAAACCTGCAGGATGCAGCAGACAAAAAAGTCAAATCCTATTCCGGCGGTATGAAGCAGCGGCTGGGAATCGCCCAGGCGGAGCTGAACCATCCCCAGATTCTGATACTGGATGAACCCACTGCCGGGCTTGACCCCAAAGAGCGAATCCGTTTCCGCAACCTCATATCCGATTTTGCAAAAGAGAAAATTGTGATCCTGTCCACGCATATTGTATCAGACGTTTCCTATATTGCCGACTACATCCTAATGATGAAAAGCGGGCAGTTCCTGCTTGGCGAACCCATGGAAACAGTTACAGACCACATCAAAGGGAAAGTCTGGGAAATCCTGACTGACAACCGGGAAGTCGGGGAATACAGCCGGAATTTTTCTGTTGTAAATCTGCACCACGAAAACAATATGGTCCGGCTGCGTATTGTGAGCGATACAGCGCCGGCGACAGACGCAGCCACTGTAGAACCGAGCCTGGAGGATCTGTTCCTGTATCATTTCGGAGAAGACGCACAGAGAGGAGGAAGGCAAATGCGAAGCATTTCCGGAATGCCTTCCGACGACATGGCAGGTGACGCGAAGCGGCGCGTGCCGATACCTTGTGAGAGGAGCGATAATTATGCTGATGAAATATGAATTCTTAAAAATCCTGCGAAAAAAATCCACCATGATCGTCATGGCGGTCAGCCTGTTATTAACAGCATTCCTGTTCGGGCTGCCCATCCTGCAGTACCAGACCTATAACCAGGATGGCGTAATCAAAGGCCTTAAGGGCATTGCTTACACAAAAGACCAGTATCAGAATATATCCGTCCCGATTACAGACGAATATGTGGAAAAAACAATCACAGAATATCAAAAGCTCTTTGAGAAGCCCGACAATGTAGGTTATGACGGAAGCGAAAAGTTCCTGATCGGCGACGCATACTGGAACTTTGTGGCTCCCAGGGAAAAACAGCTTAGCATGATCGCCTCCGCATACGATTCCCCCGGCGAAAATTCCGGCCTTAATAAGCTGCCCGAACTGGATCTGACAAACGGGGCTAAGTTTTACCAGGCGAGGAATGAAAAGGTAGAATCTCTCCTGAACACACCCTCAAGGGAGCTTTCATCCCAGCAGAAAGAATACTGGGGCAATATGAGCAGTAAGGTGGAAACGCCCCTGCAATACGGATATCACGAAGGCTGGGAAATCATCATGAACAGCTTTGAGCTGCTGATGTTCGCCCTGTTGGCTGTCCTCATTGTGATAGCGCCTGTCTTTTCCGGTGAATACCAGGCCGGCACGGATGCTGTCATCCTGTCCGGCAAATATGGCAAGACCAGGCTGATAACAGCAAAAATAATATCATCTGTGCTGTTTGGCATCCTTGCATTTACGCTGCATGTTATCGTCGCTTTCGGTCTGCCCCTTGCGGCTTTCGGGGCAGATGGATGGAATCTGCCTTTACAGATCGCCGGCCTCACAATCCCATACCCGTTCACCTTCCTGCAGGCGGCCCTGATCAACCTGGGCGTTATTTATCTGGTACTGCTTGCCATGATTGGGCTGACGCTGCTGCTGTCTGCCAAAATGAAAAGCCCTTACCTTGTGCTGGTCGTACTCGTACCCGTGCTTTTTATCCCGCTGTTCCTCTCCCCCAACGGGACAACCGGGGCATACAACCTGACTTTGTTCCTGCTGCCGTACCGTTCTGTCATGCCGGAAATCGGTAAATATGTTTCCTTCCAGATCGGCGGACTGGTTCTTGACGCCCTTTCCATGCGGGCCATCCTGTATGCAATCCTGACTGCGGTTATGCTGCCCCTTGCAAGGCTGGGCTTCAGGAAACACCAGGTTGCGTAAAGTGCGGCTATGAAGAGAAAAAAACTGTCATTTTCGGCGGCATGATCCTTATCATCGCCATCTGCGCAATTGTCTTCCTATAAGTCCGGACAGTCCCATATCAGATTAAGCCATTATCCGCCATAACAAAATTTGCTTCATAAGCGGCATTTGCTGTTGCCGCAGCCCCTGATTTTGCCAGAACGGAATCGGAATATACGGCCTCTTTTGCCCACTGTGACGCCTGCCGCCTCCGTACCAGCCGCCCGTCAAAGCTGTTCTCCACTTTCAGGATAGGCAGGTTCCCTTTCTGCAGGGAGCTTATACGGATAAAGGCATCCGCCCCCTTCCCCTGCGGAAAGGCGCTGGATGACGCAAGGGTGTTCTTCATGTCATGCTTCATGCCCCGTATGTCGGAATAGACGCGCTCCATCTCCTCCATGTGTTCCTGCAGGCTGCCAATCTGGTTTTCGAAGACGAGCCTGCCGCTCTTTTCCCTGTTCCAACAGATCATGTCAGGGTCAGGTGCGTCAAACACATAATCCTCGATGCCCGTAATGAACACCAACACGCATATATGCTCCCTAAAGGCATATCTGATAAAGAAAAGCCACCACCATTGTAAGCAACTCCGCAATCGGTACTGCCAGCCACACCCCCGTCACTCCCATAAATTCCGGCAGTATCAGCAACAGCACAAATATCAGCTCAAATGTCCGCTGGAAGGATAATACCGCTGACAGCTTCCCATTTGACAACACAGTGAATGTAGCTGAAGTAAAAATATTCATCCCACAAAAAAGAAAACTGAATGGGAATATCCAAAAACCTCTTCGTGCAATCCTGCTTGCACCAGGCCCCGAATCATATTGTCTATTAATGCAGTCCCCAAAAACGTAATGATCATTCCTGGTAAAGCCCCTGCACCGATAATCAAAGTACTGGCGCTGCATATAGGATTTCAGATTTTCCTTGCTTTGCCTGTAAGCCTCCCGGACTGTTTCCGGATTATAAAATTATGCTTTCTGCCAAAGCAGCATACTGTCCCGAAATTCAGTCGTCATTTTCCCGGTATCTTTCAGCCACGAAAGGTAAGACCGCACCGTGCTGCCAGCCAGCACATATTGCTCAAAATTCATGGAAAGCCCATAGCCTCTGAACACTTCCTGCAAAATCCGCTCAAAGCATATCGGTTCTTCACAGATTGACAGAATCCGCTCCGCGATGCTCTGCAACTTATCCCTGTTATAGCAGACAAGCTCTTTCACATCTGCCGAGGCTTCCGCATGGGCGGGGACGAACATGGCCGCCTCCATCTGCTCCACCTTATCCAGTGTTTCCAGATAAGCACCCACGTCATAGATGAAGGAAACCGCATATTTGTCCAGCGTCTCCCTGCTGCTGATACAGTCTGCAAGGAACACCACATTATCCGGCATACGGAACCCCACCATGTCAAAGAAATGCCCCGGCAGGGGTATCACCCCAACCTCCTTCGGGAAGCTCTCATCTGAAAAATCCGTCACATCACTCTCCTGCGCCATCAGGAACTTATGTCGTAAATCCTTACACGGATAACCGCCGTAAAGGAAAGACGGCTCCAGTACCGGATATTTGATAAAAGCCGCCTCTATGCCACCGGAATACACCTTACAGCCCGTCTGCCCCTGCAGGTATTTGTTGCCGCCGATATGGTCTGCATTGGAATGGGTATTCAGAATCGCCGCCAGATGCCATCCGTTCTTATCCAGTATCTGCCGGACTTTCCGCCCCGCATCCTTATCATTTCCGCTGTCAACCAGATAGACATTCTCACTGTCCGCCACATAGACGCCTATCTTCGCCGGACAGTTTATGTAATAGCATTTCTCACTGACCTGTACCAATTCATACATTTTTCGTTTCCTCCTTTAACTGTTCGGATAAAATATCACATTATAGGCGGCGCAGGCTTTATCTGAAACATTGTGGTATGCATGGGAAATATCAGCCCCAAACCGTATGGACTGTTTTTCCTGCAACACCACTTTCTTCCTGCCTATTGCCATTTTCAATGTCCCATGCACCATAAAAACATATTCCTCCACGCCCGTCACATGGGGAAGCGATTCGTGCTGCACCCCTGCGTCAAGCTCAATATAGAATGCCTCCACATTCCTTATTGGGTCAAAGGGAAACAGCGGGTAAGCCCGCATCCCTCCGTTTTCCTCCGTGATCACATTTTCCCCATCAAGCCCGGCGACCGTGTATTCCGCTTCTTCCTGTTTACAGAAAAAGGATAATGGAATTTTCAGCCCTGTTGAAATCTTCCATAATATGTTGATGGTGGGCGAGGACTGCCCCCGCTCAATCTGTCCCAGCATGGGCTTGCTCACGCCAGTCAGTTCCGCAACATCATCCAGCGTGAGCTGCCTTGTGTTGCGAATCTCTTTCAGCCGCTCTCCTATCTTTAATGAAATTTGTTCCATTCTACCTCCTGAATATGTTT
Source organism: Lachnospiraceae bacterium JLR.KK002 (assembly GCA_036941025.1). NCBI lineage: Bacteria > Bacillati > Bacillota > Clostridia > Lachnospirales > Lachnospiraceae > Lachnospiraceae bacterium JLR.KK002. Next base: position 1,717,576 of record JAYMNP010000001.1, read on the forward strand.
TATTAAATAAAATATATTATAACATATTCAATTAAAGATATCAAAGAAGAAAACGCTAAGATGTGACCGTCCATTTCCCGGTAAAGCTCGTTCAGCAGAAATCCTTTTTCCAAATCCAGCATCCTATCCAAAGCATACACATGAAATTCATATATGTGCGGCTTATCCGGCGGTGTCATCCCGCCATAAAAGCAGGAAAGCTCCGCAGACTGCCCTCCGCCCTGCACGCTCGTCCAGATATTCCGGCCCTGCACAAAATCATTCGTCGTCTGACTTTCATTCTTCTTGATTTCAAAACGGGTTATGTTTGCCGCCAGCCAGTGTATCCGTGCAAATCCCCCGTGACCGGGTATGCGTCCTTATCCTCCAGGACAATGGCAATCGACACCGTTCCCTGCGGCGCATCCTCCACCGTAAAGGGTAAAGAATAAACAGGGATTCCATTTTCATTGAACTGCGTCCCATGCCCGCCATTATACTGCATAATCCTTAATGCCTCCAGCATCTCCCCCATGCCATCTGTTAAAGAATATTCCACATGGAGCGATAGGATTTCTTTTCCACAAAGCCATAATTCATCAATTCCTTTAACTGCTCTAACAGCATTTTCTGTGTAATGTCATCTATGTCCCGTTCCAGCTTCGCCAGAGATGTAGCCCCTGGACGCAGCCGCCATAAGATAATCGATTTCCAGTTCCCTTTGATCAGGTCATGCACCAGTTCCAAAGGGCAGGTGTATTCCGTTCTCATTTTCACAGGCTGATGCCCCTTTCCGTTTTCTATTACTTCGGCAGAATATCGTTCCTGCCAAAGTAATAACATCCACTGAATTATGCCATAAAAATTACCCGTTTTTCACCCGATATCACGAAACGACTATTTTGGGGGAATGGAAAGCAAAAAAGAACCGTCAAGTAACCTTCTTTCTCCATTTTCGCTGATTCCCCAGCTTTCCAGGTGGTTTTCTGCTGTCAGACCTGCCTGTGGAAACAGCAGACCGCCGCATACGGTGGTAAGTCATCTGCGGCGGTTAGCTTTTGTATGCCCTTTATCTCAGCAGCGCCATACTTCCCGTCAATTTGTTCACCTTCTTTTTCGCCCCACAGATAGCAACCCCATAATAATTCAGGTCCGTTTCCGGAACATCCTTCATTTTTATATTGAAAACTCAAAGAGTATATCAATCTTTATTTCTTTACACCACTTTACAACTTTTCCATAAAAAAAATGTCATACAGGACTTTCTGATGTATAATAAGTTTGCAAACAAAAAAATACGAAAGAAAGTGATCCTGTACGACAGACTTATTATACAACGAAAAAACTATAATTGGTAGACTTTATCATTATTTTTACATTTATTTTGAGGCTTGTTCCATTCCTACAGCCGAGACATTGGTCCTGCTCCTGCTGTCCATACTGACACTGGAGTCAGCGGATTCCATCCGTTTCCTTTACAGACATTTCCTGTCAAAGCTAACAGATAAATCCCTGAATGCCTTTTACTATGCCTGCTCCTATGCCAAAGTGGATTATTCCAGGTTTATGAATGCAACAGCATCTATGGCATTGAAACTAATCCCGAAATCCTTAGAGACGCAGCCCGTTTTTTTATGCATGGATGATACCATTGTTCCCAAATATGGAAAGAAATTTGAGGATGTCTCAAAACTCTTTGACCATTCCGCGCACAACGGCAGCGGCTACCTGAATGGGCACTGCTTTGTAAGTGTCATGCTCTGTGTGCCAATGTGGGATAAAGGCAAGATTGTTTACCAGGCGTTTCCGCTTTCCTACCGTATGTGGCAGAAAGAAGAGTCAAAATTAAAGCTGGCTGCTTCCATGGTACGCCAGGCCATGCCTGAATTACAGGAAAAGGCGAATGTCATTATCCTATGCGACAGCTGGTATACAAAAGGGGATCTGGTTTCTGTCGTGGATGAATACCCAAACCTTGGCCTAATCGGAAATGCAAGGTATGACTCTGTCCTTTATGACCTTGCCCCGCAGCCGACCGGAAAAAGGGGCAGGCCTGCAAAACATGGGAAACGTCTTTCGGCGGAAAAAGATTTTACACTTTCGGATGAAAAAATAGGCGGTTATTATATTGGGATGCGCCGTGTCCTTACAAATATTTTCGGCACAAGGGAAGTTTTTGCCTATGTGACAGCCACAGAGAAGGAAGGCGGTTCCAGGCGCCTGTTCTTCAGTACGGTTTTCCCCACACAGCTGCAGATTTTTTGTGCATGGCAGGAAAAGACCCCCCTGAACCAGACGGGGAGTGCATGGATGGATTACATCCCCTTGTTCCTGTACTCATTCAGATGGAAGATAGAAGTCAGCTATTACGAACAGAAAACCTTCTGGTCACTATGCAGCTATATGGTGCGCAGCCGGAAAGGGATTGAAATGCTGGTTAATCTGATCAACATAGCTTATTGTGCGATGAAACTGCTGCCATATCAGGATGAAGCATTTTCAAAGTACCGTAGGGAAAGCGCACAGGATTTCAGGTTTGTGCTCAGCGAGCGGATCAGGCAGGAGGTATTTTTTGCCACTTTCGTGAAAAAGAGCGAAAGTATAATAAAATCATCTGCCCTTATGAGAGCCTTAAAATACCTTGTTCAGCAAAAGGAGCGCTATTTATAATAGTTGTAAAGTGGTGTTTCTTTAGGTTAAATTATCCGAGTTTTCGGACAGTCTCTCCCGGTTTCACCATTGACGATATTGATGATGCCCTGGTTCAGAAATTCAAAACTCTGGCTGCAAAAAAAGGAAGGATTGACGAAAGCGTTCTGTCTGAATCAAAGGCAGATTTGATGGAAAAACTCCGCCTGACCAATGCCGGGCACTATACAAATGCTGCCATGCTCTTGTTTAGCAAAGATCCCGACAAGTGGCAGCTTGGCTCATACACCAAGATCGGATTTTTTGAAACAGATGCTGACCTTCGTTATCAGGATGAAGTCCATGGTCCATTTTGGAGCAGATTGATAAAATCATTGAAGTCCTTCATCTCAAATTTATGAAAGCAAAAATCACCTACGAGGGGATACAAAGAATAGAACGATACTTTGTCCCGGATGCAGCTCTGAGGGAAGCTTTGCTGAACGCCTTATGTCACAAGCAATATGAATCCTGCACGCCCATCCAAATCAGTGTTTATGATGACCGTCTTTATATTGCAAACTGTGGAAAGCTGCCGGAAAACCGGACCATCGACAGTTTAATGTCCAAACATGCGTCCCGTCCATATAACCCCTCTATTGCTAATGTATACTATTTGGCTGGCCTCATCGAAAGCTGGGGACGCGGTATCGAAAAAATTTGTCAGGCTTGCGAAGAGGACGGCTCGCCACTACCGGAATACACGATTCATCCTGGCGATATTATGATTCAATTCATTGCCGCTGAAAACCGAATCGTGCGCACTTCTCTCGACAAGGTGACTGAAGGGGTGACTGAGAAGGTGACTGAGAAGGTGACTGAGGCAGAACAGAAACTTTTATCGTTGCTGCTCGAAGATCCTGCCTACACCTATGCTGTCCTGGCTGAAAAACTGGGCGTGAGCCGAAAAACAGTCTCTTCAAGAATTAAATCCCTTAAAGACAAAGGTGTCATCCAACGGATCGGCTCTGATACGAAAGGACATTGGCAAATCAAAAATGGGAAGTAACGGAGGGCAACAGATGCCAAGGCAGTTCAAAACAGCAAGACAAATCAATAAATTAAAGATTACGGAGGCTGCTGAAAAACTTGGCATTTCCCAGCCGACCCTCAGTGCATGGGAAGGAGAACGGAAATCTCCTTCTATAGATAAGCTTGAGCATATGGCTGAGCTCTATGGTGTTACCACCGATTTCCTGTTGGGACGCACTGAAACTCAGAGCCAGGATCCCAGGCAGCCAATTCCACTGCAGGCATTGCCGGCTTTTCATGGAAGACCGGTATGGTCTGCCTCATATGGATGGCTGCTGGTGAATGCCGCCGACAAGCTTATGACCTTTCCCGATGGGCGAACCATGCCGTTTGCAGATATAATAAGAAAGGAACTGCAGGGATGGTACCATGTAAAAGACCGCTTTGTTGAAAATGAGTATGGCAATCGCTTTTATCTGGATACTTATGGTTCCAAATGGCTGGCGTTCATCGCTGAAACCGAATAAAAAAGAACTCCGACGCTCAGTATGATACCGGGCGCCGGAGTTCTTGATTATTCATGCTTTCTGAACAGGCTGCCAATTATTCAGTTATAGGGAACTGCATATTGGGAATGTCCAGATATGCAGCCAATTACCTTGCAGCAAGCTGCCGGTAATTGACCCTCGCGGCATTCGCCAACTGTCCGTGCAAGCACGACCGCCTGGCTCATTGCCCGCGGGAATAAGGAGAAGAAGATTTCTGATTTTCCTCTATACGCATCCCTCCGTTTTACACATGAGGACGATTCTTATCACCCTATTTCCAGGCGGTTCTCCCTCAAATCCCCATACTATTTTTTTATGGTAAGGACATTGTAAAACCCAAATGTCACAGAAATGTCCGAGCCAATCATTCGGTCAGCTTAAAAACAGCCTGAATTGTTACAAAACTCGGACATTTCAAAATTTTTAGTCAGTATCCATGTGTTACTGCTGCAGCTTTATGGTATCCATAATGGACAATTGCCCGATTCTTTTGATTGGCCGCCGGATTGCCAACGCCGCAGAGCCAAAACATAGCATGACGATCAGCAGCAGGGAGGCAACCGGAAGCTGCCATGTTGTTCCCCATTTATCTGCAATCAGGAACTGGAACATCATCTTATTCAACGGCAATCCCAGTACACATCCGGTGGCACATCCTAAGACTGCATAGGTGGCTGCCTCTGCAGCAATCATCTTATAGAGCTGCCCGGCTCCCATTCCAATGGAACGCATCACGCCATACTGTCTGGTTCTCGCCGCCACGCTGGCATTCATACTGTTAAAGATATTGAACACGGTGATCAGCGCAATGATAAGCAGAAACCCGTAAATAAACACCGCACCTGTATAGTAGGAACTCTGGGATTCCGAATTTGACAGCCGTTTATCTGCAATGGAGACATCAGATGGAAGCAGGCTCCGTATTGCCGATACTGTCTCATCCGTGCCGCTGCCTGCAAGCTGTATATCCACAGCCGAATAGCCTGCCGCGCCGATGCTCTCCGTAAACAGCTGTTCTGTGCATATGATGTATCCAAGGCTTCCCGCTTCACTTGACGCATTTGTAGAAGACAGGATTCCCGCAATTCTCACCTGTTTCTCCCCAAAAGGCGTATGGAGCGTCACGGTGTCCCCGGCCTTCCATTGCATGCCATCCCGGTAGGACACTAAGATATCCCCGGTTCCCCCCGAAACCGCATCGATATTTCCCCCATTCAGTTCCTCTTTTGCCCATTTGAACTGATTCTCTTCATAGGAAACCAACGTGGCCGTTCCGTTTTCGGTATCGAAGGAAACAGATAAGCCGCCGTATTCCATTCTGCCAAAAGCACGCTTCACACCATCAACGGCTTCGATTTCTTCTATGACAGAAGTTTCCAGCCCTGCAGCGGCTGTCACAGATACATCCCCCGCCCACGGGGCTAATGCAGGCATGCCCTGGCCCAGGAAGACGACCATCACCTGGAAAGCAAGGAAAAGCATGATGCTGATGGCAAAGGAGCAGGTCATCAGGAATAAATTCTTTTTCCCGGACAACGCATGGAACATGCCCATGCCTGTTTCCACATGGAACAGCTTTGTATTTGCCGCACGCTTATTCTGTGCCAGCTGGGAGCCTCCGCTGATTGCCGTGACAGGGGAAACCCTGGAAGCCTTTTTCGCCGGGGAAAGGGAAGCAAGGAGGACGATCAGGAAGCCCACCACAATCCCTGCCAATATGCCGGCGATACTGAATTCAAATAACGGGACCTCTGAAAAGCGGTCTCCGCTGATGGATTTGAGCAACAGGCAGGCGGCCCATGTCACAATCTGGCCTGCCAGCAGGCCAATAGGGACGCCCTTCGCACTCTGCCGAAGCCCCTGAAGGATCACAAAATGCTTTACCTGTTTCCTGGATGCCCCCAGACAGCGCAGCAGCCCATAAAACTGTGTTCTCTCCAACACATTGGTGTTAAAGCTTGCGGAGATCATCACCGTTCCCGCAATCAAAACAAGGAAAACCAGGATCGCTGCAATCAGATAGAGGGCCTGCATGATGTTGCTCTCGCTTTGTCCCATCAGCCCCAACAAAGCGGTATTTTCTGAGATCTGACCGTCAGAAAAGCCAAACTGGCTCTTGATCTCCTTTATGGCCTCCTGAATATGGGCGCCGCTCTTAAACTGGATGCGGTAGGTGGTTCCATCTGCCGCGTTTTCATCTGCAATGGCAAGGAAGCCCTCCTCGCTCAGCGCCATCCCGCAGATATCCGCTTTCAACATGGAGCCCATATCCGCAAGGGTTCCGGTAATCCGGTACTGTTTTTGTGAGCCGTCCGGAACCGTAACCGTCACATAATCGCCGATGGACAGACCCATCTGCTCCATGGCGTTTTCATTCAGCAACGCCTCGTCCGGCAGGGAAGGGTATGCCCCGGCCGTCATATCCATTTCGGTCAGGGATTTCATTGTTTTTTCATCTGCCCCCACAAAACTGACGGCTTTGCCGGACAGCATCCCCGTACTGCCCTGGTAGACCCATCCTGATAAAGCCACGTCAACCCTTGCCGATACCAGTTCTGCTGTCTCCGCCTCCACATCATGGAGCGCCGCATGGTACTCGCCATTAGTCTTAATGAAATAATTCTTCTGGGAGCGCATCGCCATGTCCGCCATACTGAAAATTGCCATTACAAGGCATACCGAAAGCGTGATGCACAGCACGGAGATCCGGTTATTTTTGCGGTGGACCTTTTCATACTGGGGTATCAGCCCAAGATAACTTCTCATCTCGCCGCCACCCCCAAATCCCTCAGCCTTCCGTCCGTCATGCGCAGTACCCGGTCCGTTGCATCCGCATGGTTCTCATTGTGGGTAATCATCAGGATGGTCTGTCTGTACTTGGCCGACATGGATTTTAAGAGGGTGATGACCTCCTGGCTGTTCCTGGAATCCAGGTTCCCGGTAGGTTCATCCGCCATGATGATGGCAGGACGGGCCGCCAGCGCCCTCCCGATTGCCACTCTCTGCTGCTGTCCTCCGGAAAGCTGGCTGGGCAGGTGTTTCCTTCGCTCCTTTAATCCCAGAATCTCCAGCAGCTCCTCCACATACTTCTGATCCGGTTTCTGATAGTCCAGAAGCAATGGGAATGTAATGTTCTGCTCTACATTCAATTCCGGGATCAGGTTAAAGGACTGGAAGATAAACCCGATATTCTGGCGGCGGAACACCGTAAGTTTCTTTTCGGGCATGGAAAAAATGTCCTTGCCATCAATCAGCACTTTTCCGGATGTCGGGTTATCCAAAGCCCCCACCACATTTAAAAGTGTGCTTTTTCCGGATCCTGATTCGCCTACGATTGCGATAAATTCTCCTTTGCCCACGGAGAAGGAAACATGGTCAAGCGCCCGAACTTCCGCTTCCCCTTTTCCATAGGTCTTGCATAGATTTTGTACTTCAAGAATATTCATATTCATTACCTGCCTTTCGAGCATTATCATACCCGATGGGTCTTACTTTCACATGAATTTCATCTTACTCTTTTGTAAGATGAAGATAGAATGTGCTTTTGCACATTCTTGCGCCGAGCGCGGCCGCTTGCGGCATACTACCTCTTCGCGTGAGTGCGCATCCCCGGAGGGTTTTATCATACAGGGAAGGTCGTTTCCTGTATGGTAAAAAAGCTTAAGACAAATCTGCTGCCCTTGCCGACCCTGCTGGTTACGGAAATCGTCCCCTGATGGGCTTCCACAATGGATTTTGCCAGCGGCAGCCCCAGGCCGCTCCCATGGGTATCCTGGGAAATGCGGCTCCGGTAGAACCGTTTGAAGATATTATGGATATCCTCCTGGTGGATCCCTGTTCCGTTGTCTTCCACTACAATGTTTGTAAGAAGGGGCGTCCTCTCCCAGCTGATTACTACTTTCCCGCCTCTTTTGGTATGCTCCAGCGCATTTTTTACCACATTCCCCAAAGCTTCCGACATCCAGAGGGCATCGCAGTAAAAGGAAACATCGCTGCTCCCGGATAACACAATTTCTTTCGCTTCCTGAGTGGCAAATGTCTCAAAGCGTTCCGTCACATCCGTAAGGAGCATTTCCATGTTTTCCTCCGCCTTTTCCATCCTGACCGTGCCTGCGTCCAGCCTGGCTATTTTTAAGAGCGTATAAACTACATCTTCCACCCGGCGTATTTCCCGCAGGGATTTCTGAGTAAATTCCTGGATTGTCTCCCTGTCCGTACCCTCCTGCACCATAATCTCATCATACATTTTAAGCGCCGCCAGGGGCGTCTTTAACTGGTGGGAAACATCTGAAATCATACCCTGCAGAAATTCGCGCGTCTGTTTTTCATGTTCTGCCTGGGCAGAGAGGATAGAGACAAGCTCATTGATCCTGTGGAACAGGCTGTACCAGTCCCCGGTTTCCTCACTGTCAATCCTCTGTCCCGTATCCCCTGAAAGGAACCGGGTGAGCACAGCATCTGCCTTTGCTATCGCTTTGTTTTGTTTCCGGATGTAGATCCAGACTGTCAGAAAAACAGCCAGAAAAACGCAAAAAAGCATACCTCCGATCCAGGCGGCGGTATGCTTTCGGTAAGCATATACGGCAGGAATCAGTCTGGGATCTGCATTTCCATGGTAGCCTGCTTCCTTAAGGATCCGCCTTCCGGCCTCCAGGTCAGAGTCCGTTTTGTCTTTCGTAAACGCGGCTGCCACATTTGTGTCCGGGTGGTTGACCAGATACCCTGCCGTCCCATAATCATGCTCCACCATTGTTTTCTGGTAATCATTCGTCATATAGGATAAAAGGACCGTGAAACCTGCTGCCGCAGCCAGCCAGATAGCAAGCAGGCAGCACAGCATCCTCCTTGTTTCTTTTCCCATTATCTTCATATCTCTTTACTCCCCGGCCCATTTATAGCCAAACCCAATTTCCGTCAGAAGCTTTGTGGGGGAATTCGGGTCATCTTCAATCTTCCTCCTCAGCCTGCGTATATAGACGGAAAGGGTATTGTCATCCACATATCTGCCGTTCCCGTCCCAAAGGCGGTCTAAGATCAGTTCCCTTGGCAGGATGCGGCCTGGATTCTTCAAAAACAGGCAGAGCAGCTTATATTCCACCAATGTTAAAGGGATCTCCGTTTCCCCTTTCCAGCAGATCCGCTCAGACAGGTCAATCCGGATCTCATCGGATTCCAGAATCGTATCACTCTTATGAAATTGCTGTCCCGAACGGCGCAGCAATGCGTTGATCCTTGAACGGACCTCCCCCAATTTAAAGGGTTTGGTAATGTAATCATCCCCGCCCATGTCCAATCCTTTTACAATGCTGATCTCTTCATCCGAAGCTGTCAGGAATATGATCGGGACAGTAGAGGTTTTTCTTACTTCTTTACAGATATCAAAGCCTGTCCCGTCCGGCAGCGTGACATCCAGCAGCAGAAGGTCATACTGGCCTGCCCGGAAGAATTGATATGCTTCCATTACAGTACGGGCATTATCTACCAGAAAACCATTTTTCTCAAGTGTGTATTTCAGGCCTTCAATCAGACTTAAATCATCTTCTACATATAATATCTTTTTTTCATTCATTTTTATCCATCACTCCGGATGCCTCCGACATATACCTTGACGGACGGAGTCCGCCCGCCCGAACGGGCCTGCATTCACGAGTGCCCTTTGGGTATAAAAAGTAAAATTGCAATTTCCACAGCCAACAGAGCCAGCAGGACATACAGCAGTACCGGCCAGGCCGAGGCAGCTCCCGCAAGCAGCAGCATTACCACCGGAACCACATATTTCCGGGGATGATGCCACAGGTCGCTTTCAATCTTCCAGCCACGGATGGGATAAAACCATTCCAGGAGCACAGACAGCGCCGCACTCTGCAGGGCAAAGAAAACAGCCCCGGCAATCATCCGAACAGTGACACCGCCGTTTTGTATCTGCCAGCTACAGAGGAATATCACATCTGCAGCCATATTGCAGGAAAAAATAAACAGGCAGTATGGGATGCAAAAGCGTCGTTTCTGTCCGGGCAGGAAACGGACCGCCTGCTCCAGGTCACAGTCGCAGGACAGCAGGATGCAAATAGGGGTATTTAAGGATAGAATCGCAAACCCCACCGGGACAACAAACAGCCCGGCCATTTCTCTTAAAAAATACGGCATTACAATGGCTACGCACCACATCACAGCGGTATTGGCCAGATAATTCCTGTGGCAGCTCAGATGCCGGAAAAAGTACCGCCATAAAGAACCTCTCTTCCGTTGCTTAATAGCATGGCTTTTCTCACTCTCCCCCTGATAAAAAGCGTATCCGTCTGCCTTCCACAAAATCAGAATAGCAATAAAACTATTCGCAAGCAGCAACAATCCAAACCATGATCTGTTTCCTAAAAACAGAATGGCGGACACTATGGCAGCGGCCCAAAGCCCTCCCACATACCAATATTTTCTCAGGGAATAGGCTGCGGCAGCCATAAGGACCGCATGAAGCATACTGATGGCCATTCCTATCATCTCTATAGGCTTCCATGCAGAAACAGCCAGCAGAACCGCCAAAAGCAGCCCTGTCTTTGTAAGGACCGTATAGCCTCCCAGCACCGCCACATAGGAAAATACAAATTCCCGACCATGCCCTGGCAGCATCAGCATATGTTTCAGCTCCACAGTGTTATCTCTGGAAGAAAAAGCCTGCCACATCACGCCGGCTGTAAAGGTGCTTATCATCAGGATCCGTACAGATGCCGCAACCTGCACCTGAAAGCCTGCGATATACAGCCCCCAAAATATGATCACATCAATCAAAAGCGTCCGTGAGAGCCGTTCATATTTTGCCCCAAACAGTTTTTTGGCAAAGGCTTTACCTGTCATTTTCATCATGCAGTGCCTCCCGGATATCTGCGGCATTGATCTGCCCGCCTTCAAAAGTCTGCCGGATCTTACCATCTTCCAGGACAAAAACCCGGTCAGAGGTCAGCGTGATGCTCTCCAGGATATGGGAAGAAAACAGCACAGTCCCATACTCTTTATAGCCCAAAATCTGCTGGTACAGATATTCCGTACTCTGGAAATCCAGGCCATTGACCGGTTCGTCCAAAAGGAGCAGTCTGGGTTTCAGGGCAAAAGCCGTGATCAGAAATGCTTTTTTCCGGTTCCCGGTTGACAGCTCCCGTAACAGGGTATCTGTATATTCTTCAAAGTGAAAGCCCTGTACCAGCTCCGACACATCAGCCACCTCTTTCCCATAGGCAGCGCATACATAGGCCAGGTATTCCCGGAAAGTAAAATACGAAAAAGAATTATCCTCGGCAAACACCGTATAGCGGCAAAGCTTAAAGTCATGACTCCGAAAATCCACAGGAGCGCCGCCAAAGCAGATGCCGTCTGAACGGAAAGTAGGGAGCAGGCCGGAAAGCACCTTCAGAAATGTGGTTTTCCCGGCTCCGTTCAGACCGATCAGGCCTGCCACTTCATGCTTCGCCAGCGAAAAAGAAAACCCCGAAAGTATCCTTTTCTCTTCACTGTACCACGCACTTAAATTTTGAACAGTCAGGAGCGTTTCTCCCATCTTACTTTCCTCCTTTGCCGTCCTTCTCTTTTTTCCATGTCGCATAGGCGGAGTACAGGAATACACCTGCCAATACCAGATAAAGCCCCATCATTGGGAAGTTTCCGGATACCCCGCATACAATGGCTGCAACCAGCCAGATCAATCCAATGATTCCACGAATATAAATATGACGCATTGTTTTTACCTCCTTCATCGTCTTTTTGTGTTCTCTATGTATCCTGCAGTTGTCTCCATACATATGCTTCTTTCAGCAGGCATTCTATGCATTCCTGCTTGCCCTCTGTATAGCTTTTTCGGTCATCCGGAAATTGTAACGCCAGTTTTTTCTTACAGGCATCGTATCTCATTGCTTTATCAGGATGGCAATTCAGATAATCCCGAAAATTGATATAGTTTTTCCATTCTGTCCCATTCCATTTGACTGCATGAATATGATGTGTGCGCGTATCTTTTTCAAAATCACCCATTACAAACAGCATTTGCCCGGCAACATCTTCCCCGCGAAAAATAAAACCGTGTTCTTCCAACAGTTGCATATAATGTGAAATATCATTCAAATCACGGAGGCCAATCACAATGTCAATAATTGGTTTTGCATAAATGGAATGAATCGCAGTGCTTCCCACATGCTGGATGTCAACAGCGGCATTTCCCAACAGTTGCTTCAATTCCCAAATTACATTTTCGGCATTTTTATCCCATTCCTCCTGATGGGATAAAAGCTTTACGCTTCCTCTTTTTAATCCTATCATTTTTCTCTCCAGGCAGCTTGCAGCTCTGCCGTATCCGTTATACCAGTATGTCTATTCCGGCAGGGCAATCCTGTAAATATCCGCCTGTTCTCCATCAATTTCAAAGCTGCGTTCATAGACTCCTCCATTCCGAATGATTGTTTTAACCGAAGGTTCATTCTTCTTTTCCACAGAAAGATACAGCTCGTTCATCCCAGTCTTTTTGGCAACCTCCAATAACTGCCGCAGCATTTCCGTAGCGAAGCCTTTTCTTCTTTCTGACGGACGGACGCTGTAACCGCAATGGCCGAGATCCTTCAGGAAGTCGTTCAGCGTATGCCTGAAATCAATGATTCCCACAATTCTACCATCATCGACAGCAAAGAATGTGTCCGTTATAACCCAATTCGGATTAACGGTCTCTTCTTTCGTGTTTGCATCTATGGATTTGCACCATTCTGTGTAATCATCCGTTTTATCAAATAATTCACTTCCGTTGATGACAAATTCTCCATGTTCAAAAAATTCCTGTCTGAACTCTATGGCCTGTTCTTTCATCGCTTCTGTTGGTCTGACTAATTGAATCATTTTTCACACTCCTTTATCTGCTAAGATTTTATCAAATTTCTTCTCCGACAGAATTTCATGGGTCACGAGCTGCCTGTCATAGAAAAGGGAAAAGGTGGTAAAGGGCGAAGGGGCATTCTGCGCATCCTCCCTGGTCTGGATATGTACGGACTGGAACACTGCATTCCTGGCCTTTGCCATCTCCTCCAGTATCGGTACATACTTTGCCGTAAAAGGGCATTGATTTGTGTAATACAGCACAAATCCCTCCGGCATATCTTCCTGCCTGCCCACGCTGTCCCGGAAGCAGGGAAGAGGTGCGCCCTCCTCAAAAGGCAGAACCATCAGCTCAAAATAAGGCTCTGCCGTATCCGCTGTCTGAAAGCCCTTATAGCCCATATATTTCGGGTCAGAAAGGAATCCCATCTTTTTCCTGGAGGACAGGATTACAAGCCCCTTCTTTCCTTTCTCTTTACTGTCCTTGATACACGCATCCAGCAGCAGGTTCGAGTATCCATGCCCCTTGAACTGTCCGGATACCCACAGGCAGTCAATGTACATATAGCCTTGCGCTTCAATGGGCGCCCATGCGTATTCCGCGGGGATATACTCAATGAAGCACTTTCCCCGGACATTGCCTTTTAGGAATACAAGCCCCTCGTCCAGCCTGTCTTTCAGCCAGTTCTTTTTGGACATGACCTGAATATCCTTGTTACCCGAGATCGCACAGCAGATGTGCTCCCTATCAAGATTTTCGTGTGTCAGTTTTACAAGTTCCATATTCTATTGCCTCCTTTGATCTGCATTTCGATATAATAAAAGAATCAGCCCAATCAACACCAATGTGACAGCCGCCGCTATGGTGGAACTGGCACGCATAACGGGAAACTGCTCATATTTCAATATGTAAGTAACAAAAGCATTCGGTAGGTTCACGAAGAAGGATACAATCAGGTTATTACCAGATATCTTGTATGCAGCCGCAAATCCGACCCCTACTGCAAACAACAGAAGAATATCCTCCAAGGTGCGGAATCCCGGATAGCCCAAATGGTAAAGGGAGAACATTGCCCCGGAAACCAGAATTGCCGGTACCCACCCAAATTGCCGGTCTATCCGGCTCTGTACAAATCCGCGGAATAAAAATTCCTCAAAAAACGTGGTCATAATCAGCGGCACAATTCCCATAGGCAACAAGTGCCAGGGGATCTGCTCACCGACAGCCATCTTCGGGATAAGCTGCCCTCCAACGGAAAATACCACAAAGGCAGCCAAAACACCCCATTGCCGTATGCCCGGCTTTTTGAAACCGACTTCTGCCAATACTCTGCCAGAGGCCGGCATCCCATTTTCCTTATTATTGCCGAATACCCTCGCTTGCGCTGGGGCAGACCCTGGCATAAAGGGATGCCCGTAGGGTGTTTCCTTATACAAACAGTACAGCGGAATGAAAAGGCCGAATACCAGCCCATACAGGAGATTGTAAAAAATAAAATATAGTATGGGCGTTGGATTGAGATTCGCTGCCGCAATACAGATAATAAGCATGATTTCTATGCCGGCTGAAATCAGGAGCGTTTTTCCTTTTCCCCTGTTTGCTGCTTCCTTCATCCTAACCACCCCCTGATAAAACGCAACTGCCCTAAAATCGCACCTGCAACCATCGCCGCCAATGTTACAACAATCATGACAGAGTGCTCTTTCATCAGTTTACCTAATTCTTTTAAATCGTTCATGGAACCGCTCCTCCTTTATCCTACAACGGGAATTTCACGCTTCTTTTTTTAGCTCTATAAAACTGTATATTCCCAAAATTATATATACGGGCACAACAATATATAATGTCAAATCAGCATATCCGTTTATACTCGAAAAGCAATAAGGCAAAGCGCAGACATTGATCATAAAGTGGAGCATAATCGGTAACCATAAATTATTTGTTTTCTTATATACCATTCCAAAGAACATACCCATGCCTATCGTCCACACAACCTTGCTTACGATTACAGGCAGCGGCTGGTTTAGCACACCAAATATATGTCCAGCCCCAAAAATCACGGACGACAACACAACCGCAATCAAAGTGCTGTTTTTACTTTTTACCAACATCTTTTCAATAAGATTCAGCAACAAGCCCCGCACATAGAGTTCTTCAATGATTGCCACGCCAATATAATACACAACACCTTCGATAAGCACCTTCTCAATAGATGGCTGACGGTCAAAAGGTGATAATCCCACATAAAAAGCAAGAAAACCCACTGCCGCAACCAGCGCTCCAATGATTCCGTATCTTTTAAGCCCATCGACCAGGCCCTTTTTCCTAAATCCCAAGTCCCATGTAGGAACAAATGTCCTTAAAAACAAATAGGCTACCGCTCCTATGAGCAGGAAATTTACCATAAGCGTAAAGTAAACAGGCTCTATGTCCGCAACTTGAATATGGACAAAAAACGCGCTTGGAATACCTGTTATATCCATAAACGTAATGATCAAAGTCAAAACTGCTATATAAATAAACTCTCGCTTTTTCAAAGCACTCCCTCCAAATTTCTATCTGTTTCCTGTTTCTGCAATATAATATGTGACTTCCTGACAAACAGGAATTTATCTGTTTTCGATAATCAATTCTTTGCACTTCCATTCTTCACCCAGAACACAATATGTTTCTGTCGTATCAAGAACTGTATCGCTAAAACCGACTGCTTTATAACAATAATAAGCCGGGAGATTATTCTCAAAAACGCCCAATGATGCTTTTTTTGCTCCATATATTTCAAATACAAATTTCAGACCCAGCCGAAGCATAGCTTTTCCATAGCCTTTTCCTCTCTTGTGAGGATTTACAATAACAAATCCAAAACGTAGTTCATCCAATGATTCATCAGGGTTTCTTAGTGTAAAAAAGCCAACGATTCCTGTATCATCAAATGCAGTAAACGGCATTAGAGATTCAACAAAACAAAATTCCTTTTGCGTTATCGGATAATTACCGAGTATACCTGCTGTCCATTGATAAAATACTTTTTCATCCTGACACCATGATAATATTGTATCTACATCTGAAGCTTTATATGGTCTTATTCTAATCATACATTTTCCCTCGCAAATTCCGATTTTGACGTTATACTCGTTTTATCATATCTATGCACCAATCTTCATACTTTCCTTGATTGCCCTGTTCATCGGTATATTCGTATACACCGTCTAAGTGTAGTTCACCGACCGCATGATATCCTAATCTTTCATCCAATCTCTTTGCCGCAGAATTGTCCGTTGGATTTACATCAAGTCCTAAATAGGGAATTGCGGCCTCTTTGCAATATTCTTCACATACCAACGACAGTCGGGTTCCAATGCCATAATTTCTTAAGGGCTCTATTACCAGCAAATCAATCATATCTGCACATTTTTCTTGGTTTGTATATGGCATGACATCTTCTTTATTATCCAGCGATAACAACACATATCCAATCGCGCAGTTATTGACAAACGCGCCAAAATAAACTGCTTTTCCGTTATTCTGTTGCTGAAATCTATCGGCATGTATGGAAGCATCACTTTTCACCAATAACAAACTATTTAAATCACATTCTTTCACTATCCTGATTTGATACGATATAGAATTTATTTCATATTAAATTTTCCTGCATATTTGTATTCCTCCAAATTTTTTTAATCAGGGGGATTACAGCACGGCCAATCTTTTGGTTCAAACTGGAAGTTATTGAATCGGTAACAATTCTATATTTTTTGTTCGTTTTAGATTTATTTTAAGGTCTTCATATTCAAACGGCTTGCCATGTCCCGGATATATTAGATTTGGTCTAAGTGCAATGATTGTTTCCCAAGATTTCAGAAAAGCCGTTTTGTCCTCTACCCAAATGGTTATTCTATGTAAACTTGGCAAGCCGTTCATAGCAGCGTCACCACAGAATAGAGAACCGTCATTTAGTAAAAGCGATATGGAATCGGAGGTATGACCGGGAGTATCAATAATTTTTCCTTGCAGTAAAAGTTCCACTTGCTTACGGTTTTGTTCGGTCACTTGAATACATCTACATTGATATTCTTGTTTTATTGAGGGAAACAAATGCTTACCTTTGCCAACGAACTTCATTAAATAACAAAAGAACAAGGCAATCTTAGTTGTGCAACCGCCATGAAAAGAGTTTTGCCCTCTATATAATCTTTCTAATGCTTTGTCGCTCATAACGATTTGGAGGTCAGGGCATTCCGAAAGTACTTCATTCAGATAACCTGCGTGGTCATCGTGAGCGTGTGTCAAAAAAATATATCGTATCTGTTGAGGGGCTATTTGCATCTTTGCCAATTGCTTTTTAAAATGTGCAAATCCGCTTTCATACCCTGTATCAATCAGTACATAGCCTTTGTCAATAGGATATATCCAATTATTTACTATCCTGCTTCCTGCATTGAGCATAGGTGTTCTCTCCTTTCATTCATTTTCATCGGCGTCAACTTTCGATTTCTCCACGAGTGCGTTTTATTTGCTATTTTTAACCCATGTGCCGACTTCCGATGATTTTATCATGCCAAGATGTTTGTAGAAATCCTGATCCAAAAGCACGATTGCCCTTTTTGCACCTTATACAGCCCTCCAATCAGCACCATTTTCTTTTTCATATGCAGCTCCCTGACAAGCAGGAAGTTACCAAGTGAATAATTTTTTGCCTGATTTTTTATACAATACACCACTTTACAACTTTTCCATAAAAAAAATGTCATACAGGACTTTCTGATGTATAATAAGTTTGCAAACAAAAAAATACGAAAGAAAGTGATCCTGTACGACAGACTTATTATACAACGAAAAAACTATAATTGGTAGACTTTATCATTATTTTTACATTTATTTTGAGGCTTGTTCCATTCCTACAGCCGAGACATTGGTCCTGCTCCTGCTGTCCATACTGACACTGGAGTCAGCGGATTCCATCCGTTTCCTTTACAGACATTTCCTGTCAAAGCTAACAGATAAATCCCTGAATGCCTTTTACTATGCCTGCTCCTATGCCAAAGTGGATTATTCCAGGTTTATGAATGCAACAGCATCTATGGCATTGAAACTAATCCCGAAATCCTTAGAGACGCAGCCCGTTTTTTTATGCATGGATGATACCATTGTTCCCAAATATGGAAAGAAATTTGAGGATGTCTCAAAACTCTTTGACCATTCCGCGCACAACGGCAGCGGCTACCTGAATGGGCACTGCTTTGTAAGTGTCATGCTCTGTGTGCCAATGTGGGATAAAGGCAAGATTGTTTACCAGGCGTTTCCGCTTTCCTACCGTATGTGGCAGAAAGAAGAGTCAAAATTAAAGCTGGCTGCTTCCATGGTACGCCAGGCCATGCCTGAATTACAGGAAAAGGCGAATGTCATTATCCTATGCGACAGCTGGTATACAAAAGGGGATCTGGTTTCTGTCGTGGATGAATACCCAAACCTTGGCCTAATCGGAAATGCAAGGTATGACTCTGTCCTTTATGACCTTGCCCCGCAGCCGACCGGAAAAAGGGGCAGGCCTGCAAAACATGGGAAACGTCTTTCGGCGGAAAAAGATTTTACACTTTCGGATGAAAAAATAGGCGGTTATTATATTGGGATGCGCCGTGTCCTTACAAATATTTTCGGCACAAGGGAAGTTTTTGCCTATGTGACAGCCACAGAGAAGGAAGGCGGTTCCAGGCGCCTGTTCTTCAGTACGGTTTTCCCCACACAGCTGCAGATTTTTTGTGCATGGCAGGAAAAGACCCCCCTGAACCAGACGGGGAGTGCATGGATGGATTACATCCCCTTGTTCCTGTACTCATTCAGATGGAAGATAGAAGTCAGCTATTACGAACAGAAAACCTTCTGGTCACTATGCAGCTATATGGTGCGCAGCCGGAAAGGGATTGAAATGCTGGTTAATCTGATCAACATAGCTTATTGTGCGATGAAACTGCTGCCATATCAGGATGAAGCATTTTCAAAGTACCGTAGGGAAAGCGCACAGGATTTCAGGTTTGTGCTCAGCGAGCGGATCAGGCAGGAGGTATTTTTTGCCACTTTCGTGAAAAAGAGCGAAAGTATAATAAAATCATCTGCCCTTATGAGAGCCTTAAAATACCTTGTTCAGCAAAAGGAGCGCTATTTATAATAGTTGTAAAGTGGTGATACAATAGAGTACCAACAAAAATTATGGTCGCTAATACAACAATGTTATATTGTATTGGCGCTAAATAACAGATATTAAAAGCTGCGTGCATAATGGCAATCAGCAATATATTTCTGCATTGATAATAGGTTATTCCCAAAACAACGGAAACAAGTAATGTCCATATACAAAGACAAACAATTTGTTCCATGCCCAATGAATTTCTGATGATCCACATTGGTAAATGCCACGCTGCCCAAACGGCGCCGACAAAAAGAACACTTTTAATGTTCTTAAAAGGAAGTCGTTCCAGCAGAAATCCTCTCCATGCTATTTCTTCAGCAAAAGCTGTTATCAGCAGGTATATACAGCTTGTTAATAGTGATATTACTGTCGAATATGTATTTTTAAATACGTCAGTTTTCACGATGAACGAATAGCAATAAGAACCAAATATACCTGCAGCCATACATATAACCCCTGTTAAAATATATTTGATTGTTATTTTCCCTGAAAACATTCGCGTAAAGTATACCTTGATGTTCTGCTCGCAAATCAGCAGAAAAGTAGCAGCCATAGCGGGAATACACACATATAAGTATTTTAAGTACAATAATCCATTGGGAATGATAATTCCACTCTGTTCTAACAATGTAGGTACATAGCATATAAACGATAAAACATATACGACAGAAACCCATAACGTAAGTTTCAACTTATTTGTGTATCCCGCCATCACAATTTCTCCTTGCAGTGCGAAAATCTTGCAGAAATTCCAGTTTCTCGTTCTCGGCAAATTCCTGATAAATCGGAATTTTACCATTTTAATTTTTCCCATTCTTCACGCTTTATGGCATATGCATATGATATCCCATTCTTTTCATCAGGATATTCTTTCACTTTCCTCATACCGATTGCAATGGCAGTAGAACATGAACCAATATTTGTATATTTCATATAAGAATATAGGCAATCGTATTCTGTATTCATAAATGCCCAATCTCTAACCGCGCTTGCGGCCTCACTTCCAAAACCTT
Source organism: Lachnospiraceae bacterium JLR.KK002 (assembly GCA_036941025.1). Classification (NCBI taxonomy): domain Bacteria; kingdom Bacillati; phylum Bacillota; class Clostridia; order Lachnospirales; family Lachnospiraceae; species Lachnospiraceae bacterium JLR.KK002. The sequence continues at coordinate 1,737,811 of JAYMNP010000001.1, forward strand.
TCCTCCAATGATTCTTTTGAATGTGATACCCTATTTCAGGCAGGGATTCTCCATCAATATTCTGTATTGTCAGCCCGCAGTCGCCGATAAATTCATCCGTTTCTCTTAAAACAACAGCCCACAGACCGAATCCATATTCCTCGTAGTTCTGGAGATTCCATTCAATCCAATCCTTTGTACGGTTCTCATCAAAAGGTTTGGGATAGTGTCGCATGGTTTCCGGGTCTGAAAAGATTTCAAATAATGCTGGAAAATCCTCATGAGTAAATTCTCTTAACATTAGATTTTCCGTTTTAATGACCATTGTTGTTTCTCCTCGATTTTTCTTTATATTTCTTCAGAAATTTCTCTGCTGCAACTCTCAATAAATTCTGTCATGCTCTCAAAATGCCTTGGGCAAATTCCCACTTTTTCATATTCTGCAAGATACTTATTCAGAGCCTGATCGAAGACATCCACATTCCCCTCCAGATTTTGGGGGCTAAATTTATCCATAATTTCAAAGCCATCCACTGCGATACATTCTGCAATCTCATAGAACATCCACTGTAAAGACAATAAATTCATAAAGGAAGAATACACATCGTCTCTGCCTGCCGCCTCGGTCATCTTGTTTTTCCAGTTAGAATACATTTCCTCATATGTTCCACGCAGGTTTTCTGCAGAAGGGAGTTCCTTTTTCTTCGGAACCTGTAGATACCCATCTGCCAAAACGAAGACTTCCGTCAGCTCTGCCCGTATCTTTTCCACTGTTTCTGCCTGAATGACGGCAAGAATCCTGGTTTCAAGGTCAAAAGGAAGTCCAAGCTGTTTCAGCTCATCCAAAGCACTTTTCGTTCCTTTTCTGAAATACCGACCATTATGCAGCATGACAGCATTTTCTATAAATTCAATAGCCGCTCCTGCACAGCTTCTGGCTTTCGATAAAGATTGGGCAAGATATACCTCTGCAAGCATCTTTTTTGCATTGCTATACGCCTGGTCTGCCTTCTCATACCGCCTATCCGATGCAAGCAGCTCTGCCGCCTTTCTTCTGATCCCATCCAGCCTTTTCAATGCACTTTTATCCTTGCAATAGACAATCACCGAGTCGAACAGTTTGGATAAATGTGCATGGTCACACTGCGCATCATTTTCAAGCATATCCCAGTTGGTACAATAAAGGTCATATCCGATATCGGCATCATCTATAATAAATCCGTCAGCCAGAACCTGTCCCTTTTCGTCATTGATCAGGATCATCAAATCAAGATCGGATTTTTCGTACTCATCTCCGGTAATGACCGAGCCATACACACCGATCAGTGCCAGGGAATCAGGGCACAGAGCTTCTGCCTTTTTTATGATAGCGTCTATCATTTTTTCATTCATGTCATTCATTCCATATCCCTCCGATGCAAATCCCGATTCTAATTTTTCACTTTTTCTGTTTTATTTTATAACTCTGATGTATCTCTTACGTAAATTTCTTTTCTATTTTCAAATCAGTTTTATAAAATGCCCAAAACAGGAACCCCAGTCCTAAAAAAACTCCAACACATAAAATCTCATGAATTAAAATATGAAATAAATACATCGCTACGCTTAATACAATCTCGGTTAGCCCCAAAGCTTTTCCGAAAGATATAAAAATATCGGGCGCAATACTTTGTGCATACTCCCAATGTTCCCTTGTTTTTCGTGAAGTTGGTGTGTTATATCCATTATTTGGATCCATGTCGGATGCAGGATGTTTCTTAAAGGTATATCCCACTGAAACCATTACAAATGGCATAATTAAATTTAGCACCAGTAAATAATACACTTTTCATACCTCCACAAGCATTTCTTATGTTGACTTCTTTTTTTCAAATCACCGATTGTCTTATTCGCTTTCAAAGCCTCCACTCCTCGTTCTATTCATCAACCTCAATCATCCGTTTATATACACCCGAAGCTTTTTCGTCAACCAGAATTGCGTTTACGCATTTTTTATAAAAATCAACAGCGGATTTTGTGGGCCATCCAATAATGGCATACGCATAGCCAAGTTCCCGCATGGATTCCAGCGCCTTTAACAGTAAGGCTTTCCCCACACCCTTTTTTCTTTCACTTTCCAGCACGGCCATAGGGCCGAAAAAATTTCTGGCTGTCGCTTCATAACATGCGAAACCGATAAGTTCCTTTTCTCTGGTCGCAATATAACAGGTGGCAGGGTTATTTGAAAAAGCGGCCCGCACTTCATCTGAATAGTCATCTTTTGCACATGTCCTGGCGAAAGCGATGATTTTGCTCCTGTCAGGCGCTAATGCTTTTTTGATTCTGATACCACTCTTGAATAAATTTTCTTCTATGTCGTGTGAACAGGGAATATTGTATAGTTTAACCAGCATATCTGCCATATGATTACCTCCCTGGATACCGGTTGTAATTTGTGTTTCCCAGAAAACGGAGGCAGTCAGCCAACCTTATGAAAACACACTGTCTGTTCTTTCATGGATATCTTCCCGACCTGCCAGCCATATTCTGCAAGTTCTTTCTTATATTTCAGAAATGAATGGTCAATCGGTATCCCCGCGATCTCCTGAATCTCCTCAAAGGTCAGCTGAAATGATTCCTTTCCGCTTTTCTGCACATATTCCCATAATGCGTTGTATTTACTCATTACCATTCTCCTCTCTAATAATTACAAAATTACAAAACCTGAAAAAGCACGGTTGTAAACATAATGATTCCTACCATAATGGCTGCTATGCCAAAGAAATAGCTTCTCTTGTTTCCATGTTTTCCGTCAACAATCCAAAACAGGCCGCGCAGTATAAGAAGCGCCCCTACAAAAATCGGAATAAATTTCTGAACAGCTTCTGTCATTCCTTTTCCCCTTTCTGCCCTCTCTTTTTCTTAAAAATATAAATGACAGTATTGATGATACATAACAGCACAAAAAGACTCGTAAAGTTAATCCAGATATCCCTGTATGCTGTTTTCGCCAAGGGTTCCCGCAATCCGCTGAACCAGACATAGGCAAACGCCAACAGCTGAGAGGGAATATATGCAATCAAATATCTGAGAGCCAATGGCTTAACAGGCAGATTCGTGCATAGTTCAAATGCCGCTATCCCGATCAGGAGAATGATAGCCCTGTCTAATTCGTGCCAGTTACCGCTTGGGTCTTCATAGACGCCGTTACAAAGATACAAAACGCTGCTTAACAATGTAATTGCTGTATATATCACCGAATAAATCGACACCATACGAATTAATTTTTTCTTATTCATTTTATTTCCTTTCCAAGGCTGCAGCCTAACGCATTGATCCCTATACCGAAACAGAAAGGTTCGTACCGGATTCCGGTTTCAATGCTTCTCCGGTTTTCGTATAGATTACAGGCTCTGTCTTAACAGCATCCGCTGTTTCTTCGATAGATACGCCATTGTCTGCACCAGTCTGAACCGAATCCGTCTTCTTGTCCAATGCGGCCTTTCCACTTTCACTGATGCTTACGGTATCTGTATCCTCATTCCGGCTTTCCGCTATCCTCTTTTCCTGCTCCTCGCGCTCTTCCTTGCGCTTCCTGATGGCATTTTCCTGCTCCATCTTCGCTTTTTCCTTCGCTTCCTTTGCGTCCTCCTTCATTCCTTTTTCTGCTTTCTTTTGATAGTCCTCTGCCTTCTCTGCAAAGTCCCCGACATACCCCATCGCCCGCTCCATAACGGCTGTATCGCCTCTCCGCTCTGCGTCTTTATAGACACGGAAGGGGGTATTCAGTAACTTCATATTCGTACTTGCCCCTGCAAGACCTTCCATTGTTTTCGTATGCATAATTGTCCCTCCTAAATTTTTCCTGATATAATCCTTTCCAGGAAACCCATACAATAGAATCCACGCTTTGCGAGTCTTCTACAATAAAATCTAAAAGAAGATTTTATTTTAATGTATTACCATGAAAGATGCCGCCATTCCAAAAATACCGGAAAACAGTGCGCATTTGCCACCATCTTCCGGTACTGATACCACACTAAAAACTTAAGTCTCTTTTATTCTGATACAGAAGCATTCTGCCGCCTGTATGTATCATTGTCCTTCTGGCTTAACTCGTTTTCTACCTGCGCCAGCTTTTTCTCCAGCTCCCGGATTTTCTTTTCATCTCCGGAAGCAGACTGGATCTGCTGTTCCAGCTGCTGCTTTTTCTCTTTCAGCTTCTTGATCTCCCTGTCAACCTTATCCGTATTTGTGATACATTTCTCCGCCGGCTTTCCCTGGCTGTCTCCGCTTACCTTCGGTGCTTTGCCATCTTCGCTTTTCTCGGAACGGCCATCCTGTTCCTTTGCATGGCCAGCTTTCGGGTCATCAAAAAAGATCTTCCGGTTTCCGTTCTCGTCCTGGCCTACCCGGTACAGTCCCGTAGGCTTTTGCCCCGATTTTTCACTGCTGATGTACTCGTCCTTTGGTTCGGACAGCCTGCCGGAGTTTTTCTCCTCTGCAGCTTTCTCTGCCTCCTTTGCCTTTTCCGCCCTCTCGGCGGTCATTTTTTCCTTCACCTGCTCTGCGTAGTCGGCGCCGGAATGATCATAATTTCCATGAATCTGCATTGCCATTAGCGTGTTCCTCCTTTCACATGGTAACGGCACGCGCCGCATAGCGGCACCTGCCAACTCGTCGGAAGGCATTAATAAAAATGCTTCGCATTTGCCTTCCTCCTTCAAATTGATATTGTCAGATATCTTCCTTAAGTTGACTGGCATCTTCCTTTTTCTTTTTTCGGCTGTAGAAAGCAGCATTTTAATCCATTTGCTGTGTGCTGCTTTCTGGATGCTGTGGAATGATCAGCAGCACATGGAGGACAAATACATGCCCCTGTGTCTCTATACTCATGGCGCCTCCATATTTTTCAGCCACCTTTTTTACATTCGACAGACCTGTCCCTTTTTTGAACGCGCTTTTCCCATGGAAGCTGTTCTGAATTTCCATCATAAGGAAATCCCCCTGGATCCGCCCGGACACACGGATATACTTTTCTATGCCGGCACCCAGTTTTTTTACTGCATGGATTGCATTATCCAGTGCATTTGACAGGACAATACAGATATCAATATCCCGGATGCCACAGGGGTATGGCAGAAGGAGGGAACAGTCCACATCGATCCCCATGCTTTTTGCAATCCCCAGTTTGTTCCCCACCAGAATATCCACTACCGGATTATTGGTACTGCAGGGGAATGACATTTTTTCCGCCATATCGTCCAGATCCTCCATATAGGTTATGGCTTCCTCCAGTTTCCCATTCTGCAGGAGCTTTTTTACCACTGCGATGTGGTTTCTGATGTCATGGCGGAAGGACTTTGTCTCATCGTAACGGGTTTTCGCTTCCTCCACATACTGGTTCAAGGAATGTTCCTGCTGTTCCAGCAGTGAAATTTCAGTGTTTAAACAAAAACTCTGCTGCAGTTTCTTATAGGAAAACAGGATGCAGAACAGACCGGCAAGCCCTAAAAGATGCAGGGCAAGCAACTGCCAGTGGTTAAGCAGATACTCAAAAGGTCCGTCTTCCGCCAGGATTTTAATCTGGAATTCAAATTCTACCATATTGATGTACTCGCTCATAATGAATATCATCAAAATGGGGATGAAAACCAGAAACATTTGCTGCATTTCCACTGTAGTATAGTCGGAAAAATAACGGTACATCATATAATAACAAAAAACGGTCAGGGCCAGTGACACCGCTTCACTGGTCAGCATGAATGCGATACCTGCCGTATCAGGGAAAACAGTAGGCAAAAGCGGGCATAAAAGGCTGATCAGGGATTTCGCAATTCCATAGCATAGCTGCATGATCTCAGTCGTCAGAGCCGCATACAGAAGGGAAGACTTAAAATCCCCATGGCAGACAAAAATCCCATATGCTGTAAGCAGAAATACAAACACCACAAATCTGATTATCATGCCTGTCGCAAGAAAATGATCGACAATCACTGCACCTACTGCAAACAGGAAATAAAAAGGAGGCCACATTTTCTTTTTCAAAATTTTTGCCAGGAAATAAAACTGGAAGGACATCTCGACAGCGCCCATTATATATACATTAAAAAAATCTAAATACTCAGCCATGCTACCTGCCCCCATATGTAAAAAAACCTTACATATTCTTCATATACTGCAGAACAACACTGGAAAACTCCTTACTCCGCAGCCGTGATACGGGAACCTCTTTGCCGTTATCCATACAGGCAGTCCCGTTTTTATATCCTTTTAAATGCTTCAGGTTGATGAGATAGCTCCTGTGGCACCGGAAAAAATGGCTGCCCAGCTTCGTTTCCAGATTTTCGATCCGCTCATAATAATCAACAACCTCGCCGGAAGCCAGGTTCAGATATATTTTCCGGTCTATGATCTCGCAGAAAACAATCTCCTCCTCCCGGATAATGCGCCCCTCATATCCCTTTTGCACCAGCAGGCTGTCTTCGCTGGCATTTTGCATGGAAGTGTAAAGGCGCTCCATCGTCTTTTCAAACTGTTTTTCCTCCACCGGCTTGACCAGATAATCGTAAGGCTCTACCTCGAAAGACTGAAACACCATCTCTTTCAGTACCGTGATAAAGATCAGGAATCCCCGGAACTTAGAATCCCTCAGCTTCCTTGCCGTTTCTATGCCGTCCATGCCCTTCATCTGGATGTCCAGAAACAGGATGTCGATCTGCCCGTCGTAGCTTAGCAGCTCTTCGCCACTTGAAAATGTCCGAAGCTGAATCTCCCTGTACTTTTTACGGAAAAAATCGGAGGCCATTGCCCTTATATGATCGGACATGTGTTTTTCATCATCACAGATTGCAATACGGATCAATGCGCCACCTCCTCGCCATTATTCGTCAACGGCAAAAGAAAAACTTTTGCCGTTGTCATAGACTGACATTTTATGATAACCTGTCCGAAATGCCAAAACAATTTAATTGCTGTGAAATGTTTATCTGTTGCCGCGAAATGCTTAACTTTGCGCCCTTATCTGCTCAACCAGGGATTGCTTTTTCTGCCTGCGCACCATCCATACAGACAGGACCACCTCCATGCCAAACAGCACCATGAGGAACAGCCCCATTTGCAGGAACGGGAACTGGTATGGGACAACTGCGCCGGCAAAGGATTTCTTACTGACTGACCCACAGACTGCCATGGAAATCGGCAGCCCCAGGATTAAAACAGTAAGCACCGCAAAAAGCGCATGGCACATCCCCTCGGTGATACTCATCCGGCACAGCTGCTTCCCGGTCAGGCCAACGGAGCGCAGGATACTGTTCTCCCGCTTTCTAGACATCTGGTTGGAAAGCGTCGTATTGATCAGGTTGACAACGCCGAACAGGAAGATCAGCCAGGAAAGAGCCTGCAGGCTTCCAAAAATAATGCTGCTCTGCATTTTCTCATATTCGATATGTGCGTCTATCGTATCCATTCCAAGATTGCTGCGGCCTGATACCAGCTCCTTAAGCCTGCTTTCCACAAACTCTGCTTTTTGGGGATCATTCACAATACTCCAGGAGTAGTCAAAGCTTCCGATTTCAGGATGTATCTCATGAAACAACTCCTCTGGTGCGAACAGGGCTGCCGAATCCATGGCAAGCGCACCATGTCCGTTTGCTGCCTTCGACGCATCGAACAGTCCGGATATGGTAACTGTCACGGTTTTCTGGCCCAGGGTCAGCTCCATGGCGGCCCCGACATCCATATCGGCATGGTGCTTTTGATAACCCGTACTCAAAAGGACGCTGTGGGTATCCGCCGGCATGGCGCCTGATACCAGCGCAGCTTCTACATCCATGCAGTTTGCGTCCGTCAGCATGTCGCACATACCGGCTTCAGCACTTTCGGAAGTCCTAAATTTGCCGTGCAGAGACCGGCGGGTGGCCAGCACATCTGTCACCCCGTCCACAGAAAGGATCTCCTGCCGCAATTCCTCATTCAGCGGATTGCCTGCAGCCATAATCTCTTCCTCCGGCTGCTCTGAAGACAGATATATCTTTATATCCCCGTCCGGGAAAAACAGCCTTGCAGCCTGCTCCGGCGAGCGTGTCAGAACCATGGAGGATACCACCAGAAGAAGGATCCCGCCCAGGCTCAGGGATACTGCAATGCTCACTGACTTCTTGCGGTCGCGCCCAAAATTTGCAAATCCCATGGATATGGGACTTAATTTCCGGTGTTTCTTTCTGTTGTGTACCTTTTCCTGACCTGCGGAAAAACGCATTGCCTCCAACGGTGAAATATTGGCAGCTATTTTGACCGGTCTGTGAACTGATATGGATACCATGAACCAGCAGACCATCACGGTCAGAAGTACGGCTACCCCATAATAACCTCCATGGAAACCTTTGGGAAACAGGAGCAGGCCGCCGCCCACACCCAGCAGGACACCCATCAGGATTCCAATACCGCCCAGCCGACCGCTCTCCTTTTTCACGATGCGCCGGATCTGTCTGGGTGTTGCGCCAATGGTGCGGAGCTGTCCATAGCTTTGTATTTTATCGTTCACAGAGATACGGAAAATACTCTGGATGACTACATATCCGCCGGCAAGCACAAGGGCGGCTATACCAAAAACAGTCACAAAGTCAATAGACTTTGAGTTAGAAGCAAAATAATTGCTGTTCATCCCTACATGCGCAGAGCCAAACTGCGCGGCAATCTCCCGGCAACGGGCAGCCATGGTCTCCTGGTCAAACTGCCTGTCATTTTTGAAATGCACATAGGCACGGTATCCTGCAGGGTCAAATCCGGCCCACTGCGTCAAGGCCGCTTTGGAAACGGCAATGGCACATAGATTCGCTTCCTTTTCTCCCACATTAGACAGGATTCCGGTCACGGTATAGTCGCCATGAAAGCTCTCGGTATCCAACCGGACCGTCTCACCGATTTTGGCATTGGAACCGTAAGCGGAGAGAAAATATTCGCTGACCGCGACTTCATTCGCCTTTGCCGGGAGTTCTCCTTTTACCAGCTCCATCTGGCTGCGGGCAATATACACCATATCGCTGTCGCAGTACACATAGGATGCATTGTATCCCTGCTCCGAATGCTCCTGCCCCAGTAAATAGTATTCACCCACGCGGGCAAGCTCCGGAAGGTCTTTCAGCGCCGCCACATGGTCCGTCTCCACGCCGGTGAAGACCGCCTCATAGGTGTCGGCCACCTGATTACGCTGGATCTGCACAATCGAAACGGATATCACCGCTGACAAGCAAACCAGGAACGCCGCCAGGGCGACGGCAATTACCACCATCCGGTTCCGGCGCTTTTCGCTTGCCAGGCTGCGCTTTGCAAGTTTTTTCACAATGGCGCTTGTATCATTTTCAAAAGGCCATGTCATGTCCTACACCTCCTATTCCGTCACACGAAGCTGCTCTACGACACTATTTTTTCTGCAATATCGGCCAGCCCATTTTGTAAGGGCCAATTGAAGCATAAAAACTAACAGGACATATAAGAAAACCGGTATTACAGGAAAAGTATAATTTACGAAGCTGAATCCAGGCACATTCCCTATGGCAGAGCATATTGCTTTTCCAATTCCCAGACCACAGATAAGGGAAGCGGCAAAACTGCCAACCGTTTGAAATGCATTTTCAAATCCTATCATATGATAAAGCTGTCTGTGGCTTAAGCCAACCGCCCGGAACAATCCCATTTCTTTCCTTCTGGAAATGATATTTGTCATACTGGTATTGACCAGGTTGATAATACTAAATATGACAATGACCGCTAACAGCGCATATGCCGCAATGGAAATTGTGCTGAACACGCTTTTGTATTGCATCGTCATATCTTTTAATGTTTTAAGGCGCAAAGTATCGCTTGCCAAAACCAATGAATGTAATTCATCCTCAATTCCAGCATAACTGTCTGTCTTTGCCCGGATCACAAACGCACTGCTTGCATTATAGGGAACCATCTGTTCCATTTCACCTGCCGGAAGGATAAAGCTGACAGATCTGTCCCTGTCAAAAACAATCGCAGATACGGTATAAGTAAGGCTGTTTCCTGCCTGTGAAAAAGTGACGGTATCGCCCACCTCATAGCTCTTATGCAGGTATTCTAATTCCGGACTGCCCATGTTAATGATAAGGGAGTTTTCCCCTGTATGGTCATAACCCGGCAATTCCCCGATCATTATCTTGTTCTTTAATTCCTTATAATCCTCTGTGTTCATACTCCGGATTGCCGTTTCCATTCCATCTATCCCGACGCATATCTCCTGCTGGCAGATAATTTCATCTACCCCGTCAATTGACAAAATATCATTTTTCAATTCATCTGTCAGTAGATTGTTTTCCTGCAGCTGAGTGAGGGAAAACGTAGGCGTGACCAGCGCCCGGTTCAATTCCACCACATAACTTCCCTCATAAGGGAAGGCCTGTTTCGCCCTTTGCTCAGGATCAAGGGAGGATAGCAGGGAAGAAATCCCTATAAACATCATTCCGCTCAAAGCCAGTGAAATAAAGGTCAATATACTTTTCTTCCTGTTACGGAACAGGTTCATAGCCGCAAGTGAAAACGGCGTAAGATGCTTCCCGCTCTTTTTCCTCTTTTTTGTTCCGCTATAACCGCTATAATGGAATGCTTCCACAGGTGAAACTGACATGGCAATCTTTGCCGGTTTTAAAACAGACAGCCTTACACAAATAAATACAGCGATTCCTGATAAAAATGCAATCACAATATCTGGAAGCAGCTGAAAAGCACTCCGGTCTATCAAAAAAGATAACATCGCGCCTGCCATACATCCAAACGGAATGAAATGAAGCGCAAGATAGTTTCCTTCCCGTGAAATAATCTGTCTGATTTGCTTCTTCGTAGTACCAATCGTGCGCAGCTGCCCAAAGGAAGCTACATTATTTATAACCGAAATGTAAAATATATTGTAGACAACCAGGGAACATACACCGATTAAGACCAACCCAACGAGCAAAACCGTCAGTACCGTCTCTTTTGACATGTTATTGCTGTCAATGTATAAATTATTTACCTGAATATTGTCTGCAGAGATCCCACAATCCAAGCCAATCGTCCGTATCAGCTCTTTTAATTCCTGATTGGTATATTTTGCAGTATCATGGACAGAAACCATAGCTGCCACCGGCCCAGTGGAAAGAGCAGGGTTTTCCCACACAAAATTCTGTGAAACAATAGCGTTATAAGCAACCCTGTCCCTGTCATTCTCAGCGGTTGTCTGAATAAAACCTGTAATCCGGAAATCTTTAGTTTCTAACTGACGGCTTGCCTGATTGCGATAATGAAGGGATATTGTGTCGCCGATCCCCGCTTTTAGAGTCAGGGCATCTATATATCCCCTTTCCACGAGCAATTCATCCGCTGCCTGGGGCATACGTCCTTCCAACAGTGTGATGTTGGAGAGCTGCATGGTTGTTTCATCAGAACATACCATACCCATTGTGATGCCATTTACCTGTTCCGTCATGCCGACAGACTGATATACACCCACTTTTTGAATATGGGGATCTTCTTTCAGCAAAGAGATATTCTCCTGTGAAAGGTTTTGGAAAATTCCCTGATATGCAGTTGATGCCGCATATTCATTTGTAATGTTATATGCATAAGAAGAAACAAACGCCATAATGGCTGCCGCCATAAAGATAATGATCCCAATCAGACGATTCCTGAAACGGTTCTGTCCAATACGGGCATTTGATAACCTATGGGTAACAGCGCTGGTATCATTTTCAAAAGGCCATGTCATGGTACGCCACCTCCTTCTATTATCGCAAAGCTTCCATCATGGATGACTTGCTTTGCTGCTTTAAGGCCCCTGTTGTAATCAGCACACTACATAAAATAATAACCGCACAATTCAGGATTGTAATACCCAATGGAAATTGATAATTCAAATAGCTCATCAGGCTGTTTTTCAAAAATGAGCAAAGAACATATCCAATCCCTCCGCCAATGATCACAGATAATACAAGTCCCATGCCGACTACGATCAGTCCCTCTTTATGGACCATCACGGATAATTGTTTTTGGGACATTCCCACGGAACGCATGAGGGAAAATTCCCTGCGCCTTACGATAATTCCCGTCAAAGTTGTATTCAACAGATTCATCACGGAAAAACAGCCAATCAAAACAATGGCTATTGCAAGGGCGAACTGTGTCCCCTGCAGGAAGTTTTCATTCTGGGCAATGGCAGCAGAAAGGGAATCCACACTCAGCCGCGGGTTATCGGATACAATCTGGTCTATTTCGTTTTCTGCCTGCTGTTCCAAAGAATCCTCTACACGGATCACATACTGATATGTCAGATTGCTGTGTGCGATTTTCTGCATGGAATCAACCGGCAATAACAGCATATCTATTTTATCGCCATGATTTCCAATCTTACTTTCGTCAAGGACTGCCGTAATCTCAAATTCCAGGTTCTCCGTATGCTGCCCATCAAAAATCTTCAGCATTACAGAGGAGCCGACTTTTGGATAAATGCCAAAATACTTCTCAAAGTCATTCGGCCTGCCAATCACCATCTGATCCTCAGATGCCATTTGCCCATAATCTGACAGGTTTCCATTTAAGAGACAGCTTTGCAGCAAATCCATATCTGCTTTCTCAAATCCCACGATTTCAGCATCTGATTCCAGGGCCTGCAGGTCATAGGAAACCGGGAGATGCTGGTCGTTCATGATCTTTTGCACACCTGGTAATTGCGAGAGTTCTTTTTCCACTTCCTCCGTAAAAGGGCTTGATCCCTGCAGAATCTCCAAAGGATTTTCCATCAGCTCCTGATTCGAGATCTTTAAAACGAACTGTCCTCTTGCAAATCCGGATAAAGACATATCTTCTGCATTGATCGAAGAAAGGACAGAGGATAAGCCTAACAGCAGGACGCCAGTCAGGACAAGGGAGGCGGCTGTCAGTATATTCTTTTTCTTATAACGCAAAACCTGGTTGACTGCCAAAGACCCCGGCGTCAGCCTGTGCTGCCTATGTTTACCTTTCGGCCCCTTATTTTGTTCATAGCGGGAAGCCTCTATGGGTGAAACGGCTGCAGCTATTTTCGCAGGCTTTTTGATGGACAGGCGCACAGTGGCATAGGTCAACGCAACAACAACCGGGCATATCCATAGCACATTCCATAACCCAAATCCATGTGGAATTAAAAGATAAGCCGCTGCAATTCCCGCAATCAGTCCAATCGGAATTGCAGGCAGCATCAGCAAAGTCCCCTCCCTGAGAACAAGCCTTTGAATCTGTTTTGCTGTCATCCCTATTGTGCGGAGCTGTCCATATTCTTTAATGGAATTGATGATGGAAATATAAAAAATGTTGTATATTACCAAAACACCAGCGATCACGATCACAACCAGCCCGGCAATAGCCGCCAGAACCATCCATGCCGAAGGCTGGCTAAGATTCAGATACGCTTCATTATAAGAAGGAGCCGCTTTACAGCCTGCATCAGCCGCTATCTGCGATATTAAGCTTTTTACATCCCCAGAGCCCGCATCTAAATTTACACGGAGCATGACTGCCGGTGAAAAGTGATCCCATCCATCCATTTCTGAGAAGTATTCTTCAGAAACCATAGCCGCATATAAGGAACGGTCAGTGCCTTTCGCCCCTGTCTTCAGGTATCCTGTTATAAGAAAGGATTTTTCCTGGCCGTTGTTTGGGTCTGGCAGCCGGATGGTATCTCCAATTTTAGCATTTATCTTCTGCCGGATTAAATATTCCTGTTCAATCAGGATCTCATTCGCTTTCTCCGGCATTTTTCCCTCAGAAACAGACAGCCCATTTAATGTAAGTGCATCCTTGTTGCAATACGAAATATTAAGGCGGTCATTTCCGGATTTCACGCTGCCAATGGACGCTGTGAATCCGCATAGATCCACCCGCACATCATCAGACAATTTCTGATATTGTTCTTTTTCTATGCCGGAAATAAGCGCATGATAAGACCCCGTTATGTTATTGCCGCCATTTTGGTTCACTGTAATAATTCCAGAAACCAGGAGCAATACGGATGCCATCAAAAATGTTGCCAATGAAATTGCAGTAACCGTAAAAATTTTCTTCAAACGCTCTTTCTTTAATTGAGCAGTCGCTAATTTTTTAATGATAGCGCTGGTATCATTCTCAAAAGGCCATGTCATAGTCTGCCACCTCCTTACTCTACGATCCTGCCGTCCTCAATCCTTATGATCCGGTCAGCAAGCTGGGCAATCTCGTTATTATGGGTAATCATGACAATGGTCTGGTTAAACTCCATACTGGTACGCTTTAAAAGCCCCAGCACATCGGCGCTGGTCCTGGAATCCAGATTTCCGGTGGGCTCATCGGCCAGGATGATGGCCGGTTTGGTGATGAGAGCCCGGGCAATGGCGACACGCTGCTGCTGTCCGCCGGAAAGGTTATTCGGCATATTCTGCAGTTTATCTTCCAATGCCAGCATCCCCACGATCTCATCCATGAACTTCTTGTCTGCCGCATCTCCGTCCAGCTCCACAGGCAGGACAATGTTCTCATACACATTCAGAATCGGGACAAGGTTATAGTTCTGGAAGATGAAGCCGATGTTGCGGCGGCGGAAAATAGTCAGCTCCTCGTCATTCTTTTTTGCCAGCTCATCCCCACGGACAATCACATTGCCGGAAGTGGGCGTATCCAGCCCGCCCATCATGTTAAGCAGGGTGGATTTCCCACTGCCGGACGTTCCGACAATCGCCACAAACTCACCCTGTTCCACAGAAAGGCTGACGCCATCCAGGGCGCGGGTAATGTTTGGCTCACTGCCATAGTACTTTTTCAGATCGATTGTTTGTAATACATTCATAATCAAATGCTCCTTTCCTTATCTCTGTCCTGTTTTTCAGGACATACAGGTATACCCTTGTGGTGTTTCAAGGCTTTCTGCCTGTTGATAAGGACATTATAAAATCCAAATGTCACAGAAATGTCCGAAGCGGCATAAAAAATGCGGCTGAAATGTTACAAGACTCGGACATTTCAAAAAATTATCTTGTAGGGAGCATAATGGAAAATTCCGAACCCCTGTCCGGCTCCGAAACCACTTTGATATAGCCGCCCTGCCTCGTTACGATCTCGCGGGTCAGATACAGGCCGATGCCCACGCCCTGCTGTTCGTGTACTTCTTCCTCACGATAAAAGCGCCGGAAAATAGCGGCCTGATTACTCTCCGGGATACCCTTGCCGGTATCGGACACACTAAGCTTTACATACATTTCCCATTGCTCTACTGAAATTCGGATGGCTCCTCCGGCCGGGGTATATTTCACTGCATTGTCCAGCAGGTTGAACACGGCTTCCGCCGTCCACTTGCTGTCATGGGAAAGGATGAGATCCTCCGGACAGTCCACCGTTACGGATATATTCTTTTTCTCCGCCGCATATACGATGCCGCTTAAGGCCATCGCCAACGTATCGATCAGCGGGGCGTCTTTCTTTTCCAGTCTGATCGCCCCGGTTTCCAGGCGTGAGGTTTTCACAAGAGCCTGAAAAAGGAACTCCAGCTTGTCCGTCTGATTCCGGATGCCTTTCAGGAACTCCAGCTGTTCTTCCTCTGTGACCGGCTTTGAAAGCAGCGTGTCCGTCACCATTTTCAGATTTGCCACCGGTGTTTTTACCTGATGGGAAACATCTGACACCAGCATCTGCAGCTCCTGCCGTTCCTCATCCACCTTCCGCCGGTTCTCCTGCATGATCCCATACAGCCGGGTCAGACGGTAGCTGATACGGGCAAAGAGTGTTTCACTGTCCCCGGCGCGCACAGGCTCTCCGCTTCCGCTTATCATCTGGTCCATTGCCCGGCAGAGCTCCCTGGTAAATATGGAAAGCCGTTTGCTGAAAGCAGCCGTCAGAAGGAACATCCATGCAAGGGCGCAGAGCATCAGTAATATACCGACAATCAGCATCCATATCTGTCCTGTCACCACAAAGAAAACCGCGCAGATGGCCAGCATGGAAACTACCATACCGCCGCTAAGCAACAGGAATATCCTTTTTACAGAGATTCGCCCCGGATTCATTTTCTCTCGCCTCCCATCCACTGATACCCAATCCCGTAAATCGTTTTGATATAAGTATCGCCATCCGCCTCAATCTTGCCCCGGATACGGCTGATGGAGGTTGTCAGTGTGTGTTCGTCCACATAGTTTTCCTCCGCATCCCACAGCCGCTCCAGAAGGCGCTGCCTGGTCAGAATCTGTTTGGGGTTTTTGCAGAACAGGTACAGCATCTTATACTCCATGGGGGAAAGGGTAAGAGGCTTCCCATTCAACGAAGCTGTCTGTTCTGAAAAGTCCAGAAACAGCCTGCCATCATCATAGAAATCCTTTGCCAGCCCCCGGTGTTCCAGCATAGCGAACATGGCCCGTATTTTCCGCAGCAACGCCCCAATGGAAAAGGGCTTGGTAATATAATCCACAGCCCCCACTTCATACCCCCGGATCTGGTCGCTCTCCTGGTCGTTGGCAGTCAGGAAAATAACCAGCGTGTCAGGGTTCTCCGGCTTTATGAGCCTGCACAGGTCATAGCCGCTGCCATCCGGCAGGTTAATGTCCAGAAGTACCAGGTCATATTCCGTCTGCGCCAATAACTCGGCGGCTGTGCCGGCATTCAGAGCTGATACGGTATCATAACCCTCAGAGATCAGGTTGTAAGTCAGCGTTTTATTTAAAAGGTCGTCATCCTCTACCAGCAAGATCTTTTTCATATCCACACTCCTCTGCTTTTTTACATAGTATAACAAGCAAATGTCCGCGAAATGTTACAGCGGGCAGATAATTGTGAACCGATATATTCACAGACGAGATTGTCAGAATAACTGAGCTGTATATTTTTCATCTGCATTATTACCAACTCATAATTCCAGCAGGAACGGGACACCGCCCGTTCCCATATGAACTTTACATTTTCTACTTCTCATTATAACTATTTTTTCTGGAAGCACAACAAAGGATTTTATTCATACCGTCTGCGTATCTCCATCATTCTTACCACCGACGTTTCCGGATAGAATAACCCTTAGCTGCCTGATTTAGTTTATCAGTTAGATAAAAAACAGTATTTGCAGATGAATTCCTCTTTGAATATTCCATAAAAACTCTGTTACTGCAGTTCTGAAATTGTATGTCTTCCTGCCATTGTGGCATCCGGCAAAGATATAACCCTTCTTCGTTGGATTCTCAGGCTTTTTGGCTTTGCCATCGAGCCACATAAACCTGAAAACTCCATGCGTTTCCTGCTGCTGGCAGCAGAGACGCATGGAGTTTTCACCTTTACCTGGCTCAATGCTGTATCATATTTTCAATAAATATCCCGTATCCTTTGGAGGCGTCCTGGACAAACACATGGGTGACTGCGCCTATGACTTTTCCGTTCTGGATAATGGGGCTTCCGCTCATCCCCTGCACAATCCCCCCGGTCAGACTTAAAAGTTCTCCATCTGTCACCTGAAACAGAATTCCCTTATTTTCACTGTTATAATCCACGTCGGTAATGACAATGGAATATTCCCGCCGCTCCCCGGAAACAGTGGAAATAATGGTGGCTTCTCCTTTTTCAATATCCTGTTTCAGGCCAATGGGATAATAAGGGCTTTGACTCACTGTTTCAGGTATCTTTTCCAGATTACCGTAAATACCCACATTGGTATTTTCCTCTACGGTTCCCAGCCGATACTGGTCAAGATATGTGATAACTCCGGCAATTTCTCCGGGATTCCCTTTTTCTCCCTTTGTAATGCCTGCCACTTCCGCTTCATACAGAGTCCCCTCTCCCATATTAACTTTTGTCCCGGTATCCAAATCGCTGACCGGATGTCCCAGCGCGCCGTAATCCCCCTCTTCATCATAAAATGTCAATGTTCCCACACCTGCCAGGTCATCCCGCACCCAGATACCCAGCTTATATTCATTTTCCGAAGTCTGTACCGGCTGCAGCTTTAACTGAATATATTCTTCCCCGCGCAAAACGCCCAGTATCACAGATTTTCCCTGACACTGGTTGATTTTCTCAATTAAGTCTTCCCTGGTTTCCACCACCTGGTCATTTACTGTCTTTACATAATCTCCGCTTTTCACCAGATTCTCCGCCGGCTCATAATTCATTCCATCGCTTCCGGTTACCGTTCCTGTTCCAATAATCAGAATCCCGTCGGTTTTCACATAAATTCCCACGGGAATACCGCAGGGCACCACCTGCTCTTTCTCGATTACCTCAACTGCTACTTCTTTTATATGAAACAGGCCGAACAGCCTGCAGCTCATGGAATAACTTCCCTGATTCCTGGATTTCAGAGAAAAACTTTCATTTAAATCCAGCCGGATTCTGTCTGCTTCCACCTCCGGAGACTGATTTCCAAAAACCTCCAGACCTTCCTGGTCCATTTCTCCGGTAATGGGCAGATGGAAATCAAAATTTTCTTCTTTTCCCTGTTCCATCCAGATTTTATCCGGAATGGCTTCCTTAATAGAATACCAGGAAAAAAAGATTCCCCAGCAGAGCCCTGCCGTCAGACTTCCCCGCACCATCCATTTCTGAAATTTCGCCAGTCTGTTCCTTCCGTTTTCTTTCATCCTTTCACATCCTCTCAAAAAAAGACTTCAATCTTATTCAAATTGAAATCCTTTTTTAGTATGTGAAATTCTGCTGTTTTAAATCTGGGATTTTTTAACTTTCCGGATAAATTTTTCTTATTTTTCTGCTTTTATTTTTCCGGATAAAGTTTTTTATTTTTCTGCTTTTATTTTTCCGGATAAATTTTCTTACGTTCAGCTCTTGATTTTCCGGGCAAGTTCTTTCATTTCTCCGGCGCTTTCCATCACTTTATCGGTAATTTTCACACCGCCCAGCATACGTCCCAGTTCCGTAATGCTTTCCTGTTCATCCAGCAGGGAAATATTGGAAACCGTTACGTGATTGATGACATCCTTCCGAATCAGAAAATGGTAATCTGCCATAGCTGCAATCTGAGGAAGATGGGTAATACAGATAATCTGATGATTTTTGCCGATTACATTCATTTTCTCAGCCACCATCTGGGCTGTCCTTCCGCTGATTCCCGCGTCGATTTCATCAAAAATCAGCGTTTCAATCCGGTCGCTTTCCGCCAGGATAGTTTTGATGGCCAGCATAATCCGGCTCAGTTCACCGCCGGAAGCCACCCTGCCCAGAGGCTTTACCGACTCACCCGGATTGGTGGAAATCAGAAACTCCGCGTCATCTGTCCCGTTAGATGTATAACCTTTGGTTTCCTGAAATTCCATGGTAAATTCCACATCCAGGAAGTTTAAATCCACCAGCGCTTCCTTTACCTGCTTTACAAGTTTTTTTGCATATTTTTTCCGGATTTTTGACACTTCCGCCGAGGTTTTCTGAAGGGCTCCTTCCGCTTTTTCCAGACGTTCCTCCAATCCGGCCAGATATGCTTCATGGTCTTTCAGTCGATGGTATTTCTGCTTCTTTTCCTCTTTTGCCTGCAGGACTGCTTCGATACTTCCGCCGAATTTATCTTTCAGATGATTGATTTCATCCAGGCGTTTTTCCACCTGGGAAAAAGTTTCTCCGTCAAATTCCTCCTGGGAAATATAACCGGACAATTCCCGGTTGAAATCATTCAGCAGACTGTCCACCTCTTCCAGCTGTTCCCGTAGCCCTTCCAGGTGAGGGTCAAAATCCGACACGGTCTGCAGTTCCCGCAATGCCCGTCCAAGCTGTTCCGTGGCGCTTCCGCCGCCCCCTGTCATTTCATAGGCAGTTCCCGCCGCTTCCATAATTTTGCGGCTATTGGCCATTTTCCGATAAGAAAGCTCCAGTTCTTCATCTTCTCCGGCTACCAGGGCAGCATCTTCAATTTCCTGAATTTCATATTCCAGAAAAGACAACTCCCGCTCTCTTCCTTCTCCCTCGGAAAGGGCCTGCTGACGTTCTTCCAGCAACTTCTGATATTCCTGATAACGCTGTTTTAAAAGCTGCTTTTTGGAGGCTAACTGCTCTTTTCCGTACTCGTCCAGGATTTCCAGATGTTTTTTCTTCTGAAGCAGAGACTGGTGCTCATGCTGTCCGTGAATATCAATCAAAAGTGCCGCCGCCTGCCGCATACGGGAAGCGGAAACAGTTTCTGAGTTGATTTTCCCCACGCTCCGGGAGGCAGTAATTTTTCTTGACATAATAATTTCCTCATTTTCCGGAAAAATATCCATCTCCTCCAGCAGCTTTCTCTGTTCTTCATTTTCCACCCGGAAAATCAGCTCCACCAGGGCATATTCTGCCTGCTCCCGCAGCATCTCCTTCGGCGCCTTTTCTCCCAGAGCCAGATTGATGGAACCGATGATAATGGATTTTCCGGCTCCCGTTTCGCCGGACAGAATGTTCAGTCCATTTCCAAATTCCACCTCTGCCTCCTCCATCAGGGCCAGATTTTTCACATGCAGACTTACCAACATATCCCTTTCTCCTTTTAATTCTCCGTAATTTTCAGGTAATTTTTCCGGTCCTTTTTCTGCCGCTCAGTTCTCTGTCATTTTCCGCAGACGCTTCATCAGAGATTCCGTATCCTCCAGGGTACGCACCGCACACATAATGGTGTCGTCTCCTGCAATGCTGCCTACAATCTCATGGCAGTCCATGGCGTCCAGAGCCGCTGCAACTGCCATGGCCATACCGGAAACCGTTTTAATCACCAGAATATTCTGGGCCATATCCATGGACACAAATCCCTCCCGGAAAATCCTGGTATATTTTTCACTTAAATCCGTATGTTTTTCACGCAGAGAAATATATTTCTGCTGCCCTGTACCGTTTGCCACTCTGGTCAGCTTCAGTTCCCGGATATCCCTGGATACGGTGGCCTGCGTTACATGAAATCCTTCCTGCTCCAGATGTTCGGAGAGTTCTTCCTGTGTCTTAATGCTGTATTTTGAAATAATTTCCAGAATTTTTGCCTGGCGTTTCGACTTCATGGCTCCCTCCTGTCAGGTATATCCCTGCAATTTTTTCCGAAGACGCTCCAGAAAACTGAGCTGGCTCAGTTTCAGTATTCTGGTGCAGGCCTGAGCCTTTTTTATTCTAATTTCCTCTCCTGCCCGGAGTGTTCCCACGGGTTCCCCATCAAAGCTGACTTCCAGGCTTTCTTTCTGCTCCTCGTTCCTTCTGGCAACCTGAATGGTAATCTCATCTTCCCCGTCCAGCACAATACTTTTGGCATTGAGGGAATGGGGACTGATAGGGGTTATCAGCAGAAGGCTGGCCTTGGGGTCCACAATGGGGCCTCCCGCCGACATGCTGTAGGCGGTGGAACCGGTGGGCGTGGCAATAATCATGCCGTCCGCACTGTAGGTATTCAGGTACTGCCCGTTGACGGAAATAATCAAATCCACCACCTGCAGCCTGCCACAGCGGTGAATCACAATATCGTTCAGCGCCCGCCATTCCTCTCCTTCTCCGTCTTCCGTCATGCAACGCCCTGCCAGCAGCATACGATGTTCCACAGTATATGTGTCTTCGGTCAGAAGGCGTTCCACGCCGGAAATCACCGTGTCTGCTTCCAGTTCACAGAGATAGCCCACATGGCCCGTATTCACCCCTATCAGAGGTATTTTCCGGTCTGCCATGGTTCTGGCAGCACTCAGGAGGGTTCCGTCTCCTCCCACCACCAGAATGCATTCCGTCTCTTCCGGAATCTGTTCCTGGTCAAACAAATCTCCGTCAGGCCCCTGATTTGCCTGATATCCGCAGACGCCTCCGTGCTCCGCCACAAAACTGCAGATTTTCTCTGTGAGTTTTAACTGCCTGTCTTTTCCGGAATTTGCAATCACATAAAAATATTTCATACTTTTTCGTCCAGTGTTTTATGGGCCAGTGCCACCACAGCGGCTCCATCCACAGACGCCTCCTGACTGTTCAGACCTTTCTGCATATGTACCAGATATTCGATATTTCCCTCCGGCCCCTTAATGGGCGAAAAGTCCAGATTCCGGATTCCGAATCCCAGTTCTTCTGCAGCGTCCAGGACTTTCCTGATTACTTCCTCCTGCACTTTGGGGTCCCGGACTACGCCCTTTTTCCCGACTTTTTCCCTTCCTGCTTCAAACTGGGGCTTGATGAGACATACCAGTTCGCCCTGGTCTTTCAGCAGCTCTCTGACCGGGGGAAGGACTTTGGTAAGGGAAATAAAGGAAACATCCACCGAGGCAAAATCCAGTACGTCCCCGATATCCTCCGGCGTCACATACCGGATATTGGTTTTCTCCATACAGACTACCCGCTCATCCTGCCGCAGCTTCCATGCAAACTGTCCGTATCCCACGTCCACCGCGTACACCTTTGCAGCTCCGTTTTGCAGCATACAGTCTGTAAATCCGCCGGTGGAAGCTCCGATATCCATACAGATTCTGTCTGCGAGGCTGATTTGAAACTGTTTCATGGCCTTTTCCAGCTTCAATCCGCCCCTGCTCACATATCTGAGGGTATTTCCCCGCACTTCAATTTCTGCTTTTACATCAAAAGAAGTGCCCGCCTTGTCTTCTCTCTGACCTGCCACAAATACATTCCCTTCCATAATCATGGCCTTTGCCTTTTCTCTGGAAGGAGCAAACCCGCGCTGTACCAGCAGTACGTCCAGTCTCTCTTTCATATTTACCGTCTCTCTTTCCTGTTACAGCCTTTCCATTGCTTCTGTGATTCTGTCTGTGACGGAAGCAGCGTCAAGACCCAGTTCCTGCCGCAGAAGTTCCACATTTCCATGCTCCACATATACGTCCTCGATGGCGATATTCAGGAATTTCGGAACATGTTCCGGCCCTTTTTCCGTTTCCAGATAACGGACTGCATGTTCTCCGAATCCGCCGCTCAGAACATTTTCTTCCATGGTTACCAGCAGCTCATGGGAAGCAGTCAGCCGCTCCAGCAGTTCCCTGTCCAGAGGTTTCACAAACCGCACATTCACCAGAGTACAGCCATACCCCAGCTTTTTCAGATTTTCCCGGACCTGACAGGCTGTTTTCACCATGCTTCCCACCGCCAGCAGTGCAATCTGGCTTTCCTCATAAATCACTTCGCTTTTTCCCCGGACAATTTCAGCCCGATATTCTTTCAGCTCTGCCCAGGCTTCTCCTCTGGGATAACGGATGGCAACAGGATGTCCGTAACTGACTGCAAATTTCACCATGTCGGAAAGCTCCCACTTGTTTTTGGGAGCCATAACACTCATATTTGGAACAGAAGAAAGCCAGGACAAATCGAAAATCCCCTGATGGGTTTCTCCGTCGCTGCCCACAAGCCCCGCCCGGTCTATGGCAAAAGTCACCGGCAAATCCTGGATACACACATCATGGAGTATCTGGTCGTAAGCCCTCTGCAAAAAGGAAGAATACACTGCCACTACCGGTTTCATTCCCGCTGCTGCCAGCCCTGCCGCAAAGGTCACTGCATGTTCCTCCGCAATTCCCACATCAAAAAACCGTTCCGGGAACATATTGTGAAACCGTTTGAGGCCTGTTCCGTCTTCCATAGCCGCTGTAATGGCAGTTACCTTCTCATCCCGTTCTCCCAGTTTGCGCATAACTGTGGAAAAAACGTCGGTGTAATTGGCTTTGTTTCTTTTCTTCAGAGGAAGTCCCGTTTCAATATGAAAGGGCTCCGTTCCGTGAAATCTGGCAGGATGGCGTTCTGCCGGAACATAGCCTTTCCCTTTCTGGGTGAGCACATGAACTACCACCGCCCCGTCCACTCTGGAAGCGTCCCGGAATACCCGCAGCATTCCGCCGATATCATGTCCGTCCACCGGGCCCAGATAGGTAATTCCCATATTTTCAAACAGCATTCCCGGTATCAGAAGCTGCTTGATGCCGCTTTTGGTTCTGCGAATCTGTTCCACCATGCGTTCCCCGTATACGGGTATTTTGTTCAGGGAATTGGTCACCCCTGTCTTCAGCCCCTGATAAGCGTCCGCCGTACGCAGATTGATGAGATGTCTGGAGAGGCCTCCCACATTTTCTGAAATGGACATTTTGTTGTCGTTCAGCACAATAATAAAATTCGTCTTTAACCTGGAAGCATTGTTTAAGGCTTCATAGGCCATTCCTCCGGTCAGTGCTCCGTCCCCGATAACAGAAACCACCCTGTAGTCTTCTCCGGTCAGTTCTCTGGCCGCCGCATAGCCCAGCCCTGCTGAAATGGAAGTGGAACTGTGTCCCGTATCAAAACTGTCACATCTGCTTTCTTTCCGTTTGGGAAATCCGCTCATGCCGCCGAACTGCCGCAGACTGTCAAACCCCTTTTTCCGGCCCGTCAGCAGTTTATGGGTATAGGACTGGTGTCCCACATCCCAGATTATTTTATCCTCCGGCAACTGAAAAAACAGGTGCAGGGCCATCGTAAGCTCCACCACCCCAAGGTTGGACGCCAGATGACCGCCATGCTCCGCAACCTGCCGAATCAGAAATTCTCTGATTTCCTCTGCCAGTACCGGTAACTCTGATTCTTCCAGTTTTTTTATATCGTTGGGTTCCTCTATTTTCTCCAATACCATAGATAATCCCCTTCCTTCTCCTGTATCGTTACTTATCACCCGTTCATCAGGCTATTTTTCCCGTTGTATCAGTTCCAGCATCAGATTTGTCAGAAATTCATTTTTCACTACCAGCGTATTGATTAATTCCACACTGTGTCTGGAAAGCCTTTCTACTTCCGCTTTCCCTTTCTCAATCCCCCAAAGGGTCACATAAGTAGTCTTATGATTCTTTTCATCGCTGCCCGTGGGCTTGCCCAGAACCTCCGTGCTGCCGGTCACATCCAGAATATCGTCCTGTATCTGAAAAGCCATACCCAGTTCTCCGGCCGCCTGCTCCACCTGCCGCTGTTCGCTTCCGGTGGCTCCGGCCAGTATGGCGCCGATGAGCATGGCGCTTTCCAGCAGCGCCCCGGTTTTCAGGCGGTAAATAAACTGCAGTGTTTCTTCTGTCACAGGCTTTCCTTCCATCTCCACATCCACACACTGTCCGCCCAGCATTCCGTAAATCCCGGATTTCCCGGCAAGGACCTGGAAGGCCTTTCCGATACGGGCATTTCCCGGTTCTGTCTCAAAGGCTTTCGCCGCAGTTTCAAAAGCGTAATTCAGCAGTCCGTCGCCGGCCAGAATTCCCATGGCTTCCCCAAACTGTGCATGGGTGGTTTTTTTCCCCCGCCGGTATTCATCGTTATCCATGGCGGGCAGATCATCATGTACCAGAGAATAGGTATGTATCATCTCTATTGCCGCCATAAAAGGCTCTACTACTTTGGACCTGCCGCCGAACATGCGGTAAGTTTCCTGCATCAGCATGGGCCGCAGACGTTTTCCGCCTGCCAGCAGGCTGTAATTCATGGCTGATATCACCGTTTTCTGCAGGCCTTCTTCTTCCGGAAGATACGCTCTGATTACAGCTTCAATCTGTTCTGTCCGGACTGCAATTTCTGCTTTTATATCCATATCTGTCCTGTCCTTTCTGAAAATCCTTCCGCCGCCACAACCTTCCTGCCCTGAAACAGGCTTCATGGCCGCCTGTGCTTTCTTTCACAGTTCTTATGTACTGCCTGTTTCCTGCTCCGGCCCGTCAAAAGGCCTCAGTTCACCCTGTTCATCCAGGACAAGCATTTTCTTTTCCACATAATCTATTTTCTCATTGCAGTAACGGAGTTTGTGAATCCCCTGTTCGTACAGGGTGAAGGATTCCTCCAGCGTCACTTCCCGGTCCTGCATTTTTTCTATAATCTGTTCCAGTTCCTGAAAGGTTTCCTCCAGGGACGGTTCTTTTTTCTCTGTCCGGCTCATATGCCCTCCCGTTCAATTTCTGTTACTTCCGCGGTCACGTTTCCGTTCAGCATGTGAATGTACAGGGTGTCTCCCCTGTCCAATCGTTCCACATCTGAAATACCCCGGCCTGCTTCATCCGCCACAAAAGAATATCCCTGGCTTAATTTCCGGATTGGAGACAGTGCTTCCAGTCGTTCTGCGGAAAGTTCCATCTCATGCTTTTTCTGCATCAGAACATGTTCCATCCTCATGCGGAGCCTGTCTTCCAGATCAGCGGCAGTCTGCCGCTTTTCATTCAGGCGTCTCTGAGGGCTCAGCAGACGGATTCTGCTCTCGTACTGCCTCAGTCGCTCTTCTGATCGTTCCAGCCTGTCCGTAATGCCCCGGTTCAGAGCCAGCCGCAGAGACAGCAGCAGCCCTTCCAGCTCCCGGATATCATAAACCGCCAGTTCCGCAGCCGCAGAAGGAGTGGGCGCCCGCAAATCCGCCACATAATCAGCGATGGTGGTATCCGTCTCATGGCCCACTGCCGAAATAACAGGAACGGAACATTCAAATATGGCCCTTGCCACGATTTCTTCATTAAAGGCCCACAAATCTTCCATGGAACCGCCGCCCCGTCCTGCAATAATCACATCCACACCCAACTGTTCCAGTGCATGAATGCCGTTGACAATACTGGCCGCTGCTCCCTCTCCCTGTACCAGCGCCGGATAAAGAATGGTCTGTACACAGGGATTTCTCCGGCTGCTGATATTCTGAATATC
Source organism: Lachnospiraceae bacterium JLR.KK002 (assembly GCA_036941025.1). Lineage (NCBI taxonomy): Bacteria > Bacillati > Bacillota > Clostridia > Lachnospirales > Lachnospiraceae > Lachnospiraceae bacterium JLR.KK002. Next base: position 1,764,370 of record JAYMNP010000001.1, read on the forward strand.
CCGGATGGCCGCTCCGGTGGGGGCTGTCACAATACCCAGCGTCCGGATATACTTTGGAATGGGCTGTTTGTATTCCGGGGCAAACATGCCCATCTCTTCCAGCTCCTGTTTGAGCTGTTCAAAACGCCGGTACAGCAGTCCTTCTCCGTCCGGCAGAATTTCCCGTGCATAAAGCTGGTATTTTCCGTCCCGCTCGTAAACAGAAACGGAACCCAGAGCAATCACATTGTCCCCGTTTCTCATGGTAAATGAAAGGCCCTTCCGGTTTCCGGCAAACAGCACACCGTTAATAGCTCCCGTATGATCCTTCAGGGTAAAATAAATATGCCCTGAAGTGTGATACTTACAGTTGGAAACTTCTCCCTTCACATAAATCCGGTTCATCATAAAATCCTGGTCGAACATATTTTTGATGTAGGCGTTCACCTGGCCTACGGTATATACATGCTTCGTCATACCAGTTTTGCAAGAATCCCGTTGACAAAGGAGGCCGAATCATCGGTGCCGTAGCTTTTGGCCAGTTCCACGGCTTCATTGATTGCCACCCCCACAGGGACATCTTCCTCATATTTCATTTCATATACCGCAAGGCGGATTAAGGTCAGATCCACTTTTCCCATCCGGCTGGTCTTCCAGCCCTGGGCCACCTGATTAATCATCTCGTCAATCCCGGATAAACGAGCCAGAATCTGTTCAAATTTATCCTGAATGTAAAGGGTATCTTTTTCTTCTTTTCTGTCCGGTTCTTCCAAAAACAACTGCAGCTGCTCCGGCAGTTCTTCCGCTTCATAAAATTCCGCCCGGAACAACAGTTTGAATATCTGCTCTCTTATCTCTCTTCGGCTCATATGCTTCCTTTCCCAATACCTGCCGGCTTCCATCCTGCCGGATGACAGACCGGCGGCCATATCAGGGCTGTACCCACGAAAAGGGTGTCTGATGACACCCTTATGATATTATATGTCTTCCTTCACTTTTCATACAGGAATGGTTCCTGCCGCACGGTTACTGCTTCTGTTTTTCCATATTGACACTGGCAATGCGCACATTGACATGGCTCACTTCCAGACCTGTCATGTTCTCAACGGCAGATTTCACCCGCTCCTGCACCTTGGTGGAAACCTCCGGAATGGCATATCCGAACCGGATATTCAGTGCAACGTCCACTTTCACCACATTTTCTTTCACTTCCACCTTGATTCCTTTGGAGAGGTTCTTCATTCCCAGCTTGCTTACCAGCTCGTTGGTAATATTTCCGGCCATGGAACTTACGCCTTCCACCTCAGTAGCCGCCAGTCCTGCAATAATTGCAACTACCTCATCTGCAATACGCACCTCGCCCAGATTATCGTCTTTTATCATATATGCCTTTCTGTCTTCAGCCATTGTTCACGCCTCCTAAACTTATTCATTTTTTTATTATAGCAGAGTTTCCGGGTTTTGCAAAGATATTCTGACTCTTTTATTCTTTCTTAATACTTTCAGGCACTGAAGTATACTCGTAAGGAGTTGCCTGATAGACATAATAATTCAGCCAGTTGGTATACAGGGTATTGGCGTGGGCCCGCCACTGCAGGTTGGGCCGGACGGTACAGTCGTCCCCCTGATAGTAATTCCTCGGAACCTGGATATCCAGCCCCTTCTCTTTATCCCGTATGTATTCCGTATGGAGAGTAATCCTGTCGTACTCCGGATGGCCCATCACAAATACTTTTTTTCCGGTGGTGTCCATAATCAGGAAAACCCCCGCTTCTTCTGATTCCGCCAGAATGGTCAGCTCCGGCTCTTTTTCAATATCTTCTCTGCGTACCTGGGTATGCCTGGAATGAGGCGCCAGAAAATAATCGTCAAAGCCCCTGACCAGAGGGATTTTCCGATTCCGTACCCGATGTTCAAAAAGACCGAACATTTTCTGTTTCAGCATTTCTTTCTGAATGCCATAATGATAATAAAGGCCGGCCTGGGCTCCCCAGCACAGGTGCATGGTGGAGGTTACATTTGTCTCGGTCCAGGCACAGATTTCCTTAAATTCTTCCCAGTAGTCCACATCCTCATACTCTATCTGTTCCACCGGCGCTCCCGTAATAATAAATCCGTCGAATTTCCGCTCCCGGATTTCCTCAAAGGTGTGATAGAATTTATTCAGATGGCTGCTGGAAGTATTGCGTGATTCATGGCTTCCCGCCATCACAAAGGTTACGTCCACCTGCAGGGGAGTATTGGAAAGTTCCCGCAGAATCTGCAGTTCTGTCTCTTCTTTTAAAGGCATTAAATTCAGTATTCCCACTTCGATGGGACGGATATCCTGGTGAATGGCCCTGTTTTCATCCATGGTAAATACATTTTCCCGCTCCAGCGTTTCCTTCGCCGGCAGGTCACTTTGCACTTTGATTGGCATAATTTTCCCTTCTTTCTCTATGATTCCCGTTTTTGTATATTCTGAATTATTCCGGCAGCATGGCAAGAAATTCTTCTTCTGATATGACTTTTATGCCCAGCTCCCGGGCTTTTGCCAGCTTGCTCCCTGCCTTTTCCCCGGCCAGCACCATATTGGTCTTTTTGGACACGGAGCCGGACACTTTTCCGCCCTGCTGCTCAATCAGCGCCGCAGCTTCCTTCCGCTCCAGCCCCGGCAGGGTACCGGTTATCACAAAGGTCATACCCTGAAACCGGCTGCCCCCGGTCTGCCCGCCGGATTCCATATTCACCCCATATTGCTCCATCCGCGCTATGATTCTGCGGTTTGTCTCATCTCCAAAAAAATCCAGAATGCAGTTGGCGCTCACTTCCCCGATATCATTCACCTGCTGCAATGATTCTTTGTCTGCCTGGCTGAGTTCCTGAACAGACTTAAATTCCTTTAAAATGGATTTTGCCGCAGCCTTTCCCACATTTGGAATGCCGAATCCGGTCAGAAGCTGATATGCCTCATTTTCTTTGGATTTTTCAATAGCATTCAGCAGCTTGTCGGTATTTTTCTCTTTTCCGATTATGCCCTGTTCAATCAGTTCTTCCCGGTGTTCCTTCAAAGTATAAATATCCGCCACATCCTTCAGGTAGCCCAGGCGCACCAGTTCTTCCACATATACCGTTCCGAATCCCTTAATGTCCATGGCGTCTCTGCCCACAAAATTGATTATGCGCCGCTCAAGCTGGGCCGGGCAGTTCGGAGAGGTACATCTGATATCTGCCGTATCCTTTTCCCGCCGGGTTTTGGCACCGCAGACGGGACAGACTTCCGGCAGACGATAGGGCGCCGCTCCCTCCGGCCGCTTTTCTTTCAGCACTTTCCGGACTTTCGGTATAATTTCCCCGGATTTATATACCAGAATCCGGTCTCCAATCCGGATATCCAGCTCATCAATAAAATCCTGATTGTGGAGGGTGGCGCGGGATACTGTGGTTCCGCACAGCCGCACCGGCTCAAAAATCCCGGTAGGCGTAATTCTTCCGGTTCGCCCCACAGACAGTTCTACATCCAGAAGTGTGGTTTCTTTTTCCTCCGGCGGATATTTGTAGGCAACGGCCCAGCGGGGAACTTTGGAGGTGGCTCCCAGCTTCTCCCGGTCTGCCAGAGAATTTAATTTCACTACGGCTCCGTCAATGTCATAGCCCAGATTTCCCCGGTTCGCCCCGATGGCGCAGATAGCTTCCCAGACTTCTTCTTTCGTCCGGCAGACACGGTAATCGTCTATCACCGGAATTTTATTCTGTTTCAGATATTCGTAGCCCTGGGTGTGAGTTTTAATCTCCATGCCCCGGATTTGCTGAATATTGAACACAAACATGGACAGGCCCCGTTCTCTGGTTATTTTGCTGTCCAGCTGTCGCAGCGTACCTGCCGCGCAGTTTCTGGGATTGGCAAAGAGTTTCTTCCCGTTCAGTTCCTGCATTTCATTGACTTTCTCAAATGCCTCATTTCTCATATATACTTCGCCCCGGATTTCCAGATATTCCACGGGAACTTTTAACTTTTTCTTCACATCGGAAATAACGCCGGCATTTACCGTTACATCTTCTCCGAAATTGATGCCGTCTCCTCTGGTCACTGCCAGCTTCAATTCCCCTTCTTCATAGCGGAGAGCCATGGAAAGTCCGTCAATTTTATATTCCACCACAAATTCCGGTTCTTCCAGCTGTTCCTGCATTTCCTCTACAAATGCTTCCACTTCTTCTCTGGAAAATACATCCTGCAGGCTCAGCATGGGGACATTATGCCTTACCAGCACCCCGGCCTCCCGTTTTGCAGCGCCTCCTACTTTCTGAGTAGGAGAATCTTCTGTAACCAGATTCGGAAATTCCTGCTCCATCCCTTTCAGTTCCCGCATCATGCTGTCGTATTCGTAATCGGTGATTTCCGGACTGTCCAGATTATAATAGCGGTTGCTGTGATATTCCAGATTTGTTCGGAGCTCCTGTATTCTTGCTTCTGCCTGCGTTCTGTCCATCTTTCTCTGTCCTTTCCCTTTTTCTGAAAACACTGCCACCATAATCTCCTGCCAGACAGGCAGCGGCGCCTGACCTGCTACAGAATCTTTGACTGCCCGGAGAAAGCCAGTTCCTGCAATGCTTTCCATTCTTCCCCGGTTACGGCCCGGTATGCCCCTTCCTTTAAATCTCCGAGCATAATATTCATAATCCGCACCCGCTTCAAATCCACCACCCGGTACTGGAAATGTTCGCACATCCTCCGTATCTGCCTGTTCAGCCCCTGGGTCAGAATAATCCGGAATGTCCGTTTTCCCAGCTTTTCCACATGACAGGGCCTGGTAACTGTTTCCAGCTCTTTCAGGTAAACACCCTGAGACATGTTCCGTATAAAGTCTTCTGTCACTTCCCGGTTCACCCTCACAATATATTCTTTTTCATGGAAATTCCTGCCTCGCATCACTGCGTCGGCCAGTTCTCCCTGATTTGTCATCAAAATCAGACCATGGGAATTCTTATCCAGTCTGCCGATGGGATAAATCCTTGCGGGGTAACCCACATAATCCACAATATTGTCTTTCTCCCGTTTTTCCGAAGTGCAGACAATCCCCCTGGGCTTATTTACTGCCAGAAGCACCGGCTTCTCTTCCCCGGTTACTTTCTTCCTTCCGAACATAACCACATCGCCCGGACAGACTTTATCTCCCATTACGGCTGTTCTGCCGTTGATAGTAATATTCCCTTTCTCAATCTGGCGGTCCGCCTCTCTTCTGGAACAGATTCCCGCCTCGCTGAGATATTTATTAATTCTGACTGATTCTGACATTGCTTATCCCCACACCTTTATAAAAATCTTTTTAACCGCTCTATATTTTCTTCTTCAAAATCCATCAGTTCTTCCGCCAGTTCATTGGCAAAACTTCCGGTATTTTTATTGTTATGCTTCACTTTCAGCAAATCTGTAATTCCCCTTGTATTCCCCTGTATCATCATGTCCGCCACATGAGGGGTGCTGATATTCAGCATGGTATTGGCCTGTATGGCGCCCCACAGCATGGCTTTTTCCAGTCCGGACTCCCTGGGCGTCAGCCCGTGCTCCCATAATCCGGCCTCCGCTTTTCTTTCAAAATCCTGAAACCGGCTTCTCTGTGACGTCAGTTCATAAGCAAACTCCTGATTGTAAATTTTTCCCATCAGTACATCAATGGCGTTTACGGCCATGGCCGCATTCTTTCTGGTTTCTTTCAAAACATTTATCTCCTGATAATTACGCATGGTTTCCTCCTGATCTGCTGTAACAGCTCCGTATGTTCTGTTACGCTGTTTTTCCTATTAGATTGAAACATTTTGCTTATTTTATACAGGCTTTTGTTTTGATATGATAAAAAGAATGCGCACAGCGTATTCTCCGCGCGTGAGCGGATTGCCTGGCAATAAACTTCCTTTCCGCGAACTGCGCATCTTAATTTTCTTCTACAGAAAGGCACTTTCACGCTTTAGCGTGACAAGTTCTTTCCTGTAGAAGAAAAAAGAGAATTACCCTTTCAGGCAATTCTCTCTGTTTTCTATATAGTTGGTGACTGAAAATCGCCGACCTCACCGGACATGAACATTTAATTATTCAACAGCAAATCAGTCCGGATATATCCTGTCTTTTCCTTCCATTCCACCTTGGTCCAGCCCTCTGCATAACTCAGAATTACTTTGATACTGTCGCCAGGAGCTGTAGTTCCGACCAGTTCTGCAGATTCATTCATGGACACACGGATATTATAACTGTTGTTGGCAGTAAGAACGGTTCCTTCCGGCACATAATTAATCTCAGGCGTACTGTCTTCCTGCGGAGCCTCCGGCTCCTGAGATTCTTCCGGCGCAGCTTCCGGAGTCTCTTCCGGCTGACTGTCAGCAGGCGGATTCTCCTGATTTTCCCCTTCTTCCGGCGTTGCTTCTTCCGGCTGCTCATTATTTTCTCCGGAGGCAACTTCTGTCTGATTTTCATTCGGATTATAGGAATCTTTCCATCCTACAATTGCCTCTTTCACAGTGTTCTCCATTGTTTTCAGATTCTCATCTGCCGCTACGGCAGCTTCATACTTGCTCTGGAACTCTGCACGGAGTTTCTGTACATCTTCCCCGCCTTCAAATTCACTGATTAACGCGTTAATTTCCGCTTCTGTCTCCTGCTCCTTCATCTGACGGTTAAAAGAACAGTAACGGTTGTCGATATAAAGTTTTCCGTCTTCCCCGGTTCTTACATAGAAGAAATCCATACCGGGAAGTCCGCCCTCCGCATTATGAAAATTCATATTAAAAGTAGCAGATACCATGTGAGAACCTTCGTCCAGACCATCCTTGCTGTAACAGGTGATCTCACTGTAGCTTTCCACATATTCATTCATCATTTTAATATAGCTTTTTTCCATATCGGAAAGATTCTGTGTCACAGTCTGAAGCTGTTCAATATCTCCTGCCGCATAGGCATTATAATAAGTGGACACCAGCTCCTTCACTTCCGGCTGCACGTCCATCGTATACTCGTCCGTTTTTTCTTCCTGTTCCTCCGGAGTCTTCTGTACCTCCTCCTGCTGTACTTTCGGAGGCTCCTTTTTCTCCTCTTTCCCTTTCCCGTTGAGCATTGTGACTCCTACTACCACGCCCAGCGCAATTACCACTGCTCCCACGGAAATCATCTTACCATTTTTTTTCAGAAAATCACTTTTATTTTCAACTCCGTTTTCGGACTGTTCATTGTTATTTTTATTCAAAGAATCGCTCATATCTGCTCCTTTATTTCTTATCTATATGATTCGGCTGCATTCTGTCTGAATCACAAAATGCAGCGACTAAAAGTTTCAGTGCACCCAGAGGGAATCGAACCCCCAGCCCCAGAACCGGAATCTGGTATTTTATCCGTTAAACTATGGGTGCTTTTCAGTTGTTTTTCGGAACTCTGATATTGTAACATACTTTTTCTTAAAAATCAAAAGAAATTTTTCCATTTTTCAAAATTTTATTAATTTCTCCGGAAATCTCTCTCGGAGTTCTGTTATCTGTGGTTATTATTACCTCTCCTGCCGCCTGATAATACGGCATTCTTTCTTCCAGCAGCTTCTCCACATATTCCAGACTCATGTTCCTGTTCAGCACCGGACGATCCGTTCCCCGGCGCACTCTGGAAAATATGGTATCAGGTCTGGCAGTCAGCAACACAACCACGCCGCTTTCCTTCATCAGCCGGACATTTTCCTCCCGCAGCACGATTCCTCCTCCGCAGGATACAATTTTTCCGCCCGTCGCTCCCAGCTCCCGCAGCAGCTCTGTTTCCAGATTCCGAAAATACCCTTCTCCCTCTGATTCAAATATTTCTCTTATAGATTTGTTCTGCTGTCCGGCAATCACTTCGTCCGTATCTACCATTTCAAATCCGGTCTCTTTTTCCAGTATACGGGAGACCGTGGTTTTGCCTGTGCCCATAAATCCGGTCATATATATATTGCGCTTCATTTCATCACTCCAGATTTTCTGTAATTTTATCAAGTATCACCGTCAGATCCTCCAGAGGAATCTGGCCCGGTGCAGAAGTTTTCCCCACTGTTCCAAAGGTAATGCAGGAACCGGTAATCTGGCCTCCAATCCTGGAAAGAAGTCCTTCCTTTCCCATGGCCATGGTTACCAGAGGATACGAGGGATACCTGTCTTTCACATGCATGGTTGCTTCCATTATATGCAATACATCCGTATTCTTCCGGGGCATCACTGCCAGCTTGGCCCCATCAGCTCCCAGCTCTTTCATATGATACAGTTCCCGTTCCATCTTATCTGTTTCCGGTGTATGGGAAAAATAATGCTGTGACGCCAGAACGCAGGCGCCATGTCTGTGCAGTTCCCGGATAACTTTCTCCGGGTCAGACAACTCTCCTGTCTCCACATCCAGTATATCTCCGAAACCGCTCTCTCCAATCTGATACAACAGCCGAATATAATCTTCTTCTGCAAGTTCCATCTGCCCGCCCTGATTTTTACTGCGGAAGGTACAAAGCAGAAGCATATCCCGGCAGACTTCCGAAAGTTCTCTCAGAATTCCTTCCGCTTCGCTCCAGTTCAGGACTGCCTTTTCACACCAGTCCAGACGCCACTCTGCCATATCCGCCCCTTTTTCTGCAATCCGGCTGGCAGACGCCAGAATCCCTTCTCTGCTCTGCTCCACAATGGGAACACAGACCAGAGGCCTTCCGGCTCCGGAAATCTGCTTTTTCTTTCTGTTTTCCTGCTGTTCTCTCATCGCCGATTCCTCTTTCTGATTACTTCGGAACTAAGTATACCCTACAAAAACAAAAGGTGCAAGTCATTGACATATTTTTTATTATCCATTAAGATACTTAAGTAACAGTTCAGACAGGACAGCTTATCTGAACTGTTACATACTTAATGTTACTGTTCGCAGGTACCCTGGGAATGGAACTATTTTATAAAATAACAGGTGATACTATGAATGGAAATTATGAAATAACAGGAACCACAAAACTGACCGCCCTGCTGGGCAGTCCGGTGGCCCACAGTATTTCTCCCCAGATGCACAATGAGGCTTTCCGTCAGCTTGGCCTTGATTATGTGTATCTTGCCTTTGACGTAAAGCCGGAAGACTTAAAAACCACCGTGGAAGGACTGAATACGGCAGGAATCTGCGGATTTAATCTGACTATGCCTTTAAAAGTACATATTCTGCCTCTGTTAGACGAACTGACTCCGGCGGCTCGCCTGGCCGGCGCAGTCAACACGGTAATCGTAAAAAATCACCGCCTGACAGGCCACACCACAGACGGGGCAGGCTATATGCGTTCCCTTTCTGAAAAAGGCCACCACATCATCGGGAAAAAAATGACTCTTTTGGGCGCAGGAGGCGCTGCCGCTGCCATCTGCGTTCAGGCAGCGCTGGACGGCGTGTCCGCCATTGACATGTTCAAACGGAAAAACAGTTCCTGGGACAAAGCGGCGGCATTCTGTTCCAGAACCGCAGAGGAAACAGGCTGCCATATCCGGCTTATGGATATGGATAACTCTTCTCTGCTGGCAGAAAGCATTTCCGAAAGCGCCATCCTCACCAATGCCACCAGTGTGGGCATGTCTCCGGACTGCTCTGTCAGTCCCATTCCGGATGCTTCCATGCTGCACGGTAATTTAATCGTATCCGATATTATTTACAACCCCAAAGAAACATTACTTCTGAAACAGGCCAGAACACAGGGCTGCCCCTGCCTGAACGGGCTGTATATGCTGCTGTACCAGGGTGCGGAAGCCTTCCGATGCTGGACCGGACAGGAAATGCCGGTGGAATTAATTAAGGAAAAATACTTTTCTGACAGGCAATAGCACCAGACACAGATGACTGCAAAACTTAACAGTTTTGCAATTATCCGGATAACATCAGACAATGAGAAAGGAGACGACACCCATGAGTTTTTCATTTTTAAAAAAACTTCCGGCTCCGGAAGAAATCAAACAGGAATATGCCTTATCCAAACAGGCGGTTCAGACAAAACAAGGCCGTGACCGGATGATTCGTGACATTATTACCGGAGCATCCAATAAATTTCTGGTAATCATCGGCCCATGTTCCGCTGACAATGAAGATTCTGTCTGCGACTATATCAGCCGCCTGTGCAAAGTACAGGAAAAGGTAGCGGACCGCCTCGTTATCGTTCCCCGGATTTACACCAACAAACCCCGTACCACAGGAGAAGGCTATAAAGGTATCGCCCACCAGCCGGATCCGGAAAAAAGGCCGGATATGCTTGCCGGCCTGATTGCCATGCGCAAAATGCATATCCGGGCTCTGGAAGAAAGCGGCCTTTCCTCCGCAGATGAAATGCTCTATCCTGAAAACTGGCCTTATGTGGAAGATCTGCTGTCCTATGTGGCCATCGGCGCCCGCTCTGTAGAAGACCAGCACCATCGTCTCACCGTCAGCGGCTTCGACGTGCCTGCCGGAATGAAAAATCCCACCAGCGGCGATTTCTCCGTAATGCTCAATTCCGTATATGCAGGCCAGCATCCCCATCATTTTGTATTCCGGGGCTATGAAGTGAGCACCACTGGAAATCCCCTTACTCATGTGGTTCTGCGGGGAGCTGTCAACAAACGCGGCGTCTGCATTCCCAATTACCACTATGAAGATCTGGAACGCCTGATTCAGATGTATGATAAAATGGAACTTCAGCATCCCGCCGCCATCATTGACTCCAATCATTCCAACTCCAACAAGCAGTACGAGCAGCAGATTCGGATTGTAAAGGAAATCATGCACAACCGTAAGATTTCTCCTGAAATCAAAAAAATTGTCAAAGGCGTCATGATTGAAAGCTATCTGGAACCTGGCTGCCAGAAAGTGGGGGAACATGTCTATGGAAAGTCCATCACAGACCCCTGCCTGGGATGGGCAGAATCGGAAGATTTGATTTATCAGATTGCAGAAATGAACGTATAATACACAAAAGGGGGCTGTTTTACAACAGCCCTCTTTCCTTTTATTTTATTTTTAATCATCCTCTGGGATGTGTCCTGGCATATACCTCCCGGACACGATTCTGTGTCATCCGCGCATACATCTGCGTGGTTGAAATATCCGAATGTCCCAGCATTTCTTTTACCGAATGCAAATCCGCACCGTTGCTGACCAGGTGAACCGCAAAGGAATGGCGCAATGTATGAGGCGTTAATTCTCCGGTAATTCCTGCTTTTCTCCCGTAAGATTTCACCAGTTTCCAGAATCCCTGACGGCTCATGGCCTGACCGGAACAATTAGTAAACAGATACGGGCTGCCTGTATCTGTCATGGCCGGACGCCCTTCCTGCAAATATCGTTCCAGCGCCTGTTTTGCAACCGTTCCAAAGGGGACAATCCGTTCTCTGCTTCCATCCCGGCAGGTGATATATTCCATCTGCAGATTTACATCCGATACTTTCAGTGAAATCAGTTCCGATACCCGAATCCCGGTGGCATACAGCAATTCCAGCATGGCGCTGTCCCGGAGTTCTTTGGGGCTCCTTCCCTTTGCTTCCTCTAACAGCCGTACCGTTTCTTCTCTTGTCAGTACAGCCGGCACTTTTTTCTCCACTCTGGGAGCCTTTAACTCTTCAGCAATATCTTCTGCCAGATATCCCTCTTTCTGCAGATAATGAAAAAACGCTTTCAGGGCCGCAACGCTTCTGGAAATGGTAGAGGGCTTCCTTCCCTGTCTCTCCTGAAACAGAATATAGGAATTCAGTCCCGTAGCAGTAATCTGATTTACCTGTTCAATGCCCTGCTCCTGAAAAAACTGATTCATCTTTCTCAAATCACGCTCATAGGAAACCACCGTGTTATCAGAAGTTTTCCGAATCTCTCTCATATACTGAACAAATTTTTGAATCTCACATATCATACCTGTCTACCTCGTCTTATGGCTTCTTATGGGCGCTTGCTCTCCTATTATAATCATATTCGGGAGGAAAATCAATTGCCATTTTTTCTCCTTTTTTGCCCTTTTCAGAGGCAGTACAAGATGTCGTTTTCCACTTTTTGACTGTTTCAATATGTAGTAAAAATCTGTTCAGAAAATTTTTAAAATCTGCCTGAGAATCATGGGATTCACATAACTTTCCAGAAAAATCCCGGTGAGAAATACTGCCAGCAAAGCTCCCATGGCCAGCAGTCCCATCCCGTACATCAGCTTACGCTCCGGAAAACCGCCCTCGTTCCCCCGGCAAAAGCGCTGTCGAATAAATACTGCCAGGCAGAAACAGAACACATAAACCGGAATGTAAAAGAGATACTGAGGGAAAAGTCCTCCCAGAACCAGCAGGATTCCTTTCACGCCATATTTTGCAATTCCAATAGAAAGCATAAAACCAATGGAAAATCCCTGCCATCCCAGCACAAGTATTCCTCCTGGTATTCCCAATGCCGTAAACAGCAGAACAAAGAGCAAAAACAACAGCGGAAGACGTTCCCCCACAATATAGAAAAAAAGATTCTCCCCGTTCACCTGAGTATACTGAAACTTTTCAATAAAATAGTCATTCAGCACTCCTGCATTGGAAATCATATCATGCCCCATGAGATTTGCCGCAAAAATCCCCGCCACAAAAGATACCAGCAGCGCTATTTTCATAACTTTTATCCACAGAGATTCATGCTCTGAAATTCCTTTCTGCTGCCAGGACATACGCCACAGTTTTTTCATAAACTTTCCAATCTTTTTCCTGTCTTACGCTTATTTTATGCAAGTCCCCGGAAAAAAAGTATCAACAATGACCAGTTTACAGAACGGCTTTCAGTAAAAATCCCGCAGAAACCAAAGCTTACTTATTGTACTTATTTTTATAAGCCATAATTCCGGCCACTGTCTTGCCATCCTGTATCACGCCCTGATAAATCAGCCCGCACAGTTCTTCCAGAGAATGGGGTTCCAGATCTATAAACTCTCCTTCGTCCAGATGCTGTCTGGAAGGTACCAGGTTTTCCGCCACATAGATATCTACCAGTTCGTTGCAGAATGCCACAGTAGTCCGCAGGGACAGCAGGAATTCCAGATTATCACAGCGATAACCCGTTTCCTCCTCCAGTTCTCTGGATGCGCATTCTATTGTCGGCTCTGTTCTGGAATCTCTGGCTCCCGCAGGAATCTCCAGCGTGAAACGCTCCAGTGCATTCCGATACTGGCGGACCATCAGAATTCTGCCGTCAGGCAGTACCGGCACTATTGCAGCGGCTCCGTTTCTGTGTTCCACATAATCCCACTTTTCCACTTTGCCGTCGGGCAGTTCCATATAATCAGAATATATATCCAGAATAGCTCCCTTATGTTCCAGTACTCTTTCTTTTCTTTTTATTAACGGCTGTTTCATAAATTATCTCTCCTTTCAGAACTTTCTGCATACTTTGCCGCGCACAAGCGGATTGCCCAGCATTAGCTGACATATTTCCTTTGGACACCCGTGTGCATAAAAAGACCGCCAACAACATGTTGACGGTCTGTATATGCAAGCTACCGGACAAAAAGGCTCCTTTCTCCGCAGCCGGAGACGGTATGGCCTTCCCGCTTATACTAAAATAAAGCAGGCCGTTGCAGGTTTGTCCATCTCTTAAAACTGTGTAGCTTCTATTTCGCGTAATCAGTTACACGGGATTCACGAATTACATTGACTTTAATCTGGCCCGGATATTCCAGTTCATTTTCAATCTGTCTTGAAATATCGCGCGCTAACAAAATCATATCCGCATCATTAATCTGATCAGGAACTACCATAATCCGAATCTCTCTGCCTGCCTGAATAGCAAAAGACTTATCAACACCTTTAAAACCATTAGCAATATCTTCTAACTGTTTCAATCTGTTTGAATATGTTTCCAATGTTTCTCTTCTTGCGCCCGGCCTTGCCGCTGAAATTGCATCGGCTGCCTGTACCAGACACGCAATCAAAGATTCTGCTTCCACGTCTCCGTGGTGAGCTTCCACTGCATTAATCACGATTGGACTTTCCTTGTATTTTCTACATAAATCCACACCAATCTGAATATGTGAACCTTCCATTTCATGGTCAACAGATTTACCGATATCATGGAGTAAGCCGGCTCTTTTGGCCACTCTCACATCCACACCGATTTCTGCTGCCAGTAAACCGGACAACTGAGCTACTTCAATGGAATGCTTCAGTGCATTCTGTCCATAACTTGTACGGAACTTCATCTTTCCGAGAAGTCTTACAAGTTCCGGATGGATTCCGTGCACTCCAACTTCCAGCGTTGCTGCTTCCCCTTCCTCCCGAATCATGGTCTCCACTTCTTTCTGAGCTTTCTCAACCATTTCTTCGATTCTCGCAGGATGAATACGTCCATCCACAATCAGTTTTTCCAAAGCAATACGGGCTACTTCCCGCCGAACCGGGTCAAACCCGGACAGGATGACTGCCTCCGGCGTATCGTCAATAATTAAATCTACGCCTGTCATCGTCTCCAGCGTACGAATATTCCTTCCTTCCCGGCCGATGATTCTTCCTTTCATCTCATCGTTGGGAAGCTGAACTACAGAAATCGTAGTTTCCGCCACATGGTCCGCAGCACATTTCTGAATGGCTGTTACCACATATTCCTTCGCCTTCTTACCTGCTTCTTCTTTTGCTTTGATTTCCATTTCCTTGATTAATTTTGCAGTATCAAGCTTCACATCATCTTCAATCATTTTTAAAAGATAATCTTTCGCCTGTTCAGAGGTTAATCCAGAGATTCTCTCCAGTTCCTGTACGCGTTCTTCGTGTAGCCTTGCAACTTCTGCTTTTTGTCTGTTAATTTCTTCTTCTTTTGCTGCAAACCCCGATTCCTTTTTCTCGATGGCTTCTAATTTCTTATCCAGATTTTCTTCCTTCTGGATAATCCGCCGCTCGTTGCGCTGAATCTCGTTCCTTCGCTCTTTGATTTCCTTATCAAGGTCGTTCTTCGTCCGAATAGACTCTTCCTTGATTTCCAGCAAAGATTCACGCTTTCTGGTCTCTGCAGTTTTTACAGCTTCATCTATTATTTCTCTTGCCTTTTCTTCCGCGCTTCCGATTTTGGACTCAATTACACGTTTGCGGTAGGAAACCGTTGAAAAGTAAGTAACAGGTACTGCAAAAATTAACGTGACTACTACAGCGATTAAAATTTGTGGCACAGGAGCACCTCCTTATTAAATTTTCATTGTACATATAGTAAACTATCATCCGTTTCTAATATGTCATATACAATAAATTACAGGAATCCTCTGCAATCTATGAACATGAATTACAACATATTGATTTTATACTTTTTTCGGCTTTATGTCAAGTAGTCTAATACATGCAAAATGTCATCCGAATGAAAACCTTTCCGCATCAGAAACTGATACATCTTCTGTTTTTCTTTCAAATCTGCCTGTTCACCGGAATAGTGCTTCTTTTCCACCCACTTTAAAATCAGTTCCCGCTCTGTTTCCTGTCCGTATTCCTCGTCCAGCGCCTGTTCCGCCAGTTCCTTCCCAATCCCCCTTTCCGCCAGCTCTGCCCGGATTTTTCTGCGGCTTTTTCTGTCCTTCTGATTCCTCACATAATTCCGGGCATACCGGGTATCGTCCAGGTAGTGAAACCCTTTTACATATTCAATCGCGTGGTCAATCAGATCCTCCCCGTAAAACCCCTGACGGAGCTTCATTCTGAGCTGGGCCTCCGTACGGTCCGTCTTTTCCAGAAGATGAAGGGTCCTCCTTCTGACCCTTTTCACCAGAATCTCCTGATATATCTCCTCATACTGTTCCTTGGAAAGTTCCGCATCTTCTCTGATTCCGTACTTTCTCCCTTCCCCTTTATACAGCACAAAATCCGTTCCATCTTCCAGAAAGATTCGAATCCGCTTATTATCCAGTTCAGTTACCTGCGCTATCTGCATTCTGGCTGTCCTTTCCGGTATCCGGCTTCTCTTCCTTCACCGCCCTTCCGGTATCCGGCTTTTCTTCCTTCGCCGTCTTTCCTGCCTTTCCGGCCTTCTTCTCGTCCGCCTTTTCCGCTTTTTCTTCCGGTTCTTCTTCCCCGGCCAGTACCTGTTCTCTCACTTTTATCTCAACTTCCCGGCAGACCTCCTCATGTTCCCGCAGATACTGCTTGGCATTTTCCCGGCCCTGCCCGATTTTCGCTCCATTGTAGGCAAACCATGCGCCGGACTTGTTGATAATGCCGCAGTCTACGGCGATATCCAGAATATCTCCTTCTTTTGATATGCCCTGACCGAACATAATGTCAAACTCCGCCTCTTTAAAGGGAGGCGCAACTTTATTCTTCACCACTTTGATTCTGGTGCGGTTGCCGATAAATTCTCCGGCCTGTTTCAAAGCCTCCACCCTTCTCACATCCAGCCGGATGGAGGAATAGAACTTCAGCGCCCGTCCTCCTGTGGTGGTCTCAGGGCTTCCAAACATGACGCCCACCTTTTCACGAAGCTGATTGATAAAAATGACAATACAGTTGGACTTGCTGATAACGGCTGTGAGCTTACGGAGGGCCTGGGACATCAGCCGGGCCTGCAGACCCACATGGGAATCTCCCATATCTCCGTCAATCTCCGCCTTCGGTACCAGAGCCGCCACAGAATCCACAATCACAATATCCACTGCTCCGGAACGCACCATAGTCTCCGTAATCTCCAGAGCCTGCTCTCCATTGTCCGGCTGAGAAATATACAGATTATCAATATCCACCCCTATATTCCCTGCATACACCGGATCCAGCGCATGTTCCGCATCAATAAATCCTGCGATACCGCCCTGCTTCTGTACTTCCGCCACCATATGTAAGGCCACTGTCGTCTTACCGCTGGATTCCGGCCCGTACACTTCAATAATTCTTCCTCGCGGTACGCCGCCCACACCCAATGCCAGATCCAGGCTGAGACAGCCGGTGGGAACAGATTCCACATTCATATTGGCCACGGATTCGCCCAGCTTCATAATGGAGCCCTTCCCGTAATCCTTCTCAATCTTCGCTATCGCGGCATCCAGCGCTTTTAATTTATCCTCTTTTTTATCTTCTTTCGCCATTTTCATTCTCCTTCTCTGCGAACTTATGTTCGTTTGAATCCATATTAGTATAGTTTGGGGAAGTTGTCAACTGTTTTCCGGAAATTTTATGCTTTCATTACTGATTTGAAACAACAGCCAGACAGGGCTGCGGCAGAATCGCGCCGCTTTTCCTGAAGAAAAAAGAACAGTTACTGTCTGTAACTGCTCTTTATTATAAGATTTATTTTCTGTTCCGTCAAGCCAGGATTTTTCTGATTTCCTCCAGAGAATGGAAGCCCACCGCTTTTTTCGCAATCTGTCCTTCCTGAAAAACAATCAGTGTGGGAATACTCATAACGCCGTATTTCTGCGCCAGTTCCCCCTGCTCGTCCACATTCAGCTTGCCCACTTTTATTCCGGGAAATTCTTCCGCTGCCTGTTCGATAACCGGGCCCTGCATCTGACAGGGACCGCACCAGGTTGCCCAGAAATCCACCAGTACCGGTACGTCGCTGTTCAATACTTCCTGTTCAAAATTATCTGTTGTAATTTCCAATACTGCCATCTTTTCTTCCTCCTGAATATTAATTTTATTCCCGCAGCCGGGTTTTGATTTGGTAACTGTTTACAGCTCCATGGAAAACAAAAGGTCAGATTCTCTCCCCGATTACCATCCGTGCTTCCTGCTGTTTGCCATTATGGTATATCTTACCACACTTTTTGTACTGACTGACATACTTTTTGCTAAAAAACTGTTAAAAAATTTTTTCCTCCTTGAATACTTTCCGGCTTCATGGTACAGTAAATGACAAACAATATATCAAATCCAGAATAATCGAGGTTACCAGATGAAGAAAAATTTCAAGAGACCACTGTTCCACGATTTTGCTGTTACCATCGGACTTCTGTTTTTTACCACCGGGCTGACGTTCCTTCTGTTTTATTTTGTCTCTGAGAATCCGGCAAATATTGCCCTGTTTTATATTGTTGGCATTATCTCTGTTGCACGGTACACAAACGGGTATTTTTATGGGATTTTTGCTTCTTTCCTCAGTATTATTTTAATCAATTGTTTCTTTTCCTATCCATATTTCCGGATAGATTTTACGCTTCAGGATTACCCTTTTACCTTTATGTGCATGTTGACTCTTGCTTCTATTACCAGTATTACCACAACCCACCTGAAACAACAGACAAAAATCCTTGCATTTCATGAAAAACAGCTTATGGAAGCTGAAAAGGAAAAAATGCGCGCCAATCTTCTCCGTGCAGTTTCCCATGATCTCCGCACTCCGCTGACCAGCATTCTGGGCTCCATTTCATCCATTGAGGCGGAAAGTGGCAACTCTGACCCTCAGGAATGGCAGGAACTCATCCGCAACATCCATGACGATGCCGTCTGGCTGCTGAACATGGTGGAAAATCTGCTGTCCGTTACAAGAATCCAGACCGGTACTTCCCGGCTGAATACATCTCCGGAAATTGTGGATGAGGTGGTGGCCGAGTCCGTAACCCGCATACAGAAAAGGTTTCCTGATGCTGAAATTGATGTGACAGTCCCCTCGGAAATCCTTATGGTTTCCATGGACGCCATGCTGATTGAACAGGTTTTACTCAATCTCCTTGAAAATGCCATCACCCATTCCGAAAGCAGTAAACCGGTCCGCCTGATTGTGGAAAATCATCCCCGGATTGTCTGTTTCCGCGTAATTGATTATGGGGTAGGCCTGCAGGAAAACCAGCTTGAGCACATCTTCGACGGCACCTATTCCGAAGGTTCTTCCGCAGACATACGAAAAGGCATGGGTATCGGACTGTCTATCTGCAAGACAATCGTTACTGCACATAAAGGCAGCATTTCTGCTGAAAATCACGCAGAAGGCGCTGAATTTCTTTTTACACTGCCAAAGGAGGAAATGTAATGCACAAATTTACCGTACTTCTCATTGAAGATGAAAAAAGTATCAGCGATTTTACATCCAGGACACTGACTTCTCATAATTATCGTGTTGTCTGTGCAACCACCGGAGAGGAAGCCCTCTCTCTTGCTTCTTCTCTCTGCCCCGACATTTATCTTCTGGATCTGGGACTTCCGGACATGGACGGCATGGAGATTATCCGCAATCTCCGCACCTGGTCCGGAGCTCCTGTTATTGTAGTTTCCGCCCGTACGCTGGAAGACGATAAAGTGCGGGCTCTGGACGCCGGCGCCGATGACTATCTTACCAAGCCTTTCGGAACTTCGGAGCTTCTGGCACGCATCCGTACTTCCCTGCGGCACAGCAACAAGGTAAACAGTGACAACGGACTCCCTCAGCATCCATATCAGGCAAAAGGCCTTAAAATTGATTTTTTCAAACGGACGATTACCATCCATGGGGAAGACATACACCTCACACCAATTGAATACAAAATAGTGGCGTTTCTGGCTCAGAATTCCGGCAAAGTTATGACTTATTCCGCAGTTATGAACAATGTATGGGGGCCTTATGCCGAGTCTGACAACAAGATTTTAAGGGTAAATATGGCCAATATTCGCCGCAAACTGGAGAAAAATCCGGCCCAGCCTGTTTATATTTTCACGGAAGTAGGCGTGGGTTACCGCATGGCCGACGATGAAGAACTTCCATAACTGACTAATTGCCAGATAAGATGCAGGTGTTTCAATCACTTATTAAGAAATTCTCAATTGTTTTTTTTCCTGCAATTGTATACAATAGAGTTGTTATCAGCGAGAGATACTTTCACACATTAGTGTAAGATAGTATTTCCTGTAAGAGAATAAAGCGGACTGGTTCGCTTTCATTCCGAAACCCTGCCCCGGCTCCGGGGCAAACGTTAATTTTATATGGAAAGGCAGAGAAACATTTTATGCAGAAAAGAAGAAAAAGACGCAGGAGAAGAAGAAATCAGGAACTCCGCATACTGGCCTGCATTGCGGCAGTGGCTGTAATACTTGCTGTTATCGTGGGTATTACCGGCGCTGTAAATTCCGCAAATAAGCGGGAACAGCAGAAGCTGGAAGAACAGGCCCGAAAAGAGCAGGAGGAAAAAGAAGCCGCTGAGCAAAAAGAAAAGGAAAAAGAAGCCGCCGAAAAGAAAGACAGTACTTCCGAATCTCCGGACAGCCAGGCCCCGGAGGAACCGGAAGATACGAAAATGCCTTTCACACTGGCAGATTTGGACAACCCGGAAGGATTTGACATCAGGCCCACAGAAAAAGGGATTGTACTGCAGAATCAGCAGCTTGACCTGAACGGACTGGATACCACCTGTCTGGACTGGGGCCAGGGCGGAGACAAAGACCAGTGGAACCGTCCTGCGGGCTGTATGCAGTATCAGGAAAAATACGGAAAGTGCAATGCACATTTTATTGTGGATGAACCGGAGAAAAAGGTCATTTACCTCACCATTGACGAAGGTTACGAATATGGCTGTTCCCCGCGGATTCTGGATACTTTAAAAGAAAAAAATGTACATGCCGTATTTTTTGTAACGAAATCATTCGCATCACAGAATCCTGATCTGGTTCAGCGCATGATTGACGAAGGGCATGAAGTGGGCAACCACAGCGTCACCCATCCGGCCGCAGGCCTGCCTTCCCAGACCATCGAGCAGCAGACGGAAGAAGTTACAGGCAATCACAGTTACATCAAAGAACAGTTTGACTACGACATGCACCTCTTCCGCTATCCGGCCGGCAAATTCAGCGAACAGTCTGCGGCACTTTTAAATAACCTGAATTACAAAAGTGTATTCTGGAGCTTTGCCTACCTGGACTATGATGTAAACAACCAGCCGGCCCCAGGAGAAAGTCTTCAGAAACTTATGGACTGCCTGCACCCCGGCGCTATTTATCTGCTGCACGCCGAGTCAGAAACAAACACACAGATACTGGGAGATTTCATTGACCAGGCCAGAGCCCAGGGCTATGAATTTAAAGTATTCCAGTAGACTCTGTCGCAAACAAAATGAGGTAACAGTTCAGCCCGCGAGAATCAAAAACCCCGTCAGCTTACTGCGGGGTTTTTGATTCCAGCCCGCAGCCACGGTATGCAAGGACAAACATCCCTGCAAACAGCATCAGGTTTGCCCCGATAATACATACTCCCTCCATTCCAGGCTGAAGAGAGCCAGCATGATTCAGCATTCTGCTGATTTGCTCCGAATAAGCAAATTTTGCTATTTTTTCAATGTCGGGATTGAACATGGACAGCATGGGCAGAAAGGAAAAAATCATCATGACCGGAACGGACAGAGATGCGGCCATCATCTGATTTTTACTCCGGACACCCACTGCGGCGCCCACCAGCAATGAGGCCAGAATCCCCACTGCCAGCACTGCCAGAAAGAAAAAACGCTCCGGCAGGCGAAAGGTTCCGGCAGCACAGATTACAGCTGCCCCTGCCATACAGGCAGACCAGATATGGCTTCCGGTTCCCAGCAGATATTCATATGGTTTTACATTGGACATAAGCAGTACGCGGAGGGTATTCTTTTCTTTTTCTTCCGCCAGTACTGCCGCCATGGACGTAAGAGGCGCCATACCCATATACATGGTGGCAAAGAGATTTACAAAGAAATTTTCCGGCATTCCTGCTATCACTATGGTGCGGCTCATAACCAGGGTAAGAATCGGGAACATGACAAACTGGATGAAAATCGTTTTATTTTTCAGAGTATCCTTCCATTGCTTTTTAAAAATTGCTGCTATATTATTCATATTCATTCAGCCCCTTTCCCGTCAGTTCGATAAAAACAGTCTCCAGCGTGGGTTCCGTAGAATGAATAGCCTGAATCATATTTTTTTCCAAATATTCCTTTACCGGAACGGCCGAATCTCTGCCATTGCTCAGCAAAACCTGTTCTCCGTTTCTTAAGGTAATCCGGAGCCGGTTTACGTGATTGTATTTTCTGCATACTTCCGCCGGACGGCCATATTCGATTATCCTGCCTTCACTCAGCAAAGCCACATGGTCGCAGAGGCTTTCCGCCTCAAACATATTGTGGGTGGTAAGAAAAATCGTCGTTCCCTTTTCCTTCTGTTCTTCCAGTATGGTATGGATTTCTTTTGCTGTGACAGGGTCCAGCCCGGAAGTTGGCTCATCCAGAAACAGCAGTTCCCTCCGGCTCAGCAGAGCTCTTGCCAGTGACAGCCTGCTTTTCATGCCTTTGGACAGTTTCAGGACTGCTCTGCGGCGCGCCTCATACAGGCCCGCCTCTTTCAGCAGTGAATCAACTCTGCTGCGGTGCACACGGTGGATATCCGCATAAAATGCCAGATTGTCGTAAACGGACAGCCGCTCATACAATCCCAGGTGCTCCATCATAATACCGATTTTCGCCTGTTCCTGAGGCCTTAATTTCTCCGTATCACGCCCGAAAAGTTCCGCATACCCTCCGGTCTGTCTGAGCTGTCCTGTCAGAATTTTAATCAGAGTGGTTTTGCCTGCTCCGGAAGGGCCCAGCAATCCAAAAATTTCCCCTTTTCGTATCTCAAAATTTACCTCCTGCAATATCCTGTTCTCACCAAAACTGTGGGAAAGGTTCCTGACAGTAACTGTGTGCGCCGATTCATTGCTCATTCTGCCTTCCCTCCTTCGACTTTAATCGCTTAAGGGCATCTTCCAGACGCCTGTTTTCTGTTTTTTCTTTTACTGACATCACCCCATAACTTCCCGAAACCGACAGGCCGAAGCACAGGAAAAACATGGCCCAGGGCTGCCACAGATTCGCAGGAAACCATTGAAAGGTTACTGCAAAAACAGCAATTGTCATAACAACCAGAGCCAGCATACAGACAGCCCGCAGCCAGACCTTCATGTTCCGAATAAAGACATCTGTAAAAAACACGAACCTGAAAACCGTAATCAGCACAGACACCGCTGCGAACTGAAACACGATTTCCGCCGGAATCCCTTTCCTGCCCAAAGCAAACATGGCTGAAACTTCTTTTGCAGATTCCCCGAACAGAAGGCAGAACACATTCAGAACTGCCATTGCAAATCCAAATACCGTCAGCGCCTGCGCCAGATAATCAAATATGGTTTTTCTTTCTTCCATTTATATCACCCCCAGCCGTTTCTTCAGTTCCTGCGCATACTGCCTGGAAGCAATAATCTGCTCCCCGTTCGACATGGTAACGCGGATTCTCCGGTTAATGTCAGCTTTCAGAGACTGGATTTGCCGCAGCTGAATCAGAAATGATTTGCTCACCCGGAAGAACCCGTATTCCTCCAGCCGCTGTTCCAGCTCATACAGGCGAATTTCTGTCTCATACACCTCGTCCGGCGTGCAGATAAAGCATTTTCTGTCCACACTTTCAATATAGATGACCTGTTCCATATCCAGCAGGTAAATCTCATTGTCTTTTTTTGCAGTAAGCTGATGATTTATCATCCGCAATGCAATCAAAATTTTTTCCACATCGGGCGTCAGATGTCTGCAGGTAACAGATACGGTTAAGTCTTCTGCCTTTTCATCCACCAGAATTTCTATCTTCAATATGCCACCGCCTTTCTGCCTTTTATTATACCCTTTATATCCCCCTTATCAATGGCCAGACACATATGCTGCCGGATTCCGTACATAAGTTGCCGGCAATTTCCTGTAAAATAAAAAGAAGCTGCGGCACATGCAGCCTGTATACCATACTCCGTACACAGCAGCTGTTTTGCCGCAGCCCTTCACATATTCTATTCTTAATTTCGTCCGAATTCCGACAATATCAGCCCTTCGTTCCTGTCCAGCGTCATTCCCACGCTCCAGCTGTTTACAAACAGCAGCAGAGGATTTCCTTTCAAATCCTGAATCTTTTTCATATCGGAGGTTCCTGTCAGTTTTTCCATGTCGATATCCTTATTTTCAATCCAGCGAATATGCTCATATGGAAGATTTTCCAGACGGATATCCACATTGTATTCGTTTTCCAGACGGTATTTCAACACATCGAACTGAAGAACGCCCACAACGCCCACAATGATTTCCTCCATTCCCGTATGGTACTCCTGAAAAATCTGAATGGCTCCTTCCTGGGCAATCTGGGTAATTCCTTTGACAAACTGCTTGCGCTTCATGGTGTCAAGCTGTCTCACTCTGGCGAAATGCTCCGGCGCAAAGGTGGGGATTCCCTCAAATTCAAATTTATTTCCCCCGGTGAGAATGGTGTCGCCAATGGAAAAAATACCGGGGTCAAACACGCCGATAATATCTCCCGCATAAGCCTCTTCCACCATCTTCCGCTCCTGAGCCATCATCTGCTGAGGCTGGGAAAGGCGCATTTTTTTATTTCCCTGTACATGAAATACTTCCATGCCCGCCTCAAACTTCCCGGAGCAGATACGCATAAAGGCGATTCTGTCCCGGTGGGCCTTATTCATATTTGCCTGTATCTTAAATACAAAGGCAGAAAAATCCTGAGAAAAGGGATTGATTGTTCCGGTATCCGCTTTTCTGGGCAGGGGAGAGCTGGTCATCTGCAAAAAATGCTGCAGAAAGGTCTCCACACCGAAATTAGTCAGAGCAGAACCGAAAAATACCGGAGAAAGTTCTCCTTTTGACACCAGTTCCATATCAAACTCCGCACTGGCTCCGTCCAACAGTTCAATTTCTTCTTCCAGCACCGCCTTATAGTCCTCCCCAATCTCCGCTGCCAGAGAAGGGTCGTCCAGGGCAATATCCTTTTCTACTCCTTCTTTTGTGCCTTTTAAGGTATCGGCAAAGGTCATGACCTTTTTCGTATTCCGGTCATAAACACCCTTAAAATTCTTTCCGGAGCCTATGGGCCAGTTAATGGGACAGGTGGCAATTCCCAGCTCCTTTTCAATTTCATCCAGCAGTTCAAAGGTATCGTTAGCGTCCCGGTCCATCTTGTTGATAAAGGTAAAAATGGGGATATGGCGCATTACGCATACCTTAAACAGTTTTCTGGTCTGAGCTTCCACACCTTTGGAACCGTCAATCACCATCACGGCAGAATCTGCAGCCATCAGCGTCCGGTACGTGTCCTCTGAAAAGTCCTGATGGCCAGGCGTATCCAGAATATTGATGCAGTAACCGTCGTAGTTAAACTGCAGCACGGAAGAGGTAACGGAAATCCCCCTCTCCTTTTCAATCTCCATCCAGTCTGATACCGCATGGCGGGCAGTTGCCTTTCCTTTCACGGAACCTGCAAGATTAATGGCGCCTCCGTAAAGAAGAAACTTCTCTGTCAGGGTGGTTTTTCCCGCATCCGGATGGGAGATTATGGCAAAGGTACGTCGCTTTTCTATTTCTTTTTCTAAATCCGGCAAAACAGTTCCTCCATTTCTCCAATCAGTTCACCAAACGTTTTCAGTGCCTCCTGAATGGGCTCTTTGGTGGTCATATCCACCCCTGCATCCTTCAGAAGGTCAATGGGGGATTTGCTGCATCCGCCGCTTAAAAATTTCAGATAACGCTCCACAGCCGGCTGCCCTTCTTCCAGAATCTTTTTACTGAGGGCCATGGACGCCGCAAAGCTGGTGGCATACTGATATACATAGAAATTATAATAAAAATGAGGGATTCTCGCCCACTCAATGGCAATTTCTTCATCTGCCTTCACAGCTTCTCCGTAATACTGCACATTCAGGTCATAATAGAGCTTTTTCAATGATTCTGCTGTCAGAGCTTTGCCCTTTTCCACCATCTCATGGGTCAGAAGCTCAAATTCCGCAAACATGGTCTGACGGTACAGGGTGGTGCGGAACTGCTCCAGAAAATAATTGATGAGACTGGCTTTTCTCCTGTTATCTTCGGTATGGTTCAAAAGATAATGCATCAGCAGCGCCTCGTTGCAGGTAGAAGCCACTTCCGCCACAAATATTTTGTAATCACTGTCAAACACATTGTTATGTTTTGCAGAATACCAGGAATGCAGCGCATGTCCCATTTCATGGGCAAGGGTAAATTCCGAATCCATATTGTTCTGATAATTCATCAGCACATAGGGATGGAGGTCATAACATCCGGCAGAATAGGCGCCGCCCCTTTTATTTTCATTTTCATATTTGTCAATCCACCGGTTTTCAAATCCCTGTTTCAGCACGCCCACATAATCTTCTCCCAGTACTTTAAGGGCTTCCAGGATTTCCTGCTGTGCCTGTTCAAAGGGAACATGCTCCGTCTCCTGCGGAACCATGGGTACATAAATGTCATACATGTGAAGTTCTTCCACGCCCATGAGTTTTTTACGCAATGCCATATAATCATGCATGTAATGGATGTTTTCATGGACAGCTTCAATCAGATTGTAATACACTTCTTTCGGCACATTGTTGGCGTCCACTGCCGCTTCCATGGAAGTATTGTACTTTCTGGCTTTTGCGTAAAAATAATTGCCTTTGGCCCTGCCTTCGTAAAGGGAGGCAAAGGTATTCTTATACTGCTCATACCGGGCATAGTAAGCCTGAAAAGTCTCTTTGCGCACCTGTACATCCTGGCTTTCCAGCAGAGGAATAAACCGTCCGGTGCTGACTTTTACCAGTTCTCCCTCTGCATCTTTTACCGTTGGATGTTCAAAATCCGCATTGGTGAGAAGGCTGTAGGACTTGTCCACAGCAGTACCCATCTCCCGCGAAGCTGCCAGCAGTTCTTCCATCTCCGGAGACAGGGTATGGTCTTTTAATCTGCGCAAATCGTCAATAGTCACTCTGTAACCGGCAAGTTCCGGTGTTTCCCGGTAAAACTGCTGTATTTTTTCTTCCTCCATGGCTGCAATCCAGGTATCTGCAGGGGCAGTCACCGTCCCGTATTTGTGGTAAATTCCCATTATTTTTCCGCTCAGGGCCTGGTAATTGTCATCTGCGGTATCCACATCTTTGCTCCGCTCTGACCAGGTAATGGTTCTTTCCAGAAGAATCGTAGTCTGTTCCAGCTTTTTAAAATATTCCAGCAGATGTTCTCCTGTCTCTGTCAGATAATCCTCAGTGAAATCCTTTAATTCTTCTATCATCTGCTCCAGCCGGCCAGCGTCTTCCAGAAACAGCTCCGCCGATTCGTATAAATCCTCTACCGCCCAGGTGTCTTCTTTTGCCACCTGGCTTCTCTTTAATAATTCTTTTGCCATAATGTATGCTCCTCCATTTCTGTTTCAGCACCGATTATATCACACTTCACCGGCCTTTGTCACCTGTCTGAACTGTTCAGCAGTTCAGCAATTTCCCGTAAATACATAATCCAGATATTTTCCCGCCGTTTCCGCCAGGCGGTACACCTGCCGTACCGAAACTGCCTTTCGGTCTGACATCTGATACCGGGGGAAAAACCGGGTCACATGGAGAGGAATCTTCCTGTCTATGGAAGCAATCCACCGGGCTTCTTCCTCCATCTCCGCCGCACTGTCGTTCTGTCCCGGAACAATCAGCGTAGTCAGTTCCACATGGCAGGCAGCAGCGGCCTGTATGATAAACCGCTGCACCGTCTCCAGATCTCCGCCCAGCTTCCGATAAGTTTCTCTGCGGAAAGATTTCAAATCAATGTTCATGGCATCCATAAACGGAAGCAGCTCCTGCAGCACGTCCGCAGAAGCTGTCCCGTTGGTGACCAGCGCATTTTTCATGCCGGCGGCTTTACTGAGCCTGGCGGCGTCCCGCACATATTCCCAGCCCACCAGAGGCTCATTGTAGGTAAATGCCAGACCCATATTTCCTTCCCTCTGACAGGACATTGCCCGTTTCACCAGAGCCTGAGGAGAAAGAACCATAGTCTCCGCTTCTCCTTCTCCCGCCATGGAAATCTGATGATTCTGGCAGAAAGGACATTTTAAATTACAGCCAAAACTGCCCACTGAGAGTATTCTGGCTCCCGGATGGAACATCTTCAGCGGCTTTTTCTCGATGGGATCCAGCGCCAGAGAAGTAATTCGCCCGTAATTGCCGCAAACCACCGCTCCGTTTACATTCTTCCTTGCACCGCACATGCCCCACTGGCCGGGCGCCAGCCTGCAGCCGTGAAAACACACCTGACAAACCGCCTCTTTCATAAACCGGATTCCTCCTTTTTACACATGGCGCACCACCTCAAACCGCTCCAGCTCCACCGTTTCGTCACTTCCTATGCCTGCTTTCTGCCTGGCGATGGCAACCTGCTGCTCCACCGTATCCACACCATCCAGATTGGGCAGCAAAAGCCCCCGGCGGCGGCCCTTTGTCACAACCACGCCGTACCGTTTCACATCCAGCTGCTCCAAAGAAGTGACCGGCTCCAATTCTCCCAGTACGTCCACACTGATGGAAAGCTGCTCCAGTTCTTCCTCCCTGACCGGATTAAATCTGGGGTCCCGGACTGAAGCACTGACGGCATTTTCCACAATTTCCTCGGCTATGGAGCCATACACTGCCTGAATGGTTCCAATGCAGCCCCGAAGCTGTCCCGCTTTTTTAATGGAGACAAAAACCCCCGCCCTGTTATGACACATTTCCTCCGGCAGCCCTGCAGGCAGCGCCGGCTTCCTGCCTGTACGGACATAAGTTTCGATTACATTCCGTGCAAGACCTGCATAATCATCTTCCTTAACTCTCTGTTCCATCCTTCATCACCTCATATGCACAAATACCATATCCCACCCCGAAAGGCCCTTCATAAGAAAGGCGCCGGGGCGTAACCTTTACCTGCTTCAAAGCCCCTGCCATCATGACAAAAGAGCGGTGTCCGCATTCTCCTGCCCGTTCACAGAAAGACTCGTCAAATGTCAGCAGTTCCGGAAAGTTTCCTTTTCCCATGATCTCCATCACGCGCCGGTCATATTCCGGCCCTTCTTTCTGATATCCGTAAGGCCCGTCCGGTTTCAGCCTGTGCGAAAGATCCCCGCTGGCTATCAGCACCGTCCGTCTGTCCAGTTCCTCCGCTGTCTCCCATATTTTCTGTCCAAGCTGATCATGCACCGATAAGGGCAGGCCGGACAGCCCCATCCGAACCAGCCGGTACGACGTCCGGTACTGATTCACAAAATACAGGGGCACCATGGTTCCGTGGTCCAGTTCTCTGCTCCGCTCTCCCTCAGTCCCGGCAGGCAGGCCTGCAATTCTGGCCTTTCTGCAGAGGTGTTCCACAAATTCCGTATCATAAGGCACCCGCATTTTCACCTGTCCTGCCTGAAACCGGCCAAAATCCCCTCTCCCGCCTGTTCCCGGCGATATATGAAAATAATCCGCATACATGGTCTGATGGGGTGAAATCAGCACAATAACCTCCGGCTTTAACCGGCCGATACTGCGTCCCACCTCATGGTATGCGTCTATGGTATTCTGAATATTCTTTTCCTGCCCTCTGCCCACCTCCGGTACAATCAGCGGCGGATGAGGAACCATATATGCACCTGCAATCATATGTCTCCCTTCTGAAGCCTGAACAGCTTCCTGCGTACAAAAATATAACAAACCATATGGACTGCCCCGGTAAGCACCCAGGATACCGGATAGGAAATATACAGCACCCACAGGCTGCGGTGACTCTGAAATACCGTAAAAATCCAGAGAATACGGAACCCGCAGGCTCCCAGCAGAGATACAATCATGGGCAGAAACGCATAGCCCAGTCCCCGCAGTTCTCCCACCATTACATCCATGATTCCGCAGAGACAGTAGGTGGTGCAGATTACTGACAGCCGCAGCAGACCTACCTCAATTACCCCTGCATCCGAAGAATAAATGCCCAGAAGCTGATTCCCACACAGGTATGCCGACCAGCCCATGACAATCCCCACTGCAGTTACCATGGTAAGACATTCCAGCAGCACTTTTCCAATCCGTTTATAATTTCCCGCACCAAAATTCTGGCTGGTAAAGCTCAGAGCTGTCTGGTGGCAGGCGTTCATGGCCATATAAATAAACCCTTCGATATTCTGAGCCGCCGTATTGCCCGCCATGGCCACGGAGCCAAAGGAATTGACCGAAGACTGTATCAGCACATTGGACAGAGAAAATATCGTTCCCTGCAGCCCTGCCGGAAGGCCGATGCGCACAATCTGCATGACTTTTTCCTTTTTCATCCGCAGCTTTTTCCATTCCACCCGGCAGCCGCCCTCCATATGCATCAGACAGCGCAGAATCAGGCCTGCCGATACCACCTGGGAAATCACAGTGGCCAGCGCCACTCCGGCCACGCCCAGATGAAATCCAATCACAAATATCAGATTCAGAATGATATTGACTACACCCGCCCCAAACAGATAATATAAAGGCCGCTGGGTATCTCCCACCGCCCTTAAAACTGAACTTCCGAAATTATACAGCAAAATCACCGGCATTCCCGCAAAATAGATTCGGATATACAGAACCGCCTGGCTCAGCACATCATGCGGCGTTCCCATAAGCACCAGAATCCGGGGCGCAACCGCCATGCCGAACACCATCAGCCCCAGGCCGCAGACCAGGCTCAGTACAACGGCGCTGTGTACCGTTTCGCTGATATCCTCCTCTCTTTTCGCTCCGTAAAATCTTGCAACCAGCACGTTTGCTCCCACGGAAAACCCGATAAACAGGTTGGTCAGCATATTGATAAGGGAAGCATTGGCCCCCACCGCCGCCAGGGCGGTGCTTCCCGCAAATCTTCCCACCACCACCATGTCTGCCGCATTAAACAGAAGCTGCAGAATACTGGAAATCATCAGCGGCACGGCAAACAGCAGGATTTTTGAAAACAGGGGGCCGCTGCACATGTCTATTTCATAAGATTTTCGTTTCATCAGAACAAACTCTCTCCCTGGATTCTCTTTTCTGTGCCATTTATTCCAAAGTATGAAAGAACCGTTGCTCCGATATCGGCAAAGGTGGGTCTGGTGCCGAAATTTCTGCCTGACAAAACAGCAGCTCCATACATGACCAGAGGCGTATATTCTCTGGAATGGTCCGTAGAAGGAGTGGACGGGTCGCAGCCATGATCCGCTGTAATCATCAGAATATCCTCTTTCCGGAGTTTTCTCAGAAGTTCCGGCAGCCGCTGATCAAAATATGTCAGGGCCCTGGCATATCCGTCCACATCATTCCGATGGCCGTAAAGCATGTCATAATCCACCAGATTGACAAAACACAGCCCCTCAAACTCCCGGTCCATCCACCGGAGCGTCTTCTCAATTCCATCTTCATTTCCTGCGGTTCTTACAGAATCTGTCACGCTTTTTCCTGCAAAAATATCATAAATCTTCCCTACGCCCAGCACTTCCCGGCCTGTTTCTTTCAGCTGGTCCAGCATGGTAACAGCCGGAGGCTCCAGAGAAAAATCGTGGCGTCTTACGGTACGCCGGAAATTTCCCGGCTCTCCTTCAAAGGGTCTTGCAATCACCCTTCCTACTCCGTGAATTCCCGTCAGCAGTTCTCTGGCTGTCTGACAGTACTCATACAAGGTTTCCACCGGAATCACATCTTCATGGGCCGCCACCTGAAAGACGGAATCCGCGGAGGTATACACAATCAAATCTCCTGTTTTCATGTGTTCCTGTCCGTAATCCCGGATGACTTCCGTGCCGGAATAAGGCCGGTTGCAGAGCAGGCCCCGCCCTGTCCTTCTGGAAAATTCCTCTGTGATTTCCGCCGGAAATCCTTCCGGGTAGGTGGGCAATGGCTGTTTTGAAATGATTCCCGCAATCTCCCAGTGTCCGATGGTGGTATCTTTCCCCCTGGAGGCCTCCGTCATCCTGGCAAAAGCACCCAGGGGAGCCTTCACCGGCTCCCCAAAGTCTGCACCATCAATATTAAACAATCCCAGTTCCGCCATATTCGGCATGGAAAAATACCGGCTTTTGGAAGCCGCTTTCAGAGTATTGCTTCCCTCGTCCCCGAATGCTGCTGCATCCGGCATTGCTCCCATTCCCACACTGTCCAGTACAATCAAAAAAATTCGTTTCATTTTATCCTCTCTATTCTTTCACTCTGTCCAGTTCGATAAGATTTATACCGGAAGACATCAGGAAAACTTTTAATTCCACGTATCTTATCTTCATGGCTTTATAGGATTCAGAATTTTTCTCGGCCAGCAGCATGTAACTTTGCAGCCTGGAGAATTCCTCAATAGATATTTTCAGCATTTCTTTCTCTGACATATAATCACCTGCTCTCCTTTGTATTCTGTGGAATCAGGATACCGCAAACACTTTTCTGACAATACTCCTGTCATAATTATAACAAATAATCGGACAGAGTGCAAAGGCTTTCCTGACAGACTGCTGAAAATCTGTAATGGTTCAGCCCAGGACTTTGCACTCCGCTGCAAAGTCCGTAAGAAAGCATAAATTATGCCAGGAATGAATCCGGCTCTTCGCGAAGCAAACTTTAAATGGCCGGATTCAGCAACAGTTCTGCCGAAGGCTGAACTGTTACATGCATCCTGTAAGCGTAATTATTCTTCTCCCGCCGGCGTCTGAGTGCTTCCTTCCGGAGTTCCTGCTCCTTCTTCCTGTCCTGCTCCGGCGTCTGTTCCCGTCCCTTCTCCGGTCTCTGTCTGTACTCCTGTTCCCGCGGAAGAATTCTGAATGGGCGTAATAATAATATTTTCCGCTTCCACATTTGTTTTCCGTTTTACGATGTCTTCCACCTGGGCCCGTTTTGCGTCGGTCACCTCTCCCATATTAAGGACCACATCTGCTTTCCCGTCGGTGATGCTTACCACCACATCGGTAAATCCCTTTGCTTCCAGCAGCATTTCCGCAGCCGCCTCACGCTCTGCAATGTCTGTCATATTAATCATGGCGTTGATGGCTTCCTGCTTCTGTTCCTCACCGATAGCCGCATTGTTGATGATTTCCAGAAGCGACGCTTTATTCTGGGAACGCACCTGCTCCCGGTTCAGTTTTACTTCCGAAGCAAAATTCACATTGTTCACTCCGCTGCTGGTCAGCACCGCCTCACCGGGATTATCCACATCACTGCTCTGACCATTTGCTTTTGCAATATCCTCTCCGGTCTGAATGCCCAGAGCCGCATCCTGCGCGTCTGCAGAAGTTTCCTCGCTGGCCTCTGTGTCTGTAAAAATATCCTCCGCGCTGTACATATCTTCATCGGATATTTCATATGTAGTTTCTTTGGTGTCTGTACTGGCCTCTTTGGCCACGTCGCTGTCGCTCTGACTTCCGGTATACTGCAGATAGCCCGCTACCGCAATCATAAGAGCCAGAGCCGTAATGATAATCTGGTTCTTTTTAAATACTTTCTTCAAAACTGATACCCTCCTGTCAATTCATCTTAACTACCTTAATTTTATGTACTTCCACCGGAAATAATGCTAAAACTGCATCGGAAATATTTTTCGTCACTTTTCCGTTCCCGCCTCCCTCCGCCACTACCAGCACCCCCTCCACCGCCGGCACAGATTCTTTTGCAATAAAGGGCTGTCCCTCGTTTCCGGATTCTTTCACAAATACTGTCTCCTCCTGATACTGGCTTTCATATGTATTGCGCTTCACCTCCCCTTCCTCGGTGACTTCCTGACTGTTCCGGGATATGTCTTTTTCCAGCACCTGCTCCCCGCTATCTTTAAGAGTAATCATTACCTCCACCTTCCCAACCCCTTCCATTTCCGCCAGAATCTCTTCCAGCTTCCGCTCCAGTTCCTTCTCATAGTTGCTGTAATCTGCAGCCTTCTGTTCCGCCTTTTTATCCTCTCCCTGGGGAAGCTCTGCTTCCTGCTGCTTTTTCGTATCGGCGGGCAGAGCGATAACCAGCAGAAGAATTCCCGCCAGACCTCCGATTAAAAGCTGATTTTTCGGAATTCCCTTTAATTTTTCCGGAGAAAACCATTCCTTTTTTTTCATCCTTTTCATCCTCCCTGCAGGGCAATTTCAATCTGCCCCTCTTCTAACTGATAAAACTCCATCAGTTCTCTCCGGAATTCCCGCACCTTTGCACTGCCCTGACTTTCTGCTCCGGACATAAATTCTTCCGAAAAGAAATCATCTTCCTGATTATATTCCACCTCCAGAGCAATGGACTCCACCTGATATTCTCCGGACAGACGGACTTTTGTCTGCAGGGGATTCAGCTGTTTTCGGACCGCCATTCCGTTGACATCCAGGGCGATGGCCCGCTCATATTCCCGCATATAAACCTTTTTCTGGCTCTGCTCCAGATGCTCCGTATCCATCTTCAGATTGTCCAGTTCCTGGAAGAATCCCGCCTGGCTGATTTTCCGAATAACCACTTCTTCTTTGCCAAGAAGAGAAAGCACCGGATTCATCACCAGTATAACCAGCAGCATTCCGGTAAAAAAACGCACATATTTCCGGTAATTCTCTTTGGGAAGCAGATGAAGTATAACCGTGATAAAAATATAAAAACATATGATATTCTTAATCCATCCATAAATACTGTCCATATTATCATCCTTTCCGGCAGATGTATCAGCCCGAACAGATACTGCTAACAGCGGAATGTAGTGGCCGCTGTAACCATGGCCACAGCCACCAGAAACATCATGGTGGTGGTTACCACCACTTTGCCCAGCAGCCTGCCGCTCTCTCCCGCACTGCTGATACAGCCTGTCATCCGCCGGTCAGATACCGGCTGCATGACAGCCGCCAGCAGCTTATACAGAAAGGTCATAACGCCTGTTTTAATCAGAGGCCCGGCACAGAGCATAAGCAGTACCAGCACAGCCGCCAGTCCAATCCCGTTTTTGATAATAATTCCGGAACCTACCATGATTTCTGTCACTGCACTGATGGAAGCCCCCAGCCCCGGCACCATACCCGCTGTTTTGGCAATCAGGTTGCTCTTAAAGGTGTCTATGACCGGAGTGAGCAGATTCTGTACCACATTGATTCCAACCACAACGGTAAACAGCAGTTTCATCACCCATACAATACCGGATTTTAAAAGTTCCGTCATTCGGGAGAGAAATTCTTCCTCTGTAAGGTAGTTCATCAGCTCCAGCACCATATAAATCTGCACTGCCGGAAGTATCAGCATCCGCAGCAGCCATTCCATTCCGTAAATCAGCAGAAACGTCAGATCATAAAATCCTGCTGCAGTAGTAATCTGACCGGAAAATGTCATACTCATGGTAAACGTGGGTATCATCACTTTCAGAAAAACCATCATTTCCTCAATAACCTCGTCGGACACATCCCGGAGAATAAAAAAAGATTTCATCAGAAGGACAAACAGCAGCATATAAACCATGTAAAAACTCAGTTCTGTCACTGCGGGGTTTTCAAATACGTCTGCAAAATTACAGAGAATGGCAAATACGAAGCACAGCAGCATAATCTGAACCATTGTACTCCGAAAGGCCGCCACTTCCGCAAATACCGCCCGGAAAATTTCTTTCAGCAGCCATCCCTTTTCCAGTTCTTCCCCGGCAATCAGCTTCCGGACCAGTTCCTGGAAATCCAGATTCCTGGTGCTTTCCTGTCCTTTCAATACGGAATCTATTTCTGAAAAATCCAGTTCTGCAAGGTATGAGTCCAGTGCTTCTTCCAGTTCCTGTCCTTCTCCGGTCTCCATACCGTAATATTCCTCCGCCGCCTCTGTGGTTTCCCTGTCACAGAACATCTCCGCCTTTTCTCCGGTTCCCGCCTCTGAAAATTCTTTCGGCTCCTCCCAGGTTTTTGCAGCGCACACCTCCCGGCATGGCAAAAAAATCCACCAGAAAAAACACAGCATACACAGCCATACTTTTTTACTCAATCCCATCACCCCAGCCTTTTCAACTCAAAAACTCCCCTATGGTTTCCAGCAGTACCAGAAGTACCGGCATACTGATTACCAGTATGGACAGCTTCCCAAACATCTCTATCTGGCCTGCTACCGTCTGGTATCCGGCATCTTTGCACAGGCTGGAGGAAAACTCCGCCACATAGGTAATTCCTATCATTTTTATCAGGATTGCCAGATATCCCGTATCCAGTTTCACATAATCCTGCATCCGGTTAATTACAGCCAGCACCAGTTCCAGCTTGGACATAATAAAATAAAAAATACACAGGGATACTCCCAGGGTGGCAAACAGTTCATATTCTTTTTTCTGCTCTTTTAACATAATTCCCAGCAAGGTTCCCACAATGCCGAGAACTGCAATCTTCAAAATATCCATTTTCTGCTCCTGCACCGGTTTTTTGCATTCCCGAATTACTGATACGTCCTCTTTCCTGCCTCACAGAGCAAACAGGTTTTTCATGGTTTCAAATAATTCATAGATATAAGGCACAATCCAGAACAGTACAATCAATAATCCCGCCAGACTGGTCAGAAAGGCATGTTCTTCCCTGCCGCTGTGCTTTAATACCTGACTCAGCACAGTAACCAGTATTCCGACTGCTGCAATTTTAAAAATCAAACTTATACTCATAGCTTCCTCCGTACCGCTAAATCAGCAGAATTACCAGAAACAGGCCGCAGGACAGGCTTAGGATTCTGGCCACCTTCTGCCTGTTCTCCAGTTCCGTTTGGGCTTTTCGGAGCAGACCTTCCGTCTGCTCCATATAAAGTTCCAGATTCTTTAACTGCATTCCGGTATCCAGATATCCAAAATTCTCCCCTGCCCGTTTGAAAAGCCCGAATTCTTCTCTGGTAAAATAAAAGTTTTCCGCTTCCTGGTCCACCAGCCTGCTCCAGAACTTTCCCATACCTTCCTCTGTCCCGTCCAGACCTTCCGCAGCTTTTTGCAAAAAGGAAGAAAAAGGCTCCTTTCCCTGGGACGCCACCTGCCGGAATGCTTCTTTTAACGGCGTCCTGGCATAGGAAATCTCTCCCTGCAACATCAGAAACATTTCCTTCATGCCCGCCAGCTGGTCCACATGCTCCCGAAGTTCTTCATTCACTTTCCAGCCATACAGAAGAGACGCTGCAATCACCAGAAGGCTCCCTGTCAGTTTTAACATAATTTCCGCAGCTTTCCGTCATACACGGAAAACCTTCTCTCCCCTTTCTGTCCCGGACTCAAAAATACAAAACGCTCAAAAAACTCCCGCTCCAGCCACTGGGATAAATACAGCTTTTCCCTCAATTCCTCTATTCTGCCCACATGCATGGTGCCCAGAATCCGGCAGCCGCAGTGAAGGGCCTCCTCCACTGCAAGATAATCCTCCCTGCTGCCCAGCTCATCCACTGCAAGAATCCGGGGAGACATGCTGCGCACCAGAAGCCGCATTCCTTCTGCTTTGGGACAGGCGTCCAGTACATCGGTGCGGCTTCCCAGATCATTCTGGGGTATGCCCGAAAATCCGGCTGCCAACTCGCTGCGCTCGTCCACCACTCCCACTTTCTGTCCCGGAAGCCGGGGCGTCCCCTCTGACAACAAACGGATACAATCCCGGAGCATGGTGGTTTTCCCGGCTCCCGGCGGTGAAAGTATCAGTGTATTGTAAATACTTCCCTCCTGTACCAGCCATGGGATTACATTTTCCGCGCATCCTTTTTTCTGTCTTGCCACACGGACGTTCAGGCTGTATATATTGCGGATGGTAAGAATTTTCCCATGTTCACAGACTGCTTTTCCTGCCACACCAACCCGGTGTCCGCCCTGTATGGTAAAAAACCCGTTGCGGATTTCCTCTTCCAGTGCGTACATGGAATACTGGCTCATTCTGGACAGAGTTTCTTTCATATCCTGTTCGCTCCAGATATAACTGCCGCCGGAGCAGGTCTGAACAGTCTGCCCGTCCCTGCTCCAGTACCACTCTCCGCTCTGGTCCAGCACCATCACAGGTCTCCCGATACGCAGCCGGAATTCCTCCGGCTCTCTGCCTTCTTCAAAACTTCTCCGGCAGAGATTTTTCAGAATTGATGGAAATACACTGATAATTTCCTCCATAAGTTGTCCTCCTCGCTTCCTGATTTCATATATATGTACAGGCCTGCGGGAATATGACTAAAAAAGCGGACTGGTCCGCAGAGGCTCCCTGAATCCCTCAATCCTGAGGAACCTGGAGGATTTGACGCGCCGGGCACGGTCGCCCCGGCGGCATAATACCCTTCGTGCGAGTACCCTCGCTTCGCTGAGGCAGACCCTGCTGCTTTTCTGTTTATACGCTGTCCCCCCATTTCTTCTCAATGGTTTCTTTCCGGTAACTATGGCATATATAAGTGCGTACTTTAACTTTTGTCTCTGCGATTGTATTATATTTCTGCAGGCGGGAAAAACAATCCGCAAAAATTAAAAATCAGGAGGAATAATTTCTGTCCTGTGAACAAAAAGGAAATCTTCCGGAGGTGATTTTTCATGTATTTTAAGAACACAGCAGCAACAACCGCCGGCAACGGCAGGAAACATATGCCGGAAACCCGAAAGCTTACGGAATTCAGACGTAAAATCCAACATGCAGACGCTATTCTGATTGGCGCCGGAGCCGGGCTGTCCACATCTGCAGGATTTACTTATTCGGGTAAACGGTTTGAGGATAATTTTTCTGACTTTATAAAAGCATACGGTTTGAAGGACATGTATTCGGCAGGCTTTTATCCCTATGAAACGCCGGAAGAATACTGGGCATACTGGAGCCGCTATGTATATATCAACCGTTATCAGAATCCTCCCGAATCTGTATATGATGACTTGTATCATCTGATAAAAGGCAAAGATTATTTTGTTCTGACAACGAATGTGGATCACTGTTTCCAGAAAGCCGGTTTTGATAAGCAGAGGCTGTTTTATACTCAGGGGGACTACGGACTGTGGCAGTGTTCCGTACCCTGCCACAATAAAACATACGACAATGAAACGGTGATTCAAAAAATGGTTACCCGCCAGCAGAATATGCGTGTTCCATCGGATTTGGTTCCTTTCTGCCCCATCTGCGGCGCACCCATGACCATGAATCTGCGGGCGGACGGTACCTTTGTGGAGGACGAAGGCTGGCACAGGGCGGCAGCCCGGTATCAGGACTTTATACACAGCCGGAAAGAACAGAATATGTTATATCTGGAGCTTGGAGTTGGCGCAAACACGCCTGGAATTATCAAATATCCTTTCTGGCAGATGACATACCGCAATCCAGAATCTTCTTATGTATGCATTAATCTGGAAGAATCCTGTGTTCCGGCAGAAATTGAACAGCAGTCCCTCTGTATTGCCCTTGACATCGGAGAAGCTCTGAAAGAGCCTGGGGCAGATAACTGAAACCGACGCGCCAACGCGCCATTTGCGGTGCCCCGGAACATACGCAGTATGCTGAACGTACTGCGTTAAGCACAAAAGACCCCTGTATCATCTGCTGCCAGATGATACAGGGGTCTTTTAACTTTTAATTATATTTACGCTTTCTTGCCGCTTCGGATTTCTTCTTGCGTCTTACGCTTGGCTTTTCGTAATGTTCTCTTTTACGAATTTCCTGCTGAATACCAGCTTTTGCACAGTTTCTTTTGAATCTGCGTAAAGCGCTATCCAAAGTCTCGTTTTCTTTAACGATCACATTTGACATAGTCTCACACCTAACCTCCCTCCAGTTGCGTATTGTGCATATTCAACTGTTTGGGTCATTTTATTGCACTGCTATTAATTATAACAGATATTTTTAGTAAGTCAACTGTTTTATGGAAAATTTTCCATCACAGCAATGCTGTTACATCTGACCCTCCAGAACAGTTTTCACTTCTGCTATGGCATCAGGTATTCCGGAAGGATTCTTTCCTCCTGCCTGAGCCATATTGGGACGTCCGCCGCCGCCACCGCCCACTTTTCCGGCAATGGCTTTAATCAGGTTGCCAGCGTGGGCGCCCTGCTTCATGGCGCCGTCCGTAGCCATGGCAATCAGGTTCACCTTACCGTCTTTTTCGGAAGCAAGGACTACCACCCCTTCTCCCAGTTTTTCTTTCAGCTGGTCGCCCAGGTCACGCAGTCCGTTCATATCCACGCCGGAAACGCTGGCGGCAAGGAGCTTCACGCCTTTTACTTCTGTAACCTGATTCATAACGTCTCCCAGAGCATCCTGGGCCGCACGGCTCTTTAAGGATTCATTTTCGCTCTGCAGCGCCTTCATTTCCGCCATTAAATGCTCCAGCTTTTCCACCAGACCTGCAGGATTGGTTTTCACTGTTCTGGCAGCCTCGTGAACGGTTCTTTCCAGTCTGTCATAGTATTCAAATACGGCTCTGGAAGTCAGCGCCTCGATGCGGCGCACTCCGGCTGCCACGCCGGACTCGGAAATAATCTTAAAGGCACTGATACTGCTGGTATTCTCCACATGGGTTCCGCCGCACAGCTCCACGGAAAAATCTCCCATTTTAACCACCCGGACGGAATCACCGTATTTCTCGCCGAACAGTGCCATGGCGCCTGTCTTTTTGGCTTCCTCCAGACTCATTACCTCTGTCACCACAGGCAGAGCGGATGCTATTTTTTCATTTACCATATTTTCTGTCCGGGCAATTTCCTCCGGCGTCATAGCGGCAAAATGGGAAAAATCAAACCGGAGCCTGTCCGCGTTCACATCGGAGCCATGCTGCTCCACATGGGTTCCCAGCACTTCCCTGAGCGCTTTCTGAAGCAAATGAGTGGCACTGTGGTTTCTGCCGGTCAGAGCACGTCTGTCTGCATCCACAGACAGTTCCACCGCATCTCCTGTCTTAAACATTCCGGCAGTTACCACACCCACATGGCCGATTCTGCCGCCCCGCAGATGGATGGTATCTTCCACACGGAATTCATTTTCTCCCGCCCGGATTACGCCCGTATCTCCATTCTGTCCGCCCATAGTGGCATAGAACGGAGTCTCTTTTACAATTATGGTTCCGCGGTCACCGTCTGACAGCGCTTCTGTCAGTTCTGTCTCCGTAGTCAGCACCGCAATCTTCGAAGTGTGTACCAGATGGTCATATCCTGTAAATTCAGAGGTAACGGAAATATCTATCTCGTCGTATACCGTGGCGTCCGCACCCATATAGTTTGTCTCTTTCCGCGCACTTCTGGCCTTATTGCGCTGTTCTTCCATGCAGGCCTGGAATCCTTCCTCATCAATGGAAAATCCTTTTTCTTCCAGAATTTCCTGGGTCAGATCCAGCGGGAATCCATAAGTGTCATACAGCTTAAACGCATGTTCGCCCGACAGCACACAGGTTCCTGCCGCCTTCATTTCTTCCTGCATTTCTGACAGGATACTTAAGCCCTGATCGATGGTTTTGTCAAACTTTTCTTCTTCCTGAGTCAGAACCTTAAAGATAAATTCCTTCTTTTCTTCCAGTTCCGGATAACCGTCTTTGCTCTCATCAATCACGGTTGCACTTAAGGTAGCAAGGAACTTTCCGCCAATCCCAAGGAGCCTGCCATGACGGGCTGCCCGCCGGATTAAACGCCTCAGCACATAGCCGCGCCCTTCGTTAGAAGGCATGATTCCATCGGAAATCATAAAGGTGGCGGAACGCATATGGTCTGTAATCAGACGGATGGACACATCGTCCATGGCGTCTGTCCGGTACGTTTTGCCGGATACCTCGCATACTTTATCCCGAATCGCCTTCATGGTATCAATATCAAACACGGAATTCACATCCTGCACCACCACCGCAAGACGTTCCAGTCCCATGCCTGTGTCAATATTTTTGGTGGCCAGTTCTTCGTAATTACCGTGTCCGTCCCCGTCAAACTGGGTAAATACATTATTCCACACTTCCATGAAGCGGTCGCACTCACAGCCCACCTTACAGTCCGGGCTGCCGCAGCCATAAGCCTCTCCCCTGTCGTAATAAATCTCGGAACAGGGTCCGCAGGGTCCTGCCCCGTGTTCCCAGAAATTATCGCATTTTCCATTTTCATCCCGATAAAAACGGGTAATCTTTTCTGCCGGAACTCCCACTTCTTTCGTCCAGATTTCAAATGCCTCGTCATCTTCCCCGTAAATAGAAGGATACAGACGCTCCGGCTCCATGCCAATCGCTTCCGTCAGAAATTCCCAGCTCCAGGCAATGGCTTCGTGCTTGAAATAGTCCCCAAAGGAAAAATTTCCCAGCATCTCAAAAAAAGTAAGATGTCTTGCTGTTTTACCTACATTTTCAATATCTCCGGTCCTGATACATTTCTGACAGGTGGTCACCCGTTTCCGGGGCGGAATCTCCTGCCCTGTAAAATATGGCTTTAAGGGCGCCATTCCCGCATTGATCAGCAGCAGGCTGTTATCATTGTGGGGCACCAGGGAAAAACTTTTCATTGCCAGATGTTCTTTGCTCTCAAAAAATTCCAGATACATCCTGCGCAGTTCATTTACTCCATACTTCTTCACAACCAATTTCCTCCACTGTCTATTTCTCTTTCGCTGTCAGCTCTTCTGCCGCAGTCTTCGCATCTTTTCTGTCGCGCAGTTTTTTTCCAAAGAAAAGTCCGCATCCGGCTACTGCCGCCATCAGAATAAATTTTATTGCTGTCTGTATAAAACTGGCTAAAAATGCCATAGAAACACCTCCTGTCAAATCTGTCCTGCGCCTTTCGTCTTCAGGGCATATAATATCATATGAAACACAGTTTTTCAAGTATCCTCCAGTAAATGGTCTCCATCTGCAGCGGAAGTCGCCAGTTCATCACAGCGTTCATTCATAACATGTCCGTCATGGCCCTTTACCCATATAAATTTTACTTTATGAGGCGCCATGGCCTGTAACAGCTCCTGCCAGAGATCTATGTTCTTTACCGGCTTCCCGTCAGATTTTTTCCAGCCCTTTTTCTGCCAGCTCCAAATCCAGTTCTGGTTAAAGGCGTCCACCACATATCTGGAATCTGAATACAGCTCTACCTGACAGGGCCTTGTCAGCTCCTGCAGACTGCGGATTACCGCCATCAGTTCCATGCGGTTGTTGGTTGTTTTCCGGTATCCGGCTGAAATTTCCTTTTTATACAGTTTTCCTGAAGCATCCAGATAAGTCAGAACTGCCCCGTAACCTCCCGGCCCGTCGGGATTCCCCCTTGCAGCTCCGTCCGTATATATTTTTACTTCCATATGTTTCC
This sequence comes from Lachnospiraceae bacterium JLR.KK002, assembly GCA_036941025.1. NCBI lineage: Bacteria > Bacillati > Bacillota > Clostridia > Lachnospirales > Lachnospiraceae > Lachnospiraceae bacterium JLR.KK002. The sequence continues at coordinate 1,807,221 of JAYMNP010000001.1, forward strand.
TCCGATTTTATATTTCCTTCAGCAGGATTTCCTGATTCTCCCGTTCCACGCCCAGAATCTGTTCCCTGCTCTCCCGGTTCCGGGGGAGATTCACATATTCCTGCACCAGCTCATAATGTTTCCACATATGCATGGGCACAATGTATTCTGCCTGTACATGTTCTCTGAAATAATCAATCCCCAGATATCGGTCTTCTTCCTGTCTTGGGTCCATTACCACAAAAGCCAGATCAATCTTCCTGCCTGAAATCAGATTTATCTGCTCCTTATAGGTCTTTTCCTGATAATCATTGTCTTTCTCCGGTTCCCCTTCCCACCTCCACCAGTTCAGATCCCCTGCATGGTAAATGGTTTTTCCGGCAACCGTTACCAGAAATGCCACGCCGCTGTCTGTGGACAGCAGTGTTTCTACCTTTATATCATCTGTCCTTTGCGTTTCCCCCGGTTTCACATATGTGATACTTTCTTTTATATTCTCCGCCACACCCAGCCGGCGCAGAAAGGCACTGCCCAGTTTTCTCTTTATTTCCCTGGCAAAAATATAGCGGATATTGGGATACTTTTCTTTCCATTTCAGTACTTCCACATCGAAATGATCCCCATGCTCATGACTGGCAAACACATAAACGGGCGTGTCCGCGGGAAATTCCGGCATATTCCCATGATATACGCAGGAAGGGATATAATCTCCTCTGTAATAATCAAAAACCAGTACCCGGCCCTCTGTTTCCACACAGAAAGCACTGTGATGAATATATGTAATTTTCATGTCTTCCTCCATTCTGTTTCAGGTAATCTATAACCTGTTCCCTATTATACTGAACTTTCCGGAAAATGTATAGCAGAAAGTTGCCGTTCACACGACACCGTGCATCACGCTGCACGGTGTCCGGCCAAAGAAGTAGTGGCTGCCGGACATCCGGCCCCTCACCAAAGGTGACTTTAAATGACCGGATGTCGTTACTGTTCACACCTGTAAGGTGTGAACAGTAACAGCAGAAACACAGATAAATCTGTGTTTCTGATTTCCCCTGGACTTTCTTTTTCCCATATGGTATACTACAGGAAATACTAAGAAAGGAGGGGCCATATGACAAATACAGAATTGCTGCAGGCATTGTATGATGATATGCAGACGGTAAAAGGACATGTTTTTTCTCTGGATGAAAGAGTTTCTTCTCTGGATGAAAAAGTTTCTTCTCTGGATGAAAGAGTTTCTTCTCTGGATGAAAAAGTTTCTTCTCTGGATGAAAAAGTTTCTTCTCTGGATGAAAAAGTTTCTTCTCTGGATGAAAAAGTTTCTTCTCTGGATGAAAAAGTTTCTTCTCTGGATGAGAGAGTTTCTTCTCTGGAAACAGAAATTGCAAAAATACCTTCTCTGGAAAAGAAAATTTCTAAAATCAGTCTTATCCTTGAAAATGAAACAAACCGTAATATCAAAATCATTGCAGAAGCTCATCTCGATTTATCCAGAAAATTAAACGAATCCATAAAACTCAGCAACGATGTCAAAGCAGAACAGGAAATTCACAGTATTTACATCAATGCATTCAACAGACAGTTACAGGTATTCTGATCAGACAATACTGTCGCACAAATGCTTTTGTCCAAAGACAGACGGAGCATTTTCCGCAAAAAGGGACACTGGCCCTGCTGCCGTGTCCCTTTTTTATTTTACAGAAAATACCGTGTCACGCTAACGCCTGAAAATCTCTTCCTGCAGAATAAAAAGACCATTTTCTCAAAAACAAATTTCTCTTATATATCTTATATAATAATACAGACAAGTCCCCCATTGCTGTCATTGACAATTTTCTGCATGGTATCCTGCAGTTTCACCTGGCTTTCGTCGTCCATCATGGTAATCTTGCTGCGGATTCCGTCTTCCACCAGCTCTCCGATGGATTTCCCGAAAATATTGGTCTGCCAGATTCCTTCTTCCTGTTCTCTGGAAGTTTTGATATACCCAATCAGGTCCTGAGCCTGTTCCTCGCTTCCGATAATCGGAGCAATTTCCGTCTCCACATTGGCTTTAATCATGTGTATGGACGGAGACTGCGCTTTGATTTTCACCCCGAATTTATTGCCGTGGCGAATCAGCACCGGTTCCTCGATTTCAATATCCGTAAGCTGGGGCGTTACCACGCCATACCCTTTCTGTTTCACCGCTTCCATGGCGCTTCCCACTTTATCATACTCTTTTTTCATGGCGGATAATTCCCGAATCATGGAAATCAGCTGATATTCGCCGGATATGGGAACCCCGGTAAGCTCGCTCATATTCTCATAATAATATTTCTGGTCAATATCAATTACAATCTGTACGCATCCTCTGGACAATTCCACCTTATCCAGCTTCATTCTCCGTACATATTCTCCTTCCGGTACCAGCTCCGTATTCCGTACATCTTTGGCATAAGTAAATTTCTTTAAAATCTGCATGGCATTCTGGATAACATTTTCTTTGATTTTATGGGTATTATCCAGCATTTCCACCCACTTCGGCAGGAAAAAATCCACCCGTTCAATGGGAAATTCATAGAGAATCCCTTCCAGAATCCGAAAAATATCATCTTTTCTGAGCTGCTCGCAGTTCACCGGAAGAGTGGAAACACCATATTTTTCCGAAAGTTCTTCCGCCAGCTTCTGGCTCTCCGCTCCGTAAGGCTTCTGGGTGTTCAGCAGTAAGATGAACGGTTTTCCGATTTTTTTCAGACCTGCAACGGTTTTTTCTTCCGCAGGAATATAGCTTTCCCTTGGAAGTTCCGTAATGGAACCGTCCGTGGTAATTACAATCCCGATATTGGAATGCTCCCGGATTACTTTCTGAGTACCGATTTCCGCTGCCTGGGTAAAGGGAATCTCATAGTCAAACCAGGGAGTTTTTACCATACGTTCCGCGCCCTCTTCCATATGCCCGGTTGCCCCGTCTACCATAAATCCCACGCAGTCAATCAGTCTGACGCTCACTTCCAGATCCTCGTTCAGTTTGATTTTTGCAGCCTCTTTCGGCACAAATTTCGGCTCCGTAGTCATAATGGTTTTGCCCTGAGCCGACTGAGGCAGTTCGTCGGTAGCCCGCTCCCTGCTGTGCACATCTTCCATTTCCGGCAGCACCATCACATCCATAAATCGTTTGATAAAAGTGGATTTGCCTGTTCGCACCGGCCCCACCACCCCGATATAAATGTCTCCATTCGTCCTGGCACTGATGTCTTTGTAAATATTATATGTACCGGTATTAATATTTTCCATAAAAAAACCTCCTGTTCTACTGTTATCAGTATATGCAGAAGGTTTGCATGGAATGCTAAAATTTGTACAAAGATTAAGGTAAAATACCGGCTCATTTCATAACTTTCAGCGCACCCGGCAGGCATTCATACCGCAGCCGCACCGGATCGCCCAGATCTTCTCCGTCCATATGGCCGGTCATGGGCTCCTGCAGCCACAGGGTACAGGATTCGCAGTCAGCCACCTCTATTCCCTGAAATCCCACATGTTTCCCTTTGAGCAGGGTAAACAGAAGAAACAGGGCCCGCAATTTTCCCACCCCGTAAATATAACAGACAGATAACCTGCCGTCCTGATCCGAAGCCTGCGGCGCCATGGGAAGACCGCCGCCTTCACATCTGTGATTCATCACAGCCATGCAAATCAGCCCCTGGATTCTCTTTTTCTCTCCCTGGTCAAACTGAAGGTTTGCCTGAACATCCGGCAGTTCTGCCAGTGTCAGTATGGTCTGAATAAAATAAGACAGCCTTCCCAGATGGAGCCTGTTTAAAAACACTTTCATTCCGGCGGCATTGACACGTCTGCAGACTTCCGCATCCATGCCAATCCCCGAACTGATGTTGAAATATGCACTTTTCTCCGGATTCCTGCCCCAGGATACCTTTCCGATATCCATTTCATACAGTTCCTGAGACTCCAGAATCCGTTTCAGGGCAGCCAGCGGGTCTTTTGGAAGACCCAGCCCTCTGCCCAGATCATTGCCGGAACCCGTGGGAATATAGCCAAATCGTATACCGGCAAAATCCCGGATTCCGTTCACCACTTCATTTGCCGTACCATCGCCGCCCACCACCACAAGAGAAATCACTTCTTCCTGATATTTCTCCGTCAGTTTTTCCGCCAGTTCTCCGGCGTGGCCTTTATATTTTGTGAGGAAGGCCCGGTAAGCCACCTTCCTCTCTTTCAGTTCTGCCTCCAGTCTCCTCCAGATTTTTCTGCCTTTCCCTGTTCTGGAAGCCACATTTACAATAAAATAATACATATCCTGTCTGCTTTCTCTGCTGACTTTACTCAGCAGCTCCGGCCTGCTTCGGCGCTCTGCCATACAGCTCCACCTGTTTGCAAATGCGCCTCACCAGTTTGCTGTCAACAGCTCCCGGTTTCATACGCCACATCCAGTTACAGCCCAGGGTGGAAGGGGTATTCATCCTTCCCTCACTTCCAATTCCCAGTAAATCCTGCATGGTCACTATGGCAGTATCGCTGACACTGGACCAGACGCCCCGCATTACCCCCCAGTGATACCCCTCGTCTTTATTCAGATTCAGGTAATCTTTTGCAAAGGCCACACAGGGTCTGGGCGCGGTCTTCATCCATCCCAGAATAGTATCATTATCATGGGTTCCTGCATAGACTACGGAATTGTTATTGTAATTATGGGGCAGATAGTCTCCGTCCTCTCTGCTGTCAAAAGCAAACTGAATCAGCTTCATGCCCGGATAGCCGGATTCCTCCAGCATTTCATGAACCGCCTCTGTCAGGAATCCCAGATCCTCTGCAATAATATCCAGTCTGCCCAGTTCCTTTTCAATGGAACGGAACAGTTTAATACCAGGGCCTTTCCTCCACTCTCCGTTTTTGGCTGTTTTATCTCCGAAAGGAATGGCATAATAAGACTCAAAGCCCCGAAAATGGTCAATACGCACCACGTCAAAGAGTTTTGACATTTTATCCAGCCGCTTCTTCCACCAGCGGTAATCGTCCTGTTCCATCACATCCCAGCGAAACAGCGGATTACCCCACAACTGACCGTCATCCGAAAATGCATCCGGCGGACATCCCGCCACATCAATGGGCACCAGATTCTCGTTCAGGTAAAACTGAGAGGGATTTGCCCACACATCCGCACTGTCCATGGCCACGTAAATGGGCACATCTCCGATAATCCGGATTCCCCTTTCATTGGCATATGCTTTCAGGCTGTTCCACTGTTTGTAAAAAAGATACTGCAGCACTTTCCAGAACTCTGTCGCTTCTTCCAGTTCTTCGCCGGCTTTCTGCAGCGCTTCTTCCCGGCGCAGCCGCAGGTCTTCCTCCCATTCACTCCAGGCTGTTCCCTCATGGGCGTCTTTCAGCGCCATAAACAGGGCATAATCATTAAGCCAGTCTGCCTGTTCCTGACAGAATCCTTCATAATCCTCCGGTATATTTTTCCGGAACCGGTCAAAAGCCTTATGTAATAACGCATAACGGTTTACATAGAGAATTCCGTAATCTACCCTGGTAATATCCCTTCCCCACTCATAAGACTGGCATTCCTTTCGGGTGAGGAGTTTTTCTTTACAGAGCTTTTCCAGATCTATAAAATAAGGATTACCGGCAAAACTGGAAAAAGACTGATAGGGAGAATCTCCGTAACTGGTAGGGCAGATGGGCAGCACCTGCCAGTAACTCTGCTCTGCCTTCACCAGAAAGTCCACAAATTTTTCCGCCTCTTTTCCCAGTGTTCCAATCCCGTAGGGAGAGGGCAGAGATGAAATATGCATTAAAACTCCACTACTACGCATCACGCGTACCTCCTGTTATCAAATCTGTTTACTGCCATCCGGTCTGCCTGTCTCAGTTTCCCCGGATGAATCTATCGTTTTTACACTTTCTCCCTGTACCAGATGAAACGGAATGATCTCATGGACAGGCACAGGTTCCATGTCTATATTCTGTAATAATATTTCCACACTCCTTACCGCCAGAACCTGATACTGCTGCTGAATGGTGGTAAGTTTGGGATTATAATACTCCGCCATGGTAATTCCGTCAAATCCCATGACAGAAATATCTTCCGGCACGCGCCGGCCGCTGTCAATAATGGCACGAATTGCCCCAATGGCCGTCACATCACTCATGGCAAATACAGCAGTGATGTCTTCTGCCTTCTTCAGAAGGCGTTTCATGGCCCCGTAAGCACTCTCATACGAGAAACTTGATTTCTCATAATACTTCTGTTCCTCAAAGGAAATCTGATGTTTCTGAAAACTTCTGACACACCCGGAATATCTCTGCTTGCTGGTATGGGACAGAGAAAAATCGCCCCCCAGTATTCCGATTCTTTTATGCCCCTGCCCGATGAGATGATCTATGGCATATTCCCCTGCCGCTTCATCATCTGTGGACACACTGGATAAATTATCAAATCCCAGATCCGCCCCCTGATTGGTAACCAGGACACATGGAACATTTATTTTCTGAAATGACTGCTCAAAGAATCTGGGATTGCCTCCCAGAAACAACATACCCCGCGGCTTGTGTTCCCGGCAGACAATCGCAGCCTCTTCCACTTCGTTATCATTTTCATCAATATAATTGATGCTCACCGTATATCTGGTGGCCTCCACTCTTTTCTGTATGGCCTCCACAATACTGGCAAAAAGCATGTTGGAAGTACCTTTTACCAGCACTGCAATGGCCTTGCTGCTGTTTTGTTTCAGATGTCTGGCATTGTTATTGGGCACAAAATGACGCGCTGCCACGATTTCCGTAATTCTTTTTTTAGCTTCCGGACTCACATCCCTGCGGTTGTTCAGCACTCTGGACACGGTACTTACCGAATATCCGGATTCTCTTGCAATATCTTTTATGGTCAACATATCATTTCCCACCTTATCTTAAATCTAGCCTTTTACCGCACCTGCCACAACACCCTCGATAATGTGTTTCTGACATGCCATGTAAAATACGATAATCGGGATAATCGCCAGCACCAGCATTGCCATCATGGCGCCCATATCCACAGAACCATATCCACCCTTCAGGTACTGAATGGCAATGGGAATGGTCTTCCAGCGTTTGATGTCCAGTACCAGATACGGGAGCAGATAGTCATTCCAGATCCACATTGCCTGAAGAATTGCCACGGTGATACAGGTGGGTTTTAAAATCGGAAATACAATCTGGAAAAATGTCTGAACGGGGGTACAGCCGTCAATCATGGCTGCTTCCTCAATTTCCAGCGGAATACTACGTACAAATCCGCAGAACATAAACACCGCCAGACCGGCTCCAAATCCCAGATATACTAATATAATACCAACCGGGCTGGATAAATGCAACATATTTGCTAATTTTGATAACGTAAACATTACCATCTGGAACGGTACAATCATGGAAAACAGACATAAATAGTACATTCCGGAAGAAAATTTAGATTTTACCCTGGATATGTACCATGCGCACATGGAAGTACATAAAATAATAACCGCTACGGAAAATACGGTGATAAACAGGGAATTTTTAAATGCGTCAAAGAAATGGATTTTCTCCATACCATTGACATAATTATCCCATTTTACAAACATTTTGTCTGTGGGAATCGCAAAGGGCTTCCGGCTGATATATACTTTCTTTTTAAAAGAGTTAATCAGCACCAGCACAATCGGAAATACCCATGCAACAGAAAGTAAACTGAAAAATATGGTATAAATCCATCCGTGTTTTGCTTTTCTTACACCCATTACTGCTGCACCTCCTTACGTCTTGTAAGATAGTTCTGTCCAACGGCAATCAATGCTACCAGAATAAAGAATATTACTGCTTTTGCCTGGCCCACGCCTTCAAATCCTGACCGGCCGTAGAAGGTGTTGAAAATATTCAGCGCCAGCAGTTCTGACATATTGGAAGGTTCTCCGTTGGTCAGCGCCAGGTTCTGGTCAAAGAGCTTAAATCCGTTGGTCAGTGTTAAAAAGGTACAGATGGTAATGGAAGGCATTACCATTGGAATGGTTACGTTCTTTAAAATCTGAGCATTGGTGGCACCGTCAATTTTTGCTGCTTCAATCAGTTCTCCCGGAATATTCTGGATACCGGAAATATAGATAATCATCATATAACCAATCTGCTGCCAGCACATCAGAATAACCAGACCCCAGAATCCATAGGCTGAATTATAAGTCAGGGTTTTCTGGAAATGTGCCAGAATACCGTTTAACAATAACTGCCAGATATATCCAAGAACGATACCGCCAATCAGGTTCGGCATGAAAAATACGGTTCGGAAAATATTTGTTCCCTTAATTCCCTTTGTTAAAAGCATCGCAATTGCAAATGCCAGTACGTTAATCAATAACACGGACACAATTGTAAATGCGGCAGTGTACCAGAGTGCGTGCCCAAATGTTTTGTCTGTAAATATTTTAAAATAATTACTGATACCTACAAATTTTGCATCGGTAACTGTCGTAAACTTACAAAATGATAAATAGATACCCATAAGAAAAGGAACTATGAATCCAATTGTAAATGCTACCAGAGTCGGCAGTGCAAAAACAGGAAAATATTTTTTAAGTGATTTTTGCATAAATTACCTCCCATGTTCTGAAAATGGGGGTGGCGCCTACCACCCCCGTATTTCTTTTTCTGATATGTTTTGCAGTGAAATCTTATTCGCTTACTGCCTGGACTTCTGCTGCCCATCCGTCAACAAACGCTGTCTTTACTGCATCCCATTCGCCGGTGCCCTGTGCATACTCAAGTAATGCGCTTCCTACACCGTTTTTCCAGTTTTCAGAAGGCATTGTGGTAAAGCACCATGCAACGGTTGCGTGTCCTGCGTCGATATCTTCCTGAGAAGCTGCTACCAGCGGATTTGCCGGCTGATATTCATCGGTAAAGGTGGAGAACGGAGTTACGAATCCCATTTCATCGCGGAAGGAAGTACGTCCTTCATCAGATGTGATAACCCATTCTACAAATGCCAGTGTTGCGTCGATGTCTTCCTGAGAAGCGTTTTTATTTACACACCAGTAGTTCTCAGAACCGGTGCAGAGCCCCTGATTTTCTTCTCCCTCTACGCCGATGTAGATTGGAAGCATACCAAGGTCTTCGTCTGCTACTTCGTTGTCTTTGATATCGTTGTAAGCCCATGTACCATTCTGATAGAATACTGCTTCACCCATTGCAAATTCTGCTGCTGCATCTTCACCGGTCATGCTGGATAACATGGTAGGCTCTACGGTAGAGTCTGTGATGTACAGATCCCACATATTTTTGTAGTTGTCAAGATAGGTTCCTTTGATTGCGTCGGTAGTTTCAATACCGTCTGCCTGATATTCATAATAAATCGGAAGGTTGGCCAGATGAGTCTTGAATCTCCAGTCAGAGGAGGAATCCATACCTGCGGAAGTAAATGCACCGTTGATTCCCAAATCGTCTTTCTTTGCCTGCATATCATCTGCTACTTCTTTTAATTTTGCAAAACTGTTGATTTCGGAAGCGTCTTTGATTTTTGCTCCGTCCAGTGCGCAGTAATCAGCCAGCAGCTTCTTGTTGTAAATCAGTCCGTATGTTTCAATAACATATGCAATACCCTGTACTTCGCCGGAATCAGCAATCAGTGCGAAATCATCGCTCTTTAAGTTCTTGTACAGTGCGCTTTCTTTTAAGTCATAGCAGTAATCTGCCCAGGAAGCAAGTCCTACCGGTCCGTTTACCTGGAACAGTGTGGGTGCTTCTTCTTTTGCCATCTCAGATTTCAGTGTGGACTCATATGTTCCGGAAGTTGCTGTCTCTACCGTTACAGGAACACCTGTCTGCTCGGTATAAGTCTCTGCCAGAGCTTTCCACTGATCTGCCTGTTCCGGCTTGAAGTTCAGATAATACACAGCGCCGTCCCCGCTGGCTGCCTGGCTGTCATCCTTGCTTTCTTCCTGACTGTCGTCTGTACTCTCTTCTGTGGTGCTTCCGCTGTTGTCAGCAGCATCGTTTTTGTTTCCGTTGTTGCTTCCGCAGCCGGCTGCCATAGTTGCTGCCATAGCTGCCACCAGCATCAATGATACTAATTTCTTTTTCATTTTACATCCTCCTGTTGATTTGTGTTTTTTCTGAAAACCTTACTGAAATCTTTGCCGGTAACCTTTCCGGTAACTTTCCCGGTAACGTTTTCATCTGATATGGCAAGTATAACTCCATTCTCAAAAAAATGCAATATCATTTTTCACTTTTGTTGTTACTTTGTAGATTATACACAGTTTTGCATGTTGGTTTTTGTAGGATTTTAACAACAGAAAATCAAAGATTTGAAAAAATGAGGTACAGAGCGCACTTTCATGCTTTAGCGTGACATGGTATTTTCTGAAAAAAGAATGCGTTCAGCGCATTCTCCGCGCGCGAGCGGATTGCGCAGCAATAAACTTCCTCTCCGCGAGCTGCGCATAATTGTTTTGTCTTACAGGAAATACTTTCATGCTTCAGTGTGACATGGTATTTCCTGTAAGATAAAAAAGAACTGGCCTGCCGCAGCATTACCAGCTCTCTTTTTCGCGAATATTTTATCAGTAGTAAACCACTCCGTACTGTGCATAAAAGTTCATACAGTATTCCAGAATCCCCATACCTGCTGCAAAGCAGGCCAGAAGAAACACCAGGAAAATGGCCCCTTTATCGTATCTGAGTATTTCTTCCTGCCCCTCTCCTTTCTTCATATTGGAGGCGAGCAGTTCTCCGCCCAGTGCAATGAGTATCAGAGGCCACAGCTTCATGATAATTTCCAGAGACAGGGGCGGATAAAACATATGCACCATAAACAAAATTCCAAAAAGTATCATCAGGATTCCACATGTAATGCTTCCAACTCTTCTGGTTCTCATTTCATCAGCTCCTCCTGCTTCCCGTCTTTTTCCTCCAGTTCTCTTTTCTTACCCCGAATCAGGTAAAGTCCGCCCAGTATCAGCAATATGCTTACGCATACTCTGGGAACGCTGTCCATAATATTCCAGTAAATTTCACCTGGAATCAGCCACCGCAGATAATCCATCATATAGTCCCACAGCATGGCCGCTCCAATGATAATCAGCACTGCAGCCAGAATATTGTTCCGTTTTCTGTCCCATTTTTCCAGCGGAAGCATCCGCTCCAGATGAAACAGATAATCGTCTTCCAGTGCATAAAATTCTTCATCTGACATTCCCCGGATATTGTGCACATTAAAAAAGCTGTAGCACCACAGAATCGGCAGTATGAAAAGTACCGGCCCAATGCTTAAAAATGCCGCCAGGAAAATCAGTATCCAGAACACTGCCATAATACTGGCCCCCTGTTTCATAAATCCCATGTACATTTCACCCGCCCCTGGTATCAGGGAAAAGCAAAAGGCTAAAAATCCGTTTTTCTTCTTTGTCATCTTGTTACCTCCTGATTTCTTTCATTTTCAGAACCATCCATTTCTATACGGAATAATCCGCTGCTGATATCATTTAGCAGCCCGGTGATTTCTTTACTGTGGCGCCTCAGTTTGCCCACAACGCCTTCTTCTCTCTCCCGGCTCTCCTGTGTCTGTTCCGTCCGGTGATTTTCCAATACATTCGGCTCCAAATTCTGTACATTGGCCGTTATCGTCAGCAGAAAGATAGAAGCGGCCACCGCCAGCCCCACTTTCAGACTGTAAATCATAAGCTGTACCTGTCTGGAAGTCTCTTTCAGCTTTACAGACGCCTGCACGTCAAGCTGCCGGGTTCTGTTTAAAATCTCTTCTTTTAAATACCGGGGCGGCTCTTCCTGCATACTCTGTGCAAATTTCCTGCATTCTTCCGGCTTCCCGTCTGAAATCAGCTCCGAATCCTCATATTCCGGGAACCCTTCTTCCATCCAGCTTCCAAACCGCTCCGCACAGAAGGTACAGGCACCGATATGGGTGAAAAAATCTGTTTCTTCCGGCTCTTTCAGTTTTCCCTCCTGCCAGTCGCAGAACAGGTCCCTGGAAATATGCACTGTTGCAGGTGTATGCGATGTCCGTTCCGTCCCTTCGGTATAAGTTCCTTCTTCCGTATGGTTTCTCGTCATCCGGCAGCCCTCCCTTCCATTATTTTGCGAATCATGGCTTTTGCCCGGTAAATCTGCGTCTGGACCGTTTTGATTCCTTTCTCTGACTCTTCCGCAATTTCCCTGGCTGTTTTCTCCCGGTAAAAATGTTCCGTGGCAATTTCCTTATAGGGACTTTTCAGGCTCTGACAGACAGTGTAAACATATTCTTTTGATTCCCGCCTTAAATAAGCCTCCTCCGGACTTTCCCCGTCGTCTTTCAGTTCTTCAAAATACGTATCTTCTTTCGGCTCGCTGCGCCTTTTTGCGCTTTTTAAAAAATCAAGCCCTTTGTTGGTTGCAATCTTGCATATCCAGGCCTTTTCATAATCTTTCTGAAAGGTGGCAAGATTTTTATAAACAGATAAAAAAGTTTCCTGTGTCAGATCTTCCGCGTCAAACTGGTTGCCCGTCATCTTAAAGCAGATGGAATACACCAGTCTTTCGTATGTATCCAGCAGGTAACCAAAATATTCTTCTTTACCGATTCTATCCGCCTCCTTTCGTTTCTTCACTACCTGTCATTTATCTATAACGAAGGCGCCGGGTATATGACTTCAATATTTTTAAATACTTTTAAATATTTTTAAACAAAAAAAAGAATGCACATAACGCATTCTCTGTGCGCCAGCGGATTGCGGAGCAATACATTTCATCTCCGCGAGCTGCGCATATTTTTTCTTCTGCAGGAACGGACTTTCATGCTTTCGCATGACAGGTCTTTGCTGTTACTGCCTGTTTCTGTCTCTTTCCGGCTTCACCAGTTCTTCCATCACTTTCAGTCCCGTGGGCGTGGCCGCAAGGCCCCCTTCTCCTGTTTCTTTCAGGGAACAGGGCAGAGCCATCCCTATGGTGCGCATGGCGTCGATTACTTCGTCCGGCGGTATCCGGCTGGTAATCCCGGCCATGGCCATATCCGCGCTGGTAACAGCGTTTACGGCTCCAATCACATTCCGCTTCACGCAGGGCACTTCCACCAGCCCTGCCACCGGGTCGCAGACCAGGCCAAGGAGATTTTTCAGCGCTATAGCGGCGGCATGGATAATTTCCTGTTCCCCGCCGCCCATCAGGTACGCAAGGCCTCCGGCGGCCATGGCGCTGGCGCTTCCGATTTCTGCCTGGCAGCCTCCCGTGGCTCCTGCAATAAACGCCCGCTCCGCAATGACGGTTCCAATGCCTGCGGCAGTGAACATGGCCTCCGTCATCTTTTCACCGGATACGCCAAAACAGTCCTGATACGTGAGAAAAACTGCCGGCATCACCCCGCAGGAGCCTGCGGTGGGCGCCGCCACAATCCGCTTCATACAGGCGTTAGATTCTCCCATTTTCAGTGCCCGTATCATGACCTGGCTCATAAAGCTGCCGGAAATGGTATTCCCGGCCTTTAAGGCTTCCTCCAGTTTCTGCCCGTCCGTTCCCACCAGGCCGCTGGCAGATTTCAGTGTTCCGTCGTAAGATTCATCCGCCCTGCCCATGGTATCATACATATGCCGCATGGCAGAGAAAGTTTCTTCCTCTGATACCATGCGTTCTGACATATCATCTTCCATCACAATACGGAAAAAGGGCTTTTTCTGTTCTGCGGCGGCAGTTATAATTTCATTCAGCGAGTGAAAACTCATGATTTGCACCAGGTCTCAGGCGAAAATACCTGCATTTTCGTCTGAGGCGCAAACGCAAAGGGTGAAAGATGTGTGTTTGCATTTTACCCTTTCTTCTGTTTTTCTTTCACCCTTTTTCTTCTTTTTCTTCCTGTTCTTCCTTTTCTTCTTCCAGGCTCAGATAGGTAACCTTGTGGATTCCCTCTAATTTTTCCAGCCACTTTATGGATTCCCTGGGAACTTCCTTATCACATTCCAGCACCAGCACCGCATTTCCGCCCCGCTTGTCCCGGTATAGCTGCATGGTTGCAATATTGACGGATTTATGGGCCAGCATGGAAGTAACTTCCGCCACATGTCCCGGCTCATCCTGATTCCGTACAATCAGCGTGGGATAGTCTCCGCAGAAGTTAGCTTCCACTCCGTCAATCTCACAGACTTTAATCCTTCCGCCGCCCAGGGATGAAGCCACGACTTCCAGATACCGTCCTTTTGTTCCGGTCAGCTTCATCAAAACGGAATTGGGATGGGCGTCCCGCAGTTCAATTCCCCGGAAGGAATATGCAAGCCCCATTCTGTCCGCCCAGGCGAAACTGTCCGGTATTCGTTCGTCGTCCGTACTCATTTTCAATAATCCTGCTATCAGTGCACGGTCCGTTCCATGGCCTTTCCCCGTCGCAAGGAAAGAACCGTGCAGGCAGATTTCCGCTTTTGCCACCGGCTCGTTCAGCAGCCGCCGGCCAATATGGCCGATGCGCACCGCTCCCGCTGTGTGGGAACTGGACGGCCCTACCATCACAGGCCCCACAATATCAAATAAATTCATAATTTCTCCTGTTCCCGCTCCCGCAGCCTGCAGCAGAATACTATTTTCCTGTCAGTTCCTCTGCAAGGGCTTCCATTTCCGGAATGTCAGCCTCTTTCATCACCGACTTAATGGAAACCACTTTGTCACAGATGGTAATGTCTTTCATCTGCTCCAGAACAGCTCTCATGGTTCTGGCTGCCACCGGAGCCCAGGTTCCGTTCTCAATCAGAGCAACGGTGCGCTTCTGGAAATTCTTGCTCTTTAAATGGTGCAGGAAGTCTTCCATGCAGGGGAATACCCCTCCGTCATAGCTGGCTGCCGCAAGCACCATTTTGTCATAACGAAACGCATCTTCAATTGCCTCCGCCATGTCGTCTCTGGACAAATCGGTAATGGCCACTTTTTTCGCTCCTTTTGATTCCAGGATTTCTTTCATCTTAATGGCCGCCTTTTTGGTGTTTCCGTGAATGGAGGCATAAGCCACCAGAATTCCTTCATCTTCCGGCTGATAACTGCTCCAGATATTGTATTTTTCAATATAATAAGCCAGGTTTTCTTTTAATATCGGGCCGTGCAGAGGGCAGATCATGGCGATATCCAAAGCTGCTGCCTTTTTCAGCAGAGCCTGTACCTGCGCACCGTATTTCCCCACAATATTGAAATAATATCTTCTGGCTTCACAGGCCCAGTCTTCTTCCGTATCCAGCGCGCCGAATTTTCCGAATCCGTCTGCGGAGAACAGAATTTTCTCTGATTTCTCATAGGAAACCATCACTTCCGGCCAGTGTACCATGGGGGCCATCACGAAAGTCAGTTCATGGGTACCCAGATTCAGAGTATCTCCTTCTTTTACCACCAGGGAACGGTCAGATAAATCCATTTCAAAGAACTGCTGAATCATCGGAAAGGTTTTGGCATTGCCCACTACCTTCATGTCCGGATATTTCTCTGCAAGAATCTTCACATTGGCCGCGTGATCCGGCTCCATATGGGAAACCACCAGATAATCCACGGTCCTTCCTGCCAGAGCTTTTTCCAGATTTTCCAGCCACTCGTCTTTCCTTCTGGCGTCCACGGTATCCATAACCGCGGTTTTTTCATCCAGAATTACATAGGAATTGTAGGATACTCCGTTTGGAATCACATACTGGCTTTCAAATAAATCAAGATCTTTGTCGTCTGCGCCAATATATATGATATTGTCTGTAATTGTTACATCCTTCATACTTATTATTTTCCTCCTGAATTTTTGTATAAAAACTCTTCTGCGAGTTCTGACAGGAAACAGGGACTGCCAGAACCTGGCAATCCCTATTCCGGCTATTCTATTTTACTTACCGGAGAGATATTCGTCAATACCTTTTGCGGCAGCTTTTCCTGCGCCCATAGCAAGAATTACCGTTGCGGCTCCCGTTACCGCGTCGCCGCCTGCAAATACGCCGGGCTTGCTGGTTGCCCCGTTTTCTTCTTCTGCCACAATACATTTCCAGCGGTTCACATCCAGCCCTTTGGTGGTGGAGGAAATCAACGGATTGGGAGAAGTTCCCAGAGACATAATCACCGTATCCAGCTCCAGTTCAAATTCTGAATCCGGAACCTCCACCGGTCTTCTTCTGCCGGATTCGTCAGGCTCGCCCAGCTCCATACGAACACAGGTCATACCCCTGACCCAGCCGTTGTCGTCTACCAGAATTTCTTTCGGGTTGGTCAGCAGGTTAAAAATAATGCCTTCCTCTTTCGCATGATGCACTTCTTCCACACGGGCCGGAAGCTCCGCTTCGCTTCTGCGGTATACCACATATACTTCCGCACCCAGCCGGAGAGCCGTTCTGGCTGCGTCCATGGCCACGTTGCCGCCGCCTACTACCGCAACCTTCTTCCCTTTCATAATAGGGGTATCATATTCTTCCTTAAACGCCTTCATCAGATTATTTCTGGTGAGGAATTCATTGGCGGAAAAGACGCCGTTGGCCTGCTCGCCGGGGATTCCCATAAATTTGGGCAGCCCTGCGCCGGAACCGATAAACACCGCTTCAAAGCCTTCTTCTTCCATCAGCTCATCAATGGTGCCCGCTTTTCCGATTACCACATTTGTCTCAATTTTTACACCCAGGGATTTTACATTTTCAATTTCCTTTGCCACCACATCATTTTTGGGCAGACGGAATTCCGGAATTCCGTAAATCAGCACGCCGCCCGGCTCATGGAGGGCCTCAAATATGGTTACGTCATAGCCCATTTTTGCCAGGTCCCCGGCACAGGTCAGTCCCGCCGGACCGGAGCCGATCACTGCCACTTTATGGTCTTTTTTCTCTGTTGCAGGCTGAGGTTTGATGTTATTCTCCCTTGCCCAGTCTGCGGTAAACCGCTCCAGCTTTCCGATGGAAACCGGCTCTCCCTTTACGCCCCGGACACATTTTCCTTCACACTGGCTTTCCTGCGGACAGACACGTCCGCACACTGCCGGAAGGGCGCTGGATTTACTGATGGTCTGATAAGCCTCCTCGAATCTGCCTTCTTTAATCTGGCCCACAAATCCAGGAATATCAATGGCTACCGGACAGCCTTTGACACACTGGGCATTTTTACAGTTCAGACATCTCTCTGCCTCTTCCATGGCTTCTTCTTTATTATATCCAAGGCACACTTCCTCAAAATTTGTGGCACGTACCTGTGGTTCCTGCTCTCTTACCGGAACTTTCTTCCATACATCCATTATCTGTCACCTCCGCAATGTCCGCATCCGCCGTGGTGGGTATCTCCCTCCGTGAGCTTCAGCATGCTTCTTCCTTCTTCTGTCTTATACATCTGCTGGCGTTTCATGGCCTGGTCAAAATCCACCAGATGGCCGTCAAATTCCGGACCGTCCACACAGGCAAATTTCACCTGGTCTCCCACCGTTACGCGGCAGGCGCCGCACATGCCCGTTCCGTCCACCATAATGGGATTCAGGGAAACAATGGTGGGTATCTCCAGCTTTTTCGTCAGGAGGCAGACAAATTTCATCATAATCATAGGGCCGATTGCGATACACAAATCGTATGTATTTCCATTCTGAACCAGCTCTTCTAACTGATTGGTGCCCATTCCGTGGAATCCATAGCTTCCGTCATCGGTGGTCACATGGAGATTTCCCGCCACTGCTCTCATTTCCTCTTCCAGAATCAGCAGGTCTTTTGTCTTGGAGCCCATGATGACATCACAGCTTACGCCCTGTTCATGAAGCCATTTTACCTGAGGATACACCGGGGCAGTTCCCACGCCTCCGGCAATAAATACAATTTTTTTCTGTTTCAGTTCTTCCACAGGAGTTTCCGTCAGTTCGGAGGCACATCCCAGCGGCCCCACAAAATCCTGAAATACGTCTCCTTCTTCCAGCGTTTCCATCCGCTGTGTGGATGCTCCCACAATCTGGAAAACAATGGTAACGGTTCCTGCTTCCTGGTCATAATCACAGATAGTAAGAGGGATTCGCTCGCCTTCTTCATCCATTTTCACAATTACAAACTGTCCCGGCAGACAGGATCTGGCCACACGGGGCGCCTTAACATCCATAAGAAAAATCTTATCTGCCAGCTTTCTCTTCTTTACGATTGGGTACATACTTAAACCTCCGCCTGTTTCCTCTTCTACGTGTTATAAAGGCAGCGAATCAGGTTTCGCTGCCCGCTATCAGTTTTTATTCTAATATACTTCCTGAGAAATTTCAATTACTTTGTGAAATCTTCTTTTTCACAACATAGTTCAGCACACCGCCGATTACAATAATTGCAAAAGCCACACACAGCACTCTTTTTGCTGCCTCCTGAGGCAGCTCGCTCCTGCTCCCTATAGAATCCCGGTAAAAGAAAAGCTGGTAATGAATTTCTAAAGGATTCCCCATGGCAGTGGTATCTGCAATAACGTCCATTTCTTCATCCCAGCAAAGAACCGGTATCTCAAAAACAGAATTCATACCCTCTTCGCTCTGATTATAATAAGTAATCCCGTCTGCAATCATATAATCATAATTGGGACTGCTCCACTGGATACGGGCAACGGGTGTTCCGTTTTCCACGGTGAGCAGGGTTGGAGACGTAACAGAGGCTTTTCCGCTGCCGCCGCTTATATCCAGGGACACGCTGTATTCCCCGTCCTTCGGGGCAAATCCGCATAAAAAAAACAGAGCAAGAGCAAGCACAGCCCAAACCATGCTCCTTCTGCCATATTTCTTACCTCTCATAAATACTTTTTCAGACATAGTTTCCTTTCACACTCCCGCTAAAGATTCTGTTTCCGATAAACAAACCATAATCCGGCTGCTGTTAAAACAGACAGATACACAAGCAGTATCAGAATCCCCAGCGGATCCCAGCTTTCGCTGTAAGCAATGTGGCGCACCAGACCGCTGGTTTCTGACAATGGCAGAACGCCTATCACGTTCCGAATTCCCTTCGGCATATTTTCTGTTGAAATAAACGTATTACACAAAAAAGCCATGGGCATAATCAGATAATTGGAAAATCTCGGCACATCCGCATGATTTCTTGCCAGAAAGGAAACCACCACGCCCAGAGCTGAAAAGACCGCACCGTTTAAAAACAATATCAAAAATGAAAATCCGTTAAAAATCAAACCGGTATGTATTGGCCATACCAGCAGTAAAATGATACCGCCTGCATAAAGTCCCCGGACAGAGCCTGCAATAATCTGCCCTGCCATAAACTGCCACAAAGGCGTCGGAGAAATCATAACCTGGTCAAAGGCTTTTTCATAGAGCCTCTGAACATTCAGGTTCTGGGCAATGGCATTGAAGCTGCCATTCATGGTGGTCAGCGACACAACCCCTGGTATCAGATAGTGAAGATATGGCTTTCCGTGGGACATGGTCTGGATTCCCAGGCCAAAAACCAGAAGATACATAAGAGGCGCAATCATGGCTGCCAACGTGATTTTGTAAAAATCTCTGCGGAATTCCACCCACTTTTCCCATAAAATTGTAATTATTCCCATTTTTCACCTGACCCCTTCTCTTTTTGCCCGTTCCACAAATACATCTTCTAATGTGGTATCCCGCAACTGAACACTGCCATCTGTCCGGGCAGCAAATTCCAGCGCTTTTTCCTTTGTATGGAAATAATGGCTTACTCCTTTGTCTCCGGCAGTTTCATCCACGGCAAACTGTCCCAACCCACAGATAAAATGTCCAGGCGTGTCGATTTCTTCTATCTTCCCATGGCTCATCATAGCCACTCTGGCACACAGCTTTTCCGCTTCTTCCATATAATGTGTGGTCAGCAGGATGGTCAGATTTCTTCCATTTAACTGCTTTAACAGGTTCCACATCTGTCTCCGGGACACAACATCCATCCCGGCCGTCGGCTCATCCAGCAGCAATATCTCAGGGTCCGTCAGAAGAGCCCTGCACACCATCAGCTTCCGCTTCATCCCGCCGGACAGCTTGCGGACCGTCTTTTTCCGGTCACGGGTCAGCCCGCAGAATTCCAACAGTTCTTCGCTCTTTCTGCGGATTTCCTTTTTCGGCATATAATAAAGCCGCCCCTGATATTCCATAATCTCATCCATGTTCATGTCCTGGCGCATGGAATATTCCTGTGTAATGACGCTGATCTTCCGTTTCAAATCAGTTCTCTTTCGCGTGAGCAGCTCCCCGTCTATAAAAATTTCCCCCTGCGTGGGCAGAAGGAGTGTGGACAGCATACCAATCGTGGTGGTTTTTCCGGCTCCGTTTAAACCAAGCAGCCCGAAAAATTCTCCTGTTTCAATGATCATGCTGACAGAATCTACTGCGGTAAACTGATCAAACTTTTTAGTCAGATTTTTTAATACAATCATATCTGCTCCGTTTCCTTTGAAATAATCAGGGAATAGTATCCTGCCGTGTCCGGTATATCATCCACATGAAAATAAACCTGCTCTTTTTCTGTCCCGCAGTTTTCAATCATAACCGCGTCCCGTCCGCTCTTCTTTAAAATCTCCTTTACCTGACTCATTTTACTGCCTGATTTCATCAGGACACAGGTTCCCGAATCAGGTAGCCTTTCCGACAGATTGTGGACAGCCGGAAAAATATGGATCTGTTCATTCCATATGGCCAGCGGCATGTTCATCCTGGCTGCCACCGCACAAAAAGAGGGAACTCCGCTGACCAGCCTGGTCTGAAATCCGTCTTCTTCCACAATCTGCTGAATATAGGTAAACGTAGAATAGACAGCAGAGTCCCCCAGCGTAAGGAATACCACATTCTGTCCCTGTTTCAGATATGTCTCCACACGGTCTGCGCCTGCTCTGTGACATTTCTTCTGTTCTTCCTTATCGTGAGTCATGGGCATATACACAGGAATCAGCCCTTTCTCCGCAAGCTCCGGAACTGCCGCCGAGGCAATCTGATATGCCACCGTTTCCTTTGGATTTTTCCCCGGCAGGGCTATCACATTGTTTTCTTTAATCAGTTTCACCGCCTTTAACGTCATAAGTTCCGGATCTCCGGGCCCTACCCCAACTCCGTATAATATTCCATTCATATTGCCGTACCTCTTTTCCAGTATTTTTTCATCCCTTCTTCCATTTATTTCAGGGCCCTGCGCTTATCTGTCTGATATATGCGGAAAGTTTTTCATTTCCCAGGAAGCTCCCCTTTTTCAAATCAAAAAGCCTTTCAATAAAATCTGATTCAAAAATCTCTTCCGGCGTACCATACCGTTCCACGTATCCTCCCTTCAGACAGAGTATTTTATCAGAGACAATCTTTGCAAGATCCAGTTCATGCAGAGACATAATCACCGTAAGCCCTTTTTTTTCTCTCAGTTCCTGCAATATGGATAAAAAATCCAGCTTATATCTGATATCCAGAAAAGATGTGGGCTCGTCCAGTATCACCAGCTCCGGTTCCTGGCAGATGGCTCTTGCAAGCATCACACGCTGTTTCTGCCCGTCGCTGATTTTATCAAATTCCTGTTCACAGATATCCGTAATATGGGTCAGTTCCATCACTTCATCCACAATCCGTTCATCCTCCTGCGACAGAACGCCAAACCATCCGGTATAGGGATATCTGCCCGTTGCCACCACATCCCGGCAGTTTTTCATCTCTGCTCTCACCTTCTGGGTGAGCACCACCGACATTTTTTTTGCCAGTTCTCCCCCTTTCAGTTCTTCTGACTTATCACCGCCAAGATATATTGCTCCTGCAATCAGAGGCAGCTGCCCCACAATACTTTTTAATACTGTGGATTTACCGGCTCCGTTCGGTCCAATCAGGCTTAAAATTTCTCCTTTCGGCAACGCGATTTCCACCTCTTTAATCAGCGGTTTTCCGTCATACCCCACACACATCTTCTTTGTGGAAAAATAATAATCTTTCATGGTTTTTCCTTTACTTATACATGGTTTTCTTTTCGTCTTTTTATCATAATCCAGAGAACCACCGGCGCGCCGAAAATGGCGGTTACGGTGCTGATACTCAGTTCCGTAGGAGCCAGCAGCGTTTTGGCAAGCAAGTCGCATAACAGGCAGAACACGCTTCCGCCCAGAAAACAGGCAGGTATCATAAAGATGGGTTCCGCCGTATTCAAAAGTTTCTTAACCAGATGAGGCGCGGCAATTCCCACAAAGGAAATCGGCCCTGCAAAAGCTACGATACATGCCGATAAAATACTTGAAAAAATCACAATGCATATCCGGAGAAGACGGATATTCACTCCAACATTCCTGGCATAGGCATCCCCCAGCTGATAGGCGGCAAGGGGCTTGGACATAAGGAAAACAGCAAATACAGTGATAGAAACCACTGCCGCCATCACTTCCACGCTGCTCCATGTCATGCCGGAAAAACTGCCTCTGGACCAGTTGTGCAAATTTACAATATCCGCATCTTCCGCAAAAGTCACCACCAGCTCCGTAATAGCAGAACATATGTACCCAATCATAACGCCGCTGACCACCAGCATTGACATATTGTTAATTTTGCGGGACATCAGCAGGACAAATCCCATGGACAACATGGCTCCGGCAAATGCGGCAGAAATCATGGCAAGGGACGACACCCGGACGCCGCTTCCCATGAGAAAAACCATGACAAGAGCCACCATCATTTTTGCACCGGAAGAAATGCCCAGCACAAAAGGCCCCGCAATGGGATTATTAAAAAATGTCTGTAACAGATATCCCGCAAGAGAAAGAGCTCCTCCAAGAATCAGAACCGCCATTGCCCTTGGTAGCCGGATATCCCATAAAATTCTGGTCACTGTCTCACTGCTTTTCTGTCCGGCAAGCTCCGACAATGTAATCCTGACGCTCCCAATGCAGATATTCAGAATAAAAAAAAGCAATGCCCCAATTCCCAGAAGAAGAAAAACCATCATATATCTGTACGTTCTGTTTCTTTTACCATGATTCCGTTTTCCAAGTATACAGGAATTCCCGGAATGTTTTTCAGATTTGCCAGTCACAATACCAATCTCCTGATTCTTTTCTGTTTCTGCAGAAAAATTTGCATTTTCTCATGCTAACGAATTTTCTCATGCTAATGAATTTTCTCATGCTAATGAATTTTCCCATCCGGCAGACGAAAAAGATAATGCATATCCTCTTTTTCCCCCTGAATCATTTTATGGATATCTTCCAGCAAATAGCCAACCGAAAGGGACTGCTGATACATATCATTGGTGGTGCACCAGACATTTCCTTTTTTTACCGCTTTAAAATCTGCCAGAACCTCACACTTATCCAGGAGTTCTTCCACACTGGACACGCCGCCGTCTATGGAACTGTTATAGATCAGGAAATCAGCGTCTTTCGCACCGACATAAAATTCCTCTACCTGCATGTTCAGGGTGGAACGCCTGTTTTCCGGATCTCCCAGGTCATCAAAAATATACTTTCCTCCTGCCAGTTCAATCATTTTCGGCACATAATCCGAAGACTGGCGTACCTGTACCATTCCATTGGAAGTGATAAAAAAGAAGGCCACGGTTCGGTCCGTTTTTTCGGCCGCGCTTACTTTTTCAAGAATCACCTGCTGCTCCGCGAATATCCGTTCTGCTTCTTCCTCTTTTCCCAACAGGGCACCGTAAAACTTCACCCATTCCACTCTGCCAAGGGGGTGGGGCTCATAACTGGAATAATCCGTCACTGAAGGAATATGAAACTCTTCCAGCTTCTCCGTCACTTCCGGGGCATGGGAAATCATCATGTTTTCTATGGCAAGGGTACAGTGCTCCGACACAAGCAGCTCATAATCCGGCCTGTTATATTTGCCTGCATAGAGAATATCGCCCTGTTCCATTGCCTTTCGAGCCTCTTCAATATACCAGCCCTCTTCTTTCTGGCCGGAAAACCGGATTGCATCCAGCCCGTCCAGCTCACGGAACATATCCATCACGGAGGACGCCACCAGATAAATATCTTTTACAGGGTGCTTCAATATCACCGGCTCCTGATTCCCGGTCTGCATACCGTCAACTATGATATCCGTATTCTCCGGTACTTCTCTGCCTTCCGGTACTATCAGAAACCGGGCACCGTCCATGGTCGTGGTCAGCAGAGTATATCCGTCCTCGTAATAATCCACGGTAAAATTTTCAGCATAATCCAGTTCCATACTGCCTTCATGTACCAGCACCGGTCCGGTTTCCCCCGCTTCCGACTCTGATTTTTCTTCCGCCCTTTCGGCAGGTTCCGGTTTGGAAGCAGAGGAAGGACCGCCACAACCTGACAGCCACAGCAGTCCTGCAAAGAGCAGTAATATTAATTTCTTTCTTCCTCTCATCATATCTCCATACAGTTATCCTTTTTTCACTGTTTCTGAATGAAATGTCAGCGTGTATTCTATTTCATGGGGCTTACTCATTGCCACCGTATCTCCAATAACTTCCATTGGTATATCAAATCCGGAAACGGGAAATTCAAACACAGATCCGCCTTCCGTACTGACCGGAAAATACTTTTCTCCTTCCACAATCATATAATCGTAGTCCGGACTGCTCCACTGTACGGTTGCCAGCGCTTTTCCATCTGTTACTGTAAGTGCTGCAGGCGATAAAATCTCCGTTCTTCCGCTTCCGCCTTCCAGAGTAACTTCCACACTGTAGGTACCGTCTTCAAAATCTTCCGCTCTTCTGGCCTGCGTGCCATTTTCCTGCGCCTTCCCATCTTTTCCCTCCGTGTTATTTTCCAGGGGAACCGGATTTGAAACACTGACTTTGTGGTCATACCATTTCCCCTTTGTTCCAATCAGCGCCAGGTCAAATTCCTTTTCCAACGCCGGAACAGGCACATCAAAGCCATACACCTTCTCCGTCATGCCATCGCTGTATGTGACCATATCTTCTGTGGGAATAAGCAGTTCTGCTCCTTCTTTCCCGGCGTCATCGGCAGTTCCCGGATAAAGATTTACGATATTTTTGGAGGCAAGGGAGATATGTATGGTCATTTTCCCATTCTCTACGGTCAGGGTTCCTCTGTCGTCACAGGCCTCGCTTACGTGAAACATACCGCTGTCTGTTTTAAACTCCGCAAGATATGTCCCGTCCGCCAGTTCTTCCGCATCTGATTCAGCCGGAACTTCTGAAGATGTTTCCGGTACCTGTTCTGACACGGTTTCCGAATGATTTTCTTTCACACGTTCCGTATCTCCGCAGCCGCCAGCCAATGCGGACAGAAGAAACAGAACCATGATTCCCACATATTTCTTCATCTTAATCCCTCAATCTCACTGTTCATTCATTGCAACTGTCGTATGCTCCACATAAAGTTTCTGAACGGCTTCAATGGAGCCAAGACCTGTAATCTGTGTCTCCACACTGTCGAAATCACCGGACGCCCTGAACATACTGACCCAGGAATCCTCATCTTCTCCTGCCATATCATTGTTGGCATGATCGCCTGCCACAACCATCAGGGGACGGAGAATAACTTTTTTGTACCCCGCCTGCTTTACTGCCTCAATCACTGCCTCACAGGAGGTATCTTCCGGTTCCCCTTCTACGGTTCCGATAAATACATTCTCATATCCAAGAGCTCCCATCTGGGACTGCATCTGGCTGTAAGACACCTTTGCCGTATGAGAAGTGCCATGGCCCAAAAATACGAAAGCCGCACCGTCTTCTTTTGCCGCTTCCAGGCTGTCGTATCCGCCATCCTGCACTGCCGCTTCCGTAAGGGCTTTTGCAACGGCCTCTTTATCTTCATTGATTACAGAAGCATCTTCTCCGACTTCACCAAGCAAAGGCTCTGCCACTTTTACCGTTTCGAATTTCTCCCGATATGCTTCCACGGATTCCATCATCTCATCATATTCTGCCCCGTGCATCAGATGGGTAGGCTGTATTACAAGATTCTTTACTCCGTTCGCCACCGCACGTTCCAACGCCTGTTCCATATTGTCAATATGATCTCCGTCACGGGCCTGTACATGGTTAATAATAATCTGTGCGGTAAAAGCCCTTCTTACGGACCAGTCGGGATTTGCTTCCTGCAGTGCGTCTTCAATGCTTTTGATGTCATCCACGCGGCTGCTGTTAAAGGAGGTTCCGAAGCTGACTGCCAGAATTTCATTTTCACCAATGTCATCCTGATTTCTCGTATCATCTGCAGAGGCATCTCCAGTATCTCTGCCAAAATAATCGGGATCTGCATTTTCACCTTCCACCAGTTCTTTCTGTTCATCTGTCAGGGCATCCCAGGCAGCTTTTGCCTGAGTACACTGTTCGTCCGTATTTCCAGTCCTCTCCTGCACATAAATTGCATCAATCAGGGCGGCAGCCTCATCGGCAGCAGCCTGATCCGTGTTTGCCTCCTCTTTTCCTTCTTCCGGCTCTTTTTTATTGGCTTCTGTCTGCTCCGTATCTGCCTTTTTCTCTTCCGGCGTTTTATTGTCTGCTTCTGTCTGATTCGTATTTTCGGCAGTCTCCGAAGTTTCCTTTGAACAGCCTGCCAAAGCCAGGGAACAGGTCATCACACCCGCCAGTAAGGCAACCAAAAATTTCTTTTTCATTTTTCTCTCCTTTTCCTGTTGTTACCAAAATGGTAGTATCTATGCAGAATATCCTTTCCGATATTCTGTGCCGCTTTGCGGCAGCATCTTTTGCAAAAGCGCTTTACAAAACAAAATGGGCAATTCCGCTTCAGCTCCTCTGGCCCCTCATTCTTGAGAGGGTGCACACTTTGACGCGCGCGAGCGGATTGCGCAGCAACAGATTTCCTCTCCGCGAGCTGCGCATCTCGCCCGGAGGGCTTTATCTTATAGGAAACCTATATACTTTACCACTTCACAGTAACACGATATTTCCTGTAAAATAAAAAATGTGCAGCCCGCATTTCTCACACGCGAGTTGCACATCACATTTTCACATTACAGAATCTCCTTAAAAAATTTCTGTAATAAAAAACTTTACCATAAAAAACTACGGTAAAGGATTCATACATTTTATCACAGATCTGCAGACATTTCTCTGCAAACCCAAGCGTACAACCAGTCACTCGTGGCTTGAAATAATATATTTCTGTACAACATCCAGGCAGGTTTCCCGACTTAACAATCATCACATCAGCCACCTTCCCAGTTTCCCAGTGGTATATCGGCTTCTGCTCCCTTATTACGGTGACGAGTTCGCATGGGATTCACACCCATTTTCCCTTTTCACCAAAATAATATATGTTTTACATATTATTTTGACACCTGTATGCAATTTATTTAATTTTCTACAGTATACCACACATTTCTGAAATGTCAATACCTGCCAGATTTTCTTTTTCCTGGGGTCAGCACACCCGAAGAACAGAAAAATCGGAAGCCGTGAAAAAATTTACGGCTTCCGGCATATGATTTACTGCCGCTCCACAATGGTCCCTTCCCGATATGCACACAGCAGTTTTTCCAGTTCTATGATATTTTCTTTGATTTCCTTGCCCACATCGGTGTCGGCTACGGTTCTTCGCAGATTCACATGCTGTACCAGCATCATATGGGAATGAATGTCGCTTCCGTTCTGCACTGCTTTTTCCACTGATTCAAAAGGCTCGTGGGCGGCAAGCAGCAGACCGTAGGAATTGTAAATCAGGGTATAGCCTGCAATTCCCGTTTTGGGCTGATAGGCCTTGGAAAAACCTCCGTCAATAATCAGCAGCTTTCCATTGCATTTCACCGGAGATTCTCCCCGCTTTGTCTCCACCGGCACATGGCCGTTGATAATATGGGAGTCCTCGTCTTCCAGTCCGAATTCATGCAGAATTTTACTGACAATTTCCTCCTGCTCCAGCAGACGGTAATAGGGATTTTTAGGCTCTTTATGGGTCTTTTTGTCTGCAATAAAATACCGTTCAAAGGTGGTCATTTTGGATTTTCCAAATACCGGGGAATTGGCGTTCTGCCAGATGAACCACAGAATGTCCAGCCCTTTCTGCTTCTCTGTTTTGTCTATGGAATAATATCCTTTCCTGGCATAGTGTTCCAGCACGTCATATAAAGCCTTACCGCTGTATTCTCCATCGTAAATGCGCACTTTCTTAAAGGTTCCGTCCTCATTGAAAGGAACGCAGCCATGATACAGAAGGTTTCCATTGTATACTTTATACAGGCTTCCCTTGGTAAACAGAAACCGGATGTGCTTCTGAAGTTTTTCACAGTTGATAAAAGCAGTCACCAGACGGTCCACCACATCTGCTTCCTCCGGAGACAGCTCATAGGGATTTTTCATATCTATGGTGGGGAAGCAGGTATCTTTCAGCGGATAGGTTTTTCCCTCTACCTCTACGGTTCCCTTCTCCAGATCCATTTTGTCCAGCAGCAGCCGGTGGTCCATCTGAAATTCCGGATGTTTTTTCATAAGCTGGCCTTCCAGTTTGAACTGGATTATGGCTATGGCCTTGTGCATTTTTTCATCTAACTGCACATCTTTCACATCGTATTCGTCTTCCCGGTAATCCAGGTGGAAAACGTCACAGGGGTCTTTTGCATACTTGTCCAGCGCAAACCTTACCAGCGGAATCAGATTGATCCCATACCCGTCCTCTAACGTATTCAGGTTTCCGTATTTTGCTGAAATGCGGATGACGTTTGCAATGCAGGCAGGATTTCCTGCAGCCGCCCCCATCCACAGCACATCATGATTCCCCCACTGAATGTCCACGGAATGATGTTCCATCAGGGTGTCCATAATCAGATTGGGATAGGGGCCTCTGTCATAAATATCTCCCACCACATGCAGGTGATCCACAATCAGCCGCCGGATTAAATTGCAGAACGCAACTACCAGCTCCGAGGCTCTTCCGGTGCGGATAACGGAATTGATGATTTCGTTGTAATATGCTTCCTGGTCTGTCACATCCGGCCGCCCGGTGAGCAGTTCCTCGATTACATAGGCAAAATCCTTTGGCAGAGCCTTGCGTACTTTGGAACGGGTGTATTTGGAGGAAGCGCCCTTGCAGATGCGGATCAGGCGGTACAAAGTCACCTTATACCAGTCCTCCAGATTTTCCTCCTGTTTTAACACCTGCTTTAATTTTAATTCCGGATAATAAATCAGAATGGCAATGCTTTTTTTCTCTGCCACAGAAAGGCTGTTGCCGAATTCTTCTTCAATTTTCCGTTTGATTGCTCCGGAACCATTTTTCATTACATGCTGGAACTGGTCGTATTCCCCGTGAATGTCCGTAATAAAATGCTCTGTCCCTTTGGGCAGGCTGAGAATCGCCTGCAGATTCACGATTTCCGTGGCTGCTGCCGGAATCGTAGGATATTGTTTTGCCAGCCCTTTTAAATACCTGATTTCTCCTGTTTCCATTTACTGTTCTCCCTGTTTTCTCACTTTATCTGTTCTCTGTCCCTGCTGTCTGGCACAGTTTCCAAAGAACTGTCTTACCGCCCGCCTGTGCCTGACATAGGGTAAATTATCCTGCTTCAATCACATCTTTCATGTCATAATTTCCTGCCGGTTTTCCTGCCAGAAACTTTGCCGCTTCCACTGCGCCTTTTCCAAAAATTCCTTTGGAATAAGCAGTGTGGCGGATTTCTATGACCTCGTCCAGTCCGGCAAAAATCACTTCATGTTCCCCCACAATACTGCCGCCCCGGACTGCCTGAATGCCGATTTCATTTTTTTCCCGCTTCTTTCTTTCCTGTGTACGGTCATATTTATACTGATACGCATTTTCCAGTGCTTCGTTGATGGAATCTGCCAGTGCCAGCGCTGTTCCGCTGGGCGCGTCCACTTTCTGATTATGGTGCTTTTCCACAATTTCCATATCAAAACCTGCCGGCGCCAGTATCCTGGCTGCCTTTTGCAGCAGCTCCATCAGGACATTTACCCCCAGAGACATGTTGGCAGACTTCAGTACGGCAGTTTTCCTGCCTGCCTCTTCCACTTTCCTGTTCTGTTCCTCGCTTAACCCTGTGGTACATAAAACCACCGGAAGCTGATGCTGCACACAATACTTAAGCAGGCTGTCCACTGCAGAAGCTGCCGCAAAGTCCACCACCACATCGGCCTCCACTTTGCAGTCTTCAATCCTCTGAAACACCGGATAGGAATTTTCAATTCCATCATACGGGTCAATACCTGCCACAATCTGAATATCGCTGTCCTCCTGGCAGATGGAAGAAATTACCTGTCCCATCCTGCCATTACAGCCATGCATAATCATTTTTACCATTTCTGTTTTCCTCCTGTGTATATAAAAAAGAATGCGCTATGCGCATTCTCCGCGCGCGAGCGGATTGCGCAGCAATAAACATCAACCCCGCGAGCCGGGGCAGACCCTTTGCTGCATAAAACTGAGCTGCCCTGCAAACGGACAGCTCTTAAAAATGTCAGGCCAGCGGAATGCCAAATTCTTTCATAGCCTTTGATAATTTTTTCACATTCTCAGGCTCCATCTCGCTTAAAGGTGCCCGCAGAGAACCTGTATTCCATCCCATCAGATTCATTGCTGCTTTTACCGGAATTGGATTCACCTCACAGAACAGGGCATCCACCAGGGGAAGAGCTTTTATCTGCATTTCCAGTGCCTCCTTGTGGTTTCCGTTCAGATAATTCATTACCATATCATGGGTGAATTTGGGGGCAATATTGGAGAGAACGGAAATTACCCCGATTCCACCGCAGGCAAGCAGAGGAATTACCTGCCCATCCTCACCGGAATAGACGTCAAAATCTCCCTGTGTCTGCTCCATCAGTTTCAGTGTATAGGAAATATCTCCTACGGCGTCTTTCATTCCCACAATATGCTCCACTTCCCGGTTCAGGAAAGCCGCTGTTTCCGCTTCAATCCTGCAGCCTGTTCTGCCCGGAATATTGTACATGATAATGGGAATATCCACATATTTTGCCACCCGGATATAATGTTCAATCAACCCTTTCTGGGTGGCTTTGTTATAGTAGGGGGTTACCACCAGCAGTCCGTCCGCACCCACAAGCTGAGCCTGGTAGGAAAGTTCCACGGCTGTCCGGGTACAGTTCGAACCGGTTCCCGCAATCACCGGAATCCGTTTATCCACAATGGCAACTGCAGCCCGTATTACTTCCAGATGTTCCTCCACGGTCAGGGTGGATGCCTCTCCGGTGGTTCCTGTAATAATAATACTGTCTGTTTCATTCTGAATCTGGTCTTCCAGAATTTCCGCCAGTTTATCGTAATCCACTTCCAGATTTTCCTTCATTGGTGTAACAAGCGCTACGCCTGCGCCTTTAAAAAGTGCCATATACTTTCCTCCTTAAATTGATGAAAAACTTCGTCTGCGGGATTCCCCCACTGAGTGGGATAATTGTTTTTTGCCTTACAGAAAATACTTTCACACGTTAGCGGAAAAGGTATTTCCTGTAAGATAAAGAAAGCCGACTGGACAAGTCGGCTTAAAGATTCTGACATTTGCAAAAAACCCTGTTCTCTGCTTATAATCCATGATAGCACTCCATCCACTGATGACAGTCATATAATTATTCACTATATGCCCAAGAATCTCTCTTCAGGAAAAGAACTTCTTTCGGCGTTCTTCCCTTTCAGTTATCATCCTCTGTGCCTGTCACATCCGATAAGCTACTCATGAATCACGCAACCTCTATCTATTCATATGTTCTGCTAACGCTAATATAGCATTTTCCAGTCATAATGTCAACAGCGATGTCATCAATCTGCATGGATTTCATAAATTTTTTCCGCATATTTACGCAGCGCGTCGTTCATATGTTTTCCGGTAAACAGAATCTCCGTATCCTCCGAACTTGCGTTCATCAGATTATCCAGCTCTTCTGCGGAAATCATTCCGTTGTCCAGAAGTTCCAGAAAACTGTCCAGTATCAGCAGATTACATTCTCCTGTAACCAGAACTTTTCTGGCAAAATTAAACCCGTTGCGTATATTCATGCTCTCTTCCTGCTGCTCCTCACTGGAAAGCTCCGAAAAATCTTTCTCAAATCTTGCAAAGGAGAAAAACTTTACTTCCGGTTCCAGCCGGCTCAGCAGCTGTTCTGTCTCTTTTTCTTTTTTTCCTTTCATAAACTGAATGATGATGGAATTTCTCCCCTGGCCTGCAGACTGTATGGCATATCCAAGGGCCGCTGCCGTTTTACCTTTCCCATTACCGCAATAAACAGTAACTTTTTTCTTACACATGTCATTTTCCTTTCTTACAATGCAAATCGTAACGGTGCAAAGCAGTTGCTCCAAATCTTTTCTTAAAATAACACAAACCACTGGAAAATGCAAATTTTTGTCAAATCTATGTCTGTTAATAACGTCTTTTCGTTATGTATAAACTGTTTTTTATTTTATATTTTTATCTTTTTTCAATTATTCTATATATTCCACTTTACTTACAGATACTTCATAGGCAACTCTGTGTTCCACTTCCGTCTCTGAAAGTTTCTTCACATATTCCCTGCTCTGAATCCTTCCGTATACCTGCACATGACCACCCACTTCAAATCCGGAGGCGTATCTGGCATTTCTTCCCCAGCAGATACATGGGATATAATCGGATTTCCCATAAGAGCGGTTCACTGCTATGAGTAAATCTGCAATCTCTCTTCCGAGAGGTGTTTTCCGGTAAATGGGATCTTTACAGATATATCCATCCAGAAAAATCTGATTGCTTTTCTCCCCCTCAGGAATCTCATCTACAAATTCCAGTTCTCTTACAAATACGGACAGTACCAGACGATTCTTTTTCTCCTCGTGTCTGTTGTAGGAGCGGAACTGTCCATCCACCCGGATGTACTGCCCTATGTAACTGCTCTGTGTGTCAATCAGGCGTTCGGAAATCATCATCGGGATAATGTCTGCAAAATTACTCAGCCTGTTTACCGATACTTCTACCATATAAAAGCCTTCCCCAAACACCTCGTGGCTATACTGGAAATCTGAAACGATTTCACCTGTGATTGTAACCTGATTGTTTTCAAATATTTTATCTGCCATGAGTATTAGTCCCCTTTCGTATATCGACGGCACATCGATGAAGTATAAATTTTTCTAAAAGAATACCATTGGCTTTCTGAAAATATTCGCACTTCTTGTCGACAGGATTTACTCTTTACGAAAACAGCAATTCCAGGTATAATATCAGATGTAAGACTGACAGATATACTATATTTCGAAAAGAGGTAACGACTATGGCTCAAAATCCAATTGTAACTTTTGAAATGGAAGACGGCGGCATTATGAAAGCGGAACTTTTTCCGCAGACTGCCCCCAACACTGTAAATAACTTTATCAGCCTTATTCAGAAGGGCTATTATGACGGTCTCTGCTTCCACCGTGTAATCAGAGGATTTATGATTCAGGGCGGATGTCCGGAAGGCACCGGAACCGGCGGCCCCGGCTACAGTATCCGGGGAGAATTTTCCCAGAACGGCTTTGACAATGATTTAAAACACAATGCCGGAGTCCTTTCCATGGCACGTACCATGGCTCCTGATTCGGCAGGTTCCCAGTTCTTCATCATGCACCAGAACTCTCCCCATCTGGACGGAGCCTATGCCGCATTCGGACAGATCACAGAAGGGATGGAAGTTGTCAACGGGATTGCGGAAACCGCAACAGATTATTCCGACCGGCCCATGGAACCCCAGGTGCTGAAAAAAGTTACAGTTGAAACCTTTGGAGAAACCTATCCGGAACCGGAAACCTGTTAAAAAGTCTGTTTTCATCTGTTACGGATTTTCTCTCATACAGGAAATCCGTAACAGGAACGGAAACTGTACTTACTGAATCACTCCCGCCAGTTTTAAAATCAGTCTGGCCGTTCTCGCCAGTTCCTGCTCAAAAAACACGCTTTTCCCCCTGATATTCTTCCCAAGGTATTTCTGAACCTCTGCTCCGGCCCTGCCGGTTCTTCCGGCCGCCTGCAGCCAGGGATGATAGGGCACAGCTCCCAGCATATCTTCATCCACCCGGTAAATCCGCTCCAGGTTCTTCCTTGTATACAGGCTGTTCTCAAAGTAATTGCCTATCAGAAAAAAGGTTTTCCCCCGGAATTTGGGCGGATTCCTGTAATATTCCCCGATTAATTCCGATTCCTGATTCATGTTCAGCACACAGACGTCAGCTTCTGACAGAAGATTCCGGGCAACGTCATCTTTCCTGCTGCCGCAGTCCACAAACATAACATCAAAACAATGCTCCACTGCATCCAGCACTCTTTTCAGCCCTGTAAAAAGAGGGTCTTCCTGCCACCATTCCCGTTCCTTTCTCCGGCTTCCGGGCAGACAGTACAGGCTTCCTGCCAGAATCTGGCGCATATTGCCCCGGATGACCGGTGCAGTCAGTTCTTCCGGCATCATGCTCAGCAGACAGTCCAGACCTCCTGCCAGAAAATACTCCTGCTGTTCGGCTGCCAGCAGGCAGTCTTCTTTCTGACTGCCTGTAAGAAAACTGCTGTCCGCAGACAGCCCCTGAGGTCTCCGGCCGCCGGCAGATCCATTTGCCTGCTCCAGCTGCGTCCGACTCCGTTCCCCTCGCAGGAAATCCTGCTCCAGCTCTTCCCCGCTGTAACCGCCGGGAACTACTGCAACACACAGAGGATACTTTAACGCGCAGGCACAGGCCACCAGCCCCGTATGCCAGGCGGTTGCTGTCTGTTCCTCTTCACTCCAAAACGCTATTTTCATTTTTCTCTCCTTGTTTTACAGAAGGGGAGCATTCTCGCGTCAGGTATCTGAAATAAATCCGGAAACGAATCATGTTTTACAATTTATATCTGGAAATTCCGTACAGAGATTTCGGTACGTTGAACAAAAGATATGTTTATCATACAGAAATCTTCCGGAATTGTAAATATGATTTTGCCGATTTTATAAAAAGTTTAGAATAATCTGTTTCACTATTCCATATTGACTACCAGCGTATCATATCCGTCCTGCCGAAGCCGGTTCTGAAGAGCCCTGGCATCATCCAGACTGTCTTCTCTTCCGGCAACCACCGCATAATACGGCCCTTCCCGCCGTACGGTGGCCAGATATCCCTGGCTTTCCAGCTGTTCTCTCATATATTCCGCATTGGATTCATAACGGTACAGGCCCACCTGCACTCCGTATTTTCCGGAAGATCCGGTCAGGGGGATTGCCTGTTCCACCCCTGTCACAATGGCGTCCACCATTTCATCAAAACGCTGGTCAAACATCTGGTTATCTCCATCGTGGTTGATAAACCCAAGTTCCATCAGCACAGCCGGCATCTGTGTTCTTCTGAGCACCACCAGACCAGGGCGCTCCACCACTCCCAAATCCTTAAATCCAAATTTAACAAGCTGATCATTGATGGTCCTTCCCAGTCTTTCCGCCTCCGTACCTGTCTCATATACCAGCGCCTGTGTCCCGTTGTAAGTATTTGGCGTGGCTCCGGAATTCCGGTGGAAAGAAATAAAATAATCCGCTCCGGAACGGTTGGCAATCTGAGCCTTTTCAAAAGGCGAGTCGTAACGGTCTGTGGTTCTTGTATACAGCACATTGTACCCGGCGTTTTCCAGTTTTTCTCCCACTGCAAGAGCTACCCGCAGAGTATCGTCTTTTTCTCTCCTTCCATTATAGGAAGCCCCGTTATCATAGCCCCCGTGCCCGGCGTCCAGAATTATTGTAACTGCCATGATTTCTCCTTTCTGTGCCTGTTTACGGCACAAACAGGTATTTTCCTCTATAGTATGCAGATACAGGCAAAATGTGTCTGGAAACAGACGTTTCTGATTGTCCCGGAATCAAAGAGAGGCTTCCGGCACAATAAATGTACCGGGAGCCTCTGTCTGCAAAACGCCAGGTTCCTCATGAACGAGAGATTCAGGGCGTTGAAGCGGATTTCTTCTCTCTGAGCGCATTATATCCTCTTACCAGAAATTCTGTCACAATCATTGACAGCAGCGCAAGAAGCCAGCATTCATAACTTTTAAAGCTCTCATACCCGTTCATTCCAAGAGCAATAAAAAATACAATTATATGCAGCGCATAATATTTGGAAATATGTTTGCTGTAATACAGAATCTGCCTGGCAACAGGGTTCCCTGATCTGCCCGTTTCCCTATCCTTACTGCCGATTCTTTCCATAAAGAAAAAGATTATGGCAAGCAGAATAATATGCGCCATGCCTGCCGCCACATGCCAGGGGTCCGGCTGTGTATATGCGTCGCCCAGCACCCTCCGCATTTCTGATATGTCCGAACCATATTTCCCAAATACCTGTACCCACCATGCGATGACGAGCAGGACACAGGGAATGGCCAGCAATCGGTAAAACCGCGCTTTATCTTTCACATGACGCAGAATTTTGCCGAAAGCAACGCCGAACAGCGCATAGGACAGAAAATAAAGGGGCGTAAAAGAAACGAAATCTGCTTCTCCAATCAGGAGTTTTATCACATACCCAAATACCGGCACATTCACAGGCGTTCCATAAAGAAAGGGAGCTGCCATGCTGACTGCCGCACCGATGATTATATACCAGACAGCTTTCATCTTCAGTTTCTGAAACAGTGCCAGTACAAAATATATGATTCCGGTAATAAAAAAGATATTGGTATACTGAATGTACAGTTCCGCCAGAAACCGGACATTCTCTCTCCCGGTTTCCGACAGAGTTTTGTATACGAAAGGATAAGGGAGCAGCAGCGCAGCCACATACAAAATGTTGTTCAGATACTGATAAATCACCATGCGTATACCGTTTTTTACAAATGCCGCCGGTGCTGTCTCCCTGCTGTAAACAGTCCCGACTCCCAAAACGAAGATAAAAACAGCCGCACCGGACATTGTCGCAAACATATAGATTCCCTGAGTTATGAAATCCTCCTCGGACAACGTCGCCTGAAAGGCATGAATCAGGTATATAAGCACCATAAAAATCCCTTTCAGATAATCAAACTCCCTCTGCCGCCCGGTATTTATTTCTTCCTGTGAAAAAATTCTGTTCATCTTTTTCGCCCTTCCTGATGGGGAAAACCGCATATGCCGTATCCCTTACTCTCGTTTTTGCTGTCTTCCGGTCTTCTTTTACCGATATCCTGCTTTTCATAAAAATTTATATTTTGCAGTCAGATTATTATAGCAAATAAAAATTTCGATTTGAGCCGCATGGTATGATTCGCAGTTTTTACAGTATCATTTACAGGAAATCAAAACGGCATTTTATTGCGTTTTCCCATTGACAAATCTCCCTCTGACGTTTATAGTGATTGTATATTATTTTGATTATCAAACTATATAGATAAGGAAACAATTATGAGAGCAAAAATTATCGGAACCGGAAGCTGCCTTCCGGAGAAAATTATAACAAATGAGAATCTTTCCGCCATAATGGACACCAGCGACCAGTGGATTCAGAGCCGGACCGGTATCCGGGAGCGTCATCTGGTATCTTCAGAAACTGAAACCACCATTTCCCTTGCCGTTCAGGCAGGCAGGGAGGCTCTGGAAGACGCAGATATTCTTCCGCAGGAGCTGGATTTAATTATAGTGGCCACGGTTTCTTCCGATTATATCACTCCGGCCGCCGCATGTCTGGTACAGAAAGAACTGGGAGCCTGCCACGCCGCTGCTTTTGACATAAATGCCGCCTGTTCCGGTTTTCTGTATGCCCTGAACACGGTGGATGCTTATATTCAGGCAGGTATTTACCGCACTGCCCTGATTATCGGCGTGGAAACATTGTCCAAACTTCTGGACTGGTCTGACCGCTCCACCTGCGTTCTCTTCGGAGACGGCGCCGGTGCGGCAGTGGTAAAAGCCGCGGAAAACGGAATGATTGCTTCTCTGCAGGGCTCCGACGGCAGGGGAAGCCATGTGCTGGTATGCAAAAACCGCACCAGCAACAACCCCTGGATTTCCACTGACAAGTCCCTGGATTATCTGTATATGGACGGTCAGGAAGTCTTTAAATTTGCTGTAAAAAAAGAAACGGAATGTATTCAGGCACTTCTGGCCCAGGCCGGTATGGCCCTTTCCGAGGTGACGTATTTCCTGCTTCATCAGGCCAATTACCGGATTATCGCCTCCATTGCCCGGAAATTAAAACTTCCTCCGGAAAAATTCCCCGCGAATGTAGCGCACTGCGGAAATACTTCTGCCGCCAGTATCCCCATCCTGCTGGACGAAGTGCACAAAGCAGGAAAACTGTCTCCCGGAGATATTCTTCTCCTGTCAGGATTCGGAGCGGGACTCACCTGGGGAGCCGCACTGCTGAAATGGTAAAAAGGCTGTTGCAGGATGAAATTATCGAAATGGTACGCATTACTGTAATTTTTCCGGCTGCATGAAATATAGCAGAAGATATGGAATTTCAAAATTCCATATCTTCTGCTATATTCTGAAATTCCCGTTCTGTCATAATATGCTCATTCCCATCCAGTATCCCAAGCTCCCGC
This sequence comes from Lachnospiraceae bacterium JLR.KK002, assembly GCA_036941025.1. Taxonomy (NCBI): domain Bacteria; kingdom Bacillati; phylum Bacillota; class Clostridia; order Lachnospirales; family Lachnospiraceae; species Lachnospiraceae bacterium JLR.KK002. Next base: position 1,845,553 of record JAYMNP010000001.1, read on the forward strand.
AGCAGGTTTATGGTTTTCTCACAGCCTCTGGTCAAAGGCACTGTGATGTACTCCGGGTATTTTCCGGTGTAAAAACTTTCTCCCATTTCCTGAAAGGTTCTGGTTCCTTTGGGCAGTCTGTAACTGAATGCGAGGAAATCCGCATAATTTTCCGTATCCCGCTTCTTATATTCCCAGGGATAAATCCGATAATTGCCGGACAGGATATCCTCTTTCAGAGCCTGATACATTCTTTCCTCTTCTTCCTCCGACAACTCATGGCTCCGATATTCTCCTTTTCCGTTAATATGATGGAAACTGCTCTCTCCGGTCAGTTTCAGCTGTTCCGGTGCGGCAGAAAAATAGTATTCCAGATATTTCCGGGGATTGTATTCCAGGGCAAACAGTTTTCCCATGGCTCCCTCTGAATCTTCCACATAACAGTCCTCCAGGGGCAGATCATAGGAACGGGTCAGGCTTCTGCCGTTTTTCAGCCGATACGTCAGACTCCATTTCATTGCAGAACGTTTCTCTCTGTCCCGGCAATTTTCCTGAAAATACTGCTCAAATTCCTTCCTGGATTGGATGACACACTGATGAACCTCCAGACACCTGCGGATTTCCTCCGGTTTTTCCAGATACATCCGGTAACTTCCTTCCAGATAAATACCTGAAATTTCCTCTTCTTCCGGCACCTTCTGTTCCAGCTTTAACACATCCTTTTCCACACACACCAGAAACAATACCAGAACCGCCAGAAACAGACCGCATTCTTTCAGACGTTTTCCGGTAAACACCAGAAATTTTTTGCGGATTATCATCTCACAGAGAAAAAATCCTCCGGCCGCCGTCACGCTGCCGAACAGCAGTACAAACCGGAACAGATTTCCAAACCTGTCTGGAAACAGCATTCCCCACACCATGTACGTACAGAATCCTCCGGCCGCAATTCCGCCGCACCAGCGGAACACCGGTTTCAGCCAGGAAATGGCAACCACATCCGATGCCGCCTCCAGATTCCGGCTCCTGTATATTGCCAGAGCCGCTCCTGTCAGCAGACATGCCAGAAGTCCGTACCAGAACAGACAGTCCGTGCCCTGAATCTCCGGTATGGCAAATTCCTGATTGTTCTCCCGTACGGCAAGCTGTATATTTTTCTGCAGAAAAGATATGGGCGACAGCCAGTCCCCCCAGGATTCTCCTGTCTCCCGGTTCATGCCGTACACCAGCATTCCCATGGTGGCGCTGACAATGCTGACCACTCCTTTATACAGATAATTCAGGGCCACGTAACAGATTGCCCCAACAGCAGCCTGTCCCGTAAGCATGGCCGCAAACACAGCCAGACTGTAGGCCAGAAAGGCTTCTCCCGCTGCCAGTCCCAGCCATCGAAGCAGATATTCCAGATGGGTAATCCCATGTCCAAACCACACGAATACAGTTACCACAAATGCCAGGAACTGAGGAATCAGCAAAAACAGCAGCCCGGAAATATAATTTGTCAGAAAAAGGGCTTCCCGCCGCACCGGCAGCGCGTGTATCATATTGGCGCTCCTGGACTGGTACAGGTAGGAAAATACCGCGATTCCGCTGACAGCCCCAAATAAAAATACCGGCCAGGGGGAAATGGCGGGAGAAAGGCTTTCCACCGCATACCGCAGCTTTTCCGCCTCCTGCCTGGCCTGTTCCAGTGCCCCCGCTTCCGTATACGCATGTATCTGCAGCCAGGTATAGCCCGGAAGTATCCACAGACATACCAGAAGCCAGGAAAACCATATCGGCCAGTAACTCCTGACATTTTTACGGAATATGGTACTGTTAAAGCAGAATTTCCTGAATCCCATAATCTGCCCCTCCCATCTCATAAATGAAAATTTCCTCCAGAGTCAGAGGCAGCACATCTACAAACAGCGGATGCAGCTTTTCCAGCTCTCCTCTGGCTTTTTCGGAATCCCCCTTTACAATCATGGTATACACCCGCCCAAGATTGGACATATGAAGCACCTGAAAGGTTTCCGGCAATATGGGCATTCCCTGTTCAAATGCTGTCTGAACTTTTGACACGCATCCCTGCAGTTCCTGCAGAGAGCGTTCCATCCGGATTCTGCCCTGATGCATGATTCCCACATAATCACATACTTCTTCCAGCTCCCGCAGATTGTGGGAGGACACCAGTACCGTCATGCCCCGTTTCTTTTTTTCAGCCAGAAGCAGATTCCAGATTTGCCTGCGCATGACAGGATCCAGACCGTCCACCGGCTCGTCCAGAATCAGAATCCCGGGACTGCTGCAAAGCCCAAGCCAGAAAGACACCTGCTTTTGCATACCCTTTGACAGCTTCCGGATTCTGCGCTTTACATCAATATTCCGAAACACTTCCTGCAGCTTTTCAAAGAGTTTTTCGTCAAAACCGGGATAAATCCCTTTGTAAAACCCTTTCATTTCCAGTGTGTCTGCCTGCTGGAAATAAAACAGGTCATCCGAAATCAAAATCATATCCTTTTTCACATCCGGCTGTTCATATACGGGCTTTCCCTCCACCAGAACACTTCCCTCGTCCTGCCGGTAAATGCCCATAATATGCCGCAACAGCGTGGTTTTTCCGGCGCCGTTCGGCCCCACCAGCCCATAGATGCTCCCGCCCGGCACATGCATGTCCACACCGTCCAGGGCACAGAATTCTCCAAAGTTTTTCCTCAGGTTTTCTACTCTAATCATGTCTGTCATCCTTTTTCTCCTTCAGAAATACATATGTATTTTTATCGGAAAATTCTTCTGTATACCGATAGCCCAGGCCCTGAAATTCTTTGATTCCCTCCCGGTGCTCCACACGGTTTCCGGCCAGGAAACGCACCATCTCCCCGCGGGCCATCTTCACCTGCGTTCCCTGTTCCACCACTTTTCCGTCTTTTAATTCTCCGAACCGGCAGGTCAGAAACAAATCCTGTGACGTCAGATATTCACACAGGCAGCGGCTGTATTCCCTGGAAGCCAGGTTCAGCACAAAATCTGTTTCCCGGTAAACCTCCTGGCAGATATCCCGGCCCCAGTAATCATACAGATTCCGGTACCGGCCCATCTGAATCCTGGCCTGCATTTCCAGCCGGTAGGGCACAACTCCGTCAAAGGGCCTTAAGACCCCGTAAAAGCCTGACAGAATGCGGAGATGATTTTTAACGTATTCCAGGGACTGGTCTTCAAATACCGCCGGAGCCATATACTGATACTGGATGCCTTCATAGGCCAGCAGAGCAGGCGTCAGGTCCCTCTCCAGCTCCATTCCGGCAAACCGTTCAAAATTCAGCTTCGCAATCCTGTCATTGCATTTCCACAGAGTTTTCGCTTCCTGGTACGTGAGGCTCTGCACGTAAGTTTTCAGCTTTTCTGTTTTCTTAAGAAACACCGGCAGCCCGTCGTATGCCAGCGTGTCCCTGTCCTGCTTCATTTTCTTTGCGGGGGAGATGATAATTTTCATCATGACATCTCTCCGGTCTGTTTATCCGAAACCAGCATATGTTTCTCCAGATTTTGATACAGCTCCGCAGGAACAAATGCTTTTACATAAATGCCCTGTTCCTGATATGCTTCCTCCAGCAGTTCGCCGTATTTGCGGATAACGGGAATATGACCTCCCTGGTCATAGGGAAACACGCCTTCCAGAAGACGTTTGTCCTCCCGCAGAATTTCCTCCAGAGCTTCTTTCAGTTCTTCCAGTCCCTGACCGGACCTGGCAGAAATTTTCAGGGATTTGTCCGCCTGAAAATCCTTCTGCCCCTCCTGCTCTTCCACTTTATCCTGTTTGTTAAAGAGGGTTATGGTTTTCTTTCCCGATACGCCCAGATTCCGCAGTGTCTCATATACAATCTCCATCTGCTTTTCCCTCTGAGGACTGGAAGCGTCCACCACATGCAGAATAATGTCCGCATACCTGGCTTCTTCCAGGGTACTCCGGAATGCTTCTATCAGATGATGGGGCAGTTTCCGGATAAATCCTACCGTATCGGTGAGCAGGATTTCCTGTCCGCTGTCCAGCTTCAGATTTCTGGTGGTGGGGTCCAGCGTGGCAAACAGCTTATCTTCTTCCAGCACCGATGCATGGGTGAGATGATTCAGCAGGGTGGATTTCCCTGCATTGGTATATCCCACAATGGCCGCCACTTTTGTCTGGTTGTGTTCCCGCTGCCCTCTGGTAATCTCCCGATGCTTCTGCACCTGTACCAGTTCCCGGTTTAACTGGGCAATCCTGCTTTTAATCAGCCTCCGGTCCATTTCCAGCTTTTTCTCACCTGGCCCTCTGGTACCGATGCCGCCGCCCAGCCGGGACAGGCTGATTCCAAGGCCTGTCAGGCGGCTCATCCGATACTTTAACTGAGCCAGCTCCACCTGTATTTTTCCTTCGCTGGTGGAAGCTCTGGCCGCAAAAATATCCAGAATCACCAGCGTCCGGTCCATCACTTTGCATTCCAGCACATCTTCCATATTCCGAAGCTGGGCCGGGGACAGCTCGTCGTCGCAGACAATTCCGTCCGCCTCCAGTTCCTGTATCATCTGCTGCAGCTCCTGCAGCTTTCCTTTTCCCACATAGGTACCAGGATGTATGGATTCCCGGTTCTGTACGGTGACTCCCACCACCTGCCCGCCGGCTGTTTCCACCAGTTCCGCCAGTTCCGTCAGGGAATCTTCCGTATCGTCATCTTCCTGCAGACTCACTCCCACAAGAATCAGTTTTTCTGTTATTTCTTCTATTTTAAATGGTTCCGGCATAATATTCCTCCTTTGCTCGGCAATGTGTTTCCCGCAGAATCCTGCAGAATACAAATGAAGGGTTGGGTTGCATAAAAGTATAACAATATTCCGGCCCTATGTAAAGAACAAAGCGGACAGGTCCGCTTCAACTCCCTGAATCCCTCATCATGAGGGACCTGGACGGTTTGCTGCGCAGGCGCATTCTTCGCGCGCGAGAGGATTTCGCAGCAATAAATTTCATCTAAAAAGTTTCCGGCGACTAATTATTGACATATGTTAATAACTTCTGTATACTGTTCTTATCAGACAGAACTCAGGAGGAAATCATTATGGCACGTCCCAGCAAACCAAGGCGTGTATGCCGTATGCCGGCCTGCACCTGTTTTTACGCGGGAAATCCCCCGCATTCTGCAGACTGCCGGGGACTGCAGCTCAGTATTGAAGAATATGAGGTAATCCGCCTGCTGGATTATCAGGGGCTCACCCAGCAGGAAGCTGCCGCACAGATGAATACCGGACGCACTACCATACAGGCCCTGTACACACAGGCACGCCGGAAGCTGGCCCGTTTCCTGGTGGAAGGATTTCCCCTTACCATCTCAGGCGGCAGTTATCAGCTCTGTCCCGGCCAAAACTGCCTGAAAAACTGTCAGAACAGAAAAAAAGGAGAATCTATTATGAAAATTGCAGTTACTTACGAAAATGGACAGGTATTCCAGCATTTTGGACACACCAGCCAGTTTAAAGTGTATGAAGTGGAAAACGGAACGATTGTTTCTTCCGAAATTGTGGACACCAACGGACAGGGCCACGGCGCTCTGGCAGGCTTTTTATTCGGCGGCGGCGTGGATGTACTGATTTGCGGCGGAATTGGCGGCGGCGCAAGAAATGCCCTGGCAGAAGCCGGAATTGAACTTTATCCCGGAGCTACCGGAGACGCTGACGCTCAGGTAGAATCTTTCTTAAAGGGACAGCTCGTCTATGACCCCGACACCGTATGCAGCCATCACTCCCACGAAGACGGTCATGACTGCGGAAATCACGGCTGCGGTTCGGAAAGCTGCCACTAAATTCAGGACCGAAGCGGACAGGTCCGCATCAGCTCCCTGAATCCCTCATGAATGAGGGATCTGGACGGTTTGCTGCGCCGAGTGCAGTCGCTTTAGCGACTAATACCTGTTGCACGAGTGCGCATATTACTTTTCTCTTATAGGAAGACACTTTCACACTTTAGCGTGACAAGTTCTTTCCTATAAGAAAACAAAGGCAGGAGCCTGATTCGCTCCTGCCCAAAACCGTATTACAGTTAAAACCATTGTCATCCCCACAGGCACATAGCCCGCATATTGTAAATGTCTCACTCCCCTGTTACCTGTTCAGGCTTTCCACAAACCGGTCAAAGGCTTTCTGACCTTCTTCGTTTCTCTTATAGACCCCTGCATGTTCCAGCACCTGGCTGAACACCAGGGCAATCTCCTTCTGCAGTATATCCATCACATTGTCCTCTGTGATTTCTCCGTATGCGGGAAGGAATTCTTCCACCCAGTCTGCATGTTTTGCAAGGATTTCGTCTGCACGGATATCCTTTTTCTCTACAATGGCCTCTGCCAGCCGCTCCATTTCGTCTTTCAGACGTGCCGGAAGCACCGCCAGGCCCATTACCTCAATCAGGCCAATATTTTCTTTCTTGATATGGTGCAGTTCTGCATGAGGATGGTATACGCCCAGAGGATGTTCTTCTGTGGTGATGTTATTGCGCAGCACCAGATCCAGTTCGTATAAATCTCCCCGTTTTCTTGCAATAGGCGTAATCGTGTTATGGGGTTCCCCGTCTGTCTCTGCAAAAATAAATGCGTCTTCATCCGTATATCCTCTCCAGGATGTCAGAATCTTATCTGCCAGTCCAATCAGGCGCTCCGTATCTTCTCCGGCAATCCGGATCACGGACATGGGCCATTTTACAATGCCGGCCTTTACATCCTCAAAGCCTTTTACTGTAAATTCCCGTTCGACCGGAGCTTTGGCCATGGCAAATTCATAGCTCCCTCCCTGGAAATGGTCATGGCTTAAAATAGAGCCTCCCACAATGGGCAGATCTGCATTGGAGCCCACGATGTAGTGGGGGAACTGTTTTACAAAATCAAACAGTTTGCAGAAAGTCCCATGTTCAATTTTCATGGGTATATGCTGAGAATTAAATACGATACAGTGCTCGTTATAATATACATAGGGAGAATACTGGAATCCCCAGCGGCTGTCCTGAATGGTCACAGGAATAATCCGGTGATTCTGCCTTGCAGGATGGTTGATGCGTCCCGCATACCCCTCATTTTCCACGCACAGCAGACATTTGGGATATCCGCTCTGTTTCGCATTTTTCGCCGCTGCAATGGCCTTCGGGTCCTTCTCCGGTTTGGAAAGGTTGATGGTGATATCCAGTTCTCCGTAAGGAGTCTGCGCTTTCCATTTTACATCTTTTGCAATCCGGTAACGGCGAATATAGTCGCTGTCCTGGCTTAACTGATAGTAGAAATCAGTGGCTGCCCTGGCACCGTCCCGGTAATAAATATCCCAGAACCTCCCAATCACTTCACTGGGCCGGGGCATCAGTTTTGCCATCAGCTTCGTGTCAAACAAATCCCGGTATACCACACCGTTTTCTTCCAGCACCCCATGCTCATACGCATAGTCCAGAAGTTCTTTTAATACCGGCTCCAGTTCCACATTCCGATAAATTTCCTGCGGTTCCTCATATTCTTCTATTTTAAGGGTTTCCAGAAGCTGATTGGTGGTATAAATAATGTCTTCTTCCCCAATCAGTCCCCGCTCCAGTCCATAACAAACCAGTTTTTTAATTGCTTCATTTATCATAAGAATTCCCTCCTTATTTCAGACAATACTCACAGATTCCTGTTCAGTCCAGAACTTTTATTCCGCCGAAAGGCCTTACCTTCAGCACATGGCAGGAACCTTCTCCGTACAGTCCATCCAGTGTTTTCCGGTATTCTTCCACAAAATCATCTGCCACAAATGCCTGAATGGTTCCGGCAAATCCGCCTCCATGCACCCGGCTGATTCCATGGCCGGAAAGAATACTGTCACTGACTGCAAGGCCCATGGAAACACTCTGGTTCTGCACATCTTTATTGGTATAGATATTCTGAAGATATTTGAAGGAAGAATTCCCGGAATCCTGCACCGTATCCAGAAATCCCTGAAAATCCCCTTTTTTCAGTGCGGAAACTTCCTTTTCCACCCGCTTGTCTTCTTCGAAGAAATGAAGGGCCCGCAGTACGGGACGGTCGCCACATGTTCTGCGGATTTCCGGAATTTTTTTATAAAATTCTTCCGCTTTCACTTCCCTCAGAAACCCTTTTCCGAAAAAGTCAGCCACCAGCTTCATTTCCTGGGGAATCAGCGCATACTCGTCCGTCAGGTCCGCATGGGAACCTTTGGTATCCGTAATACAGAGACTGTGGTTGTAAGCGCTGAAATCCACTTCCACCTTTTCCACAACAGGATGTTCCGGATCTGCAAAATCAATATGTATCAGCCCGCCCACGGAACATGCCATCTGGTCCATGAGGCCGCAGGGCTTTCCGAAATATACATTTTCCGCATACTGTGCCACCTGCGCAATTTCCACCGGACTGATGGACATTTCGTTATACAGGCCGGAAATGATGGTTCCCACCAGAACTTCAAAGGCTGCGGAACTTGACATGCCTGCACCGTTTAACACGTCGCTGGTCACATATGCCTGAAATCCTCCGGTTTTATGGCCGTTTTTCTGAAGACCGTACACCATACCCCGAATCAGCCCTGCGGAAGTTCCTTCCTCCCCATTGTTTTTTTCCAGGCTGGAAAGGTCCACGGTAATCATGGGATACCCGTCAGACAGGAGTTTGATCACAGGCTCCTGAGATTTGCTTACCACTGCAATGGCGTCAAGATTGATGGAAGCCGCCAGCACTTCTCCATGCTGATGGTCCGTATGGTTGCCTCCCACTTCACTTCGCCCCGGTGCGCTGAACAGTTCCACCGGCCCTGCTCCGTACAGTTCTTCATACTTGTGAATTGCATCCTGATAACGCCGGTTCTGACAGTCCAGTACCCCTGTGTCCACATATATCTCCTGCAGACGTTCCTGATGCTGCTTTGCTGCAAATTCTTCCAGTAATACTTTTGTTTCTTTCATGATAATGCCCCGCCTTTACTTATTTTTAAATCTGCCTCTCCGGAACCGGTGTTCTGAGGATATACTTCGGAACACCGGAACCCTGCTTTATTTGTATGCATGTTATGATTATATATGCTTTTTAGTAAACAGTCAATATATTTAGTAAATATTTTACAAAAAGTTACTGCAAACTTTCCGGAACGTATTTCTCCTGGATTTTTCATATCTCCAGAACCTGTTCTGGAATATTTTTAGTAAATTTACTAAAATTGCAATTCCCTTTTTACTGATTTTTTGTTATACTGATATCAGAATAATTATGATATATTGTTTGGAGGAATTTATGACAACCATCAAAGATATTGCAGTATCTGCAGGGGTTTCTCCTGCTACTGTTTCCAGAATACTCAACAACGATACCACGCTGAACGTCTCTCCTGAAACGCGGCAGAAGGTGCTGGACACGGCCCACAGCCTGAATTACAGGAAAAAATCCCGTGCTTCCGGCAAATCCGTCTATACTCTTGGCATTGTCCAGTGGTTTTCTCCCCAGCAGGAAATGGAGGACAATTACTATCTGCTGATTCGCCAGGGGATTGAGGATTTCTGTATGCAGAACTGCATTCATGTGGTGCGCACCTACAAGGCAGATGTAAACTATATGGACGCCCTGAAAAATGTGGACGCTCTGATTTGTGTGGGAAAATTCAGTAAAGACGAAATTCAGCGTTTCCGTGAAATGACTTCCAGTATTATCTTTCTGGACATGCCGGTGGAAAATATTGCCATATCCACCATTACACTGGATTTCCAACATGCCATGGAGACAGGTCTTGATTACCTCACTGCCCTCGGCCATACCAGAATCGGTTTTCTGGGAGGAAAAGAATACCTGGCAGACGGCTCCCTGTTTCCGGATGTACGGAAAACTCTGTTTACCGATTATTGCAGGGAACATGGTGTGGACTGTGAATCCTGGATTCTGGAGGGTTCTTTCACCATAGAATCCGGCTATCAGATGATGAACCGGCTGCTGGACCAGGGGAACCTGCCCGGCGCCGTCATTGCCTCCAGCGACCCCATTGCCATCGGTGCGCTCCGGGCTCTGACTGCCAGAAATATTCATGTGCCGGATGACATTTCTCTGATGGGCTTCGACGACACCAGTCTGTCGGCATTTACTGCTCCGCCTCTGACCACCATTCATGCCCCTGCTTACGACATGGGCAGCTTCGGCGCCAATATTGTATTTAATATTCTGAAACTGCAGCCGGCCACTGCCATGAAGATACAGCTTCCCTGCCGGCTGGTGGAACGCCAGTCCTGCCGGAAGATAAATTAAACAGGAGGCTGCCGCACTGATTTCAGTACGGCAGCCTCCTGTTCTTACCGGGTCTGCAGAAACACATATTCTCTCTGAGCCTGTTCATCTTCCGGATAATCCTTCAGATAGGCCAACATTTTTTCTCTGGCTCCCTCAAAATCCAGCATCTGTTCACAGGCAATGACTTCATTGCGCCGAATCTGCTGCTCGTTGGGAGGATTTTCCACCGACAATGCCTGCTGGTAAAAATCCAGCGCCTGGCTGTAATTACCTGCCTCCATCTGGGCGTCTCCCAGGGATACAAGGGTTGACACATCGGAATTATTTTTGGAAATATAGCTTTCATACAGGGCGTCGGCCTGACTGGAATTGCCCTCTGCGTCATATACCTGGGCCATATAAAGCAATGCTTTCACATCCTCCTGATTGATGGCCTGGTCCAGCTCCTTTTTCGCCTGCTCATAATCGCCCTGCAGCAGATAAATATGGCCCCGTTCCCGGTAATCCGCAGCTTTTTCCGGCTTCTGTTTCAATGCTTCTTTCAGCACTTCCTCCGCTTCTGCCGTACAGCCTGCATTCCGGAGATTCTCCCAGGCAGACACATAGATTTCATAACCGCCGCTGTTCTCAAAAGCGTTCCGGTAATCTTTCATGGCCTTTTCCTGGTCCCCTTCTTTCAGATAAATGCAGCCCCGCAGATAACTGGCTTTGGCGTCCTTTTTATTATAATCAATCAGGGCCTTGCAGGTGGTCAGAGCCCCTTCGATGTCTCCGGCCCGGTACTGGGCTGTGGCCTTATAATAGCAGATATCAATTTCCATATCTCCTACCACTGCCTGAGACTGGTCCAGAGCCTTCTGAAAGGCCTCCACCGCTTCCTCATAACTTCCTTCGCTCAGTTTATTAATGCCAAGCTGCCGGTATGCCTGCTGGTTTTCCAATGCTTCTTTGTCCTGGCAGCCTGCCAGGACCGTGCTTCCCAGCAGGGCAAAAGCCAGCAGCAGAGCGGTTTTTCTTTTTATTCTGTGGGACATTCTTCCTGATTTCATTTTACCCTCTCTTTCCGGCTGCTTCCTGTTGATTCTGTCCTCCGTTCACTTTTGTACAGACTCCGGTTCCCGGTCTTTCTTTCGTGATACGGAATTTCCGGGAATCTGCGCCAGAATAATGGCTGCAAACATCAGCACGCACCCGGTTGTTTCCTGCCAGGTCATATGCTGTCCCAGCAGTATCAGGCCTGCCAGTACGGAAACCACGGATTCCAGACTGAGTATCAGGGCCGCCACCGTGGGATTCATGCCCTTCTGCCCCACAATCTGAAGGGTATAGGCCACTCCGCAGGACAGTACCCCCGCGTACAGAACGGGCTGCCAGGCTGCCAGAATATCTGCCAGACGTGGCTCTTCTGTCAGAAACATCCCGATTCCCGACAGCAACCCGCAGACCCAAAACTGAATACAGGACATTTTTACTCCATCCACCCGTTCCGTAAAATAATCAATCACCAGAATATGCACTGAAAACAGAAGCGCTCCGATAAATACCAGAAAATCTCCTTTTCCAATGGGAATGCCTGTAATTAACCGTTCCTGTACCTTCTGTCCGGCGGAACCTGACATACACAGAAAATACAGTCCTGTCAGCGCCAGAACTACACCGGCCCACAGCGTCCATCCGCACTTCTTATGGAAAAACAGCCCCAGAATGGGAACCAGCACAATATAAAAGGCAGTGATAAATCCTGCCTTCCCCACTGTGGTGTAGGCAATTCCCACCTGCTGGAAATTAGTGGCCAGACACAGCAGAATGCCGCAGAGGATTCCTCCTGCTGCCAGTTTCCTGCTGTCAGAAATTTTTTCTGTAATGCCCGACTGTACCTTACTTTCCAATGGCTGTCCCGACCGGCACGGTTCTCTGTTTTCAGACTTTCTGCCCCGGCTGCCGTATTTTTCCAGAAACCAGATACAGGGAATCAGTACCGCGCCGCCCAGGAGGGACCGGACGCAGTTAAAGGTCAGCGGCCCCACGTAATCCATTCCCACGCTCTGAGCCACAAAAGCCACGCCCCAGATACAGGCAGTCAGAAACAGCAGCAGGGAATGTTTTATCTGTAATTTATTCATAGGTTCTTATTTCGGCAGTTCCACTTTTACTTTGTCCAGATGCCAGATATCATCCACATATTCCTGAATGGTACGGTCAGAAGTAAACTTGCCGGAATGAGCCGTATTCAGCATGGCCATTCTGGCCCATCTCTTCTCGTCCCGGTATGCCTGCTCCACCTCTTCCTGTGCTTTTACATAGGAGCGGAAATCTTTCAGAATGAAATAGGTATCCGCATACTGGGTATCCAGGGTATTCAGCAGAGAATTGTACAGGGGACGGAACAGTTCCGTATCATTATGGGAATACATTCCGTTAATCAGCTGCATCAGTACCTGGCGGATATCCTGGTCGCTGTTGAATATCTGCATGGGGGCATAATCCCGTTTCTGCTCATGTTCAATGACCTCCTGAGAGCTCATTCCGAAAATAAAGGCATTTTCTTCGCCCACTTCTTCTACAATTTCCACGTTTGCACCATCCATGGTTCCCAGTGTAACGGCACCGTTCAGCATAAATTTCATGTTTCCGGTTCCGGAGGCTTCCTTGCTGGCGGTGGAAATCTGCTCCGACACATCTGCCGCTGCAAAAATCCATTCTGCGGTAGATACCTTGTAGTCTTCAATAAATACCACTTTGAGCTTTCCGTTGATGGAAGCGTCATTGTTGATGATTTCTGCCACGCTGTTAATGAGTTTGATGGTCAGCTTGGCAATACGGTAGCCTGCCGCTGCCTTTGCCCCGAAAATAAAAGTTCTGGGATAGAAATCCATTTCCGGATGTTCTTTGATTTTATTGTACAGGTACATCACATGCAGAATATTCAGAAGCTGGCGTTTGTACTCATGGAGACGTTTTACCTGTACGTCAAAAATGGAACGCGGGTCCACATTGATTCCGTTGTGCTCACGGATATAAGCTGCCAGACGCAGTTTATTCTGGTACTTGATGTTCATAAATTCCTGCTGTGCCTTTTCGTCGTCAGCGTAAACTGCCAGTCTGGACAGGTGGGGCAGATTGGTTACCCAGTCGTTTCCGATATACTTGTTGACCCACTCGGCCAGCAGCGGATTGCCATGATACAGGAATCTTCTCTGGGTAATTCCGTTGGTCTTATTGTTAAATTTCTCCGGAAACATCTGATAGAACTCATGCAGCTCCTGGTTTTTCAGGATTTCCGTATGCAGTCTTGCCACACCGTTGACGGAACAGCCTGCTGCAATGGCAAGATGAGCCATTTTTACCTGGCCATCGTAAATAATCGCCATCTTCTGAACTTTATAACGGTCTCCCGGGAATTTCTTCTCAATATCCAGGATAAACCGGCGGTTGATTTCCTCAATAATCTGATAAATTCTGGGCAGCAGTCTGGAGAAAATCTCAATGGGCCATTTTTCCAGTGCTTCGGACATAATGGTATGGTTGGTATATGCGCAGGTTCTGGTGGTAATTGCCCATGCTTCCTCCCATTCCATATTTTCCTCGTCCAGAAGAATCCGCATCAGTTCTGCCACTGCCACGGTCGGGTGGGTATCATTTAACTGAATTGCCACTTTTTCCGGCAGTTTGTGCAAATCCGTATGATATTTTTTATAGCGGGCCACTGCACGCTGTACGCTGGCAGATACAAAGAAATACTGCTGCTTTAAGCGCAGTTCTTTTCCCTGAATATGATTGTCATTGGGATAGAGCACTTCCACCAGATTCCGGGCAAGATTTTCCTGCTCCACTGCCTTTTTATAATCGCCCTTGTCAAATGCGTCCAGCTCAAAATACTTTTCCGGCTCCGCATCCCATGCAATCAGCACATTGACCATATTGTTGTTGTAACCTACCACCGGCATATCGTAGGGAACCGCACGGACAGACTGGTATCCTTCATGGATAAATCTGGTTTTACCGTTGGCGTCTCCTTCTGAGCGCACATAGCCTCCGAATTTTACCTGGAAGGTATGCTCCGGCCGGCGCATTTCAAAGGGATAACCGTCTTTCAGCCAGTTATCCGGCTCTTCCATCTGAAATCCGTCTTTAATTTTCTGGCGGAACAGTCCATAGCGATAGCGAATTCCGCATCCGTATGCTCCATAGCCCAGAGTTGCAAGAGATTCCATGAAACATGCTGCAAGCCTTCCCAGACCACCGTTTCCCAATGCCGGATCCGGCTCCTGGTCTTCGATCACATTCAGATCAAATCCGATTTCTTCCAGTGCTTCTTTTACTTCCTTGTATGCAGTCAGGTTAATCAGGTTATTTCCCAGAGCCCGGCCCATCAGAAATTCCATGGACATGTAATATAAAATCTTCGGGTCTTCCTTTTCAAAGGTTTTCTGGGTTGCCAGCCACTGGTCGATAATCACTTCCTTCACTGCCTGAGATACGGCCTGGTATACCTCCTGCTGTGAAGCCTCCTCCAGCGTCTTGCGGTAAAGATTCTTTACGTTGTCCTTAATCTCCTGAATAAACTTTTCCTTTTCAAACATCTTGTTCTGCATTGCTATCTCCTTCCTCTCTGGTGCCTCCGTCTTAAAAGTCACACCTTTTCCACTCCAAGTACCACAGATTCTCCGTTGATATCCCATGTTTCCGAATGGCCTTTTATCTCAGACCCGGTAATATCCACAGCCAGCACCTCGGACTGAATCTGTCCGCCGAACTCTCTGAAAATTTTATCTATGGTTTCTTCTGCCTGGTAGAAAACGTGAATCTTATCCATTACCTCAAACCCTGCCTTTTTGCGCATGGTCTGAATCTTACTGATCAGTTCTCGGACAAAGCCCTCTGCTATCAGCTCCGGCGTCAGGCTGGTGTCCAGTACAACAGTCACCTCATTGTCTCCTTCTGTCACATAGCCTTCCTGCTGAGTCATAGTAATAAGAAGGTCCTCCTCACATAATACAACGTCTGCATTTACGCTGTCAAGGGTAATACTTCCTTTGGATTTCAGTTCCGCCATGGCCTGATTGCCGTTTAATTCCCCCAGAGCCTGCTGAATCTGCTTTAAAAATTTCCCGTACTTTGGTCCTACGGTGCGAAGCTGAGGCTTGAACGTATAATCTGTGAAGCTGCTCACATCCTCCGTAAAGGCCACTTTTTTGATGTTCAGCTCATCTTTTATAATATCCGTAAACAGCTCCGGAAGTTCCTCCGGCGCTTTGACAAACATGGTGCCGATGGGCTGGCGGTTTTTGATGTTTGCAGTATTCCTGCAGGCCCTTCCCATCACCACAATCTTTAATACTGCTTCCATGTTTTTTTCCAGGCCTTCATCCATCAGGCTCCTGTCAGCCTCCGGGAAATCGCAGAGATGCACGCTTTCCGGCGCGGAACTGTCAATACTGCACACCAGATTCCGGTAGATATCCTCTGACATAAAGGGAATCATGGGCGCCGCTGCCCTGCTGACTGTTACCAGCGCCGTATACAGCGTCATGTAAGCGTTGATTTTATCCTGCTCCATGCCTTTTGCCCAGAACCGCTCCCGGCTTCTGCGCACATACCAGTTGCTCATATCGTCCACAAATTCCTGCAGTGCCCGTGCGGCTTCCGGAATCCGGTAATTACCAAGATGGCCGTCCACCTGTTCCACCATGGTATTCAGTCTGGAAAGAAGCCATTTATCCATCACAGATAATTTACCATATTCCAGCCCATATTTTGTGGCGTCAAAATCATCAATATTGGCATACAGTACGAAGAACGCGTAGGTATTCCACAGAGTTCCCATAAATTTGCTCTGTCCTTCCTGCACCACTTTTCCATGGAACCGGTTAGGCAGCCAGGGTGCGGAGTTGATATAGAAATACCAGCGGATAGCATCTGCACCGTAAGTTTCCAGCGCCTCGAAGGGGTCAACGGCGTTTCCTTTGGATTTGCTCATTTTCTGACCGTTTTCATCCTGTACATGGCCCAGAACAATTACATTTTCATAAGGGGCTTTGTTAAACAGCAGAGTAGACTCTGCCAGCAGGGAATAAAACCATCCCCTGGTCTGGTCCACTGCTTCGGAAATAAAATCTGCCGGGAACTGCTGTTCAAATACTTCCTTATTTTCAAATGGATAATGATGCTGGGCAAAGGGCATGGCTCCGGAGTCAAACCAGCAGTCAATCACTTCCGGTACACGATGCATCTCCTTCCCGCATTCGGGGCATTTGATGGTCACTGCGTCAATATAAGGGCGGTGCAGCTCTATTTCTTCCGGACAGTTTTCTGACATCTCTTTTAATTCCGCAATGCTTCCGATGGAATGCATATGGCCGCATTCACATTCCCAGATGTTCAGAGGAGTTCCCCAGTAACGGTTTCTGGAAATTCCCCAGTCCTGTACATTTTCCAGCCAGTCTCCGAACCGGCCTTTGCCGATATTTTCCGGAATCCAGTTGATGGTATTGTTATTGCGGATTAAATCCTCTTTCACTTCGGTCATTTTAATAAACCAGGATTCTCTTGCATAGTAAATCAGCGGCGTATCACAGCGCCAGCAGTGAGGATACTCATGCTCAAACTTCGGTGCGTCAAATAACAGTTTCCGGTCTTCCAGATCCTGTAAAATCATGGGGTCCGCTTTTTTACAGAAAGTACCTGCAAAGGGCGCTCCCTCTGTCAGTTCTCCCTTTCCATTGACAAACTGTACAAAAGGCAGGTCATATTTTCTCCCCACTTTGGAGTCATCCTCACCGAACGCCGGGGCAATATGCACGATTCCCGTACCGTCTGTCATGGTAACGTAACTGTCGCAGGTTACAAAATGAGCCTTCTTATGCTGCTTTTCGGCTGCTTCTTTCGCTCCTTCATACAGGGGCTCATATTCCCGGTATTCCAAATCGGTTCCCTTATAAGTTTCCAGCACTTCGTATGGTTTTGCTCCGGATTCCTGCTGTTCTTTATCCAGCAGCGTTCCCATCACTTTATCCAGCAGAGCCTGCGCCATATAATAAATAATTCCGTCTGCCGCCTTTACTTTACAGTAGGTTTCCTCCGGATTTACACAGAGGGCCAGATTGGAAGGCAAAGTCCAGGGAGTTGTGGTCCATGCCAGGAAATAAGCGTCTTCGTCTTTTACTTTAAATCTTACAATAGCGGAACGTTCTTTTACGGTTTTATACCCCTGAGCCACTTCCTGAGCAGACAGAGGGGTTCCGCACCGGGGACAATAAGGCACAATCTTAAAACCTTTGTAGAGTAATTTCCGGTTCCAGATTTCTTTTAGGGCCCACCATTCCGATTCAATGAAATCATTGTGATAGGTCACATAAGGGGCGTCCATATCGGCCCAGAATCCCACGGTACCGGAGAAATCTTCCCACATGCCTTTGTATTTCCAGACACTTTCCTTGCATTTATCTATAAAAGGCTCCAGCCCATAGGCTTCAATCTGGTCTTTTCCGTCCAGTCCCAGCAGTTTTTCCACCTCCAGCTCCACCGGAAGGCCATGGGTATCCCATCCTGCTTTCCGGGGAACCATCTTCCCTTTCATGGTCTGATACCTGGGAATCATATCCTTGATGACGCGGGTCAGCACATGGCCGATATGAGGTTTTCCGTTGGCCGTGGGCGGCCCGTCATAAAAGGTATAGGTCTCTCCGTCCTTTCTGTTTTCCATACTTTTTCGGAAAATATCATGGTCTTTCCAGAATTTTTCCGTCTGTTTTTCTCTTTCCACAAAGCTCAGATTTTTTTCTACTTTGCTGTACATGAGTCAGTTCTCCTTTCGATAAAAAAGAATGCATCCTGTGCATTCTCCGCGCGCGAGCGGATTGCGCAGCAATAGATTTCCTCTCCGCGCGCTGCGCATATCAGACTTTTTTTATCCACAGGAAACAGTCCTGTAAAGACTGCTTTCCTGTGGATAAAAAAGACCCCGCCCTGTAAAAGGACGAGGCCATAGCATCGTTTACCACCTGTTACACCGTACTTTGGCTCAAAAACAGAATTTCAGCCAGCATACGCGATTCCCGTAACGGAGGAATATCCCGTCTTTCCCTACTGTTCCCTTATCAGTTCTCATCTGACACGGGAAGTTCAGCAAAGCGACTGAAAGTGATATTCAGACAGCCTCTACTGATACCGGCTCACACCCGCCCGGCTCGCTGTGACGTTGGAATGCTGTCCTACTGTCTTCGTCATGGTCTTTGAATATCTCATTTTCTGAAACTGCTACATATTATACAGGCTGCCCGTTTTACTGTCAATACCAAAAATTACAGTCCCTGCAGTTCCTGTATCTGCTGCATATATTCCTGCATAAACTCCTGATAAAATCCGGTGCTTTCAAGATAATTGCCCCATACGGTCAGCGCAATAAACAGAATCAGCCCGATGGAAGAACATACAATTCCTGCAATTGCCATCCCTTTGGCCGTACCTTTCTGAATCTGCAGAATACCAAGTACAATAGATACCACTGCCAGCGGAATACAGGTGCACCACATACAGCAGGTAATCAAAGCCAGAATACCGCAGACCATGGAAGCAATTCCGAATCCGGAACCGGGCGGTTTATAATCCGGCGCCTGATAATTCTGCTGGGGCTGATTTCCCTGAAAACCGTTATCAAATGTGTTATTCTCGTCACTCATGCCAAATCCTCCTCTATCTATATCTGAGTGCAGTTTTCCTCTCTTCGGAAAACCTGATTATCATACAGGAAATTCTTCCGGACTTCCTGTATGATAAAAAGCTATTGTCACAGATTTCATTATAACAGACCTGATTTTACAATACAAGAAAAATTTATATTCGGTCTCCGACTCTTTTTGCGGCCTTCATTCTGGCGATTACCATCAGCTCCTCCTGGTCCTCTTTTCCCATAATATTATAATATTCCAGCAACTGTGCTTCCTTCCGGGAATAATTTGCGGAAACGCAATTTTCCTGCACAGAATTTTCCCCGGTCATCAGGTATTCCATGGTGACATTAAAATATTGCGCAAACTTGTAAAGGGTATCGCTGGTCGGCATCTGAGTGCCTTTTAAAATCCGGCTGATGGTAGATGTATTAACAGCAACTGCCTGCGCAAGCTCCACCGCTTTTATATTTTTTCTTTCCATTAAACAGGACAATCTTTCTGTTATTGATTCCATAATATACTCCAGATTTCACAAAAATATATGCGTAAACGCAATTATATGTTGACAAATTGCGCACGCGCAATTATAATATTTTTATAAAGTTCAGGATGCCAAATGGGTGCACCACACCTGCTTTGTACTACATATTGGTGGATTAATTCATTTACAACAGCAATATATGGTATGAGCGCAGCACCCGAATCTGAAACGACAAATTCTCAGGAAAGGAAGTGTCATCATATGAAGCAACACAGACCCTTCTGGCGAATTCTGTTCTTCTGCTTTGCACTTGTTCTGGCGGTACCAGTTATTTCCATGCTGCAGACTCCTCTGCAGGCAGAGGCTGCCGCTCCAAAGCTCAGCAAAAAGAAGGCGACGGTAAAGGAAGGAAAAACCCTCACTCTCACTGTGAAAAATCCCACACAAAAAGTAACCTGGAAATCCAGCAATTCCAAAGTAGTTAAAATCACGAAAAAAACCGGCTCCAATAAATCCAAAGCCACATTAAAAGGGCTCAAAAAAGGCACAGCCACCATTACTGCCAAAGTAGGCAAAAAGAAGCTGACTGCTAAAATCACAGTAAAGCATGTACATAAATGGAGAGGTTACGCCACATGTACGGAACCGGACCTGTGTACAACCTGCGGCGCAGGCCGGGGCGTAGCACTGGGCCACAGCTGGTCTCCTGCCACCTGTCAGCGGCCCGCCACCTGTCAGCGATGCGGCGCCACCGAAGGCGGACTGGGCGCCCATGTATGGGATCAGAATGAAATCTGTACGGTATGCAATACGCTGAACATATCCAGAATTCTGAATATGCGTATTACAAATGTGGGCAGTTTTACAGATAATGCCAAGGTAATGATTCAGAACCGCGGAAACCAGCAGTATATGTTATCCAGCGCAGGCTCCACTTACCCGGTTCCCGCTACCCTGACCACCGGCGGAAAAATTTATAAAACCTACCTGTGGAATAACAACGCAGGCAGTTTCGTTCCCGTTGCCATGGGAAGCGTTGATACCACCCTCTGGTTCGCTATTGAATCCTTTAACCCGGACGACTTCTTTACCATTACCTTTGACTCGTCCATTGTGTTTGATATTTCATATTTCAATCAGAACCTTCACCGGTTCGAGACTTACAAAGCCACGGTCACGCCCTCTGGCTGCAGTTTTACAAAATACTGATATTCCCGTACCGTTAAAAGACCTTATCAGATATTTCAACTCCTCTGCTTTTTCAAAGGCAGAGGAGTTTTATCTGCCTTATCTGCCATAACTTAACATCGCTCCATTCACCATCCCCGGCCTGTCAGAACCCTGAGAATTTCACCTCATATTATTGCCATCGCTTTTTTATTATACCCATTTTACCCTGTTTTCTCAATCTGTTTTTCCAACACAGTTGCGGAAATGTATTTTCCTGGATTTTAAATGGATTTTTCCTTGCCAAATACGAATTATGTGGTAAAATAGCGAGAGACATTTTATGCGCCGGCAGGTGCACAGACAATAAGAAAGAAGGATTATTTTATGAAGACAACACGAGAGGACATCCGTAACATTGCCATTATTGCCCATGTAGACCATGGCAAAACCACCCTGGTGGATGAACTGCTCAAACAAAGCGGCGTATTCCGGGCCAACCAGGAGGTACAGGAGCGGGTTATGGATTCCAATGATATTGAACGAGAACGGGGCATCACCATCCTCTCCAAAAATACCGCTGTTTTTTATAAGAACACCAAAATCAACATTATTGACACCCCAGGCCATGCGGATTTCGGCGGCGAAGTGGAACGTGTGCTGAAAATGGTCAACGGAGTGGTTCTTGTGGTAGATGCCTTTGAAGGAGCCATGCCTCAGACCAAATTCGTGCTGATGAAGGCTCTGGC
Source organism: Lachnospiraceae bacterium JLR.KK002 (assembly GCA_036941025.1). NCBI lineage: Bacteria > Bacillati > Bacillota > Clostridia > Lachnospirales > Lachnospiraceae > Lachnospiraceae bacterium JLR.KK002. The sequence goes on from JAYMNP010000001.1 coordinate 1,866,851, forward strand.
TCTGGACCTTCCGGTCATTGTATGTATCAATAAAATTGACCGGCCCGAAGCAAGGCCCGACGATGTGATTGACGAAGTACTGGAATTATTTATGGATCTGGATGCTTCCGACGAACAGCTTGACTGTCCTTTTATCTATGCTTCTGCCAGAGACGGCTATGCGGTGAAAGATTTAAATGATGAAAAAAAGGACATGACTGCCTTATTTGAGACCATTCTGGAATATATCCCGGCGCCGGAAGGAGACCCAAAAGCCAGTACCCAGGTATTAATCAGCACCATTGACTACAACGAATACGTGGGGCGTATCGGCGTGGGAAAAGTAGATAACGGCTGTCTGAAAATCAATCAGGACGCTGTGGTTGTCAACCACCACGAACCGGACAAGCTGCAAAAGGTGCGTATCAGCAAACTCTATGAATTTGACGGATTAAATAAAGTGGACGTTACGGAAGCAAACATCGGCTCCATCGTGGCCATTTCCGGCATTGCGGACATCCACATCGGCGATACCATCTGCGCCCCGGAGAATCCCTGCGCCATTGATTTCCAGAAGATTTCCGAGCCTACCATTTCCATGAATTTCATTGTAAATGACAGCCCTCTGGCTGGCCAGGAAGGGAAATTTGTCACTTCCCGCCATATCAGGGACCGTCTGTTCCGGGAACTGAATACGGATGTTTCTCTGCGGGTGGAAGAAACAGACAGTCCGGACAGCCTGAAAGTTTCCGGCAGGGGTGAACTGCATTTATCCGTGCTCATTGAAAACATGCGCCGGGAAGGCTATGAATTTGCAGTAAGTAAAGCAGAAGTTTTATACCACAAAGATGAAAACGGAAAGAAACTGGAGCCCATGGAACTGGCCTATGTGGACGTACCCGATGAATTTACCGGAGCAGTCATTGAGAAATTAAGCCAGCGAAAAGGGGAGCTTCAGAATATGGGGCCCATCAGCGGCGGTTATACAAGACTGGAATTCAACATCCCCTCCCGCGGCCTGATTGGCTACCGCAGCGAATTTCTCACAGACACCAGAGGAAATGGTATCATCAACACCATTTTCAACGGATATGAGCCATACAGAGGCGATATCGCTTACCGGAAGCAGGGCTCTCTCATCGCTTTTGAGTCCGGAGAATCCGTAACCTACGGCCTGTTCAGCGCGCAGGACCGGGGAACCCTCTTTATCGGCCCCGGAGAAAAAGTCTATGCAGGCATGGTAATCGGCCAGAGCGCCAAACCGGAAGATATTGAGCTGAATGTCTGCAAAAAGAAACACCTGACCAACACCCGCTCCTCCAGTGCGGACGAGGCCCTGACTCTGACGCCTCCCAGAATCTTAAGTCTGGAACAGGCCCTGGAATTTATCGAAACCGACGAGCTTCTGGAAGTCACACCGGAAAGCCTGCGCATCCGCAAACGGATTCTGGACCCCACCCTGCGGAAACGGGCCGGTTTCCGGAAATAGCCGGACACAAGAAAGAATCCTGCTTTGCAGGATTCTCCGCCTGCGGCGGGTCGCTTTGCGACAGATTTCATACCCGCCGCAGTGCGATAAGAGCTTTTTTATTCTATAGGAAAGATACTTTCACACGTTAGCGTGACAAAGTCTTTCCTATAGAATAAAATGAGGCTGTCGGTTTCCCGGCAGCCCCTTTCTGCTTTTTAGCTGTTCAAATCCGGCATCTGTCTGCTCTACCTGCTTCTGAGCTTCATCCGATGAACCAGAAGCCCCGCGGAAAAAAAGACAAACGCAAACATCAATACCATCAGATATGAACGGTACACCAATCCTGCTCCGGTAAAATCTTCCACACTCAGAATATCTTCATTTGCTTTCACATACCAGTAGGAAGGGGTAAATCTGGCGATTTGTCTTGCCCGTTCTCCCATCATATCCAGGGACACGAACACGCCTCCCAGAAAACTGAATCCCAGACCGAAAATATTACTCAACACGTTTAATGCAGCCGTATTCCTGGCAAACTGCACTGCAAACCAGGCCACACTCAATGCGCAAATCCCAAACACCAGCGCGTTGACAGCGCTTAAAAATCCCTGCAATGTGAAAATATAATCTCCCGTATTCAGACAGGCCATTCCCATAAAGATGACATACACCAGCCCCATATAGACCATACATCCCAGAAAAATCTGCATATTCTGTTTCAGAAAAGAAATGGAAGAACATTTGTTTCTGGCTTCCAAATCTTTATTTTTAAAGGATTTCATGACATTTCCCACGCCCAGAATCATCATAATCAGAAATACATAGGGAATATACTGGAAAAAGTAAAATCCGCCGGGAATTGTACTGGTTCCATCCTCCTCCAGAAATTCCACCTGGGCTTTCTTTTCCAAATCCCGGATGCTTAAGGAAGCTGCCTGCTGTACGTCGCTGCCCGCCTTCAGATACATGGAAACGGTTTTCAGGTAGCTTTCGATGTCCTGTTCAATCAGGTAAGCGCTGCTGCTGCCGGGCACCATAAATCCCTCCAGCAGTTCTTCCGTATCTCCATTCTGAAACTTCTCTGTAAAATCTTCCGGAATTGTCAGAACATAGTCCAGTTCCCGATAGTACATGGCGTCCTGCAAATCTTCTTTCTGTTCCGGAATATCCGTAAGCCGGTGTCTGGCTTCCAGATATGTTTCCAGCGCTTTTCCGAGGCTTCCTCCATCCCGGTTCTCCAATGCCACATCCAGAGAAACTCCTGTAAATTCTGTCTGGCTTTTTTCCTGCAGCACATTGCTGATAATCAGAGTCAGGGCCAGATAAATGGCAATATACATGAAAAGCGACGTTTTATTTTTGTATAAAATCCGAAAAAATGCTTTAAATACCTGCATATCGTTCCCTCCCTGCCAACATGAAAGATCCTGCGGCCAGAACCAGAATCATCACCGCCATGGTTCCCACAGATTCCAGATACCGCCCATAAGTGTCATAAATATTCAGGCTGTTAAAAGCACCTGCAATGAGAGAAGCCGGATTGATACGGGCAAAAAACGGAACATACCGTTCTATTACCCTCTGGATTCCGTCTGTCATCAGCCCGCTGAAAAAACTGGATACCATCATAATCAGAATACACAGGGCTTCTTTCATGCTGTACTGCATTCTGCCTGCCACCCCGATAAAAAACCCAATAAAAATACCCAGTACGCTTCCCACAAATTCTGTCAGCAGCAAAAATCCCCATTGTTCTCCCAGAGGAACCTTTAATACAAACATCAGATATCCCATGGAAAAGGTAATATACACAAACTGAACGGTTATTTTTGCCGCCAGATCCGGCCAGAGCATCCGAAATCTGCTGCAGCCTGCCACCATCCGTCTGGCCGCCAGCACGCTTAAATTCGCCTTAAATTCCACTGCACAGACAAGTCCCGTAGTCGCCCCCATCAGGCAGTTCATGGCAAGAAGGGAATAAAAATAATCCAGAACGCTGTTAGCGGACGCCTTTCCCACATTTCCTTCTTTCAGATACCGGCAGTCTTCTTTCAGCAGCGCCGCCGCTTCCTGAATTCCGGCAGGGTATTCCCTCCCAATGGCAGTCAGTGTGGCGCAGGTACGCTCATACTGCTCCAGAATGGAGCTTAAAATAGTCTGATTCATCCCTTCTTCCGTCACTATCAGAGAAATTCCTCTGTCCTCCTGTCCGGCTTCTCCCCTGTTAAGAAAAATACCTTCCACCTTTTCATCCCGTAAAAGCTGCTCTGCCTTTTTCTTATCCGTTTTCTGTACCTGTATCAGTTCATTGTCTGTTTCCAGCACCTTCAGAAGCTCTGAAAAATTCTCATCTGCCCCTTCTTCCTCCACGCAGGCTACCGGAATCTGATGGAACAGTACCTCTTTTTCCGTATAATTTCCAAAAGCCAGCTGAAACAGACTTCCCAGCATAACAGGAAATATCAGGTTCCAGAATATGGTCAGCCGGTCCCGTGACGACCGAAGCAGACTGTACTTGTATAATCTGAAAAACATTTGCTTTCTCCTTTCCAATATGGACTCTCACGGACAATTGCCTGACGAACCCTCAGGCTGTCTCCGCAGCGTCCCGCAGCTCTTTTCCGGTAATCTCCAGAAATACATCGTTCAGGGTAGGCAGTTCCGAATACACTCTGCCGAATCCAATGTTCCGGCTGCCGAAATAATCCAGAATATGCACCAGGTTATGCTTTCCGCCGCTGCAGCGGATTTCCAGCATTCCATCCTGATATTCCACCTGATACACATGGCGCAGCTCTTTGATTTCCTCAATCTGAAACGGCTGCAATTCCAGCACCTCCATGTGAATCTTTTCTCCCATCCGAATCATGGATTTCAGCTCGTCTCTGGTTCCCGTGGCCACACATCTGCCTTTGTCCAGGATGGCAATCCGGCTGCAGATCTGTTCCACCTCTTCCATATAATGGGAGGTATAAATAATCGTGGCTCCCTCCCGGTTCAGCTTCTGAATCCCTTCCAGAATCCGGTTCCGGCTCTGAGGGTCCACAGCCACCGTAGGCTCATCCATAATAATCAATCTGGGTTTATGGGCAATTCCGCAGGCGATATTCAGTCTCCTGAGCAGTCCCCCTGACAGCTTTTTCGGGTAAAATTTACGAAAATCCTCCAGACCGGAAAAGATAATGGCTTCTTCCACATACTGTTTTCTGGTCTTCTTATCCTGTATGTACAGGCCGCAGAAATAGTCAATATTTTCCTGCACGGTCAGTTCCTCAAACACTGCCACATTCTGCAGCACCACCCCAATCTGTTTCTTAATCTCATAGCTGTCCGGCTGAATTTCCTGTCCAAAAACCTTTACGCTGCCCTTGTCAAAATACAAAAGAGCCAGAATACAGTTAATGGCCGTGGTTTTCCCGGAACCATTGGGGCCCAGCAGGCCGAAAATCTCACCTTCCTCCACCGCAAGATTCAAATGGTCCAGGGCAATCAGCTCCCGATACCGTTTTACCAGATTTTCTATTTCCACCACTTTTTTTCCCATCGGCATTTCCTCCATATTATTCTGTCTGATTTCATATGAAATCTCCTTTTTACGATTTTCATTCTGATTTACGTGAAATCTCCCTTTCACATTTTTCATTTTAGCAGACTTTCCCGTCATACAGTAGTGTCTCCTGTCACCTTCTTCCATTACAAATGTCACATTTTTCCCCGGCCCCTGTAAAATTCAATCCGAATGTAGTATAATCAGAAAAACACTGTAAATTCCTGGTCTGGCATAAGCCAGACCAGGTAATTGCGAAACTCATATAATTATACCAATTTCATGTGCAATTTGAAAAATTCGAATGTAAATATTTTCTCATACAAAAGGTGAGAAATGCATTTCAGCACCATGGAAGCGAGACTTAAAAGAGAATGGAAGCCTTTGCTGACATGCTCTTTCGTAGTCAAAGGCTCGCTGGAATGTTCGGTGCGTCCGGCATTTCGGCTTTTTGTATGATGAAAATATTTCATGGAAAGTATAGGAATTGTACATGAAATTTTGATAATTTAATAGTTTCGCAATTGCCTGCTATGCCAGGCTGCTGAAAGGAACTATTATGACCACACTTTCTGATAAACTGATTCTTCTGACCGGCTGCACTCTGCTTCTCAGGTTCCAGTGGCCCCTGGAACGCCTGTCATCCATACTGGCGCTGCTGACTGCCATAAGTTTTATCTGCCTCTGCAGTTTCTGCAATTTGGACTGCCTGTCCCTCTCACAGCTCCCGGCACATTTCCGCGTTCTGCTGGTGCTGCTTTGGATGGTTCTGGGAAGCCTCAGTCTGATATATCCCGCTTTTGGCTGTTTCCTGCCGCTCCTTTTTTACGAACTGGCAGTATCCCTGAACCGTATACCAGTAATTTTTACCGCCGGGCTGCTTCCTTTTCTCTCTTTCCGGAAGGAACCTGCCATACTTCCCTGGGCAACCCTCCTTCTGTTTCTGATTGCATGGTTCATGGCCCGCAAAACTGCCAGACTTCTGGAACTGGAGCGGGAATTCCGCCTGCTGCGGGATTCTTCTACGGAATACCATCTGCTGCTCCGGCAGAAGAACCGGGACCTGATTGAAAAGCAGAATCATGAAATACACATTGCCACTTTAAAGGAACGCAATCGGATTGCCAGAGAAATTCATGATAATGTGGGACATATGCTTTCCCGCTCCATTCTTCAGTCCGGCGCTCTGTCTGCCATCAATCATCAGGAAAATCTGAAGGAGCCGCTGAAAGAACTGGGCAATACCCTGTCACTGACCATGACCTCTGTGCGGGAAAGCGTCCATGACCTCCACGACGATTCCATTGACCTGGAAGCCTCTGTCTCCGGACTGATTTCCGATTTCCCTGATTATCAGATCAGCCTGAACTATGATATGGGCCCCTACATTCCCGCTCCGGTAAAATACTGCTTTATTTCGGTTATCAAAGAGGCATTGTCCAATACTGCCCGGCACAGCAACGGCAGGGAAATTTCCATTGTACTGCGGGAACATCCAAGCCTGTACCAGCTTATGATAAAGGATAACGGCACCAATGCCAGAACTGGCAGTTCCGGTATTGGTATCTCAAATATGCAGGAGCGGGTAAACACTCTGAACGGAAATATATCCATTTCCACTGAAAACGGATTTCGGATTTTTGTTTCTCTGCCCCGCGGATAGTAACATAATTGAAAGTATAGAAAGAAAGGGATTTCGCATGAATATTATCATTGTAGATGACGACCCGTTTGTTTCTCTGTCCCTGAAAACCATTCTGGAAGCCTCCGGAGAAATTCAGGTACTGGAAATTGGAAATAATGGCCGGGAGGCGGTAACCCTCTACGAAAAATACCATCCGCAGGTATTGCTTATGGATATCCGCATGGATGAAATGACCGGCCTTGAAGCCGCAGAAGTGATTCTGAAACGTGATCCGGAGGCAAAAATTTTGTTTCTGACCACGTTTCTGGATGATGAATATATCGTCCGGTCATTAAAACTGGGTGCAAAGGGATATATCCTGAAACAGGATTTTGAAAGCCTTCTGCCCTCTCTGAAAGCAGTGGTAAAAGGCCAGAACGTGTTCGGAAATGAAATCGTAACCCGTCTTCCTGATTTCATTTCCGGATTGGAATCTGCTCCTTATAATTACGCTGCAAAAGGAATTACCGACAAAGAACTGGAAATTATTGAGCTGGTGGCTCAGGGCTGCAGCAACCGGGAAATTGCCGGACAGCTCTGCCTGAGTGAGGGAACCGTGCGGAATTATCTGAGCTCCATTCTGGAGAAGCTGGGCCTGCGGGACCGGACCCAGCTTGCAGTTTTCTATTACAAAAACTGACAGAAAACCATTTATTCTTTCAGCAAATTCTGTAAAATCATAATATGGTATTCTTCATCTTTGATGATACGCTCCAGAACTCTGTTGACACAATCGTCATTGATGACCTTTATATGCATTCTGTACTGATTAATGGCTGACTTTTCCGCTTCAATATCAGCCAGAAGCATTTTCCTGCCGTTTTCCGGTATGTTCAGATATCCCGGCGTCCACATAACATTCCTGCCATTGGGCTGCCGGGCAACAAAATCCACAGTTCCCCCCAGAAGAAAAATCAGTTCGCCCAGTTTCTGCAAATGCATCATTTCTGCCATGGCAATTCCAAGAACGGTTCTGGCCAGAGGGCAGTTTCCGCAGGATAACCGATTTTCATTGTTGATATACTGGGTAATCGCCGACATTTCAGATGTGGCTCCACAGTAATCAACACTCAGCAGATTTGCATAAATCTGATTCTGCGCCCTGACCTGAATCTCCGGCCAGGGTAAATCCATCATAATCGGCCTGATACCTGCGAAATCACAGGTATTTTTTATCACATTTTTCCTTTCCTCCATAACAATACCTTTACACTCCTGTCTTTATATGAATAGTATATTACTGAAAAGAAATAATGTGATAAATCCTGAAATATTCAGGCAGAAACAGGAAAGCTATACGATTTAACACTTCACAGTAACACAGTCCTTCCTATAGAATAAAAAAATAAGTCTGCTGTCAGTCATATTCTATTAACTGACACAGACTTCTAAAGCAGGGGAAGAGGGATTCGAACCCCCGTGAACGGTTTTGGAGACCGCGATACTGCCGCTGTATGATTCCCCTGTATCTATATAATATTCCACGTAACAATTATTATACGTGGAACATCCTGCTTTTGTCAATATATTTTCTGTACCCTGAAAAACCCATACAGCCTACAGCCCTTACATCTCTTCTTCCCGTCTTACATCTTCTTCCTTCTTTCTTCCTCTGGTCAAGCCCTCGACCGATTAGTAGCAGTCAGCTCCATCCATTGCTGCACTTCCACTCCTGCCCTATCTACCTCGTACTCTCCAAGGGGTCTTACTTCTTTCGAATGGGACATCTCATCTTGAGGGGGGCTTCACGCTTAGATGCCTTCAGCGTTTATCCCGTCCGGACTTGGCTACCCTGCCATGGCACTGGCGTGCCAACAGATGCACCAGTGGTCCGTCCATCCCGGTCCTCTCGTACTGGGGACAGCTCCTCTCAGATCTCCTTCGCCCGCGCCGGATAGGGACCGAACTGTCTCACGACGTTCTGAACCCAGCTCGCGTACCGCTTTAATGGGCGAACAGCCCAACCCTTGGGACCTGCTGCAGCCCCAGGATGCGATGAGCCGACATCGAGGTGCCAAACCACTCCGTCGATGTGAACTCTTGGGAGTGATAAGCCTGTTATCCCCAGGGTAGCTTTTATCCGTTGAGCGATGGCAATCCCACGTTCTGCCACCGGATCACTAAGTCCTACTTTCGTACCTGCCCCACCCGTCGGTGTCGCAGTCAGGCTCCCTTCTGCCTTTGCACTCTCCAGATGGTTTCCGTCCATCCTGAGGGAACCTTTGAGCGCCTCCGATACCCTTTCGGAGGCGACCGCCCCAGTCAAACTCCCCGCCTGGCATTGTCCCACCGCCGGCTTACGGCGGCTGGTTAGAAACCCGGTACTGCAGGGGTGGTATCCCAACAGCGGCTCCGCATGGGCTGGCGCCCTTGCTTCTTAGCCTCCCACCTATCCTGTACATGCAGCACCAGATCCCAGTACCAGACTGGAGTAAAGCTCCATGGGGTCTTTCCGTCCTGGCGCGGGTAGCCAGCATCTTCACTGGCATTTCAATTTCACCGGGTGCATTGTCGAGACAGTGCTCAGATCATTACGCCTTTCGTGCGGGTCGGAACTTACCCGACAAGGAATTTCGCTACCTTAGGACCGTTATAGTTACGGCCGCCGTTTACCGGGGCTTGGATTCAGAGCTTCGCACCGCGATACCCTGAAGGGCACCGCAAATACTAACCCCTCCTCTTAACCTTCCGGCACCGGGCAGGCGTCAGCCCATATACTTCACCTTCCGGTTTTGCATAGACCTGTGTTTTTGCTAAACAGTTGCCTGAGCCTTTTCTCTGCGGCCTGCTTCCGCAGGCACCCCTTCTCCCGAAGTTACGGGGCCATTTTGCCGAGTTCCTTGACAATGCTTCTCCCGTCGGCCTTGGGATTCTCTCCCCATCCACCTGTGTCGGTTTACGGTACGGGTACAGGATAAACAATAGCGGCTTTTCCCGGTACGCGCTCCACATGCTTCGCTACTTTCTTTCGCTCCGCATCACAGCTTCGGCTTAACGGGGGGATTTGCCTCCCCGCCACCTCTTCTGCTTGCACCGGGCTTTCCGTTCCCGGCTCATGCTTCCCGCATACGTCCCCACAGTTCTGTTATCCCGCAGTACAGGAATATCAACCTGTTGTCCATCGGCTACGCCTTTCGGCCTCGCCTTAGGTCCCGACTTCCCCAGGGCAGATCAGCTTTACCCTGGAATCCTTGGATATTCGGCCGGAAGGATTCCCACCTTCCTCTCGCTACTCATTCCGGCATTCTCTCTTCCCGCCTCTCCACAGCTCCTTCCGGTACTGCTTCTTCGTGGCGGCAATGCTCCTCTACCGATGTATTACTACATCCCGCGGCTTCGGCGGCGTGTTTCAGCCCCGGACATTTTCGGCGCAGGACCTCTCGACCAGTGAGCTGTTACGCACTCTTTGAATGCATGGCTGCTTCTGAGCCAACATCCTGGTTGTCTTTGAAATCCCACATCCTTTCCCACTTAACACGCACTTGGGGGCCTTAGCCGGCGGTCCGGGCTCTTTCCCTTTTGACTGTCCAACTTATCTCGTACAGTCTGACTCCCATGAACCATCTTTACGGCATTCGGAGTTTGATATTCTTCGGTAAGCTTTGACGCCCCCTAGGAAATTCAGTGCTCTACCTCCGCAAGACTCTCATGAGGCTAGCCCTAAAGCTATTTCGAGGAGAACCAGCTATCTCCGGGTTCGATTGGAATTTCTCCCCTATCCACACCTCATCGCCACCCTTTTCAACGGATGTGCGTTCGGCCCTCCACTCCCTCTTACAGAAGCTTCAGCCTGGACATGGATAGATCACCCGGTTTCGGGTCTGCGCTGTCTGACTGTGGCCCTTTTAAGACCCGGTTTCCCTGCGGCTCCGCACCTTCAGTGCTTAACCTCGCCGGACAGCGCAACTCGCCGGACCGTTCTACAAAAAGTACGCGGTTCCGCTTCCGCGGTCCCACAGCTTGTAAACA